>NZ_JBFAMS010000010.1:0-100720 GCF_040656575.1 Micromonospora sp. NPDC049801 | reverse complement strand
GCGTGGGCGTGGGCGTGGGCGTGGGCGTGGGCGTGGGCGTGGGCGTGGGCGTGGGCGTGGGCGTGGGCGTGGGCGTGGGCGTGGGCGTGGGCGTGGGCGTGGGCGTGGGCTGGATCAACGGCGCAGGGTGAGGATCAGGTCGGCGACCAGAGCCGTCCAGCCGGTCTGGTGCCAAGCGCCCAGTCCGGCGCCGTTGTCGCCGTGGAAATACTCGGGGAAGGCGACCAGGTCCCGCCAGTCGGGGTGGGTCTGGAACAGCCGCGCCGCGCCGTAGATCGGTCGGCGACCCCAGTCGTCCTGGGTGAAGAGCGAGATCAGTCTCCTCGACAGGTCGTCGGCGATCTCGTCCAGCGAGAGCTTCACCCCCGAGCGCGTCGGATACTCCACCTGGAGGTAGTCCCCGAAGAACGCGGCGTAGTCGCGCAGCGCGCTGATCAGCAGGAAATTCGTCGGCATCCAGATCGGCCCGCGCCAGTTCGAGTTGCCGCCGAACAGGCCGCTCGTCGACTCGGCCGGCTCGTAGCCCACGGAGAACTCCTGCCCGCCGAGATTGACTGAGAACGGCTTGTCCAGGTGTGCGCGGGACAACGTACGGAGGCCGAAGTCGGAGAGGAACTCGTCGGTGTCGAGCATCCGGGCGAGCAGCCGGACCACCTGCTCCTGACCGACCATGGACAGCAGCCGCTGCTGGCGGCCGTCCGGGCCGATCCGTCGGGTGCCGATGACCTCGGCGTACTCCGGGCGGTTGGTGAGGAACCAGCGCAGCCGCGCGCCCAGCTCCGGCAGGTGGTGCAGGGTCTTGGCGGTGAGGCGGGTGGTGGCGGCCAGCGGCAGCAGCCCGACCACCGAGCGGACCTTCAGCGGCACCTTCGTGCCGTCGGCGAGCCGCAGCACGTCGTAGAAGAACGCGTCCTCGTCGTCCCACAGCCCCTGCTCGTACGCGGCGGCGGCGATGTAGAGGAAGTGCTCGAAGAACTTGGTGGCCGTGTCCACCCAGGTCCGGTCGTGTTCGGCCAGCACGATGGCCATGTCGAGCAGGTTGAGCGCGTACATGGCCATCCAGCCGGTGCCGTCGGACTGCTCCAGCACGCCGGCCACCGGCAGCGCCGCCGAGCGGTCGAACGGTCCGACGTTGTCCAGCCCGAGGAAGCCGCCCTCGAAGACGTTGTTGCCGCCGGTGTCCTTGCGGTTGACCCACCAGGTGAAGTTGAGCAGCAGCTTGTGCATCACCCGGCCCAGGAACTCGAAGTCCTTACCGCCGTCGATCTCGAACACCTTGAGCGCCGCCCAGGCGTGCACCGGCGGGTTCACGTCGCCGAACGCCCACTCGTACGCCGGGATCTGCCCGTTGGGGTGCAGGTACCACTCGCGTAGCAGGAGCAGGATCTGCTCCTTGGCGAAGCCGGGGTCGACCCGGGCGATGCTCACGCAGTGGAAGGCCAGGTCCCAGGCCGCGTACCAGGGGTACTCCCAGGGGTCGGGCATGGAGATCACGTCGAAGCTGGTCATGTGCCACCAGGCGCTGTTGCGCCCGTGCCGACGCCCGGCCGGCGGTGTCGACCCGGGGTCGCCGTCCAGCCAGCGTTTGACGTCGAAGTGGTAGAACTGCTTGCCCCACATCAGTCCCGCGATGGCCTGCCGGGCGACGAGCGCCTCGTCGGCGGTGGCGGCCTCCGGGATCACGTTGGCGAAGAAGCGGTTCGCCTCGGCCCGTCGGGCCCACACCACCGACTCGAAGCCGTCGCGCAGGTCGGCCGGGGGCGGCGGGGCGGCGGCCGGAGGCGACGCGGTACGGGTCAGCCGCAGCCGGATCTGGCGCTGACCGCCGGCCGGCACGTCGAGCACGTAGTGCAGCGCGCCCTTGGTGCCCTCGCGGGCCGGGTTGACGGTGGGCGCGCCGTTGACGACGTGGTCGTTGATGCCGTCCTTCGGGTACGGCGAGCGACCCGCCAGGCCCCAGAGCCGCTCGGCGTTGGTGTCGTTGTCGCAGAGCAGCGGCACCGGGCCGCCGTCGCCTTCGAGCAGCAGTTGCCCGAGCACCCGGTGCTCGCCGACCAGCCGGGTGCCCTCCCCGGTCAGCCGGGGAATCCGGTCGCCGCCGGGCAGCCCCCAGGCCCAGGTGTTGCGGAACCACAAGGTGGGCAGCACGTGCAGGGTCGCCGCCGCGTCGCCCCGGTTGGCGACGGTGATCACCATGCACAGGTCGGTCGGGGACGCCTTGGCGTAGTCGACGGTCACCGCCCAGTACCGGTCGTCGTCGAAGATCCCGGTGTCCACCAGCTCGTACTCGGTGTCGTCCCGGCCGCGCAGCGCGTTCACCGCGACGAGTTCGTCGTACGGGAAGGCGGCCTGCGGGTAGTGGTAGCGCCAGCGCATCCAGGAGTGCGTCGGGGTGCTGTCGAGGTACCACCAGTACTCCTTGGCGTCCTCCCCATGGTTGCCGCTGTCACCACCGAGGCCGAACATCCGCTCCTTGAGGATCGGGTCCTTGCCGTTCCAGAGCGCCAGGGCGAACGCGAACGTCTGTCGGTCGTCGCAGACGCCGGCCATGCCGTCTTCATTCCACCGGTAGGCTCTGGACCGCGCATGGTCGTGTGGGAAGTAGTCCCACGCCGTACCGTGCTCGCTGTAGTCCTCCCGTACCGTCCCCCACGCCCGTTCGGACAGATAGGGACCCCATGCACGCCAGTCCTGCTCCCCCGAGTCGGCCTGGGCGAGCCGAAGCCGCTCAGCGTCGGGTGGCGAGGCGTCGGAGGACGATCCGTCAGTGATCACGTGCACATCTTTGACGTCGCCGCGGTACTTCACCACAGCGGCCATTCTCGCCGTGGCGTGTTACACCTCGACGGCGGTGGAGGAAAGTTGATCGACATTATTTTCGGACCGCAGGTCTGCGGCGACCTGACCAGCGCGTCCAGCCGGGAGTGGCTGGTGCCCGACGGCCTCGGCGGGTACGCGATGGGCACCGTCGGCGGGTTGCGGACCCGTCGCTACCACGGCCTTCTGGTGGTGCCGGGCGATACGCCGGCGTCCCGCCAGGTGGGACTGGTCAGCCTCGACCCGGCCGTCACCCTGCCGTCCGGGGCGCGGGTACGCCTCGGCGCGCACGAGTGGTCCTCCGGCGACGTCGACCCGCGCGGATTCGAGCTGCTGGAGCGCTTCGAGCTGGTCGACGGGCTGCCCCGCTGGCGGTGGCGGATCGGCGCGGTCGTCATCGAACGCGAGCTGGCCATGCTGCCCGGCCGCTCCTGCGTGGCCGTGGTGCACCGGCTGGTCGCCGGCGGTCCGGTACGGCTGGAGCTGTCCGCCGCCTGCACCTGGCGCGACGCGCACGGCGAGCGGCGGGCTGACGGGCCGACGCCGCAGGTCGAGGCGGTGGCCGACGGCGCGGTGGTCGAGGGCGCATATCGGCTGGCCGGCCCCGGCTGGACGCCGGAGGGGCAGTGGTGGCTGGGCGTGCACCACCGCGAGGAGGCCAACCGGGGCCTGCACCCGGACGAGGACGTCTGGTACGCGGGCCGCTTCGCCGGCGATCTGGAACGCCCCGGTGACACGGTGTCGGTGCGGGCCTGGGCCGCTCCGCTGGACGAGGAGCCGCCGCCGGCCGTCGAGATCGTGGCGACGGCCCGGCGACGCAACCGGCAGGTGGTGGCGACGGCGAAGCCGGCCGACGACGTGGACGCGACGCTGGCGCTGGCCGCCGACGCGTTCGTGGTCCGTACCCGGCAGGCGGCGGTCGACGTGGTGGCCGGCTATCCCTGGTTCGGGGCCTGGTCGCGGGACACGATGATCTCGTACGAGGGGCTGTTCCTCTGCACGGGTCGGGCCGCCGAGGGGCGGGAGCTGCTGCGGGCGTACGCGGCGACCCTCTCCGAGGGGATGCTCGCCAACACGGCCGACACCGGCCGGGTGGAGTACAACACCGTCGACGGCACCCTCTGGTTCCTGCACGCGGTGAGCCGGCACGTGACGGTCACCGGCGACACCGATCTCGGCGACGAGCTGCTGCCCGCGCTGCGCGGGGTCATCGACGCGCACGTCGCCGGCACCCGGTACGGGATCGCCGTCGACCCGGCCGACGGGCTGCTCACCCAGGGCGCCCCGGGCACCGCCCTGACCTGGATGGACGCCCGGGTCTACGGCGTGCCGGTCACCCCGCGCACGGGCAAGCCCGTCGAGGTCAACGCGTTGTGGATCAACGGGCTGGCCGGGCTCGCCGAGTTGACCGAGCTGGCCGGGCAGGACGCGGGCGAGCTGTGGCGACTACACGGGCGGGCCACCACCTCGTTCCGGGAGCGGTTCCCCGCCCCGACCGGGTGGCTGCACGACGTGCTGGACGCGCCCGCGCCGGCGTACCCGCTGGGTGGGGCCGCCCTGCACGACGACGACGCGCTGCGGCCCAACCAGTTGCTGGCCTGGTCGTTGCCGTTCGCGCCGCTGGAGCCGGACGAGGCGACGCTGCGCCGGGTCGCGAACGGGCTGCTCACCCCGCTCGGGCCGCGCAGCCTCGCGGAGGATGCGGCCGAGTTCGTGGGTCGCCACCGGGGCGGCCCGGCCGAGCGGGACGGCGGCTACCACCAGGGCACGGTGTGGCCGTGGCTGCTCGGCCCGTACGTGGACGCCACTCGTCGGGGCAAGATGCCAGTCGATGACGCATTGATTGGCATTGAGTCCCATCTGACCGAATATGGGCTAGGATCGGTAAGTGAGACGGCCGACGGTGTCGCGCCGCACTCCGCGACCGGCTGCCCGTTCCAGGCGTGGTCGGTGGCCGAGTTGCTGCGGGTGCGCCGAAAAGGCCAGTAGCGCTTTACATGACCGCAACGGCGGTGTCTCCGCTGGTTATCTCGGCGCCGGCAGGATTGGCCCCGATCCAGACGCGACGGCGACATCGACTCCGGTGTCGGTCGGCGCGCGCCCGGGGACAACTCAAAGGGGGCCGCATGTCACCCGATGCCCACGTGATCGACATCAACCCCGCCCGCCAGCTACGGGTGCTGATGCTGTCGTGGGAGTACCCGCCGGTGCTCGTCGGCGGCCTCGGCCGCCACGTCCACGCCCTGTCCGTGGCCCTGGCCGCCGCCGGGCACGAGGTCACCGTCGTCACCCGCCACGCCGAGGGCGCACCCCTTGAGGAGTACGCCGACGGCGTCCGCATCCTGCGCGCCCCCGAAGACCCCGTCGCCTTCCCCCTGGCCACCGGCTCGCTGCTGGCGTGGACCATGGCCTTCAACCACACCCTCACCCGCACCGCCCTGCGCGCCACCCAGGCCGGCGCCTACGACGTCATCCACGCCCACGACTGGCTCGTCGCCCACACCGCCGTGACGCTGTCCGAACATCTCGACCTGCCGCTGGTCACGACCATGCACGCCACCGAGGCCGGGCGACACCAGGGCTGGCTGCCCGAGGAGATGAACCGCACCATCCACGGCGTCGAACACTGGCTCAGCGGGGCCTCCACCCGCGTGATCACCTGTTCGGGTTACATGCGCGACCAGGTCAGCTCGCTGTTCGACGTACCGGGCGGGCTGGTCGACGTGGTCCCCAACGGGGTCGACGACCGGGCGTGGCGGGCCCGACCACGCGCGGTCGCGTCGGCCCGCGCCCGGTTCGCCGCGGACGGTCCGCTGGTCGGGTACGCCGGCCGGCTGGTCTACGAGAAGGGCGTCCAGCACCTCGTGCACGCGGTACCCCGACTGCGCGAGCGGCACCCCGGGCTGCGCGTGGTGATCGCCGGCGACGGCCCGTACCGCCCCGAGTTGGAGGCCGAAGCCCGTCGCCTGGCGCTCGGCTCGACCGTCCGCTTCACCGGCTTCCTCGACGCCACCCAACTGCCGGCGGTGCTCGGCGCCACCGACGCGACGGTGGTCCCCAGCCTCTACGAGCCGTTCGGCATGGTGGCCCTGGAGGCCGCGGCGGCCGGAGCACCCCTCGCGGTGGCCCGTACCGGCGGCCTCGCCGAGATCGTCGAGCCCGGCGTCACCGGCGTGACGTTCCCGCACAGCGACCCGGTCGCCCTCGCGGGCGCGGTCGACCGACTGCTCGGCGACGAGGTCTTCGCCCGGCGGGTCGCCCGACGGGCCCGGACCATGGTCGGCGAACGCTACGGATGGGCCACCATCGCGGCCCGCACCGCCGCCAGCTACGCCACCGCCCGCCGCGAACACGGCCCGCTACAGGCTCGCCGGGCCGCCGCCCGACTGGCCGGCGGACGGCACCGGATCGCCATTCCGGAGGGCAATCTGCTCGCCGCCGCCGACCACGCCGCCTGCTGAGATTCGTCGGACGACCTATAGGTACCTTCCGATCCGCTGGTTAGGGTGTACACCGGACAGCGGCCGAGGAGGAGCGTGCGCAGGTGCTGATCGCCGGTCGGTACCGGCTGCTCGACCTGGTGGGCCGCGGCGGCATGGGTCGGGTCTGGCGAGCCCGCGACGAGATGCTGCACCGCGAGGTCGCGGTCAAGGAGGTCGTACCGCCGAACTGGCTGGCCGACCACGAGCGGGCCGAGCTGCGCTCGCGCACCCTGCGCGAGGCGCGCACCGCGGCCCGGCTCAACCACCCCGCCGTGGTCCGGCTCTACGACGTCGTCCAGGTCGAGGGCAGTCCGTGGATCGTGATGGAGTACGTCCCGTCGCGCACCCTGCAGGACGTCCTCGACGCCGAAGGACCCCTGGAGCCGGCCCGCGCCGCCCGGATCGGCCTGGCCCTGCTCGACGCCCTGGAGGCCGCGCACACGGCCGGGGTGCTGCACCGCGACATCAAGCCGCAGAACGTGCTGGTCGCCCACGACGGCCGGGTGATGCTCACCGACTTCGGACTGGCCACCTTCGACGGCGGGGACGGCGCGATGACCCGCCCCGGGATGGTGCTCGGCTCCCCGCAGTACGTCGCGCCGGAGCGGGCCGCGGAGGGAGTGTCCACGGTGGCCGCCGACCTGTGGTCGCTGGGCGCCACCCTGCACGCCGCCGTGGAGGGCCGCTCCCCGTACGCCCGCAGCAACGCGATGGCCACCCTCAGCGCGCTGGCGGCCGGTCCACCGGACCCGGCCCCGCACGCCGGTCCGCTCGCGCCGGTACTCGACGGGCTGCTACGCCGCGACCCCCACGACCGTCTCGACCACGACGAGGCCCGCCGGCTGCTCAGCGCCGCCGCGGGCCCGACCGGCATCTCGTCCACTTCCGGGGAGGTCGCCCACTCCACCGCCCCGCAGCCCGTGCCCGACCCGATCGGCTCCGGCGTCGACCCACCCGGAGACGCTCCTCTCGATGATCGCCCGAGCGACGAGCCGGACGTCCGGTACCCGCCGGACGCCGCCACCGGCACGACGGGGCGAGCGGCCCGCCGGCCAGCGGCCCGGCGGGCCGCGCTGGTCGTCACGGCACTGCTCGTGGCGGCCGCCGCCGGGGTGGGCACCGCGCTGGCCGTGGCCGGCGACGCCCCGACCGGCACCGCCGGGCCGACCACCACCCCGACCACGGGACAGGTGGACGACGGTCGAGGGCCGGACGGGGAGTACGGCGACGACCGGGGCGGCCCGCACCGCGGCGGTCCGGGTCGGCCGCCGCCCGGTGGCCGCGACGTGCCCCCGCCGCCGTTCCCGTGCGTCCGCCCGGACGTCGTCGGCGCGCCGGTCACGGTCGGATCACCCGCCGCGGGCGAGCGGTTCCGGCCGCCACCGGGATGGGTGTGGCATGCCGACACCACCGGCTTCCGGGTCTCCGTCCCGGCGACCTGGTACTACTCCCAGGAGGGCACGGTGGCCTGCTTCCAGGACCCGGCAACCGGCCGGGCGTTGAGCGTCGCCGAGGGCGGCGCGGCCGACCCGATGACCCGATTACGGGCGGCCCGCGACGAGGCCGCTCGGGCCGGCGCGCTGCCCGGCTACGACGAGATCCGGCTCGCCCCCGGCGACACCGGCGCGGAGTGGGAGTGTCGGTGGGACGCCCCGGACGGTCCGCGGATCCACGCCCGGCAACAGATTGTGGGTGAGTCGCGCTGGACGTTGGGTTGGATCACCGACGACCGCGACTGGAACACCGCGGACGGGGACTGGGCCATTCTGCGAAACAGTTTCCGACCACCCCGCTGACCTGCGCCGTATGGCCGTGCCCGGCCCCCCGTCCGGCGTGGATCGAGGCCGCTCAGCGGATGAGAAAATCGGCGACGGTGGCTATCGTGTAACGCAGGGTGACCGAGGGGGAGCGACCGTGCAGCAGTTGCTGATCGCGGGTCGGTACCGGCTGCTCGACCTGGTCGGCACCGGCGGGATGGGCCGGGTGTGGCTGGCCCGCGACGAGATGCTGCACCGGGACGTGGCGGTGAAGGAGGTCGTGCCGCCGGCCTGGCTGGCCGAGGCCGAGCGGGCGGAGCTACGGCTGCGCACGCTCCGCGAGGCGCGCACCGCCGCACGGCTCAACCACCCCAACGTCGTCCGGCTGTACGACGTGGTGCACGACGGCGAGAACCCGTGGATCGTGATGGAGTACGTGGCATCCCGGTCGGTGCAGCAGATCATCAACGCCGAGGGTCCGCTCAACCCCACCCGCACCGCCCAGATCGGGCTTGCGGTGCTCGCCGCGCTGCGGGCCGCGCACACCGCAGGTGTCCTGCACCGCGACGTGAAGCCGCACAACGTGCTGGTCGCCGACGACGGGCGGGTGGTGCTCACCGACTTCGGCCTCGCCACCTTCGACGGTGGTGACGGGGCGATGACCGGACCGGGCCTGGTCCTCGGCTCCCCGCAGTTCGTCGCACCCGAGCGGGCGCGCGACGGTGTGTCGGACCCGCGTACCGACCTGTGGTCGCTGGGCGCGACGCTCTACGCGACGGTCGAGGGGCAGTCCCCGTACGCCCGGTCCAGCGCGATGGCGACGCTCAGCGCGCTGGCCACCGAGCCGCCGGATCCGATGCGCCGGGCCGGCCCCCTGCGCCCGGTGATCAGCGGCCTGTTGCAGCGCGATCCCTGGCGGCGCTTGACCGCCGCCGAGGCCGAGCCGCTGCTGCGCGCGGCGGCAGCGGCGGCCGACCACGACCAGCCCCCGCCGGCACGGTCCACCGCGGTGGCGGCGGTCCGCGGCGCGGCCCGGGCCGCCGCGTCCGCCCCGGTCCGCGCTCCGGATCCCGCGCCGGACCCGGCGACGTCGATCCGTCGCCCGAGGGACCGCGCCGCGGGCCGACGCGGACGGGTCATCGCCTGGGGCGGGGCGGCGACCGCGGTGGCCCTGCTCGTCACCGGTGGCGTCACGGCGGCGCTGCTGCACCGTTCGGACGACCGCACGCCACCGTCCGGCTCCGGCGGCGGCGCGACCGCCACCCGACCGGCCGCGTTCGCCTGCGCCACGCCCCCGCCACCGACGGCCACGCCGGTGCCCTCGACCCCACCACCGAAGGACGCGCGGTACGGGCTACGGGACGGCTGGACCTGGCACACCGACCCGACCGGCTTCCGCATCGCCGCCCCGGTGGGCTGGGCACGCTGGACCGAAGGGGCGGTGACCTGCTTCCGGGAGCCCAGCGGTGCGCGCGTGCTCAGCGTCGAGGCGGGACCGGCACGGACCGATCCGCTGGCGCACCTGAGGGCCCAGGAGGAGCGGCTCGTCGCCGCCGACGCGCTCCCCGGCTACCGCAAGCTGGACATCTCCGCGCTGGACGTGTTCGACGGCGGGGCCCTCTGGGAGTGCAGTTGGGAGAACGCCGCCGGCGAACGGGTGCACAGCATCCGGCTGCTCGCCAACACCTCGGCCGGACACGCCTACACCGTCTCGTGGTTGACAAAGGAGTTCGACTGGCAGGTCAACGCGGCATACTTCGTGATGATCCGGCAGAGCTTCACGCCCACCCTCTGACACTGTCCGCTGTGGACGGGTCAACTGACGCCCCTGCGACACCGGTGCTGGCTACAGTGGCGTAGTTTTGGCGCTCAAGATCCCTGGGGAGGGTGAGCCGAAGATGATGGGACCGTCGCACGCGCTGTCCGGCGCGGCGGTATGGCTGGCCGGGTCCTGGGCGCTGGACCAGTTCGCCGACTACCACCAGTCGCCGCTGGCGCTGGCGGTGGGTACGGCGGTGTGCGCGGGTGGGGCGCTCTTTCCCGACCTCGACCTGTCCGGCAAGGTGACCCGCAACCAGGGTGGCGCTACCGTCGCCCGCACGTTCGGGGTCTTCTCGCTCTTCGTGGCCGAGGTGATGGAGAAGATCTCACTCGGCGTCTACTACGCGACGAAGCTCAGCAAGGACCCGCGTCGCAACAACGGGCACCGCACGCTCACCCACACGCTCCCGTTCACGCTGCTGGTCGGCTGGGGCACCACCGCGCTCTGCGCCGCGTACGGCAAGTGGGCGGTGATCACGATCCTGTTCTTCATGTTCGGCCTGGCCCTGCGCGGGCTCTTCGACGAGTGGGCCGAACGGGCCGGCTGGGTGATCGTGACGCTCGCGTCGGCCGGGGCCGCCTGGTTCACCTTCGCCAACCTGCCGGGCGGACGCGGTTATCCGCTGATCGGCACGGCCGTCGGGGTGGGCTGCCTCGTGCACATCCTCGGCGACATGATCACCAGGGCCGGGGTGCCGATCCTCTGGCCGATTCCGATCCGCCGCCGCATGTGGACGATGATCGGCCTCCCGAACAGCATCGCGCTGCGCACCGGCAGCAAGACCGAGGTCGTCGTCCTGCGCGCCGTGTTGACCGTGATCGTGGTGCTCTCCACCGCCGGCCTGATCGCGCCCTCAGTCCTACAACGCCTCAACATAGACGTATAAAAACCCACCCCGCACCCCACCGCGCTCACCGCGCTCACCGCGCTCACCGCGCTCACCGCGCTCACCGCGCTCACCGCGCTCACCGCGCTCACCGCGCCGATCTTGCACTTGCGGATGCCGATCCGTCCTGCTTCGCGCCCTATGTCGCCGCAGAAAGTGCAAGATCGACGCGATGCGGGGTGCCGCCGACGTCAAGATCGCACTCGATCCAGGATGTAGTGGCCTAACGTCGCGCTGACACCACCAGATCCTGGATCGAGTGCGATCTTGCCGCGCTGTCCGGGCGAGGGCCAGGCAGGACTTAACCGCTCGCGCCGATCTTGCAGTTACGGTCGACGGAGTGTTGAGGTTTGCGCGTTTTGTCGGCGCAGAAAACGCAAGATCGACGCGCCTCGCGCCTCGCGCCTCGCGCCTCGCGCCCCGCGCCCCGCGCCCCGCGCCCCGCGCCCCGCGCCCAAGATCCTCACAACATCACCGAAGTTGCTGCCTCAGCCTCGCCGGAGACAGCAACATCAGTGAAGTTGCTGCCCCGGCACGCCGAGGCGCGCCCAGACACGTGCTCCACACAGCGCAGCCGTGCCCTGGCGGGCATCTGCGGATCGCCGGTGCCAGCTCGCCGACTCCTTTTCGACATCGGCTATTGACGGTGCCGTAACACGTGACCTAGCGTCTGTCGAAACGTTTCGTCGAAACGCTTCGACGATCATCCCGAAGCGGTTCCACTCCGGGCCGGAGGAGGTGGGCGGTGGCCACGATGCACGACGTCGCCCGCCTTGCGCAGGTCTCGGTCAGCACCGTGTCGTACGTGCTCACCGGCGCTCGGCCGATCTCCCAGGCCACTCGCGCCAAGGTGCTCGCGGCGATGGCTGAGCTGGACTACCAGCCCAACGCCATGGCTCGGGGGTTGGCCAGCCGGCGCAGCCGCATCCTGGGTCTGCTGATGCCGATGGACGAGCGTGGTCTGGGCGCCACCGAGACCGCGTTCGTCACCGGTGCCGCCGCCGCGGCCAGCGCGGTCGGCTACCACCTCGTGCTCTCGCCGGTCGGCGGTGGCGACCTCGACGACCTGCGACGGCTGGCCAGTCAGCGGATGCTCGACGGCGTTGTGCTGATGGAGGTGCAGCTCGCCGACGAGCGGGTCACGGTGCTCCAGGAGGCGGGAGTGCCGCTGGTGCTGATCGGGCGTACCGGCGACGCCACCGGGTTGTCCTTCGTCGACATCGACTTCGACCAGACCGTGCGGGAGGCCGTCGCGCACCTGGTCGGCCTGGGGCACCGCCGGATCGTCTACGTCAACCACTCGGCGGCGACGCTGGCCAGCGGTTACGGCCCGGCGTTGCGTACCCGGGACGCGTTTGTCACGGCCATGACCGGCCACGGCCTGGAACCGATCATGATCCCGGCCGAGGACAGCGCCGCCGGCGGGCGGGCGGCCCTGGCCGCCGCGCTCACCCGGGCCCCGGAGCTGACCGCCCTGCTGGCGATGAACGAGACGGCGCTCTTCGGCATCCTCGGTGAGCTGACCGGGCGCGGACTGTCGGTGCCGGACGACGTGTCGGTGGTCTCCATGGTCACCTCGCCGCAGGTCGCCGAGTTGGCCACCCCGGCGTTGACCGCGATGACCTCGCCCGGATCGACCCTGGGCCGGATCGCGATCGAGGCGCTGGTACGCCACCTGGACGGCCCCGGCGACGAGCGCCACCAGCAACTGCTGCCGTGCTCGCTGGAGGTGCGGGGATCGACCGCGGCACCACGACCGGAGCGACCCCATGGGGGCTGACCAGTAAAAACGGCCCGCCGCCGCGCGGCAACGCGACGACGGGCCCAGTGAGATACCGGGCTCGATACTCAACGAGGAGGATAGCAATGCAGCGATTTCGCCGGATCGTCGCGGCGATCGCCCTGGCGGCGACCGCGACGACCACCGTGGCCGCCTGCGGCGGCGGCGAGAGCGAGGACGACAGCGGGGCCAAGACCCTCAAGCTCTGGCACTACGAGAGCGAGAACAGCGCGATGGGGGTCGGCTGGAACAAGGCGATCGAGATCTTCAAGGCCGAGCACCCGGGCGTCGAGGTGCGCTTCGAGCGCAAGGCGTTCGAGCAGATCCAGCAGAACGCCGGGATGATCATCAACTCGTCCGAGGGCCCGGACATCATGGAATACAACAAGGGCAACGCGACGGCCGGCCTGCTGTCGTCGCAGGGTCTGCTCACCGATCTGAGCGCCGAGGCCGACAAGCGTGGCTGGGCCGGCAAGCTCAGCCCCAGTCTGCAGACCACCGCGCGGTACAGCGACAAGGGCGTGATGGGGTCGGGCAACTGGTTCGGCGTGCCGAACTACGGCGAGTACGTCACGGTCTACTACAACAAGGACCTGTTCGACCGCAACGGCGTCAAGGTGCCGACCACGCTGGCCGAGATGACCGCCGCGATGGACACCTTCGTCAGCAAGAAGATCACCCCGCTGGGCATGGCCGGCGCGGAGTACCCGGCCGGGCAGCTCTTCTACCAGTTGGCGCTCTCCAAGGCCGACCGGCAGTTCGTCGACAACTACCAGCTCTACAAGAATCCGGTCGACTTCAAGGCCGACCCGCTCAAGTACGGCGCGGACACGTTCGCCGAGTGGGTGCGCAAGGGCTACGTCGCCAAGAACTCGGCGAGCCTCAAGGCCGAGGACATGGGCACCGCGTTCATCGCCGGCAAGACCCCCATGATCGTCTCGGGTAGCTGGTGGTACGGCCGGTTCAAGACCGAGATGAAGGCCAACTGGGACACGTTCCTCTTCCCCGGCAACACCCTCAACGCCGGGTCGTCGGGCAACATCTGGGTGGTTCCGTCGAACAGCAAGGCCAAGAGCTTGGCGTACGACTTCATCGACATCACCCTGCGCCCGGAGATCCAGGATCTGATCGGCAACAACGGTGGCGTTCCGATCGCCGCCGACGCCTCGAAGATCAGCGACCCGAAGGACCGCAAGCTGATCGAGGACTTCAACACGGTCAGCAAGCAGGACGGTCTGGCCTTCTACCCGGACTGGCCGGTGCCCGGCTACTACGACGTGCTGGTCGGCGGCTTCCAGGGCCTGATCAACGGGTCGAAGTCCCCGGACCAGGTGCTCGACACGATCGCCAAGCCGTACGCCGATGGCGTCAAGGAGATCACCGGCAAGTGACACGGCGAGCGGCGGGCGTGACCGGCACAACCGGAGCGCCCGCCCGCCCCGCCGGGAAGGATCTTCCATGGCAGTCTCCGAGACCGTCGCCGCCACCACACCGACGGCGACACCCACCCCGCCGACGCCCCGCCGCCGACCTCGCGGCCGTGACGCCGCGTACTGGCTCTATCTGATCCCCGGGGCGGCGCTGTTCCTCCTGGTGATCGGCGCGCCGCTGGTCGGCACCGGTTACCTGTCGCTGACCAAGTGGTCGGGCATCGGCGACCCCACCTTCGTGGGGTTCGACAACTACCAGCGGCTGCTGGACGACGAGGTGTTCTGGGCCTCGTTCCGCAACACCGTGGCGATGATCGTCGCGATGGTGGTGGTGCCGACCCTACTCGGGCTGCTGCTCGCCTCGGTGCTCTTCGACGTCATCGGCCGCCGGTTCCAGCCGCGTACGGCCGCCGGCCTGCGGGCCGCCTTCTACCTCCCGCAGGTGCTGCCGGTGGTGGTCGCCGGCATCGTGTGGGGCTGGATCCTGCGCCCCGACGGCGCGTTCAACAGCCTGCTCGACGCGGTCGGCCTCGGCGCGCTGCGCCACGACTGGCTCGGCGACCCGGACACGGCGCTGCCGGCCGTGATGGCGGTGATGATCTGGGTGCAGATCGGCTACCCGGTGGTCGTGTTCATGGCCGCGTTGCAGCGGGTGGACCCGGAGCTGTACGAGGCGGCCGAGGTCGACGGCGCGAACTGGCTGCACCGGTTCCGGGCGATCACCCTGCCGCAGATCCGGCCGGAGACCTTCGTGGTGGCCCTGACCTGCACCATCGCGGCGTTGAAGGTGTTCGGGCCGATCTTCGCGCTCACCCGGGGTGGCCCGGAGAACGCCACGAACGTGCCGTCCTACTTCGCCTACTACACCTTCTTCAAGAAGCTCCAGGTCGGCTACGGCTCGGCGATCTCCACGGTGCTCACACTGATCATCGTCGTGGTGGCCGGGGTTTTCATCTGGTGGCAGGCGCGCACCGAGCGCCGGGACCGGGGGTTCTGACATGGCCGTGACGCTCACCCCGGCCCCGGCCCCGACGCCGGTCCACCGGCACGCCCGCGACCGGCACCACCGTGGCGTCGGCCGCTGGGTCGTGCTCGCCCTGGTCACCGTCGGCGCGCTCGTCATGCTGGTGCCGTTCGCGTTCATGCTGCTCAACGCGTTCAAGTCGCCCGGTGACTATTCGTCGGCCGGGCCGCTGAGCTGGCCCAGCGAGTTCTACACGAAGGGCCTGCGGACGTACTGGAACGAGGTCGACTTCCCGCTCAAGCTGTGGAACTCGGCGCTCATCGCCGGTTCCGTGGCGGTGCTCGGCGTCCTCGTGTCCCTGCTGAACGCGTACGCCCTCGGCATTGGTCGGGTCCGTGGCCGACTGTGGATCGTCGGGCTGTTCCTGTTGGCCAACATGCTGCCGCAGGAGGCGCTGATCTACCCGCTGTACTACGTGGCGAAGGAGGTCGGCCTCTACAACACCCGGCTCGCGGTGATCATCATCTTCACCGTGATCCAGAGCGCCTTCGGCACGTACCTGCTGGCCTCGGTCCTGGGCACCTTCCCGCGCTCGCTGCTGGAGGCCGCCGCGCTGGACGGCGCGGGCAAGTGGACGGTGCTGTGGCGGGTGGTCTTCCCCAACCTGCGACCCACCCTGGCCGTACTCCTCATCTTCTTCTTCATCTGGACCTGGAACGAGTTCCTCATCCCGCTGGTCATGCTGATCGGCAACCAGACGCAGACCATTCCGGTCGCGCTCGCCTCGTTGCAGGGCGACCGTCTGATGGACGCCCCGACGACGAACGCCGGCGCGCTGATCAGCCTGGTGCCGGCCATCCTCTTCTTCCTCATCTTCCAGCGCACTCTGGCGCGCGGCATCACGGCAGGAGCCGAGAAGTGAAGTTCACCGACGGGTACTGGCAACTGCGCCCGGGGGTCAGCGTGCTCCGCCCCGGCGCGGTGGAATCGGTCGAGCCGGACCAGAGCGGCTTCACCGTCTTCGCGCCGGCCGGTCAGATCACCGGTCGGGGCGACACCCTGAACCGGCCCGTCGTCACCGTCCGGTTCTTCTCTCCCGCGCCGGGCGTCATCGGGGTGACCATCGGTCACCACAGCGGCGGGCTCCCCCGCGAGCCGCACTTCGAGTTGACCGCCGACAGCGGCCAGCCGGTCACCGTCGACATCACCGGCATCACCGCGTCGCTGACCACCGGCGAACTGACCGCGCGGGTCGCGCTGGTCGACGGCTGGCGGGTCCAGTTCCGGCACGGCGACCGGTTGCTCACCGCGTCCACCGCGCGCAGCGTCGGGATCGTCACCGACGGCCAGGGCCGGCGGCACGTGCACGAGCGGCTCGCCCTCGGCGTCGGCGAAACGGTGTACGGGCTGGGCGAGCGCTTCGGCCCGTTCGTGAAGAACGGCCAGACCGTCGACATCTGGAACGCCGACGGTGGCACCGCCAGCGAGCAGGCGTACAAGAACGTGCCGTTCTATCTGAGCAGCGCCGGCTACGGGGTCTTCGTGGACCACCCGGAGCACGTGTCGTTCGAGGTCGGCTCCGAGGTCGTGGCGCAGAACCAGTTCAGCGTCGAGGGCCAGTCGCTCACCTACTACGTCATCGACGGGCCCACCCCGAAGGACGTGCTGCGCCGGTACACGGCGCTGACCGGCCGACCGGCCCGGGTGCCCGCCTGGTCGTACGGGCTGTGGCTGTCGACGTCGTTCACCACGTCGTACGACGAGAAGACCGTGACCGAGTTCGTCGACGGGATGGTCGAGCGGGACCTGCCGCTGTCGGTGTTCCACTTCGACTGCTTCTGGATGCGCCAGTTCCACTGGGTCGACTTCGTCTGGGACCCGGCGACCTTCCCCGATCCGGAGGGGATGCTGCGCCGCCTGCACGAACGCGACCTGAAGGTGTGCGTCTGGATCAACCCGTACATCGCGCAGCGCTCGTACCTCTTCGAGGAGGGCCGCCGGGCCGGCTACCTGGTCCGCAACCCGGACGGCTCGGTCTGGCAGTGGGACAAGTGGCAGGCCGGGATGGCGCTCGTCGACTTCACCAACCCGGACGCGGTCGCCTGGTTCACCGGCAAGCTCAAGGTCCTGCTGGACATGGGCGTCGACTGCTTCAAGACCGACTTCGGTGAGCGCATCCCCACCGACGTGGTGTGGCACGACGGCTCCGACCCGCAGCGGATGCACAACTACTACTCCTACCTCTACAACAAGGCCGTCTTCGAGCTGCTGGAGACCGAGCGCGGCGAGGGCGAGGCGGTGGTGTTCGCCCGCTCGGCCACGACGGGCGGGCAGCAGTTCCCGGTGCACTGGGGTGGGGACTGCGAGGCGACGTTCGTCGCGATGGCGGAGTCGCTGCGCGGCGGGCTGTCCCTGGCGGCGTC
Organism: Micromonospora sp. NPDC049801; assembly: GCF_040656575.1. Lineage (NCBI taxonomy): Bacteria > Bacillati > Actinomycetota > Actinomycetes > Micromonosporales > Micromonosporaceae > Micromonospora > Micromonospora sp. NPDC049801. The sequence continues at coordinate 83,359 of NZ_JBFAMS010000010.1, read as the reverse complement.
CGGCTTCGGCTACTGGAGCCACGACATCGGCGGCTTCGAGGGCACCCCCGACCCGGCCGTGTTCAAGCGGTGGATCGCCTTCGGTCTGCTCTCGTCGCACTCCCGGCTGCACGGCTCCGGCTCGTACCGCGTCCCGTGGGCGTACGACGAGGAGGCCGTCGACGTGCTGCGGCACTTCACCCGGCTCAAGCTCAGCCTGATGCCGTACCTGGCGGCGGCGGCCGAGGAGGCGCACCGCGACGGAATCCCCATGATGCGCCCGATGATCGTGGAGTTCCCGGACGATCCGGCCGCCGCGTACCTGGACCGGCAGTACATGCTCGGCTCCGACCTGCTGGTCGCGCCGGTGCTCAGCGCCGACGGTCAGGTCACCTTCTACGTCCCGGCCGGGACCTGGACGCACCTGCTGACCGGCGCCCAGCTCACCGGTCCGGCCTGGGTGACCGAGAAGCACGAGTTCGACAGCCTGCCGGTGCTCGCCCGGCCGGGCGCGGTCATCGCGTTCGGCGCGCGCTCCGACCGGCCCGACTACGACTGGGCGGACGGTGTCCGCCTGTGCCTCTACGCTCCGGCCGAGGGGCAGCGGCGGCGGGTACGGATTCCGTCGCCCGGTCAGGGGGCCGGCGCGGAGTTCGAGGTAAGTTTCCGCGACGGCGTGGCCAGGGCGGACCTGGTGGCGGGTGAATCGTCGGCGTACCACTCGGAGGTGGCAGGACAGTGACGGCACATGCCTTTCCGGAGAGTTTCCTGTGGGGTTCGGCCACGGCGGCCTACCAGATCGAGGGCGCGGCCAGCGAGGACGGCCGGGGCCCGTCCATCTGGGACACCTACAGCCGCACCCCGGGGCGGACGCTGAACGGCGACACCGGTGACGTGGCCGCCGACCACTACCACCGCTGGCCGCAGGACCTCGACCACATCGCCGAGCTGGGCCTGGGGGCGTACCGCTTCTCGATCTCCTGGCCCCGGGTGCGGCCGGGCGGCTCCGGCCGGTTCAACCAGGCCGGCGTGGACTTCTACTCCCGGCTCGTCGACGGCCTGTTGGAGCGCGGCATCCGCCCGGTGGCGACCATGTACCACTGGGACCTGCCGCAGGAGCTGGAGGACGCCGGCGGGTGGCCGGTACGGGACACGGCGCTGCGCTTCGAGGAGTACGCGGCGGGGATCGTCGCCGCGCTCGGCGACCGGGTGCACACCTGGACGACACTCAACGAGCCGTGGTGCTCGGCGTACCTGGGTTACGGCTCCGGCGTGCACGCGCCGGGTCGGACCGAGCCGGCGGCGGCGCTGGCGGCCGTGCACCACCTGAACCTCGCGCACGGCCTGGCGGGTCGCGTGGTCCGGGAGACGGCGCCGGCCGCCGAGTTGTCGGTGACGCTGAACCTGCACGTCATCCGCCCGGCTTCGGACGCGGCGGCGGACGTCGACGCGGCCCGCCGCATCGACGCGCTGGCCAACCGGGCGTTCCTCGGGCCGATGCTGAACGGGGCGTACCCGGCCGACCTGCTGGCCGACACGGCCGGCGTCACGGACTGGTCCTTCGTCCGCCACGGCGACGAGAAGGTGGCCGCCGTGCCGCTGGATGTGCTGGGCGTCAACTACTACTCCAGCACCCTGGTCCGCGCCTGGGACGGGCACTCGGCCCGCTCGGACGCCGACGGTCACGGCGCGTCGGCGCACTCGCCGTGGGTGGGCGCCGACGACGTCGACTTCCTGCCGCAGCCCGGCCCGTACACGGCGATGGGGTGGAACATCGACCCGCCGGCGCTGACCGAGCTGCTGCTGCGGCTCCAGCGCGAACATCCCGGCCAGCCCTTGATGATCACCGAGAACGGGGCGGCGTTCGACGACGAGGTGGCTGCCGACGGACGGATCCACGACGACCTGCGGATCGACTACCTGCGTCGGCACATCGGCGCGATGGCCGAGGCCCGCGCGCAGGGCGCCGACGTGCGCGGCTACTTCGTCTGGTCGTTGCTGGACAACTTCGAGTGGGGTTACGGCTACGACCGCCGCTTCGGGATCATCCGGGTCGACTACGACACCCAGGAGCGCACCTGGAAGGACAGCGCGCACTGGTACCGACGCCTCGCCGCGACCGGCAATCTGGACCAGCCCTAGCGCCCGCTACACGCCGACGCGCTGCGGCGGGACGGTGAGGCCGTAGAGCTCCATCAACTCCGGGCTGTCGACCCGGCTGCCGTCGGCCACCGAGTCGCAGGCGATGTCGACGATCTGGTCCTTGTGCGCCAGCAGGTACGGCCGCGCGCCCACGTCGGCGCTGGCCAGGGTGGCGATGCCGGACCAGTGTCGGCGGCCGAACAGCATCGGGTAGCCGCGCAGCCCGTCGTAGGTGGCGCAGACCAGCACGTCCGGGTACGGCAGCGCGGCCACCCGGCGTACGGCCGCCGCGGTCAGGCCCGGCATGTCGACCGGCACCACCACCACCGCCTCGATGCCCGCGTCGTCCATCGCGGCCAGGCCGGCGCGGATGGACGAGCCGACCCCGGTGCCCCACGCCTTGTTGACCACCACGGTGGCCCTGCCCAGGTCGGCGGTCTCCCGGACCTGGTCGGCTGCGGCGCCCAGCACGATCACGATCTGCTCGCAGCCCGCCTCGGTCATCGTGTCGATCATCTGGTTGACCAGTGGCTTCTCGCCCTGGTGCAGCAGCGCCTCGGGACCGCCGATACGGCGTCCACCACCTGCGGCGATGATCATTCCTGCGATCCGGTTCAGCTGGGCCCCCTCAAGCACGGGACCGACCGTGACCGGCCGGCCCCTCCTACGGACACTGCAACGAGGAGAGCCGCGCACGGGTGGCGGGGCGAAAAGGGAAAATAGTGCAACCGTTACGCAACGGACGGGTGATCCACTCCCGATCGCCGAGGTGGCGGCATCCCGACGCCGGGAAACCCCCAGGTCGCCGATCTGGAGTCGATCATCAGCGCCAGGGGCCGCGTCAAGCGGCGTCCGCGTAGCAGTCGACGATGGACAGGTCGAGCGGGAAGCGCACCGGAGTCTCGCCGAACAGCAGCGCGGTGGCCCGCTCGCCCGCCCGGCTCACCGCCGCCGCCACCGCCTCGGCCTGCTCGGCGGGACAGTGCGCCACCACCTCGTCGTGCTGAAAGAAGACCAGCTCGGCGTCGGTGCCGGCCAATTCGGCGCGCAGGGTGGCCAGCAGCGTGGAGGCCCACTCCGCGGCGGTGGCCTGGATGACGAAGTTGCGGGTGAACCGACCCCGGGACCGCGCGGCACGCGCACGCGGGCTCTGCCGGTCAGCGGCGGCGTCCGGGTCGATCGGCCCCTCGTCCGGGTCGGCGGGCCCCACGCCACCCGGCGGGCACGTCCGACCCAACCAGGACCGCACCAGGCCGCCCGCCTCGCCGGTACGCGCCGCCGCCTCCACGTAGCCGAACGCGGTCGGATAGCTGTTTCTCAGCACCGCCAACGCGGGCACCGCCGCCCCGCCGGTCTGCCCGTACATGGCGCCCAGCAACGCCACCTTGGCCCGGGGACGGTCACCGCCGAACGACTCCCGCGCCAGCGCGGCATAGAGGTCACCGGCCCCACCCGCCGCCGCCAACCGCCCGTCCCCGGAGACCGCGGCCAGGACGCGGGGCTCCAACTGGCCGGCATCGGCCACCACCAGCCGCCAGCCCGGGTCGGCCACCACCGCCCGACGGATCACCTTGGGGATCTGCAACGCGCCACCGCCACGGGTCGCCCAGCGGCCGGAGACGACCCCGCCCGGCACGTACTCCGGCTGGAACCGCCCGTCGCGAACCCACTGCTCACGCCAGGACCAGCCGTGCGCCGTCCAGATCCGGTACAGCTCCTTGTATTCCAGGACCAACGGCACCGCCGGATGGTCCACGCCGCGCAGCACCCAGGCCCGGGTGTTGGGCAGCTCCACGCCGGCCCGGGCGAACGCCCGGAGCAACTCGGCCGGAGAGTCGGCGTGCAGCCGCCGGACGCCGAACGCGTCGGCGATCCGGGCCGCCAACTCGGCCAACCGGCGCGGCGGCCCGCCGACCGGGGACGGCTCACCCAGCAGCTCGGCGAGGATCTCGTCGTGCACGTCCGCACGCCAGGGCAGCCCGGCGGCACCCATCTCGGCAGCGATCAGGGCGCCAGCCGACTCGGCGGCCACCAGCAACCGGAACCGGCCGGGGTGCTCGGTCCGCAAGACCCGGGCGAGCTGATCGGCGTACACCTGGGTCAGTGCCTCAAGGCCCGGGCCCGGCGGGCCCGGCAGCGTGTCGAAGAGCGCGCCCTGGCCGTGCCCGGGCGGCGCGGCGGCACGCGGCGGCGGGTCGGCCGGCACCGGCCCGCCGGTCAGGCGGGCCCAGGCGGCGGCCAGCGCGCGGGGCTCGCCCCACCGACCGGCGTGCCCGAGCAGCAACGCCTCGGTCAACTCCACGTCGTGGCACCGCTCGACCCGCACCCCGGCCCGTAGCAGCGCCGGGTAGATCGTGCCCGCGCTCGCCCAGACCCAACGCGGGCGCGCGACCGCCTCCCGGGCGGCCACCGCGGACGCGAGGTCGGTGACGGTCTCGGTCGGGCCGGCGGGGCGGCCGGCGGCGTCGAGCGGGCACAGCTCTCCCCCGCCCTGCTCATCTGCCACCACCGCCACCAGCACGAATGTGATTCTGCCTGCACCCTCCGACAGGAAAACGGGTCGGTGGGTCGGCCCGCCGCTCGGTAGCGTTACCGAGTGCCCGTCCAGATCCCGCACCCCGACCCTGGCACCCCCGACACCCGTGGTCCGATGCGGTACCTGTGGTGGCTGGTGCGTCGCCAGCCCGGCCGGGTGCTGCGCGGCAGCCTGCTCGGCACGGCCTGGATGGTCGGGCTGTCGGTCCGGCCCTACCTGATCGCCCGGGCCGTCGACGACGGGCTGCGCGACCGCGACACCCCTGCCCTGGTCCTGTGGGTCGCGGCGATCGTCGTGGCGGGTGTGGGGTTGTCGTACCTGGGGATCATGCGGCACCGCACGATGACCTTCATCCGGGAGGACGCCAAGGCCCGCTCCGCCGAGGTGCTGTTGCGGCACCTGTCCCGGGTCGGCGCGGCGCTGCCGCGCCGCTCCGCCGCCGGTGAGGTGGCCACCGTCGGCGGGTCCGACATCGAGTGGTCGGCGCAGGTGCTGACGCTGACCGGCCCCGGGGTCGGGGCGGTCGTCGCGTACGGGGTCATCGCCGTGGTGCTCTGGTCAATCTCCCCGCTGCTGGCGCTCTGTGTGCTGGTGGGCGTGCCGGCGGTCGCGCTCGTCGTCGGGCCGCTGCTGCGCCGGCTCGAACGGGCGGAGTCGGTCTACCGCGGGCAGCAGGGCGCGCTGACCGCCCGGTCCGGCGACATCGTGGCCGGGCTCCGGGTGCTCGCCGGGGTGGGTGGCCGGGACCTCTTCGCCCGCCGGTACGCGGCCCGATCGCAGGCCCTGCGGGCCGAGGGCTACCGCGTCGGAGCGGTGATCAGTTGGATCGACGCGGCGACGGTCGCCATCCCCGGCCTCTTCCTGGCGGCGGTGGTGTGGCTGACCGCGCGGATGGCCGTCACCGGCGACGTCACGGTCGGCGAGCTGGTCGCCGTCTACGGCTACGTGGCGACGCTGATCGTGCCGGTCTGGTTCCTGCTGGAGGGCAGTCACCAGCTCATCCGGGGTCGGGTCGCCGCCCGACGGATCGCCGGCCTGCTCCGGCTCGCCCCGGACGACGTCGGTGGGCCGGGCCGCCGGTGGCCGGCCGGGGTCCCCGGCGCCCGCGACCCGCACGCCGTCCCCGCGCCGACCGGTCCCGCCAACCTGCACGACCCGTCGACCGGGCTCAGGGTACGCGCCGGCCAGCTGACCGCGGTGGCCGCCGACGACCCGGCCGACGCCGTGGCGCTGGCCGACCGGCTCGGCCGGTACGTGACCAGCGACGTCACCTGGGGCGGCGTACCGCTGACCGCAGTCGCCCTCGACGAGGTCCGGGCCCGGATCCTGGTCGCCGACCACGACTCGTACCTCTTCGCCGGCACGCTGCGCGACGTGCTGAGTTCGGGCGCCGACGACGCCGAGATCCGCGCCGCCCTGCGGACCGCGTCGGCCGACGACATCGTCGACGCCCTGCCGGCCGGGCTGGACACCCCGCTGGACCCCCGCGCCAGGACGCTGTCCGGCGGTCAACGCCAACGGGTACGGCTGGCCCGGGCGCTGCTCGCCGAGCCGGAGGTGCTGATCCTCGTGGACCCCACCTCGGCCGTGGACGCGCACACCGAGGCCCGGATCGCCGAGCGGCTCCGGACCGCGCGGGCCGGGCTGACCACCGTTGTGCTCGCCACGTCGCCCCTGCTGCTCGGCCGCGCCGACGAGGTCGCGTACCTGACCGGGGGCGGGATCACCGCCACCGGCACCCACGACGGCCTGCTCGAATACGTCCCCGGTTACCGGCACCTGGTGGCCCGGGGCAGCGATGACGAGCAGCACTCCGACGCCGAGGAGGCGTACCAGTGAGCCGCCTGCCGGTCGCCGACCGCGGCACCGTACGCCACGCCCTGCGGGACATGATCAGCAGACATCGCCGGGCGGTCGGCGTCGTGCTGGCGCTGCACAGCGCCGCCGCGCTCGCCGGGCTGGCCCCGCCGTGGCTGCTGGGCACCATCGTCGACCGGGTCACGGCCGGCGCGGGCGTGGCGACGGTGGACCGGCTGGCCCTGGCGATCGCCGGCTGCGTCGTGGTGAGCGCGCTGCTCGCCCGGTACGCCCAGTACGCCGGTCACCGCTTCGGCGAACGCGCCGTCGCCGAGCTGCGCGAACAGTTCGTCGACCGGACGCTCGCGCTGCCCGTGTCGGTCGTGGAGCGGGCCGGCGCCGGGGACCTGGCGACCCGCAGTTCGGTGGACGTGGCGACCGTCGGCACCACGGTCCGGGACGTGGCGCCCACCATCGTCATCGCCTCGGTGCAGTTGACGTTGCTGTTCGGCGCGGTGTTCCTGCTGCACCCCCTGCTCGGGCTCGCGGCGCTGGCCGGGCTGCCGTCGATCGTGGCGGCGACCCGGTGGTACCTGCGGCGGGCCAGCTCCGCGTACCTCACCGAGGGCGCGGAGGCGGCCGAGCTGACCGAGGCGTTGACCACGACCGCCGAGGGCGCCCGCACGGTCGAGGCGCTGCGGCTGGCCGACGACCGCGTCCGGTACGGCACCGCCCGCGTCGCCCGCGTGTGGCAGGCCCGCCGGGCGACGCTCGCCCTGCGTACGGTGTTCTTCTCGGTGGTCGAGGCCAGCTATCCCCTGCCGATCGCCCTGGTGCTCCTGGTCGGCGGCTATCTGCTCTCCGCCGACCTGGTGTCCCTCGGATCGGTGGTCGCCGCCGCGCTCTACCTGCAACAGGCCATCGACCCGATGGACCGCTTGTTGCAGTGGACCGAGCAGGCGCAACGTGGGTTCGCGTCGTACGCCCGGGTGCTCGGGGTCGGGCTGGTCCCGCCCGAGCCGCCCGGCGGCACGGCCACGTCGCGGGGCGAGCGGCTCGTCGTGACCGAGGCGCGGTTCTCGTACGCCGACGGCCACGACGTGCTGCACGGCATCGACCTGGAGGTGCGGCCCGGCGAACGGCTGGCGATCGTCGGCCCGTCGGGCGCGGGCAAGTCGACGCTGGCCCGGCTGCTCGCCGGGATCGACGCTCCCCGGCAGGGCGTCGTCAGCATCGGCGGTTGCCCGGTCACCGACCTGGACCCGGCCGAACGACGACGGCGGATCGCCCTGGTCACCCAGGAGCACCACGTCTTCATCGGCTCGGTCCGCGACAACCTCGCGTTCGCCGCCCCGGACGCCACCGACGACCAGATGCGCGCCGCGCTCGCCACGGTGGGCGCCGACTGGTTCGACGCGCTGCCCGACGGTCTGGACACGGCGCTCGGCGACGGCGCCCGGCAGCTCGGCGCGGCCGAGGCCCAGCAGGTGGCGCTGGCCCGGTTGGTGCTCGCCGACCCGCACACGCTGATCCTGGACGAGGCGACCGCGGCCCTCGACCCGAGCACCGCCCGGCGGACCGAGCGGGCCCTCGCGGCGGTGCTCGTCGGGCGGACGGTCATCGCCATCGCGCACCGGCTGAACACCGCGCACGACGCCGACCGGGTGGCCGTCCTGGCGGACGGCCGGATCACCGAGATCGGTAGCCACGACGACCTGGTGGCGGCCGGCGGGGCGTACGCGGCGCTCTGGCGCTCGTGGCACGCCCGCGCCGACGCGCGGTGACCGGAGTTACTTGACCGCGCCGGAGGTGAGCCCCGCCTGGATCTGCCGCTGGAACACCGCGTACACGATGATCATCGGGAGGATGGCGATGGTCAGCGCGGCGAACAGCCCGGACCAGTCGGCCTCGTAGCCGGCGTTGACCGAGATGTCGGCGATGCCCTGGGTGAGCACCCACTTGTCCTTGGCGTTGGAGAGCAGCACCAACGGAAGCTGGTACTGCGCCCACTGGCCGATGATGTTGAAGATCGCCACGCTGATCAGGCCCGGCTTCGCCATCGGCATCATGACCTGGAAGAACAGCCGGGTGTGCCCCGCGCCGTCGATCATCCCCGCCTCGGCGACCGAAGTCGGCAGCGTCTTGAAGAACGCGGCCAGGAAGAAGATCGTGAACGGCAGCGAGTAGGCGATGTAGACCAGGATGACGCCCTGGTAGGTGTCCAGCATGCCGAGCTGCTTGACCACGAAGAAGAGCGGCACCAGGGCCAGGAACACCGGGAACGCCAGCCCCGAGACGAACAGGTAGTAGATCGCCCGGTTGCCCCAGAACTTGTAACGGGCCAGCACGTACGCGGCCATCGAGCCGAGCAGCATGGTGCCGAAGGTGCTGCACGCGACCACGAAGACGCTGTTGAGGAAGTACCGGCCGACGTTCGCCTTGGTCCACGCCCGGCCGAAGTTCTCCCAGCGCAGCTCGGCCGGCAGGGTCCACGGGCTGCTGAAGATCTCGCTGGTGTTCTTGAACGCGGCGAGGAACGTCCACAGGATCGGGACGATCACGATCACCGCCCACACGGCGAGCGCGATGTGCCCGAGGCTGGCGAAGAGCCGTACCTCCGAACGGGGGCCCCTGCCCCGCCGGCCGCCGGTCGCGGACGGATCGCCGGTCTTCGGCGGTAGCGCCGCCGGCGTCGGCGGCAGCGTCGACTGCGGGTTCATCAGTACTCCACGCTTTCCCGCTTGGTGAGCCGCAGCGTCAGCGCCGCGAACGTGAGGGTGAGGAAGAACAGCGCCACGCCCATCGCGGAGGCGTAGCCGTACTTCGAGTAGACGAACGCGTTGCGGTAGATCTCCATGGCCAGGACGGTGGTGGCGCCGTCCGGGCCACCGCCGTCCACCGAGAGCACGGCCACGATGGCGAACGCGTCGAACGCCGCGATGCCCAGGTAGACCCACGCGACCTGGAGCGTGTCCCAGAGCAGCGGCAGGGTGACCCGGAAGAACAGCGTCACCTTCGTCGCCCCGTCCATCTCCGCGGCCTCGTAGATCTCGCCCGGGATGGAGGCCATCCCGGCCGAGAAGAGCACCACGTAGAAGCCGACGGCCTGCCAGACCAGCACCGCGATGATCGACCAGAGCGCCAGGTTCGGCTTGATGAGGAAGAGGATCGGCTCCAGGCCGAACTTCATCAGCACACCGTTGATCAGACCGGACTCGTTCGGCCGGTAGACCATCTGGAACAGCACCGCGATGATCGCCACCGCCAGGACCTGGGGGAAGAAGAACACCACCCGGTAGAACTTCGCCCCCCAGACCCCCTGGCGTTGACCGCCGCTGCTCTTGCCACCCACGTTGAGCAGGAAGGCGAAGAACAGCGCGATGGCGATCGTGATCAGCGGCAGGGCAAGCAGCAGTACGCCGTGGTGCTGGACCGCCTTCCAGAAGGCGCCGTCGTCGAGCAGCCTCCGGTAGTTGTCGAAGCCCACCCACTGCGGGGCGGAGAGCCCTCGCCAGTTGGTCATCGAGATCTGGAACGCCTGCGCGTACGGCCAGATCACGAATGTCACGTACAGCGTGACCGGGAGGAACAGGAACCCGACCACGAAGGGATACTTGCCGTGCCGCATGACCCTAGCTCCGATCGATCAGCGCTTGAACTTGGCGACCGAGCTGTCCTTCTTGATCGCGTCGGCGCGCTTCTGGATCCGCTCCACGAAGGCGTCCGCGTTGATCCGGCCGAACATCAGCTCGTTGGTGGCGCTGCGCGCCTCCGTGTCGAGCTCCTTGTACCAGCCGTCGAAGTACAGGTTGAACACGTCCTGACCGGCCGCCTTGAGAGCGGCCTGCGAGCTGGCCACACCGGGCGGGAAGGCGAAGCCCTCCGAACCGGCGGTGACCACGGTCGGGGCCTTGACCACCTCGGTGAAGCCCTTCGCGCCCTCCTTGGACAGCATCTGGCGCATGTACTCCAGACCGCCCTTGGGGTTCTTGCTCTTGGCCGAGACGAAGTAGCCCTCGCCCGCGGTCGCCCGCAGCGCGGTGGCCGGCAGCTTGTCCGACGCGGTGAGGCTCGGCACCGGCATGAGCTGGTAGTCGAAGCCGGCTGGGGTGTCCTTCTTCTGCTCGCCCTCCAGCCAGTCACCGCTGGGGTACAGGGCCACCTTGTACTGGTTCTGCCGCAGCTGCACGTCGGTGTGCTTGAGCCCTTCGAAGCTCTTGTCACTGAACTTCGCCCCGACCTCGGCCCACGCCGTGGCCGCCTGCTTGACCGCGTCCTGCTTCCAGGCGCCGTCCTCCAGGTTGTCGATGTTCTTCAGCACGTCGGTGCCGCCAATCTTGGCGGCCTGGGTGAGGATCACGTTCCACTGGTAGTAGGCCGCGTTCGCGCCCGCGTACCCGTACGGCGTGATGCCCTTGGCCTTGATGGCGGTGAGCAGCTTGATGAAGTCGTCCCAGGTCTTCGCCGGGGCCCAGCCGTTGTCCTTGAACAGCTTGGCCGAGTACCAGATGCCGAAGACGGTGGAGACGTAGTAGAGCACGTACGGCTTACCGTTGAACGAGCCCGCCTCGACGGTGCCCGGCACCACGGTGTCGCGGACCTTCTTGGCCGGGTCGTCGACCGACGGGGCGTCCCACAGCTCGGTGAGGTCCTGGAGCTGACCGTCGGCGACCAGCGAGCCGAAGTCGATCAGCTTCTCGCCCGAGTTGTTGACGAACTCCGGCGGGTTGCCGGACGCGAACCGCGGCTGGAGCACCGTGGAGACGGCCTGCGTGGACTGGTGCTTGATCTCCGCCTTGGGGAACGCCTTCTTGTACAGCGGCTCGTGCACGTCGGTCGCGTACTTCTCGCCGTAACCGCCGTTGAAGATGATCACCTCGATGGGAGCGTCTTCCTTGACGCCCAGCGGGTTCTTCTCGCTCTTGGTGCCCTCGGCGGCCTTCTCACTGTCCTTGTCACCGCCGCTGCTCGTCGCGCAGGCGCTGAGCAGGCCGATGGCCGGGGTGGCGAGCATGCCCACGGCGGCGGCGCGACGCAGCACCGTGCGGCGGTCGAGCGCGGCCGGGTGCTCGGGGGTAATCGACATCGTCGTCTCTCCTTGTGGAATTCGGGTCAGGCGGTACGCCGGAGACGTCCGGCGTACCGCGACTCGAGGGCGATGTTGTGCTCGTCCCCACCGGGGACGTTGGCGGAGAGGTAGATAGGGGGCACCTCTCCGGCCTGGTGGAACCGTCGTACGACCTCAGCGGTCAGCAACTGCGCCAGCAGCGCGGTGGTGACCGAGGAGACCGCACAGACCGCGCCGCCGCCCTCGAGCGGCAGCAGTGCGTCACCGTACGGCGCGCCGTTGTCCAGCACGACGTCGGCGAGGTCGGCGAGCCGTTGACCGGACGGGTGCCGTGGCGCCACCCGCGCGGTGTGCTCGACCGAGGTGACCGCGATCAACGGGTGACCGCGCTCGGTGACCAGCGCCGCCAGCTCGACCACCGAGCCGTTGATGCCGGACTGGGACGCCACCACGAACACGTCGCGCGGCTGGGGCGCCGCGAGCGCGTAGATCTGGTGGGCGATGGAGGGATCACGTTCCAGCTTCGGGTCGGCGAGCACGTCGCGTGGGGCGTCGCCGTGCACCACCAGGTCCCGTACCGAGAGCCGGTTCGTGGGGACCAGCCCGCCGGCACGCGCGACCAGCTCGGCGGCGAACGCCTCGGAGTGCCCGGCCCCGAACGCCTGGAGCACGCCGCCGGCACGCAGGCTGTCGGTGATCAGGTCGGCGGCCCGGGTGATCCCGTCGGCCTCCGAGTCGAGCAGGCGGTCGAGCACCGGCCGGACCGCGTCCGCGTACCCCTGTGCACTGATCATGAGAGGACCCCCTTGGCGGCCTTGTGTCCGTCGACGGCCTGCGCGGTACGCCGGAAGGCCGCGTGGGCGCGGTCGTGGGTGCGCTGTGCGACGGCGATGTAGAGCAGGTCGAGCACCACCAGTTGCGGGTGGCGGGCGGAGAGCGCGTCCGGCCGGAAGGTGGTCGCCTGGCTGGCCGTGAGCAGCACGATGTCGGCTAGCTCGGCCAACGGCGAGCGGGGGAAGCCGGTCAGGGCGAGGGTCGTGGCGCCCCGGCTGCCCGCCTCGGCGAGCATCTCGATGGTCTCCCGGGTCTGGCCGGTGTGCGAGATGCCGAGCGCGACGTCGCCGACGCCGAGCAGCGCGGCGCTGGCCAGCCCCTCGTGCACGTCGCTCCACGCCCAGGCGGCCACCCCGATGCGGTGCAGGCTGAACTGCATCTCCTCGCCCACCAGGGCGCTGCCGCTGGCCCCGAAGATGTTCACCCGGGTGGCGCCGGCGATCGCCACGGCGGCGCGTTCCACCTCGCCGAGGTCGAGCAGCGCGGCGGTGTCGTGCATGGCCCGGGTGTCGGCGGCCATGATCTGGTCGAGGACCCGACCGAGGGGGTCGTTCGGCTGGATCTCGCGGCCGATGTCGACGGTCCAGCCGGCCGAGCGGGCCCGCCCGGTCTCGGCGGCGATCCCGAGGCGCAGGTCGGCGTACCCCTCGAAGCCCATGGCCCGGCAGAAACGGGTGATGGTGGCCGGTGAGGTGCCGCTGCGCTCGGCCAGCTCCACGATGGTCGAGCGCGCCGCGGCCTCGGGGTCGCTGAGCACGTGCTCGGCGACCCGGCGTAGCGCGCCGGTCAGCTCGCCGAGCCCGTTGCGCACCCGGGCCAGCACCCCGTCGGAGGCCGCGCTCCTTCGGTCGATCGCGTGGGCGTCGACCACCGCGGTCCCCGCGGCGGTGTCCACCTCGTGATCAACCATGGGACGCCTCACCTTTCCGAAAAGACTGTTAACTGTTAGTGGTAAAAGTTCTTACTGAACGGCCCTCCGTGTCAAGACTGTGGGCGAAGTTTTCAAACTGTTACCTGGCGCACAGCCGTCCGGGCCCTCCCGGAGTTGCCCTCCACGGCCGTGCCGACCAGCATGAACAGGCCCGTGACCGCGCAGCGCAAGGAGGCCCGTGCCGATGTCCGACACCGTCGTGGTCGGTCTCGACGTCGGGGGTACGTCCACCCGGGCGACCGCCCTGACCCTCGCCGGCGAACGCCTCGGCACCGGCAAGGCCGGGGGTGGCAACCCCACCAGCCACGGCGCCGAACGGGCCGCCGCCGAGGTGTTGACCGCGCTGCGCGCCGCGCTCGCCGACGTCGACCCGACCCGGGTGGCCGCCGGCACCATCGGGCTGGCCGGCGCACCCCGTCTGCTCGCCGACCCCGCCGGACGCGCCGCCTTCGACTCCGCCTGGCACGACGCCGGCCTGCGCTGCCCGTACGCCGTGCACGGCGACGCCCTCGTCGCCTACGCCTCCGGCACCGCCGAGCCCAACGGGACGATCCTCATCGCCGGCACCGGCGCGATCACCGCGCAGGTCGTTGACCTGCGGCTCGACCGGGTCGCCGACGGGCACGGCTGGCTGCTCGGCGACGCCGGATCGGGCTTCTGGCTCGGCCGCGAAGCGGTCCGCCGACTCCTCGCCGACCTGGACGCCGGTCACACCCCGGGTAGGCTGGGCGCGGCCGTGCTCACCGAACTGCTGGGCAGCGCCGACGTGGCCCCCCGCCCCCGCGACACGGTGGACGCCACGATCCAGGCGGTCACCCAACGACCGCCGATCGACCTCGCCCGGCTGGCGCCGCTCGTCGTCACCGCGGCGACCGACGGCGAGCCGGTCGCCACCGCCCTGATCGCCGAGGCCGCCGCCCACCTGGCCGAGAGCGTCACCCGCATCCGCTCGGCGGAGTCGACGACGCCGGTCGTGCTCGGCGGTGGACTGCTCATCGCGGACACCCCGCTCGCCAGCGCCGTCCGCGCCGAGATCGGTCGACGCTGGCCGACGGCGCCCCTGCGTACCGCCGGCGACGGCGCGGCCGCAGCCGCCTGGCTCGCCGCCCGCGACCTACCCGAGGTCACCGACCCGGCAGCCCTACACACCCTCCTCTTCCCCACCCCCTGACCACCCGCGCCGCCACGCCGCCGTGCCCGCACGCGCGGCCCCGCCGCCACACCGTCCCGCCGCTACGCGACCGTGCCCGCACACGCCGTCCCGCCGCCACGCCGCCACACCGCTGTGCGACCGTGCCCGCACGCGCGGCCCCACCCCCTTGATCGCGCTCGAACCAGGATGTAGTGGCCTCACACCGCGAGGAGGGGACTACATCCAGGATCGAGCACGATCACCGACCCTCCAGATGCGCCTCGACGCGCTCACCCCTACGCCCGCCCCCTCCGCCCGCCCCCTCCGCCCGCGCCGCACAAGATCCGCGCACTTTCTGGGAAACTGCTGCCTCAAGACGCGCTGAGGCCGCAGTTTCCCTGTAGTTGCGCGGATCTTGACAGAGGCTGGCCGGCCCCTGGCCTCCAACCTGGTGATCAAGAGATTTGCGTCAGCAGGAGCGCGTTCCATGACGCAAACCTCTTGATCACCGAGATCGGGCGGTGGGTGGGGGTGGGGGTGGGGGGAAGGGCAGGGGGGTGGGTGATCGGGATCGGTCAGGTTTGGGTGGGGAAGCCGAGGTTCACGCCACCGTGGCGCGGGTCCAGCCACCGGCTGGTGACCACCTTGCTCCGGGTGAAGAAGCGCACCCCGTCCTCGCCGTGGGCGTGCAGGTCGCCGAAGAGGGACGACTTCCAGCCGCCGAACGAGTGGTACGCCATGGGCACCGGGATGGGCACGTTGATGCCGACCATGCCGACCTCCACCTCGTGCTGGTAGCGGCGGGCCGCCCCGCCGTCGTTGGTGAAGATCGCCGTGCCGTTGCCGTACGGGCTGGCGTTGACCAGTGCCACGGCCTCGTCGTACGAGCCCACCCGTACGACGCTGAGCACCGGCCCGAAGATCTCGTCGGTGTAGATCGACATGTCCGGGGTCACCCGATCAAAAAGGGTCGGGCCGAGCCAGAAGCCGTCCGGGTCGCCGTCGGGCGTCACCTCCCGCCCGTCGACGACCGGTACCGCCCCGGCGGTCACACCCGCGTCCACATAGGACCGCACCCGCTCGGCGTGCGCGGCGCTGACCAGCGGCCCCATGTCGCAGCCCCGCCGGCCGTCACCGGTGCGCAGCCCGGCCATCCGGGCGGCGATCCGCTCCACGAGGGCGTCCGCGACCGGCTCCACTGCCACCAGCACGGAGATGGCCATGCACCGCTCCCCCGCCGAGCCGAACCCGGCGTTGACCGCCGCGTCGGCCGCCAGGTCCAGGTCGGCGTCGGGGAGCACCACCAGGTGGTTCTTGGCCCCACCGAGCGCCTGCACCCGCTTACCGGCGGCGGTGCCGCGTTGGTAGACGTGCCGGGCGATCGGGGTGGAGCCGACGAACGACACCGCGCGCACCTCGGGATGGTCCAGCAGCGCGTCGACCGCCTCGGCGTCACCGTTGACCACGTTGAACACCCCGTCCGGCAGGCCGGCCTCGGCGAACCACTCGGCCAGCAGCAGCGCCGCGCTCGGGTCCTTCTCGCTCGGCTTGAGCACCACCGCGTTCCCGCAGGCCACCGCCACCGGCACGAACCACAGCGGCACCATCACCGGGAAGTTGAACGGCGAGATCACCGCCACCACGCCGACCGGCTGCCGGATCGTGTACGAGTCGACCTCGGTGGACACGTTCTCGCTGAACGCGCCGCGCAGCGCCGCGGGCATTCCGCACGCGTACTCGATGACCTCCAGGCCGCGCTGCACCTCGCCGGCGGCGTCGGCGAGCACCTTGCCGTGCTCGGCGGTGATCACCTCGGCGAGCCGGTCCCGGCGGGCGTGCACCAACTCCCGGAAGGCGAACAGCACGGCGGACCGCCGGGCCAGCGACGCGTCGCGCCAGGTGCGGGCCGCCTGGGCGGCGGCCCGCACCGCGACGTCCACGTCCGCGGTCGAGGCCAGCTCGACCTCGGCGGTACGACGACCCGTGGCCGGATCGAAGACGTCACCCCGTCGCTCGGACGTGCCGCCGACCCGCTTGCCGTCGACGAAGTGGCCGATGCTCACGCCACCCAGACCGCCCGTGCTCACGCCACCCAGACCGCCCGTGCTCACGCCACCCAGACCGCCGGTGCTCATGCCGTCACCTCCGCCGACGAGCGGATCGCGTCGACCAGGATCGCCAGGCCCTCGCGGGCCTCGTCCTCGGTGAGCGTCAACGGTGGACCCATCCGCAGCACGTTGCCGTAGAGCCCGCCCTTTCCGGTGAGCAGACCACGGTCGCGGCACGCCTCGAAGACCCGGTTGGTCAACGCCGGATCCGGCTCGCCGCTGCCCGGCCGGACGAACTCGACGCCGAGCATGAGCCCCTTTCCCCGTACCTCGGCGACGCAGTCGAGGCCGCCCACGGCGGACCGCAGGCCGTCGGCGAGGATCGCGCCGACGCGGGCCGCGTTCGCCTGGAGGTCGTGCGCCACCAGGTAGTCGAGCACCGCGTTGCCGGCCGCCGTCGAGATCGGGTTGCCGCCGAAGGTGGAGAAGCTGATCCCCGGCACCGCCTCGAGCACCTCGGCCCGGCCGACCACCCCGGCCAGGGCGAAACCGTTGCCGATGCCCTTGGCGAAGGTGAGCAGGTCCGGGGTCACACCGTGGGCCTGGTAGCCCCAGAAGTGCTCCCCGGTACGCCCCCAGCCGGTCTGCACCTCGTCGGCGATGAACAGGATGCCGTGCTCGTCGAGGACCTTCTTCCAGGCGGCGAAGAGCCCGTCCGGTGGGTGCACGAACCCGCCCACGCCCTGGATCGGCTCGGCGATCAACGCGGCCACGTCGCCGGACGTCTGGGTGGCCAGCACCTCGCGCAGATCCTCCACGGCCGCGTCGAGGCGCTCGTCGGCGCTCAACCGGGCCAGCAGGCCGCGTACCCGGTCACCGGAGTGCAGCCAGGCCACCTGCAACGGGTTGAGCGCGCTGGCCGACCAGGTGCGGTTGCCGGTGACGCCCATCGCCGCGTACGACCGGCCGTGGTAGCTGTTGCGCACCGCCAGGACCTGGTGCGAGCGGCGGTAATTGGTGGCGACCAGCAACGCCGCCTCGTTCGCCTCGGTGCCCGAGTTGGTGAAGAACACCCGGGCGTCCGGGATACCGGAGCGCTGGGCGATCTTCTCGGCCAGCTCGACCTGCTGACGGATCAGGTAGAGCGTCGAGGTGTGCACGATGCCGGTGGCGAGCTGCCGCTCGACGGCCTCCCGGATCTCCGGGATGTCGTACCCGAGCATGTTGGTCAGCACGCCGCCGAAGAAGTCCAGGTAGCTGCGGCCCTGCGCGTCGGTGACCCGGCGGCCGGAGCCGGAGACCAGCTCGATCGGCTCGGCGTAGTACAGCGGCATCCAGGGTGGGAGAACGGCCCGGTGCCGGGCCAGCAGGTCGTCGGTCATCGTGGCACCCTTCAGCGGCGTTCGTGGATACCGCACGCTCCCACCGGCGGCGAGCGCGGACAACTGGCAGGGTGTAGCGCAGAGCGGGTACGACCTGACAGGTACGTCCGCCGTCGCGCGGCCGACTGTCCGGGCTGGCCCGTGCCCGGCTCAGGACCCGCGCGGACGCGGCGGCAGGTGCAGGGCGGTGGCGACCACCGCGAAGGCCAACCAGCCCGCCCCCAGCGCGCCGGCCGACGAGACGTCCTGGACGTAGTGGTACGCGGTGAGGAAGCCGACGAGCGCGAGGCTGTTGCGGGCGAAGTGCCCGCTGAACTCGGACAACTGGTGTCGGGCCTCGACGGCGACCAACACCCCCGAGTACGGGAACGTCACCACCATGCCCCGCAGCACCGCGCCGAGCAACGCGGTGAGGATCGCCCCGACGAGGATGACCACCAGCTTGAGCAGCGCCGGCAGTCCGGCGGCACGCCCTCCTGCGGCTGCCTCGTCGGCGGCGACGGTGGGCGGGCGGGCGCGACGGCGACGCAGCAGCATGGCCGCCAGCCAGAGCGCGACCGTGCCGGCGAGGGCCGCCTCGAACGGGATGTGGACGGCCACCAGGCCGGCGCTCAACGCCACGTACGCGGCGATCCCCGCGCCGTCGGCGAGCAGGATGGGCCAGCGCAGCCGCTGGTAGGTGACCGCCACGATGCCGAAGAAGAGGTTCAGCCCCAGCACACCGAGCACCTGCGCGCCGTCCACGCCGTAGGGGGTGCTGACCAGGGCGAGCGTCATCGGCAACGGGAGGCTGTAGACCAACGCGCGGAGCCGCACCGAGCGGATCACGCTGACCGCCCAGACGACGGCCGTCACCAGCAGGACCGCGCTCCACGTCATGGGGTCGCCGTCGTGTCCTCGAAGGTCGCCGCGCCCACGCAGGCGTCGAACACGCGGGTGAGACGCTCGACGTCCGTGCGGTTGACCGAGAACTGGTTCTCACCGATCTCACCGTGGGCGGTCATCCGGGCCTCCCAGCAGCTCACGGAGTCCCAGAGCGTCAGGTTGACAAGGAGGTGCGGACCCACCGCGCCGAAGGGCAGCAGGCCCACCCGGGCCCCGGCCGCGCGTTGCCGGCCGACCAGGTCGGACAGCTCGTCGGTCAACGTGGCGTACACGAAGACCCGGGTGATCCGGACGCCGCGTCGCAGGGCATCGACGTTCGCCTCCCAGTAGCGGCGGCCGATCTCGCCACGCCACCAGCTCAGCTCCCCGCTCGCCCGGGGCATCACGTTCGTCAACGCGTCCAGCCGGTGCGCGCAGGTGCGGGTAGCGCCGACCAGATCCTCGTCCTCGTCGCCGCGCCGGATGATCCGCCCCTGCGCGAGATGCTCGGCCTCCAGCCGGAACTGCTCGTAGCGTCGCTGCGCCTCCACCGCCACCCGGGTGCCCGCGTGCTGTTCGGCCGCCGCGCGCATCGCGGCGGCCACCTCCGTGGTGGTGTGGACGAGCCACGGCGGGCCGTCCAGCAACGTCCGTAGGTGAAACCGGCGCTCCGCGCGGGCCAGCGAGTCCACCAGCAGCGAGATGGTGATGCCCATCAGGCCGGCCAGCAGCGACTCCACCCCGGAGGCCGCGTTGGTGAGGTCGAGCAGGACGCTGAGGCTGATCGACAGTGTGATGCCGACCAACGCCACCGGGTCGGTGTGCGCCACCAGCCGGAGGAAACCGCCCGCGGAGGTGCCGCCCCATCCCCGCCGACGCGCACCGTCACGGGTCATCGGAGTCCCCCCTCAGCCGCTGCCGCCAGCGTAAACAGCGGCTACAACCGCGGACGCCGCCGCGGCGGCCGGTAGCATCCGGCAGGTGCAGGAAGCGGAGACGGTCCCCTGGGCAGGTTCGGCCGCCGAGCGGATCATGCCCGACGTCGAGGCCTGGGTCTGCTCCACCGCGCTGCGCGGCCTGGTACGGAACTTCGGCGGCGACTGGCCCACCGGCGACCTCGCCGAGGTACTGCGGTTCCTGGACGACTTCTCCGCCCGCCACTGGGACTTCCGGGGCGGGCGGGAACGACCCGACGCGCGCGAGCCGGACCTCGATCCGGCCACCGCGACGCTGGTCCTCGACGCGGCCGCCGCGCTCGGGCTCGTCCACCCGGTACCGCCGGCCCGGTCGGCGTACGCCCATCTGGTCGTGCTCGGCGGCCTGGCGCACGCCTGCGTGCGGCGCGTCGGGTACGCGGCGCACCTGCTGCGCGCCGGCCTGACGGTACGGGGCGAGGTCGCCGTGCTGGGCAGCTTCCGCCCACTGTCCGAGTGGGAACGGGCCACCCTCGCCGACGCGGGTCTGCCGGCCGACGAGACCGAGGTCGACGTGCTGGACACCGCCGTCCGGCGGGTGTTCGGGGTGGCCGCACCGGCGGAGCAGGCCGGTGTCGACGCCGGCCACCCCCACCACTCCTGGTCGTCGCGGACCTACCGGCCGGCAGGCCTGCCACCGGTACGGGTGCTGGCCGCGCCGTCCAGCGAACCGGACCGGCGGCGGGCGCACACCGCCGACACCCAGCGGTTCTGGGCCGGGCACGTCCGGCTCGCGCCGGGCGACGAGGTGCTGACGGTCACCGCGCCCATCTACGTGCCGTTCCAGCACTGCGACGCGCTGCGCACCCTGGCCCTGCCCTACGGCTGCGACATCGACACGGTCGGGGTGGATCCGGCGGTGGCCGACGTGGCGGTGCTACCCGAGCAGACCCTCACACCGGGCCGCTACCTCCAGGAGATCCGCTCGGCGATCCGCTCGATGCGCGCCCTGCACGAGAGCCTGGTCGCCCAGCGGTGACCCGACCGACCTGCCTCATCATCCTGTTGCCCGCCGGGTCACCCCGTCGCGGATTCGGCGGGTGCGGCACGCCCGGTGGTCGTGGCCGGCGCGAGGCGGCGGTGCCGCGGTAGCACGACGCCGGCGGCGGTGGCCGCGAAGGCGAGCGCGGCGGAGACGCCCATCGCCGGGACGTAGCCGTCGCTGAACACGCCAGCGGTGGCGTAGCCGCCGGCCGTGGCGAAGACGGCACCGGTGAGGGCGACCCCGAACGCGCCGCCGAACTGCCGGAGGGTGCTGAAGGTGCCCGATGCCCGGCCGATGTCCTGCGGCGCGACACGGCTGACGACCGATTTGGTGACGGCGGGAAGGGCCAGCGAGAACCCGAGGCCACCGACGGTCATCGCCACGGCGGTCGTGGCGTAGCCGATGCCGGGCTCGGAGATCAGCGCGATCCAACCCATGCCGACGCCGAGCAGGAGAGTGCCGGCGATGACCAGCGCCCGTTCGCCGATTCGATCGGTGAGCGCGCCCGCCCGTGGCGCGATCAGGAACGGTGCGATGCCCCACGGCAACAGCCGCAAGCCGGCCTGTACCGCGCCGTGGCCGAGGGCGACCTGCTGGAACTGAGCGGTGAAGAAGATCGCGCTGGTCAGCGACGCGTTGATGAAGAACACTGCGGCGTTGCCGGCGGAGAAGGCCGGTGAGCGGAACAACCCCATCGGCAGCATCGGGGCGGGGGTCTTCAACTCCCTGACGACGAACAGGCCACCGAGCACGATCCCGCCGACCAGCGTCGACCGGGTCTCGGCGCTGCTCCATCCGGCCGCGTTGCCGCGTACCAGCGCCCAGGTGACGCCCAGCGCCGACGCGGCGGCCAGGGCCAGACCCGGGAGATCGAGTGTGCCGCCGGGCCCGCGGGCCTCGACGATCCGGCCGAGCACCAGCGGTATCGCGATGAGTGTGAGCGGAACGTTCAGCCAGAAGATCCACTGCCAGGCGAGGTTCTGGGAGATGACGCCGCCCAGAACCGGTCCGGCGATCGCGGCGAGCCCGGTGACGCTGCCGTAGACGCCCGTCGCCCAGCCACGCCGCTCGGGCGGGAAGGCGCCGTTGAGCACGCCCAGCGCGACCGGCATGATCATCGCCGCTCCGGCCCCCTGCACCACCCGCGCCGTGATCAGCGGGCCCGCCTGGGTGGACAGCGCGCACGCGGCCGAGGCCACGGCGAACAGGCCCAGCCCGATCGCGAACATTCGACGCCGCCCGTAGCGGTCGCCCAGCGCCGAGCCGGTCATCAGCAGGACCGCGAAGCTGAGCGTGTAGGCGTTGACGGTCCACTCGAGCTCTTCGAGCGAAGCGCCGAGGTCTCGCTGAACGGCGGGCAGCGCGGTCGCCACCACCAGCATGTCCAGCACCACGACGAACGATGCCAGTGAGCTGAGGGCCAGAGCCCACCGCTGTGCCGGCGTGGAGCGCGTTCTTGTTCCTGCCTTGTCCACGTTCTTCTCCAGAGTTGTTCGGGGTGTTCCGCCTCGCTGTCAGGGGCGGACGAGGCGCAGCGGTCAGGCCGCGGGGCAGTCGTGGTACGCCTCGACGAGCCATCGCCCGGAACGACCGGACAGGACCCACGTGGCGATCGACCAGCGCTCGTCGCCTGGCTCGTTCTCGCCGACGGCGATGGTCACGCTGCGGCTGACCACGATCGCGGTGACGTCGTCGAGGAACCGCACGCCCCGCACGCGATGGACGCGCCGGGTGCCCTTGAGCTGGTCGGCGAACGCCGCCGCCATCGCGGTTCGGAGCACCGCCTTGCTCAG
Source organism: Micromonospora sp. NPDC049801 (assembly GCF_040656575.1). Lineage (NCBI taxonomy): Bacteria > Bacillati > Actinomycetota > Actinomycetes > Micromonosporales > Micromonosporaceae > Micromonospora > Micromonospora sp. NPDC049801. The sequence continues at coordinate 60,894 of NZ_JBFAMS010000010.1, read as the reverse complement.
CAGGGCCACCCCGGGCAGTACCGCGGTCGCGTCGTCGGCATAGTGGGCGACGAAAGCGGCCACGTCGTTGTCGACCCACGCGGCCGAGACGGCGTCGATCACCGCTCGCACCGGTTGCTCCGCGGTGTCCGGGCTCGTCGTGGAAGTCATCGGTCGTCCTCTCCTCGGTGTGGGAGGTGCCTCGGGTGACCTGGGGACCAGGCGGATTCGGCAGCTCACCGGTCAGGAATGGAGACTCGGTGGAGGGATCGGACTGGTCGGCCGCCGACGGCGACGTGGGCTTGGCCACACCGCAGCCGCAGCCGATCAGTTCCCGACGGATCGCGGGTCCTTACCAAGACAGGTCAGACCGCAGACGGGTGGAGTGACACATGACCCAGGCAGCGCAGGCTCCGGCGCAGGGGACGGGCGACGAGGAGTTCTCCCGACTCACCGAGCCGTTCCGCCGCGAACTTCTGGCGCACTGCTACCGCATGCTGGGCTCGACGCACGACGCCCAGGACGTCGTCCAGGAGACCTACCTGCGGGCCTGGCGCGGCTTCGCCGGTTTCGAGGGTCGATCGTCGCTGCGGGTCTGGCTGTACCGCATCGCCACCAGCGCCTGCCTCACCACACTGAAGCACCGCAGTCGACGGGTCCTGCCCTCCGGGCTGGGCCCGTCGGGCGACCCGGACCAGCCGTTGACGGTGGCCGGCCCCGACGTCGCCTGGGTCCATCCGCTGCCGGAGGCGGAACTGCCCGGCGCGGATCCCGCCACGATCGTCACCACCCGCAGCAGCGTCCGGCTCGCCCTGGTGGCGGCTCTGCAATATCTTCCGGCCCGACAGCGGGCCGTACTGATCCTGCGCGACGTGCTCGCCTGGCACGCCTCCGAGGTCGCCGACCTGCTCGACACCACTACCGACGCGGTCAACAGCGCGCTCGCGCGGGCCCGCGCGCACCTGGCTCGCACCGGCCTTACCGAGGACATGTTCACCGAACCGGTCGATCCGGCCGACCGGCTGCTGCTCGACCGGTACGCACGGGCCTTCCAGAACGCGGACACGGCGGCGCTGCTACAGGTGTTACGCGAGGACGTCACGATGGAGATGCCGCCACACCTCACCTGGTTCGCCGGACGCGACGCTGTCACTCGCTTCCTCGCCACGACCGTGTTCGGCCGCGCCGGCACGGTCCGCACAATTCCGGCGAGGGCCAACGGTCAGCCGGCGCTCGCCACGTACACCCGGAGCACCGCAGGGCTCTACCACCCGCACAGCCTCCAGGTGCTCACCCCCACCCGAACAGGCGTCTCCCGGATCGTCTCCTTCCACGACCCGAGCCTCTTCGCACCCTGCGGTCTCCCGCCGTGTGTCGACGAGACCGGCCGACCCGTCGCAGGACGGTAGTCCCGCCGGGCCGAGCATCCGTGGGAGGAGAAGCCGCCGGACCCTACGCCCCGGCGGTGTCGGCGACGGCCTGGGCGAAGACCTCGGAGCGGTGCTCGAAGTTGCGGAACCGGCCGTAGCTCGGGGCGGCCGGCGACAGCAGCACCACCCCGCCGGTCGGGGTGACCTCCCGGGACAGTCGCACCGCTTCCACCAGGTCGTCGACCAGTTCCGTGCGCACCTTCGGCAGGTTGGCCAGCGCCTCGACGATCCGCGCGCCGCTGTCCGGGATGCCGATGACGGTCAGCTCGCGCTCGGCCAGGTGCTCGGCCAACGGGGTGTAGTCCAGCCCTCGGTCGTTGCCGCCGACGATCACCGTCAAGGGCCGCCCGTCGTACGCGTCGATGGCGTGCATGGCCGCGTACGGGCTGGTGGCCAGCGTGTCGTCGACGAAGGTCAACCCGGACGGGTCGGTGATCTCGGTGAGCCGGTGGGCCAGCCCCTGGAACTCGGCGACGGCGACGGCGAGGTGGTCCTTGGCGGCCACCACGTCGACACCGAGCGCGTCGAGCACGGCGAGCGCGACGCAGAGGTTGCCCTCGTTGTGCCGGCCCACCAGGGGCAGCACGGCACGCGGGAAGAGTGGGTGGTCACCGAGGTGGAACCAGGGCGTGCCGTCCGCGCCGGTGGCGACGTGGGTGGTGTCGGGCCGGCCGGCCCGGGTCGCGGGCAGGTCACCCAGCTCGGCGGCGAGCCGCGGGTCGCCGCCGTTGACCACGATCGTCTGCGGGTCGTGGGCGAGCAGGTTGAGCTTGTCGCGGTAGTACTCCCGCTCGCCGCCGTGCGCGTCCAGGTGCTCGGGGAACAGCGCGGTGACCACGGCGAGCCGGGGCGAGTCGGTGAGGTCGCTGCACTGGTAGCTGGACAGTTCCAACACGTACAGCTCGGCGTCGGGCAGGTCGAGCGTGGGCACCCCGATGTTGCCGCCGAAGACGTTGGGTCGGCCCATCGCGGTGAGCAGATGGCTGATCAGGCTGGAGGTGGTGCTCTTGCCCTTGCTGCCGGTGACCCCGACGGTGCGGGCGGCGTGGTCGGCCATCCACAGGGCGGTGCCCTGGGTCACCGGGACGCCACGTCGCCGCAGCTCGACCAGCCACGGGTGGGTCTGCGGCACCCCCGGCGAGCGGACCACCACGTCGGCTGCGGTCAGCCGGGCGAACCCCGCCTCGCCGGTCACCAGGGGGGCCGCCTCGGCCAGCGGACCTTCCCACGGCAGCGACAGGAAGTTGGCGCTGTCGTCGACGGCGACCAGATCGGCGGGGCCGTGCGCCGCGATGGCGGTCACAGCAGCCCGGCCCTCCCGACCGGCGCCCCAGACGGCGACGGTACGTCCGCGCAGGTCAGACAGGCGCACGGGGCTCTCCTCGGGGGTCACGGCGGCGGCTGGCGGGGCCCGGTCCGGACACGGCCGGACGAACCAGGGCCTAGTATGGCGTGTGCCCAACGAGCAGCTCCGGCGGATGGACGCCTTCACCTTCCCGTCCTACTCGATCGACTTCGCCACCGGCGAGGTGTTGTTCGACTACGCGCTGACCGGCCCGGCCGGTGAGCAGCGGTTCACCGAGGTGATCACACTTCCGCTGCCGGCGGAGCCGCCGTCGGACGAGACGGTGGCGACCCTCGACCGGGTGCTGGAGGTGCTGCACCTCGTCGCCGGGGTCAGCTACTACAAGGCCGCCGCGCCTCCCCGGCTGGTGCTGCCGGCGCCGCTGGGCGCGGCCACCGTCGACTACGTCACGGCCGTCTACACCAAGGGCCTCGCCGAGTACGCGTACCGCAACGAGCTGCCGTACGTGCTGGAACTGCGTCCGGAGGTGCCGGCCGGCTCACCGGAGTCGCCGCGCGTCTACGACAACTCCGACCGTCGCCCGCTCTCGGCCGTCGGCGGCGGCAAGGACTCGATCGTGAGCTTGGAGGCGCTGCGCCGCGCCGAACTGGACCCGGTGCCGTTCTCGGTGAACCCGAACCACGTGATCGTCGCGGTGAACGAGGCGTCCGGGCTGACCGCGCTCGCCGCCCGTCGGCGGATCGACCCGGTGCTGTTCGACCTCAATGCCAGCGGGGCGTTGAACGGCCACATCCCGGTCACCGCCATCAACTCCCTGATCGCGGTGGCGACCGCTGTGCTGCACGGGCTGGGCCCGGTGGTGATGTCCAACGAGCGCTCGGCGTCCGACCCGAACCTGATCTGGAACGGTCACGAGATCAACCACCAGTGGTCCAAGGGCGTGGAGGCCGAGGGGTTGCTGCGGGGGGCGCTGGCGGAGCACGCCGGGCTCACCGAGCCGTACTTCTCCCTACTGCGGTCGCTGTCGGAGCTGCACATCGCCCGGCTGTTCGCCGAGTTCACCCGGTACGACGACGTGGTGACCAGCTGCAACGCCGCCTTCAAGCTGCGTGACGCGTCCGAGCGCTGGTGCCGCAACTGCCCGAAGTGCCGGTTCGTCTTCCTGGCCATGGCGCCGTTCATGCCCCGGGAGCGGGTCACCCACATCTTCGGCGGGGACCTGCTCGCCGACCCGGACCAGATTCCCGGCTACCGGGAGCTGCTGGGCGTGGACGGGCACAAGCCGTTCGAGTGCGTGGGCGAGGTCGAGGAGTCGGTGGTGGCCCTCGGCCTGCTCGCCGAGCAGGACCAGTGGCGCGACGCCCCGGTGATCAAGGCCCTGGTGGAGGCGGTCCCCGCCACAGCCTGGTCCGCAGTGGCGCACACGGACGTCTTCACCCCCGGCGGCCCCAACCACATCCCCCCAACCTACGCAAAAGCCCTAACCGCCCTCTCCTAACCCACCCCCCCAACCCACCCCCCCACCCACCCCCACCCGGCCTCCGCGCGGGCGCTCCGCCCCACTCCGCCTGCTCCCGGTGATCAAGAGGTTTGCGTCAGGAAAGACGGCTTTCCTGACGCGAACCTCTTGATCAACAGGGCTGAGAGGGGGTGGGGGTGGGGTGGGGGGTGGGGTGGGGGTCTGGGTTAGGGGGCGCGGACTGCTTCTAGGGCTAGGAGGGCCACGTGGAGGGAGAGGCTGGCCTCTACCGAGTCGAGGTCCACGTCGAGGATGCGGGCTATCCGGGCGAGGCGTTCGTAGAAGGCCGGTCGGGACAGGTGCGCGGCCGCCGCGCCGGCGGATTTGTTGCGCCCCTGCTCCAGGTACGCGCGCAGGGTGTCGAGGAGCCGCTCCCGGGGGTGCTGGGCGTCGTACTCCAGGAGCGGGCCGAGTTCCCGCTCGACGAAGGTCTGGAGTCGGGGCTCGTCACGCAGCAGGTGCAGCAGGCCGGCCAGACCCACGTGCGGCAGCCGGAAGACGGGCAGGTCACGCCGGTCCCGGCGGGCGGCCTCGGCGATCTGCCGCGCCTCCACCAGCGACCGCCGGGCCTCGCGCAGGCTGCTCACCCCGGACCCGGCGGCCACGAAGACCCCGACCGGGGCGTTGGACACGGCCCGGCCTGTGGCGCCCTCGAGGCGTACCCGACGAAGGGCCTCGGCGAACGCGGACAGCGCGCGGTCCTCGGCGGCCGGGTCGGTCAGGGCCAGCAGCGCGCCCACCGAGTTGTCGTCGACGGCGCTGGTCAGTGCCGTCAATTTGGCCTCCCGCAGCGCCTGGCCGACGGCCTCGGAGAGGTCGCGTAGCCGGGCCTGGCCGGCTTCGGGGCCGCCGTCCGCGGCAGAATCGTCGGTTCGGTGGCGGACCAGCACGCCGACGAGGTGCCGACGGTCCAGCGTCACACCGAGCGCCTTGGCGCGCAGCGCCACCTCGTCGACCGGCCGGGAGTGGTCGAGCAGGGCGGTGAGCAGGGTGCGGTGCAGCTGTCGTTCCAGCCCTTCGGCGTCGCGGCGGATCAACCGGCCCAGCGCGAGGGTGGACGCGGCCCGCTCGACGAGGATGCTCAGCCGATTGGGGGGAGCGTCGGTGGGCGCGTCGCCGCTCGCCGGCCAGCGCAGCAGCAGCCGTCCCCAATCCTGGCCCCGCGCGCCGACGACGGTCACCAGCCAGCCACTGTCCGGGTCGTACGCGGTCCGGCCGGCGGGCCGGATGCGCCGGGAGTGCTGCTCCCAGCCGTCCAGCAGCAGCTCCGCGCTCTCCCCCGCCGGGTCGTATCCGAGGACCTGCCGGGACAGGTTCTCCAGCACGACCGGGCAGCCGGACAACTCGGCGGCCTGCCGGATCACCTCGGCGGCCTCGGCGCCCTCGACGGAGAGGTCGGTGAACCGCTGGTGGATCTCCTCGGCGGCCCGCAGCTCGGTGAGCTGCGCGTCGACGATCAGCGCGTGCACGGCCTCGGTGATCCGCACGAACGGGGTGGCCCGGCGTAGCTCGACCAGGGGTAGGCCGCGCCGTTCGGCGGCGGCGGTCATCACCCGGGGTACGCCGCTGACGTAGCGGCGGCCCAGTTCGACGACGAGTCCGGAGACGCCCACGTCGGCGAGGTCGCCGATGAACGCGCGCAGTCCCGCGTCGTCGGCCGGCAGGCCGATGCCGGTGGTGAGCACCAGTTCGCCGCCGCCGAGGAGGGTGGCGATGTCGGGGACCTCGGCGACGTGCACCCAGCGGACCGGCCGGTCCAGCCCGGCGTCCCCGGCGACCACCCGCGGGGCGCCGTGGCGGACCGGGTCCAGGGCCAGGACCTCACGCACGGTAGGGAACACGGCCGACACGCTACCGTGCGTGACCCCGGACCTCGGCCTGCCGGTACCGGTCAGTCGACGCCGAACTCCATGGCGGCGCGGTCGAGCGCCTCGTCCGCGGCGGTGGCGACGCCTCGGGAGGCGATGGCTTCCGCGCCGCCCTCCGGCATCGCGCCGATCAGTCCGGTGGAGGCTGCCTGTGCGGCCCCGATCATCCGCTCGCTTCCCGCGCCACCGACCATGCCGAGGGAGGCGTACTGCTCCAGCTTCGCCCGCGAGTCGGCGATGTCGAGGTTGCGCATGGTGAGCTGGCCGATCCGGTCCGACGGGCCGAACGCCGAGTCCTCGGTGCGCTCCATCGACAGCTTGTCCGGGTGGTAGCTGAACGCGGGGCCGGTGGTGTCGAGGATCGAGTAGTCCTCGCCCCGGCGCAGCCGCAGGGTCACCTCACCGGTGACGGCCGTGCCGACCCAGCGCTGCAACGACTCGCGCAGCATCAGCGCCTGCGGGTCCAGCCAGCGACCCTCGTACATGAGGCGGCCGAGGCGGCGACCCTCGCTGTGGTAGTTGGCCAGGGTGTCCTCGTTGTGGATGGCGTTGACCAGCCGCTCGTACGCGGTGTGCAGCAGCGCCATCCCGGGCGCCTCGTAGATGCCCCGGCTCTTGGCCTCGATGATCCGGTTCTCGATCTGGTCGGACATGCCCAGGCCGTGCCGGCCGCCGATGGCGTTGGCCTCCAGCACCAGGTCGACGGCGCTGCCGAACTCCTTGCCGTTGATCGTCACCGGGCGGCCCTGGTCGAAGCCGATCGTGACGTCCTCGGTGGGGATCTCCACCGACGGGTCCCAGAACCGGACGCCCATGATCGGGCTGACCGTCTCGATGCCGGTGTCGAGGTGCTCCAGGGTCTTCGCCTCGTGCGTGGCGCCCCAGATGTTGGCGTCGGTGGAGTACGCCTTCTCGGTGCTGTCCCGGTACGGCAGGCCGCGCTCGATCAGCCACTCGGACATCTCCTTGCGCCCACCCAGCTCGGTGACGAAGTCGGTGTCGAGCCACGGCTTGTAGATGCGCAGCATCGGGTTGGCCAGCAGGCCGTAGCGGTAGAACCGCTCGATGTCGTTGCCCTTGAAGGTCGAGCCGTCGCCCCAGATCTGGACGTCGTCGGCGATCATCGCGCGGACCAGCAGGGTGCCGGTCACCGCCCGACCCAGCGGGGTGGTGTTGAAGTAGGAGCGTCCGCCCGAGCGGATGTGGAAGGCGCCGCAGGTCAGCGCGGCGAGGCCCTCCTCGACCAGGGCGGCGCGGCAGTCGACGAGTCGGGCGACCTCGGCGCCGTAGCTGAGCGCACGGCCGGGGACCGAGCCGATGTCGGGCTCGTCGTACTGGCCGATGTCGGCGGTGTACGCGCAGGGGACGGCGCCCTTGTCGCGCATCCACGCGACCGCGACCGAGGTGTCGAGGCCGCCGGAGAAGGCGATGCCGACACGTTCGCCGATGGGCAGGGAGGTGAGAACCTTAGACACGGGGAAGATTATTCAACAAGACGCATGATCATGCAAGCGGATCGTCGCGTCCCAGTTCCCAGAACGCCACGGCCGCCGCCGCGGCGACGTTCAACGAGTCCACTCCACGCCGCATCGGCAGGACCACCCGCACGTCGCTGGCCGCCTGCGCCGCCGCCGTCAGGCCGGGCCCCTCGGCGCCCAGCAGCAGCGCCGCCCGCTCGCGCTGCGCCGGGGTCAACCGCTGCATGGGTACGGCGTCCGGCGCGGGCGTCATGGCGAGAACGGTGAACCCCGCCTCCCGTACCTCGTCGAGACCGGCCGGCCAGCGGTCGAGCTTGGCGTACGGCAACGCGAAGACCTCCCCCATGCTCACCCGCACGCTGCGCCGGTAGAGCGGGTCGGCGCAGGACGGCGACAGCAGCACCGCGTCGATACCCAACGCGGCGGCCCCCCGGAAGATCGCGCCCAGGTTCGTGTGGTTGTTGACGTCCTCGAGGATCACCACCCGGCGCGCGCCGGCGAGCACCTCGGCCGCCGTCGGCAGCGAGCGGCGGTGGAACGACGCCAGCACCCCCCGGTGTACGTGGAAGCCGGTGGCCCGTTGCAGCACGTCCTGGGTGGCGGCGTAGACGGGCGCGTCGCCGGTGTCCAGGTCGGCGAGCTGGTCGACGCGCTTGGCGTCGACCAGGTACGACCGGGCCGGATAGCCGGCCCGCAGCGCCCGGCGCAGCACCAGCTCGCCTTCGGCGATGAACAGGCCGTGCGGAGGCTCCCAGCGGGTGCGCAGCTCGACGTCGGTGAGCGCGCGGTAGTCGGCGATCCGGTCGTCGTCAGGGTCGGTGATCTGGTGGACGGGCACCCGACGATTCTGCCGGACGGCCGGCGGCCGTCCCGACGTCCGCCCGGCGGGGGTGTTTTGTCCGGTCGAGAAGGGGAACGACCGGTGGGGTACCGGACGCCACGGGAAGGACCAGCCAGGTGAGCGCAGAGCACACGGCAGCGGCCGAAGGGGGCACCCTGCCCCGCCGTCCGACCGTCGCGGACCACATCGTCTCCCGCCTGTTCAGCTGGGGCGTACGCCGGTACTTCGGCTATCCGGGAGACGGCATCAACGGCATCACCTCCGCCCTGCAACGCACCAACGAACGCGCCCAGTTCGTCCAGGTGCGGCACGAGGAGACCGCCGGGTTCGCCGCGTCCGCGCACGTCAAGTACGGCGGCGGCCCACTCGGCTGCGCGCTGGTGACCAGCGGCCCCGGCGCCATCCACCTGCTCAACGGCCTGTACGACGCCAAGCTCGACCACCAACCCGTGGTCGCCCTGCTCGGGCACACGGCGGTCACCGCCGAGGGCGGCGGCTACTACCAGGAGGTCGACCTGCTGGCCCTCTACAAGGACGTGGCGGCGGCCTTCCTGGCCCAGCTCGACCACCCCGCGCAGGTCCGCCACCTCGTCGACCGGGCGTGCCGCACGGCGCTGTCCCGTCGGACGGTGACCGCGCTGGTGCTCCCCTCCGACATCCAGGACGAGCCGGCCGTCGTGGATCCCCCGCACGCGCACGGTTACTACCACACCAGCAACGTGCCGAGCAGTACGCCGACCGTCCCGCCGACGGCCGACCTGCGCCGCGCCGCCGAGGTGCTGCGCGGCGGCGAACGGGTGGCCATGCTGGTCGGTCAGGGCGCGCTCGGGGCCGAGGCCGAGGTACGCGAGATCGCCCACCGGCTCGGCGCCGGGGTCGCCACCGCGCTGCTCGGCTTCACCGTCGTCGACCATCGCGAGCCGTGGGTGACCGGCGCGATCGGGCTGCTCGGGACCCGGCCGAGTTGGCAGCTCATGACCGGCTGCGACCGGCTGCTGATCGTGGGCAGCAACATGCCGTACTCGGAGTTCTACCCGCCGCCCGGCCAGGCCCGCGCGGTGCAGATCGACCTGGACGGCACGCAGCTCGGCCTGCGGTACCCGACCGAGGTGAACCTGACCGGCGACGCCCGCCCCACCCTGCGGGCGCTGCTGGACGAGCTGGGCCCCGGCCCCGGGCCGACCGCCTGGCGGGCGGAGATCGCCGAGGCCACCTCGGCGTGGCGACGCGCCCAGCGCGACCTGGCCGGGCAGCGCGCCGACCCGGTCAACCCGCAACTGCTGTTCAGCACCCTCAGCGATCGGCTCCCCGACGACGCGATGCTCGCCGTGGACTGCGGCACGGCGACCGCCTGGTACGCCCGGCACGTGCAGGTCCGGCCCGGGATGCTGGCCAGTCTCTCCGGCACGCTGCTGTCCATGGGCGGCGCGATGCCGTACGCGCTGAGCGCGAAGTTCGCCCACCCGGACCGGCCGCTGATCGCGATGATCGGCGACGGGGCCATGCAGATGAACGGCGTCAACGAGCTGATCACGGTGGCGAAGTACTGGCGCGGCTGGGCCGACCCACGGTTCGTGGTGCTGGTGCTCAACAACCGGGACCTGGCGTTCGTCAGCTGGGAGCAGCGCTCCTCGGAGGGGACGCCGATGTTCCCGGACAGCCAACAGCTCCCGGACATCGGCTACCACCAGTGGGCCGAGGTGCTCGGGTTGCATGGTGAGCTGGTCGACTCGCCGGATCAGATCCCGGGCGTATGGGACCGGGCGCTCGCCGCCGACCGTCCGGTGGTCATCAACGCGCTGGTCGACCCGGCCGAGCTGATGCTGCCGCCACACTTCACCGCCGAGCAGGCCCGCAAGACCGCCGCGGCGGTGCTACGCGGCGACACCGACTGGGCCGGCATCATCCGCCGCGGCCTGCCCGCGACGATCGCCAGCTACCGCCCCCGCCGCCGGGAACGCTGACCCACCCCCTCCCCCTCCCCCTTCCCCTAGCCCTCCCCCCGCGATCTTGCACTTTCGGTGGGGACAAAGCGCCATAGGGGCGGCGAATCGGCAACCGAAAGTGCAAGATCGCCGGGGATGGTGGGTGGGACGGGGTGCGGGCGAGGCGTCGCTAGTCGCGGTCCCCGTCGCGGCTAGCGCTGACCGGGCCGGACAGGGCTTCCCGCGCGGCTTGGAGGATCTCCGCCGACAGGGGCGTCTGGCCCGTCGCACGGGCCAGCGTGAGCGCACCGACCATCGTCGCGAGATCGACAAGCGCCACCCGACGGGCGTCGGGCCCGTCTCGGCCGGGCGCATCCTCGATGTCAGTCAATCGCCTGATGGTCTCCTGGACACCCTCCGCGTACGACGTCCGGAGCGGGCTGTCGGCGGGTGACCGGGCGGCGTCAGCGGCCAGCGCGGTATTGGCACATCCCGTGCCGGGTGTGTCGCGATGCTCGGGTGACAGGTAGTGCCGCAGCAGCGCGTTCCGCGCTTCCGACCGGTCGGGGAAATCGTCGGAGAGTTGGTCCAGCAGGGCCAGGAGTTCGCCGAAGGCCGTCGCGGCGGCGATGCCCAACAACTCGTCCTTCGAGCTGAAGTGCTTGTAGAACCCGCCGTGGGTCAGCCCGGCGGCACCCATGAGGTCCTGCACGCTCATGCCCGCCGCGCCGCGTTCACGGAGCAGCCTCGACGTGGCGGCCACCACTTCCTCGCGGTGCCTCGCCGCTTCCGCACGGGACGTCCTGCCCATCGCGCCCCCCCTCTCACCAGTCGACCCCCCAACTATAGAGGACGACCCTAATCCAAAACTTGCCGCAGCTGCGCGCCTCGGTTAGATTATGGGCGTCATCCAAAATTCGAGGACTGGAGGTCCCCATGAGCACCTACCTGATCAACCACCTGCGCATCCCTGGCGGCATCCCGAACGAGGCGGGGCTGTCGTACCTGGAGCAGGTCGAGGCCACCGTGCACCCGTACGGCGGCAAGTGGCTCGCCCAGGGCGACGTGGACGTGGTCGAGGGAGCTTGGCCCGGCTCCGTCGTCCTGATGGAGTTCCCCAGCCGCGCCGACGCCGAGAAGTGGTACAACTCGCCCGAGTACCAGGCGATCCTGCCGCTTCGGATGAACAACGCGATCTCGGACATCATCCTGGTCGACAGCCTGGCCTCGGACTTCACCGTCGCCGGTTTCGCCCAGCAGGTGCGCGCAGCGATCTCGGCAGCCGCTACCAACCGCTGAGGCCGCGCCCGGTCACGTCGCCGCCCGAGGTCACCGCCAAGCTCGGCGGTGACCTCGGGCGTGACCGAGGCCAGCCAGCGGGCGTGTGGAAAGAGCACGGCGGCCCGGCCCGAGGTGAGCCAGGCCGCCGCTGGATCCGGGGTCAGCCCCGACGGTCGAGCCAGCGTTGCAGGGCCGAGAGCGGGTCCTGGTCCGGGGTGGGCTGCTGGCGTTCGGGGACGGCCGGGCGCTCCACCGGGCGGCGGGGCTCGCCGGCCAACTCCTTGCTGGGGGCGGTGAACGCCTTCTCCGGCTGGCCCTTCACGGCGGTGGCGATGACCCGCGCGACCGCGTCGATCACCTTGCTCTGCACCGCCGAACCCACCGAGTCGGCCGGGTCGTCAGGGTTGGCCGCGATGCCCGCGACGGCCACCTGCGGGGTGAAGCCGACGAACGTCTCGGTGGCGTTCTCCTCCGAGCTGCCCGTCTTACCGGCCACCGGACGGCCGTCGAGAATGTCGTTCACACCGGTGGCGGTGCCGCCGTTGCACTGCCCGTACGGCGACTGCTGGCCCACGGGGCAGCGGGCCGCGTCGGTCGCGGCGCGCGCCACGTCGGCGTCGAGGACCTTTTTGCAGGACGGCTCACCGACCGGCACCTTCGTGCCCTTCGCGTCGGTCACCGAGACCACCGGCACCGGCGTGCAGTAGGTGCCCTCGGCGGCCACCGTGGCGTACGCGTTGGCCAGGTCGAGGGGGGTGGTGGCAGCCACGCCGAGGGTGAACGATCCCCAGTTCGCCGCGTTGTTCTTGGCGAAGGCGGCGTCGGTGTCGGCGCGGAACGTGATGCCGAGCCGCTGCGCCATCTCGACCACCTTGTCCTGGCCCACCTGCTCGGCCAGCCACACGAAGTACGTGTTCACCGAACGGCCGAAGCCGTCCCACATCATCCGGTACCCGTCCATCCACGCCGGGTTGGCGTTCGCCGGGCACCACTTGCCGTCACAACTGCCCGGCCCCTCGGCCGGGTACCGGGTGGGCAGCTTGGCGGGGGCGTCGAACCCGGTGGAGAGGGTACGGCCCGACTCCAGCGCCGCGAGCATGGTGAACAGCTTGAACGTCGAGCCCGCCTGGTACCCGTCCACGCTGGCCCCACCGGAGATCAGCGGGTTGACGGTGTTGGGGTAGTTGCCCTGCCCGGCCGGGTTGTCGGCGAGGCTGTAGTGCCGGTTGACCGCCATGGCGAGCACCCGCCCCGTGCCCGGCTGGACGGCCGCGATCGGCAGGGCGCGCTTGTTGTCGTACCCGTAGACCTTGGTGGCCTGCTGCTGCGCGGTGGCCTGGATCTTCGGGTCGAGCGACGTGACGACGGTGTAGCCGCCCGCGCGCAGGGCCTGCTCGCGCTCGGCGGGGGTGGCGCCGAACGCCGGCTGGGTCAGCCACCACTGGCGCAGGTAGTCGCAGAAGTAGCCCCAGTCGTCGTGGCCCTGGGCGACGGCGGTGCAGCCGTTGGGCTGGGCGGTGGGGTGCAGAGCCAGCGGCTCGACCTTGGCCTGGGCGGCCTGCGCGGCGGTGATCGCCCCGGTGGCGACCATCGAGTCCAGCACGTACGACCGGCGGGCGAGGGCCTGGTCCTTGTCGCCGCTGATCGGGCTGTACGCGTCCGGGGACTGCACCAGACCGGCGAGCAGGGCCGACTCGGCGAGGGTCAACTGCGCCGGGGGCTTGCCGAAGTAGCGCTGGCTGGCCGCCGCGATCCCGTAGGCGCCGGAGCCGAAGTAGGCGATGTTCAGGTACCGGCCGAGGATCTCGTCCTTGCCGAGGCTCTTGTCCAGCGCGCCCGCGTACCGAATCTCCTGGATCTTCCGACCGACGGTGGGGTCGGTCGCGGCGGCCCGCTCCTCGGCGGTGCGGGTGGGGTCGGTCTTGAGGACGTTACGGACGTACTGCATGGTCAGCGTCGAGCCGCCCTGCTCGGTGCCACCGCCCTTGACGTTTGCGACCAGCGCCCGGGCCAGGCCGCGCAGGTCCGCGCCACCGTGGTCGTAGAACCGCCGGTCCTCGGCCGCCACGATCGCCTGCCGCATCACCGGGGCGACGTCCGCCAACGCGACGTCCGTCCGGTTCACGTCGTAGAACGTGGTGAGCAGCGTCTTGCCGTCGTTGGCGTAGAGGTAGGAGCGCTGCGGCGTCGCCGGGGTGCGCAGCGCGTCGGGCAGCGCGGCGTACGAACTGAGCGCGGCGCGCGCGGTGAACCCGACCAGCAAGTTGCCCGGCAGCGCCGCGGCGGCCAGGACCAACCCGGCCAGCAGGCCGGTGAGCAGCACGGTGAACAGCCGCGACAGCGGCGAGCGGGGGGCGGCCATGCAACCCAGGATTGCCACAAATAACGCCAACCGACCACCCCCTGTAGCCAACCTCACCCCAACTCCCCCACCCCACCCCACCCCACCCCCGCCCACCCCCACTGCCACCCGGTGATCAAGAGGTTTGCGTCAGGTAAGGGCCGATTCTTGACGCGAACCTCTTGATCACCGAGGCGAGGCGAGGTGGGGCGAGGTGGGTGGGCGCGGGTTGGGGGTTGGGGGTTGGGGGGGTTAGGGGGTTGGGGGGGTGGAGAGGCTGGCGTTGGCGGCGTCGTCGGCGGTTTGGCGGGGCATCAGGCGGCCGCTGCGGTAGCCGATGCCGATGCCGGCGATCAGCACGAAGATCGCGCCGAACGTCTGGAGCGACCCGATCAGGGCGCCGCCGAGGCCGAGCAGCGGCGCGGCGATGATCAGCATGACCCCGTCGCCGAGGCTGAAGGTGCCCGAGCGGGCCACCGCCCACCCGGTGAGGAACCACCCCGCGCTGTAGAAGGTCGCGCCGAGCAGCACCAGCGACCGCGCGGTGGTGCCGAAGACCGGCGTCTGCTCCTCGAACCCGGCGAACGGCAGCATCAGCACCGTGCCGGCGATGCTGACCAGCAGCCCGGCGGCGGCCACCCGCCGGCTGCGGGTCGCGGCCAGCAGGCCGGTGAGGGCCAGCAGCGCGAGCAGGCCGAGCCAGACCGCCGCCACCCAGCCGATCAGGTACACCGCCTGGCCGTCCGCCGGATACGGGTCGTTGCCCACCCCGCCGTCGCTGGCCATCGCCACCGCGCCGTAGAGGATGGCGTACGCGGGCAGCAGCCACACCGCGGCCCGCGCGAACCGGCGTACCGACCAGGCCCAACTGGCGTTCGTGGCGGGCGCGAGCGGGCTGGGCTCGCCGACGAATGGCAGTACGCCGAAGCCGCCGCCGCTGCGCCGGGAGCCCAGTGGCGCGACCGGATCGTGCGCGCCGGGTACGGGGGCCGAGGACCACATCCGATTCGCCGGATCCTTCATGCGTCACCTCGCTCGTCCACGAGCGGTGCGGGACGCGCCGGGGCGCCCCGATTGCCTGGTCACCACCCGTCCTAGGACCGATCGTGGCAGGCGTCGGAGCGCCCCATGAGCCTTTCTCGCATTTACCTCCGGCGTCCGGACCCCGGCCCGGCACCGCCCGGCCAGCCGCACCCACTCGACGCCGCCGGACGCGCTTTACCCGGCGCTCGACGCCGCCGGACGCGCTTACCCGGCACTCGACGCCGCCGGACGCGCTTTACCCGGCGCTCGGTGCCGCGCGGCGGCCCGCACCGCGCGGCCCGGGTGCCGGGTCAGCCGCGCTCGCGCTGGTCCGTCGGGTCGTTGACCAGACTGTCCGGGGTGACCGGCTCCGGCGCGGGCAGGCCCTGCGGCTTGTTGCCGCCGGTGGCCTGCGCCTCGGCGACGCGTACCTCGTCGTGGATCTGCTGGGCGGCGGCGGCAGCAGCCTGCGCCGCCGCCGCGGCCTCGCGCTCGACCTGGCTCGCGTGGTCGGCGGCCTCCGGCGCGGGCACGTCACCCACCATCTGGCTCAGCCCACCGAGCGCGCCACCCATGCCCTCCAGCGCCTTGGTCAGCTCGGCCGGCACGATCCAGACCTTGTTGGCGCTGCCCTGTGCGATCTGCGGCAGCGCCTGCAGGTACTGGTAGGCGAGGACCTTCTGGCTCGGGTTCGCCTGGTGGATCGCGTCGAACACCGTCCGGATCGCCTTCGCCTGGCCCTCGGCCTGCAGGATCCGGGCCTGCCGGTCACCGTCAGCCCGCAGCACCGCGGACTGCTTCTCGCCCTCGGCGGTGAGGATCTGCGACTGCTTGTGCCCCTCGGCCGTGAGGATCGCGGCGCGGCGGTCCCGCTCGGCGCGCATCTGCTTCTCCATCGAGTCGCGGATGCTGGCCGGCGGCTCGATCGCCTTGATCTCGACCCGGGTCACCTTGATGCCCCAGCGGCCGGTCGTCTCGTCCAGCACCCCGGAGAGGTGCCGGTTGATCTCGTCGCGGCTGGTCAGCGCCCGCTCCAGATCGAGCGAGCCGATCACGTTGCGCAGCGTGGTCACCGTCAACTGCTCGATCGCCTGGAGGAAGCTGGAGATCTCGTACGTCGCCCGGACCGGGTCGACCACCTTGAAGTAGAGGACCGTGTCGATCGAGACCACCAGGTTGTCCGAGGTGATCACCGGCTGCGGCGGGAAGCTGACCACCTGCTCGCGCATGTCGACCTTGGTACGGACCGCGTCGATGAACGGCACCAGCAGGTTGAGACCGGGGCTGAGGGTGCGCTTGTACTTGCCGAGCCGTTCCACCACGTCATGGCGCTGCTGCGGCACGATCCGCACCGCCTTGGCCAGCGTTATCACGGCGATCAGCGCCACCGCGATCACCAGCACCCCGAATATCGTCATCCCGTTCACCCTCTCGCTTCCGGCAGCTCGCCGGCGGAAGAAACGTCGTCCTGCCACACCAGGGCGGTCGCGCCCCGGACCTTTATCACCCGAACCCGTTGACCGGGCTCGAAAGTCTGCGTCGTGTCGTACGCCCGGGCCGTCCACAACTCACCGTCGATCTTGACGAGCCCGTGGTCGGCGTCCACCCGCTCCAGCACCAGCGCCGTGGAGCCCTCGATGGCCTCCACGCCGAACGGCTGTTCGCCGCTCTCCAGCGCCGACCGGCCGTGCCGCTTGATCACCGGTCGGACCACGACCAGGCTCAGCGCGGACACCACCGCGAAGACCAGCGCCTGCACGGCAACCGGCGCGCCCAGGGCCGCAGCGCCCGCGGCGGCGAACGCCCCGGCCCCGAACATGATCAGAAACAGGGTCGTCGTGAAGATCTCGGCGACCGCCAGCACCACACCCAGAACGATCCACACCACCGCGTCCACACCACGATCGTGACACGCAAATGCTCGCGCGGCTCCCCCGCGAAGATCAGTAGGCTCGGCGAGGCCCATCCAGCGGCGGCCCGACCCGAGGAGATGCGTTGACCCTGCTACCCGAGACCGCCCGACAGATCGACGCGCGGGTCGCCCAGGCGCAGGCCGACGGCCACGTCCCGTCGCTGGTGCTGGGCGTGGTCCGCGACGGCGCGCTGGCGCACCTGGCCGTCGCCGGCGAGCACCCCCGCCCGGACGTCGACCTGCAGTACCGGGTGGGCTCGATCAGCAAGACGATGACCGCCACCCTGATCATGCAGTTGCGCGACGCCGGCCGACTGGGTCTCGACGACCGGCTGGAGCAGCACCTGCCGGGCACCGGCCTCGGCGCGCTCACCCTGCGCCAACTCCTCGGGCACGCCAGCGGGATCCAGCGCGAACCCGAGGGCGACTGGTGGGAGCGCAACGAAGGCGTCGACCTACCGACCCTGCTCGCCGGGGTCACCGCCGACAAGATCGCTTACTCCCCGCACAGCACGTACCACTACTCCAACCTGGCGTACGGGCTGCTCGGCGGGGTGCTCGAACGACTCACCGGGACGCCCTGGGCAGACCTGCTCGACCAGCGGATCCTCACCCCGCTGGGCCTGCGCCGCACCACCTACGCGGCCACCGAGCCGTACGCCCGCGGTTACGTCGTCCACCCCTGGCACCACACGTTGCGCGAGGAGCCGCGCACCGACACCGGCGCGATGGCCCCGGCCGGGCAGCTCTGGTCGACGATCGAGGACCTGGGCCGCTGGGCCGCGTTCCTGGCCGACCCCGACCCGTCGGTGCTGGCCGCCGAGACGCTGACCGAGATGTGCGCCCCCGTGGTGATCAGCGACCTCGACTCCTGGACCGGCGGGCACGGCCTGGGGCTGGAGCTCTACCGCGACGGCGAGCGCGTGTACGTCGGGCACGGCGGCTCGATGCCCGGGTACGTGGCCGCCCTCGTGGTGCACCGGCCCAGCCGTACCGCCGTGATCGGCTTCGCCAACTCGTACGGCTTCCCGATCACCACACTCGGCCGTCGGCTGTTGACCACCGTGCTGGATGCCGAACCGGCGCTCAGCCAGCCATGGCGGCCCGCCACCACCGCGCCCGCTGCCGACGTGGCCGAGCTGACCGGTCGCTGGTGGTGGATGGGCACCTCGCTGGACCTGAGCTGGGATGCGGGTGAGCTGGTGGCTCACGTACGCGGCGAGCGGGTGAGCCGGTTCACCGCCGAGGGGACGGACCGCTGGCGGGGACGCTCCGGTCCGGAGAACGGCGAGATCCTGTCGGTGCTGCGCGACGACGACGGACGGGCGACGGCGATCGACATCGCCACATTCGTCTTCACGCGCAGCCCGGACGAGGCCCCCTGACCCGCCGTCCGACCTTGAGCGCCCGGCCTTGAGCGCCCGGCCTCGAGCGCCCGGTCGGCGGTCACGGCGGACCAGGCGGTCAGGCCGGCTCGGTGACGAAGTCGATCAGGCGCTCCATGGCGTTGATCAACGGAGTCTCGACGTCGGCGAAGCTGTTCACCCGGGACAGGATGTGCCGCCACATGTCGGCCGGCTCCGTCACCCCGAGAGCCGCGCAGACGCCCTCCTTCCACGGCCGCCCCGTGGGCACCACCGGCCAGGCCGCGATGCCCAGCGCCGCCGGCTTCACCGCCTGCCACACGTCGACGTACG
Source organism: Micromonospora sp. NPDC049801 (assembly GCF_040656575.1). NCBI lineage: Bacteria > Bacillati > Actinomycetota > Actinomycetes > Micromonosporales > Micromonosporaceae > Micromonospora > Micromonospora sp. NPDC049801. The sequence continues at coordinate 42,294 of NZ_JBFAMS010000010.1, read as the reverse complement.
GATGCCCGGTCACCAGCACGTACGGCGAGGTCACCCGGGCCACGATGCGGCTCTCCTTGCTGCCCGGCACCAGGTGGTCGACGAGCACGCCCAGTCGTCGGGTCGGACCGGGGGCGAAGTCCCGCACCGCCGCGTCCAGGTCGTCGATACCGTCCAGCGGCTCCACGACCACACCCTCGACGCGCAGGTCGTCGCCCCAGATGCGCTCGACCAGCGCGGCGTCGTGGATGCCCTCGACCCAGATCCGGCTGGCCTTGGCGACCTGGGCGCGGACGTTGTCCACCGCCACCGAACCGGACGCGGTCCGCCGGCGGGCCGCCGGCACCACAGCGCGGGTCGGGCGGCGCAGCGTCACCGGGCGGCCGTCGAGCAGGAACGCCGCCGGCAGCAGCGGGAAGTTACGCCGTTTACCGTGCCGGTCCTCCAACACCACCGCGCCGGCCTCGAAACCCACCACCGCGCCGCAGAAGCCGGAGTCGGCGTCCTCCACCACGAGATCCACTTCGGCGTCCACCTCGGGGGTGACCTTCCGTCGCCGCCAGTCCCCCGCCAGCACGTCCTCGCCGTATCGCCCCGCCATGGAGATCACGCTAACCCGCCCTCCCCCCACCCCCTCCCCGCGACACACCGCCACGCCCCGTTCCCACCCCGCCCCGCCCCAACCCGCCCCGCCCCACCCGCCGCGCCCCCGCCGCGCCGCGCCCCGCCCCGCCCCGCCCCGCCCCGCCGATCATGGAGTTGTGGTGGCGCACGAAGCCCTATCAACCGTCAGCAATCAGGCACCGCAACTCCATGATCGACGAGATCGGGGGTGGGTTGGGGGCGGGGTGGGGGTGGGTTGGGGCAGGGCGGTAGTGGACGGGGCGAAGGGGGCAGTTCGGGGCAGGCAGGGCGGCCGGAGCGGCAGCCGAGACAGGGCCACCGATCACCACGTACCCTTTCGGCATGTCCACCCCCGCAACGGGCGCGGCCACGCTTGCGCCGCGCCGGTCGAGCCGGTTCGTTGCCTGGGTGCGCGCGTGGCGCGCCGGGTTGGTGCCGTACGACGAGGTCGCCGACGCGATCGCCGGTGACGAGGAGCATCTCGTCGCGGACGCCCCGGGCACCTGGACCGACGTGCCGCTGGGTGCCGCGCTGCCCACCCTGGCCAAGCTGTCGCCCGACGAGATCCGGCTGGTGCTGCCCGCGCCGGGCGACCCGAGGGGTCTGCCCGGCCCCGGCGACTTCGCCGGAGCGGCGCTGGTGGCGGGCGAGGCGGTGGTGGCCGGTGGGCTGGGCCTGATCCCGCAGGTACGCAGCCACACCTCCGGCTCCGGGGACTGTTTCGAGACGGTGTTGTGGCGGGTCTACCCGCTGCCGGCCGACGCGCCGGCCGCCTCGCTGTCGCTGCCCGGGGCCGCCGAGGCCGAGGCCGAGTTGGCCGCCGCGCTGGCCGAGACGACCGCCGTGCTGACCCGGCTCGACGTGGCCCAGTGGCGGCCCGAGCTGGCCGGCGCGCTGGCCGCGCTGCGCCGCCCCGACGGCACCACCGACCTGCCACCGGGATTCGACCCGCGGGCCCGTCGGCTGTTCGCCCGGGCTGCGGTGCTCGACCGGGTGCTGGCGTTGGCCGGGCACGCCGCCCCGGGCGGCGCGATCAACAACTACGAGGCCCAGCAGCGCGACGCCGCGCTCCGCCCGCTCACCGCAGCCTGCCGCCAAGCCCTGGTGGCCGCCTGCAACGCCCCCCTACGCCCGTAACGCCCCCGCGCGCCACGCCCCCGCGCCGCGCCGCGCCGCGCCGACTCACCACGTCGATCTTGCACTTTCTGCTGCGACCTAAAGGGCGTCACGCCCCATATCGGCGACAGTAAGTGCAAGATCGACGAGAGCGGGGCGCGCGGGCGGGGTCACACCTCGTCGATCAGGTCCGCGACCGAGTTGACGATGCGGGACGGGCGGTACGGGTAGCGCTCGGCCTCGGTACGGCTGCTGATGCCGGTGAGCACCAGGATGGTCTCCAGCCCGGCCTCCAGGCCGCAGAGGACGTCGGTGTCCATCCGGTCGCCGATCATCGCGGTGGTCTCCGAGTGCGCGTTGATCGTGTTCAGCGCCGATCGCATCATCATCGGGTTGGGCTTGCCGACGAAGTACGGCTCCACCCCCGTCGCCTTGGAGATCATGGCGGCGACCGAGCCGGCGGCCGGCAACGCCCCCTCGACGGACGGGCCGGTCACGTCCGGGTTGGTGCAGATGAACCGGGCCCCGTCGTTGATCAGCCGGATCGCCTTGGTGATCGCCTCGAAGCTGTAGGTGCGGGTCTCACCGAGCACCACGTAGTCCGGGGCGAAGTCGGTGAGCACGTACCCGACGGCGTGCAGCGCGGTGGTCAACCCGGCCTCGCCGATGACGTACGCGGTGCCGCCCGGCCGCTGGTCGGCGAGGAACTGGCCGGTGGCCAGCGCTGAGGACCAGATCGACTCCTCCGGCACGTCCAGCCCCATCCGGCTCAACCGGGCCGTCAGGTCCCGCGGCGTGTAGATCGAGTTGTTGGTCAGCACCAGGAACGGCTTGCCGGAGGCGCGCAGCCGGTTGACGAACTCCGGCGCTCCGGGCACCGGCTGGCCCTCGTGCACCAGCACGCCGTCCATGTCGGTGAGCCAGCTCTGCACGGGCTTGCGGTCATGCATCGGTGCCCCCAGCAGGCGTCGGTCGGCGGGTCGGTACACAGCAGACGGTGGGACAGGTGTCCCACCTGGGCAGGTCCCCGAGGTGGCGGCGCAGCTGCGCGCCGTCCGGATCGGTGCGCTCGGTGACCAACTCCCGGACCATGGTCACGAAGCGCGGGTCGGTGCCCGGGGTGCCGGCCCGGACGAAGTCGAGGCCGAGCTGCTTGGCGGTCTCCAGGGCCTCGGTGTCCAGGTCCCACACGACTTCCAGATGGTCCGAGACGAACCCGATCGGGCTGACCACCACGCCGGTGACACCGCCCTCGGCAAGCGCGTTGAGGTGGTCGTTGATGTCGGGTTCCAGCCACGGCACGTGCGGTGGGCCGGACCGGCTCTGCCACACCAGGTCGTACGCCAGGTCGGGGGCGGCGGCCGCGGCCACCAGGCGGGCGGTCTCGCGTAGCTGCGCCTCGTAGCGGCCGCCGTGCGGGCCGGCGTTGGCCGCCATCGAGGTGGGGATGGAGTGGGCGGTGAACACCAGTCGGGTGGTGACCCGCTTCGCGGGGTCGAGCTGGGCGAGGGCGGCCCGGACCGCGTCGACGTGGGGCTCGACGAACCCGGGGTGGTCCCAGAACTGCCGCAGCTTCTCGATCACCGGTGCGTCGGGCCCGACGGCGGCGCGGGCGGCGGCGATGTCCTCCTGGTACTGCCGGCAGGACGAGTAGCCGCCGTACGCGCTGGTGACGAAGGCCAGCGCGCGGGTCACGCCGTCGTCGCGCATCTGGCTGACGGTGTCGGCGAGCATCGGGTCCCAGTTGCGGTTGCCCCAGTAGACGGGCAGGTCGACACCGTGCGCGGCGAAGTCGGCGCGGACGGCGGCGAGCAGGTCACGGCACTGCTGGTTGATCGGGGACACCCCGCCGAAGTGCTGGTAGTGCTCAGCGACCTCGGCCAGCCGCTCGGGTGGCACCCCCCGGCCACGGGTCACGTTCTGCAGGAACGGCATCACGTCCTCGGGCCGTTCGGGCCCGCCGAAGGACACCAGCACCACCGCGTCGTACGCCATGGGGGTCATTCTTGTCCCTCGCCCAGGACGGCCCGGCGACGCCCCCTGCCGGCGGGTGCGGGCGCCGTGTTAGGAAGGGCCCCCTGCTCTACGGCAAGCGTTAACAGGGTGCCCTTCCTTACAACGTCAGGAACCCATGGCGTGGTAGCCGCCGTCGACGTGCACGATCTCGCCCGTGGTGGCCGGGAACCAGTCGGAGAGCAGCGCCAGGCAGGCCCGCGCGGCGGGCTCCTGGTCGTTGAGGTCCCAGCCGAGCGGGGCACGCTCGACCCAGGCGTCCTCGAACTGGTCGAAGCCGGGGATCGACTTGGCGGCGATGGTACGCAGCGGCCCGGCGGCGACCAGGTTGCTGCGGATGCCCTGCTTGCCCAGGTGCAGGGCCAGGTAGCGGGAGGCGGACTCCAGGCCGGCCTTGGCGACGCCCATCCAGTCGTAGACCGGCCACGCCTTGGTGGCGTCGAAGGTCAGACCGACCACCGCGCCGCCGGCCGACATCAGCGGCAGCGCCGCCATCGCGAGGGACTTGTACGAGTAGGTCGACACGTGCAGGGCGGTCGCCACGTCCTCCCACGGCGCGTCGAGGAAGCCACCGCCGAGGCAGCTCTGCGGGGCGAAGCCGATCGAGTGCACCACGCCGTCGAGCCCGTCGACGTGCTCGCGGACCCGGTCGGCGAGGCTGGCCAGGTGCTCGGCGTTGGTCACGTCGACCTCGATCACCGGCGCGGGCTCGGGCAGCCGCTTGGCGATCCGCTCGACCAGGGAGAGCCGGCCGAAGCCGGTGAGCACGACCTGAGCGCCGTTCTCCTGGGCGAGTTTCGCCACCGAGAAGGCGATCGAGGCGTCGGTGATGACACCGGTGACGAGCAGCCGCTTACCGGCGAGCAGTCCGGACATGCAGGGTTTCCTCCGTAGTCAGAGAAGGTCAGTGGCCCATGCCGAGGCCGCCGTCGACCGGGATCACGGCCCCGGAGACGTACCCGGCGCCGTCCGATGCCAGCCAGGTGACCACGGCGGCCACCTCGTCCGGGCTGGCCATCCGGCCGGCCGGGATGGACTTGCGGATCTCCGCCTTGCGGTCGTCGGACAGGCCGGCGGTCATGTCGGTGTCGATGAAGCCGGGCGCCACCACGTTCGCGGTGATGTTGCGGCTACCCAGCTCGCGGGTGACCGAGCGGGCGACGCCGACCAGGCCGGCCTTGCTGGCGGCGTAGTTGACCTGTCCGGCGCCGCCGGAGAGGCCCACCACCGAGGAGATGAAGATCATGCGGCCCCACTTGGCCCGCAGCATCTTGCCCGAGGCGCGCTTGGCGACCCGGAACGCGCCGGTGAGGTTGGTGTCCACCACGTTGGTGAACTGCTCCTCGGACATCCGCAGCAGCAGCGTGTCGTCGGTCATGCCGGCGTTGGCGACCACCACCTCGACCGGGCCCAGCTCGGCCTCGACAGCGGTGAACGCGGCATCGATCGAGGCCGCGTCGGTGACGTCGGCGCGTACGCCGAACAGCCCCTCGGGGGCCTCGCCACTGCGGTGGGTGACCGCCACCCGGTCGCCCTGCTTGGCGAAGGCCTGCGCGATGGCCAGGCCGATTCCCCGGTTGCCGCCGGTCACCAGCACGGTACGGGCCACGGTTCCTCCTTGCGACTGCTCAGCATGGACGCGTCGGAGCCTAGGCGTTACCCGCAAGTAAGCGCTAACGGGTGTGGTGTCCCACCCAGGTACGACCTGGGGATCAACCTGCGGGGGCACGCCCGGTGGCACCCTCGGCCCGTAGCCTCCGGGTGGTGAACCGGCAACCTGTCGTCGTGGCTCTGGGAGCGCTGGGGCAGACCCTGTGGGGCCCGGACGCCCCACCCGAACGGTCGTTGCTGGCCCGTTGGCCCCGGCTCGCCCGCTACGCCACTCCGGTGGGGCTGCTCGCCGCGCTCGGCCTCTTCCTGATCACGCTGACCGTGGAGAGCGAGTGGGGCCTGCCGCTGCCGGTCGCGCTGCTGTTCGCGGCGATGACCGTGGCGCCGCTGCTGGCGCTGCCCCGGCGTCCGCTGCTGGCGTGGCGGCTGACGGTGTTGGCCCTGCTGATCTGCACGTTCAACGCGCCGGCCGACCGGTCCTGGCCGTGGACCCCGCCGCTGGCGCTCGGGTCGGTCGCGGTGCTGGCGGTGGTCGTCGCGCGGGTCGACCGGCCGGTGCTGGCCTGGGTGGTGACGATCAGCACGGTGCCGGTGTTCACTCTGGTCCACCCCGACAACCGGGTGCCTGTCCTGCTGCTGCTCGGTGCGCTGGCGATCGTCGGCGACCTGTTCCGTCACAACCGGCTGTCGCGGCGCGCCCTGGCCGCGCAGACCGAACTGAGCGAGCGCGAGCAGGAGCGCCGCGCGGTGCTGGAGGAGCGCACCCGGATCGCCCGTGAGCTGCACGACGTGGTCGCGCACCACATGTCGCTGATCGCCGTGCAGGCCGAGACCGCGCCGTACCGCCTCGACGACGTGCCCGCCCCGGCCGCCGCCGAGTTCGTCGCCATCGCCGGCTCGGCCCGCGACGCGCTGACCGACATGCGGCGGCTGTTGGGGGTGCTGCGCAGCGAGGCCAGCGGGCCGCAGACCACTCCGCAGCCCGACCTGGCCGACCTGGGCGCGATGGTGGACGCGGCCCGTCGCGCCGGGCTGGCCGTGACCCTGGACGCCGAGCCGCCGGGTCCGGTGCCCGCGCCGGTCGGGCTGGCCGCGTACCGCATCGTCCAGGAGGGCCTGGCGAACGCGGCCCGGCACGCGCCCGGCGCCGCGGTGCGCGTCACCGTCCGCTCCGGTCCGTCCGCTCTGGGAGTACGCGTCGACAACTCCCCGCCCGACGCCCCACCGACCGCCTTTCCGCGCGGCGCCCCACCGACCGCCGACGGCGGGGCGGGGCACGGGTTGACCGGCATGCGGGAGCGCGCCACCTCGCTCGGCGGTACGTTCACCGCCGGGCCGCTACCCGACGGCGGGTACGCGGTGGCGGCCGAACTGCCGTACGAGGTGGGGAGCCTGGACACATGATCAAGGTGCTGATCGTCGACGACCAGGCGATGGTCCGGCAGGGCTTCGGCGCGCTGCTCGCCGCCCAGCCCGACCTGCTGGTGGTGGGCGACGCCGCCGACGGCGCGCAGGGGGTGGCCGCCGCGCGTCGGCTCGACCCGGACGTGGTGCTGATGGACGTGCGGATGCCGGTCCTGGACGGGCTGGCCGCCACCCGTCAACTGTTGGGCGACCGCTCGGCGCAGCGCCCCCGGGTGCTCATCCTCACGACGTTCGACCTGGACGACTACGTGTACGAGGCGCTGCGGGCCGGCGCGAGCGGCTTCCTGCTCAAGGACGCGCCCGCGGCCGACCTGGTGCAGGCGGTGCGGGTGGTGGCCGCCGGGGACGCGCTGCTCGCCCCGGCGGTGACCCGTCGACTGATCGCCGAGTTCGCGGCCCGCCCGGACCGTCGCCGGCCCCGCCCCACCGACCTGGCCGGGCTGACTCCGCGCGAGACCGAGGTGCTGCGGTTGATCGCCCGGGGCCGCAACAACGCGGAGATCGCCGCTGACCTGGTGGTGGCGGAGCAGACCGTGAAGACCCACGTCGGGCGCATCCTGGCCAAACTCGGCCTGCGCGACCGCGCCCAGGCCGTGGTGCTGGCGTACGAGACGGGTCTGGTCGCCGCCGGCGAGTAGCGCCTCGGGGCCACCCGGGAGACAGCTCCCCGGTACGACGACCGCGACCCGTTCGCCCCCGCACTCTCCCCTTCCGGACGTCATTCGGGAGGGAGAACGTGATGCGACGACGAGGTGTCACACGTGTCGCTCTGAGCGCGTTGCTCGGGGGGAGCCTGGTCCTGCCCGGCCCACCGGAGCCGGTCATGGAGGTGGGGTTCGTCGAGGCGTACCCCGGCACGGCGGCGGCGATGCGCGCGGCCGGCCCCCCGTACGCGGACTGGGCGGCGCACGGACGCCGTTTCCTGGCCTTCGACCCGCGCGGCGACGGGCGGGCGGTGGAGGTCCTCGGCGACCTGGCGGGCGCGGACCGGATCGCGGTGCTCGTGCCGGGCGTGGGCAGCACACTCGCCGACTTCGACCGTGGACTGGGCGGGGTGCCGCGGCGGGCGCCGTCGGTGCAGGCGGCGCAGCTCTACCGGCAGATCCGGTCGAGCGACCCCACGGCGCGGGTGGCCGTGCTGGCCTGGCTCGGCTACGACCCGCCGGACGGGTTGGTGGGCGCCGCCAGCGACGCCGACGCGCGGCGTGGGGCGACCGGACTGGCCCGGCTGCTGCGGGATCTGGTCGCGCGCCGTCCGGCCGCGACGATCACGCTGATCGGGCACAGCTACGGGGCCCTGGTGGCGGCGCTGGCGGCGGCGCACGCCCCGGCGCAGGTCACCGACGTGGTCAGCCTCGGTGGCGTCGGCGCAGGTGTGCCGCGCGCCGGCGATCTGCGCGCCGGACTGCGGTTCTGGGCGGCCGAGGCGCCGTCCGACTGGATTCGCCGGGTGCCGCCCGTGCGGCTCGCCGGCCTCGGGTACGGGCGTCGCCCCGGCGATCCGGCGTTCGGGGCCCGTCCGCTGCCGGTGGACGGGGTGTCCGGGCACGACGACTACCTGGACACGGGCACCGCCAGCCTGATCGCGGTCGCGGCGGTCGTGCGGGGCGCCGGTCCGGTCGAGGACGCCCGATGAGCCGCGACCGCACCGTCGACGCGTTGCGGGCGTACGCGATCGGTGGGGTGGTGCTCGGGCACTGGCTGGTCACCGGGCTGGTGCTGACCGGTGACGGCGGGCTGCGTCAGGCCAGTCCGCTGACCGCGCTGCCCGCCCTGGCACCGGTCACCTGGGTGTTGCAGACGCTCGGCCTGTTCTTCTTCGCCGCCGGCTTCGGTTCGGCCCGGTCGTTGGCCCGTCACCGGGGCACCTCGGCCGGCTGGCTGGCCCGCCGTTCACGTCGGTTGCTGCTGCCCACGGTGGCGCTGCTGGGCACCGGGGCCGCCGTGCTGCTGGCCGCCACCGTGGCGGGCGCGTCGGACGACACGCTCGCCGTCGGGCTCCATCTCGCGGCCAGTCCGCTCTGGTTCCTGGCGCCGCTGCTGCTCCTGGTCGCCTTGATTGGCCCGCTGCGCGCCGCCGTACGCCGATGGGGTGTGACGCGCTGCGCGCTGCCGGCGGTGGCCGTGGTGGCGGCGAGCGACCTCGCGGTCCGCCTGCTGGCCGACGGCGTTGCCGTGCCACCGGTCGGCGTGCTGGCGGCCTGGTCGGTGCCGTACCTGCTCGGCGTCGCGTACGCCGACGGACGGCTGGCCGGCCGGCGGGCGGCGGGACTGCTCGCCGGTGGCGGGGCCGTGGCGCTGGCCGTGCTGGTGGCGGTGGGCTACCCGATCAGCGCGGTCGGCGTGCCCGGGGCCGGCGTGTCCAACCTGAACCCGCCGTCGCTGCTGGCCGTGGCGCTGGCGGTCACCCAGGTCGGGCTGGGTCTGCTGGCCCGGACCGGGTGGGAACGGCTGCTGGACCGGCCGCTCGCGGGCCGGGTGGTGACCGCGGTGAACAGCGACGCCGTGCGGATCTACCTGTGGCACCAGCCGGTGCTGGTCGCGGTGACCGCGCTCACCGCCCGGGGTGGCCTGGCCCTGCCCGGACTGCACACGACGCCGGACGGCCCGGGGTGGGTGCTGGCCCGGTTCTGCTGGTTGCCGCTGCTCGCCACGGTGCTGGTCACGGTGGTACGCGGCGGGCGCGGGAGCGGCTCGACGCCGCGTCCGGCCGGGCCGGGCCGGCCGCGCGGTGGAGCGCTCGCGGACCGGTCGGCCGAGTGCGTGCCGAGAGCGGCTCAGGTGTACGATCATCGACGTTCGGACCGGGCCGACCTGCAGGAGGTGATCGCTGTGCGAGATAGCGATCCTCCTAGTCGTGGCCGGGCCGATGGTCAGCCCCGCTGAGCCACGACTCAGTCTGGCGAGCTGACCCCGCTCCGCTCCCGCACCACCGCGGCCACCGCCGCGGTGCGTGCCGCCCCGTCCGGTCACCGGACGGTCGCCGGGAGCCGCCCGGTCACGACTTCGTGTGCGCGTCCCCACCCCCTGCGGTCCGCCCCCGCTCGCGGACCGTCCAGCCGCCACTCGGAGCCGTCCATGAGCCGCTACGTCGCCCCGCTGGGCTTCACCCTCGCCGCCGTCTGGGTGGCCGTCGTCTTCGTCCTGGCCGGCGGCGGTCACTGACCACCACCGGCCGTTCGTCGGCCGCTCGCCTCGCTGTCCCGACCGTCGGCCGCTCCGGCCTCGCACGGGCCGTCGGGCGTCCCGGCTGGCGGTCAGATCATCCGTGACGACCAGAGCAGGCTGAGCGCGCCGGCGCAGAGCGCCAGCAGCAGCGCCAACCCGGCGTACCACTGGGTCACCTCACGCGGCTCGGTCCGGAAACCAATCGAACTGCCCATGTCCTGGTAGACCTGCTTCAGCTCGCTCACCGAGGCCGCCTCGTAGAAGTAACCCTCGGTCGTCTCGGCCAGCTCGGCGAGGGCCAGCCGGTCCACCGGCACCCGTTGGAGCTGCCCGCCGATGTCGACCTGACCCGTGTCGGTGCCGAACGCGATGGTGGAGACCGGCACGTTGGCCGCCTGCGCGGCGGCCGCCGCCTCCTCCACCGACCGACCCGAGGTGCGGAACCCGTCCGACAACAGCACGATGCGCGCCGGCGGGATACCCGCCGCGCCGTCGGCCGGCACCGACCGGATCGCCTCCAGGCAGGTGAACACCGCCTCACCCGTCGCGGTCGCCTCGGCCAGCACCAGCCCGTCGATCGCGGCGGTCACCGCGTCCCGGTCCTTGCCCGGCGGCACCAGCACGTTCGCCGCCTTGGCGAACGAGACGAGGCCCAGGTTGTAGCTCGCCGGCAACTCGCCCACGAACTGCTTGGCCGCCTCCTGCGCGGCCTCCAACCGGTTCGGCGCCACGTCGTCGGCCTGCATCGACAGCGACACGTCGATGGCGAGCATCACGGTCGCCCGCTCCAACGGCTCCTTCGTGTCGATCGCGGGGCGGGCCAGGGCCGTGGCGAGCACCAGCAGACACAGCAGGAACGCGGTCGCCGGCACGTGCCGCCGCCAACCCAGGCCCTTGGGCGCGACGGTACGCAGCAGGTCCACGTTGGTGAACCGCATCGCGTACGCCCGGCGGTGCAGTTGCCGCCAGACGTAGAACGCGGCGAGCGCGAGCACCGGCAGCACGGCCAGCAACCACCACGGTTGCAGAAAACGGATCATCGTGTCGTCCCCCGGGTACGCGCGTGCCGCTGCGCGGCCACGAAACGCACCATGTCCAGCAGCCAGTCTCGGTCCGTACGCAGACGCAGGTGGGCCGCGCCGGCGCCGCGCAGCGCGGCGGCGATCGTGGCCCGTTGGGCGGCGGCGGCCTCGGCGTAGCGCTGCCGCAGCCGGGGGTCGGCGGTCTGCACCTCGTGCAGCTCACCGCTCTCCGGGTCGACCACCGGCAACACGCCCACATCGGGCAGCTCCAGCTCACGTGGGTCGACCACCTCGATCGCCAGCACGTCGTGCCGGACGCGCAGCTTGCGCATGGGCCGGGCCCACTGCTCGACCGGCGCCAGGAAGTCCGAGACCACCACGGCCACCCCGCGCCGCCGGGGCGGGCGGTTGAGCATGTCGACAAGCGCGCCCAGGTCACCCCGGCCGGGCTGGATCGCCGTGCCGGCGACGGCGCGCAGCAGACCCTGCGCCTCCTTGCGGCCGGAGCGGGCCGGCAGCCGGGTCAGCACGCCCGGACCGGCCGGAGGCGGGCCAGCCCGCCAGCGCCGCGCGGGCGTGGACGCGCCACCGCCGGTGCCGATCACCGCGCCGATCCGGTTGCCGCCGCGCACGGTCAGGTGGGTGATGGCGGCGGCGGCGGCCACCACCACCTCCCGCTTGAGCCACTGCCCGGTGCCGAAGTCCAGGCTCGCCGACAGGTCCAGCGCCAACCAGGTCTCCAACTCCCGGTCCGCGACCGTGCGCCGCACGTGCGCGGTCGTGGTCCGAGCGGTCACCGGCCAGTCCATCCGGCGTACGTCGTCACCGGGGCGGTACTCCCGCGACTCCCCCGCCTCGCTGCCCGGCCCGGGGAGCAGACCGGCGTAGTCGCCCTGGAGCAGACCGTCGAGCTTGCGGGTGACCAGCAACTGGAGTCGGGAGAGCACGGCCTCGCTGCGGTCACCCAGAGGGGCGGGACGAGGGGTGGGTGAGGTCACGGCCGCTGCCCGGGCCAGCCCGCGCCGGGTGGTGGGGCGCTCGACGGCGGGGTGGCCTGCTGCCGGGGCGCGACCGACGGAAGCGGAATCGTCGACATCACCCGCTGCACGATGTGGTCGGCCGGCACGTCGTCGGCGAGCGCGTCGTAGCTGAGCACCAGCCGGTGACGCAGGATGTCCGGGGCGATGTCCTGCACGTCCTGCGGCAGGGCGTAGTCGCGTCCCCGCAGCAGCGCCAGCGCGCGGGTGGCCCGGACCAGACCGAGCGAGGCGCGCGGGCTGGCCCCGTACTGGATCAGTTGAGCGACGTCCGGCATGCCGTGCTCGGCGGGCGTACGGGTGGCCAGCACCAGACGAACCGCGTAGTCGACGAGCGCGTTGTGCACGAAGACCTGGTCGGCCTTGCGCTGCAGAGCGATCAACTCGGGGGTGTCGAAGACCGCCGTCGGTTCCGGCGCGGCCACGCCCATCCGGTAGACGATCTCCCGCTCCTCGGCGTCGGTCGGATAACCCACGACGATCTTCATGAGGAAGCGGTCCCGCTGGGCCTCCGGCAGCGGGTAAACGCCCTCCTGCTCGATCGGGTTCTGGGTGGCCATCACCAGGAACGGATCGGGCACCCGGTGGCTCTCCCCGCCGATCGACACCTGCCGCTCGCTCATCACCTCCAGCAGCGCCGACTGCACCTTGGCCGGAGCACGGTTGATCTCATCGGCGAGCAGGAAGTTGACGAAGACCGGGCCCAACTCCACGTCGAACTTCTCGCTCGACTGCCGGTAGATCCGGGTGCCCATGATGTCGGCCGGCACCAGGTCGGGGGTGAACTGCACCCGGGCGAAGGACCCGCCGACGACCTTCGCGAGGGTCTCCACGGCAAGGGTCTTGGCCACGCCGGGCACACCCTCGAGTAGGCAGTGGCCGCGCGCCAGCAGCGCGACGAACATCCGCTCGACCATCCGGTCCTGGCCGACGATCACCCGTTTGATCTCGAACAACGCCTTCTCCAACAGGGTGGCGTCCTGTGCGGGCGTGGTCACCGGGGCGGGCGCCTGGGGTGCCGCCCCGTTGGGCGTCGGGGCGTCGGGCGTGGTCGGCTGGGCCACCGGTCCTCCACAGCGTTGGTCGGTCGTCGCGGCTGGTGCGGTATCAAGACTCGCATGCCTTCCTGAGTGTCGAGGCGGGGAGAAGCCGATTTTCGCCACGCGGTCCCGAGCATCGAATCGCGCGTCACGGGTGGACAGGTACCGGGCCGCCGCGTGTACGATTCATCCCGTCGCCGGGCGGCTCCCCCCGTGGCCGCCCGGCGCTCAAACTTTCGCCCCCGGCCGCCCTAGACTGGCCCGGATGAACGTCCCCACCCCCGCCGACGAGGCCCTGGTCTGTTCGGCACGAGGCTGCCGCGCCCCCGCCGTCTGGGCGCTGGAGTGGAACAATCCCCGCCTGCACACCGCCGACCGGCGCAAGACCTGGCTGGCCTGCGCCGAGCACCGGGACACTCTCGGAGCGTTCCTGGACGCCCGTGGCTTTCTCCGTACCGTCACTCCGGTGTCCGGATCGCCTACCCTCGACGTGTGAGCGAGCGATGAGGCACAGCAGCGCGGCGGCGCGGGGCGCGTGGAACGGATCTGGTCGATGAGCCCGGAGGACCGCGCCGACCCACCGGCCTCCCCTGGCCCCACCGTCCCGTCCCCACCGACCTCCCCGGCGGCGGCACCGCCCGACATCGCGCCGCCGCCCGGCGCGTTCCCGGCGCCCGGCACGCTCGGCCCGGACCCGTCCCCGCCGGACGCCTCGTCGCCGGCCCCGCTGCCGCCGAACGCCGTACCGCCGTCGGCCGGTCACGCCGCCCTCTCACCCCCGCCCGACCTGCCGGCCCCTGGCCCCCTGCCACCTCCCGGCCCCGCGCCGGCTCCCGGCCTTCCGGCGGCTCCCGGCCCCGCGCCGGCTCCCGGCTCCCTGCCGGCTCCCGGCCTTCCGGCGGCTCCCGGCTCCGTGCCGGCTCCCGGCCTTTCGGCGGTGGGGCACGCCTCCGCGACGTCGGACCGTGGACCGTTGGAGCCGTGGCCCGACACCGTACGGTGGCAGCGGATCTCGACCGACCTGATCTGGGTGGAGTTGATCCGACTCGCGATCGTGGTGGCCATCGGCCTGGCCGTGACGGCGGTCGGCTGGGCACTGAGCGGTCACTGGCTGTTCGGACTCGCCCTCGCCATCGTGCTGGTGCTCGGCGGGTGGCGGGCCACGGCCATCGTCCGGGCGGTACGCGCCTGGGGCTACGCCGAGCGCGACGAGGACCTGCTCGTGCGGCACGGACTGCTGGTCCGCCGGTTGTCCATCGTCCCGTACTCCCGCATGCAGTTCGTCGACGTGAGCGCCGGCCCGCTGGAACGCGCCTTCGACCTGGCCACCGTGCAGTTGCACACGGCGGCGGCCGCCAGTGACGCGCGGGTGCCCGGCCTGCGTCCGGCGGAGGCATCCCGACTGCGCGACCGGCTCACCGCGCTCGGTGAGGACCGGGCGGAGGGGCTGTGACCAGCCACGCCGACCGCCGACGCCACCGGGCGCTGGCCCGATGAGCGAGAGCCCCGTCGAGCCCGGCACCGTGCCGCCACCGCCCGACCGCGACGCGCCCCCTGCCGGCCCGCCGCACGTTGGTATGCCGCCGCACGTTGGTGTGCCGCCGCACGCCGGTGTGCCGCCGCACCCTGCGGGGTCCCCGGATGGCGGCGGGACGCCGTATCCCGCTACGCCGCCGTACTCGGCCGGGCCGCCCGGGGCGGTCCAGCCCTGGCCCGCCCCGGCAAGCGGTGGTGGCGGGGAGCCTCGACAGCGGCTGCACCCGCTCAGCCCGCTGCTGCACGGTGCCAAGTCACTGGTCGTGGTCATCGCCGGCCTGTCCTGGTCGACACTGTCGCGGGTCGGCTTCGGTTGGTTCGCCGCCATGGTCGTGGTGCTGGCGCTCGGCGCGACCGTGCTGTCGGTGATCAGTTGGTACAACACCGGCTACCACGTGGTGGGCCGCGAGTTGCGGGTGCACGAGGGGCTGCTCTGGAGGCGTACCCGGGCCATCCCGTTGGAGCGGTTGCAGGCCGTGGAGGTGGTGCGGCCCCTGCTCGCCCAGCTCACCGGCCTGGCCGAGCTGCGCCTGGAGGTCGTCGGAGGAGGCAAGACCGAAGCGCCGCTGGCGTACCTCGGGGTGGCCGACGCGACCCGCCTGCGGGAGCGGCTGCTGGCGCTCGCCGGGCGCGTGGCGCCGCCCGGCGACACCGCGCCCGCCACGCGGGTCGAGACGCCGACGGCCGTGCGGGCTCGGCCACTGCACGCGGTACGCAACCGGGACCTCCTGGTCAGCCAGTTGCTCACCCCGCAGGCGTTCCTGCTCCCGTTCGGCGTTGCCTTCGTCGTGGTGCAGTTCGTCACCGCCGGGTCGTGGTCGTTCATCGCGGTGGCGAGCACGTTGACCGCGATGGCCGGTGTGCTCCTGCAACCGATCCGTCGGGTCCTCGACGACTGGAACTTCCGGCTGGCCCGCGACGGTGGCACCCTGCGGGTGCACAACGGCCTACTGGAGACCCGGGCGCAGACCGTGCCGCTGGACCGGGTCCAGACCGTACGGGCCACCTGGCCGCTGCTGTGGCGGGTCAACGACTGGCTGCGACTGCGGTTGGAGGTGGCCGGCTACTCGATCGCGGAGGCCGACGACCGCAACCGACCGGACCGGCTGCTGCCGGTGGGTGACCTGCCGACCGCCACGATGATCGTTGGCGAGGTGCTGCCCGGCGTACGCCTGGACACGCTGACGCTGAGCCCGCCACCGCCCCGGACGCGCTGGCTGCACCCGCTCGGACGTGGCGCGCTCGGCGCGGGCCTGTTCGATCGGGTCTTCGCCACCCGGTCCGGGCTGCTCACCCGGCAGTTGGCGATCGTGCCGTACGCCCGGATCCAGAGTGTGCGCGTCGTGCAGGGACCGGTGCAGCGCCGGCTGCGGCTCGCGACCGTGTACGCGGACACGGCCGGCGGCTCGGGCGCGGCGGCCCAGGACCGCGACCTCGCCGAAGCCTGGTCCCTGGCAGCCGAACTAACCCGCAGAGCCCACCACCAAGCCCACCCCCCAACCCCCTAACCTCACTCCCACCCCCTGACTCCTGTTGATCAAGAGGTTGGCGTCAAGAATCGGGCATTCGGTGACGCGAACCTCTTGATCAACAAGGACAGGGCGGTCAGTGGTCGGCGGGGACCGAGCGGTGGGTGGTGGTGCTGTCTGGTTCGCCGGGGGTCGGGGGGTCGGGCTGGCTGGTCGGGGGCTCGGGCTGGTTGGGGGGCGGTTGCGTTCCGGCCTTCGGGTGGCGGGCGCGGTAGGACCTCCACGCCCGCTCGGCCAGGCCGACGACCAGGTAGGTCAGCCCGACGTACGTCCAGCCCACCAGCACGTCGATCACGTAGTGCTCGCCGGAGTAGACCAGGGTGAAGGTCATCGCCAGGGGGTACGCGAGCAGCAGCGGCCACCACCGGCGGCGGGTGGTGTGCAGGAAGAACAGCACCACGAACAGCGCCCACGCGGTGTGCAGCGACGGCATGGCGGCGACCGGGTTCGAGGCGATCTGGCCGGCGTTGAGCACGTTGCCGGCGCCGTGCATGCCGAACGCCTTCCAGCCCCGGGTGGAGATCCGCGCCACCTCGGTGAGCAGGCCGTTCTGCGCGGCCCACCAGGGCGGCGCGGCCGGGTAGATGAAGTACGTGACCAGGCCGGCGGCGCACAGGAATCCCCACCGCCGCATGTAGGCGGCCCAGCGGTGCCGGTCGCGCATCCAGAGCACGGCGGCGGCGGCCAGCGCCACCACGAAGTGCGAGAAGTACACCCAGCTCGCCGCGATGTCCCACCAGTGCACCTGTGGGCGGTAGAGGTGCTCCTGCAGCCAGACGGTGGGCACCTCCCCGCCGGTGGCCCAGCCGAACATGAACCGGTCGGCGACGATCAGCTCCATGGCGTGCGGGGTGGCGCCGTTGTCGGCGAACCCGCGCGAGAGGTTGTACGCGGCCAGTAGCAGCACCACCGGTACCCAGTCCCGGGCGAAGCGCAGGTGGCTGCGCCACGGGCGGTCGCTGTTCCAGGCGATGGTCCCGAGCCAGATCCACACGAAGGCGTACGCCGGGTCGGTGGGCAGCCCGATGCCGAGCCACGCGCCGACGAAGGCGACCGCCCAGATCGTCATGGCGACTATGCGCCGACGACCCGCGTCCGGGGACGCGGGTGGGTCGGTCCGGGCGGGGGGCTGGGGGTCAGTCACGACGGCCATCGCGGTCAAGGTTAACGACGGCTACGGCATCGACCGACGGGTACCACCCTGCGCGGCGGCGCCGGGATCGCCGGGCGCGTGCTCGGCGGGCGCGGGGAACACCTAGGCTGACGACCATGCAGGAGCAGCCCGAGCCGGCCCTCGCGCCGGGTCTGACCGCCCAGGTCGAGCTGACCGTCACCGACGCGGACACCGCCCAGGCGGTCGGTTCGGGGGACGTACCGGTGCTGGGCACGCCCCGGGCGCTCGCGCTCGCGGAGGCGGCCACCGTCGCGGCCACGGCGACGGCGATGCCGCCCGGCTCCACGACGGTGGGCACCCGGGTCGAGCTGGAGCACCTCGCGCCGACGGTGGTGGGCCGCACGGTACGGGCGCAGGCGCTGCTGACGACGGTCGACGGTCGACGGTTGTCGTTCGAGGTCAGCGTCTCCGACGGCGACCAGACGGTGGCCCGGGGCCGGGTGGACCGGCTCCTGGTGGACCGGCAACGCTTCGTCGACCGGGCCGGGCGGGCGTCGTGAGCGGCGGGTTCGTCGAGGTCGCCGACCGGGTGTACGTGATTGTCGAGCCCCTGCTGCGGGTCAACGTCACGCTCGTCGTCGGCGACGACGGGGCGCTGCTGGTGGACACGCTCTCCGCGGCGGGGCAGGCGACCGAGCTGGCCGCCGCCGTCCGCGCGGTCACCGACCGTCCGCTGACCCTGGTCAACACGCACCACCACTACGACCACTGCTTCGGCAACGCCGTCCTGGCCGGCGACCCACCCCGACCGGTGTACGCGCACGAGCGGGCCGCCGCTGCTCTGCGCGACGACCCGGAGGGGCTGCGCCGGGAGGCGTACGAGGAGGTGCGCGCGGAGCACCCTGAGCTGGCCGCCGACTTGGCGGACACCCCGCTGCTGGCCCCGACGCACGCGGTGCACACGGAGACGACGCTCGACCTGGGCGGCCGGCGGGTGGTGCTGCGGCACCCGGGGCGCGGGCACACCGACGCGGATCTCGTGGCGCACGTGCCCGACGCGGACGTGCTCGTCGCCGGCGATCTGGTGGAGCAGAGTGGTCCGCCCGCCTTCGAGGACTCGTACCCCCTGCAGTGGCCGGACGCGGTCGCGGACCTGCTGCGGCTGACGACCCCGGGCACGGTGGTGGTCCCGGGCCACGGCGACGTGGTGGACGTCGACTTCGTCCGGGCCCAGCACGCCGAGCTGGTGCGGCTGGCCTGGCTGATCCGGGCCGCGCACACCGGCGGCGCGCCGCCGGAGCGGGTGGCCGCCGAGGCGCCCTTCGGGGCACGCGCGGCCCTGATCGCCGCCCGCCGCGGCTACCGCGAGCTGAACGGCGAAGCCTGACCCGGCCCGCGCCCGGCCCCGGCCCCGGCCCCGCGCCCGGCCCACCCCCGGCCCACCCCGTCGATCAAGAGGTTTGCGTCACATTCACGCCGGATCCTGACGCAAACCTCTTGATCACCGAACGACAATCGGACGAGGGGGAGCTAGACCGCTGTGCGGCGCCACTGTTGGTTGGTGGCGGTGGTGCAGGTGGACTGGACCGCGCGGGCGCCGTCGGTGGTGGCGGCGTTGAGGATGGTCAGGCACTTGTTGCTGTGCCTCGCTATCAGCTGGACTACGCCGGTGGTCCCGGAGTCCTGGACGCGCCACTGCTGGTTGGTGCCGCCGTTGCAGGTCCACTGCGTGACCCGGACGCCGTCGGCGGTCGCGGACGCGCCGCCGTACACGTCCAGGCACTTGCCGCTGTGCACGCTGACCACCGTCTGGTAGCCGCCACCGGCGTCCTGGAACCGCCACCGCTGGTTGGCCTGCCCGTTCGCGCTCCACTGCACGATGTCGGCGCCGTCGGTCGTGGCGTTGTTGGAAACGTCCAGCAGCTTCCCGCTGTGCTGGGCGGCGAGGGTGTAGGCGGTCGGGACGGGCACGGTGCTTCCCGGGGTCAGCCGGTACAGCCCGGCGCCGTGGGCCGGGAGCGAACGGGTGAGGGTCCCGGTCACCGTGCCGAGGGCCGCGCCGGACCACAGGTCGGTCACGGTGGCCGAGCCGATTCCGAGGTCGGCCAGGTTGACCGAGACGTTCGCCGCGCCGCTCTCGCGGTTGAACAGGGCAAGGTAGCGGTCGGTGCTGCCCGGCACGTCGGCGGTCCACGCCTGCCGGGTGCCACCGGTGAGCTGACGGTTGTTCGCGCTGTTCTGGTCGACGGCCAGCACGGCGGCGTTGGTCATCAACGCCAGCTCCGAGGCGCGGTTCTCAACCAGGTTGCCGCCCCACATCAGCGGCGCGCGGTTGATCGCCCAGAGGGTCATCAGGGTGCGCTGCTCGTCCGAGGTGAGGTTGGAGTAGCGCGGTGAGCCGACGGGCCCGTACTTGGAGAGCCGGCCGATGGGGATCATGTCCGGGTCGGGCCAGGCGCCGGTGGCGCGGTACGGGGTCCAGTTGCGGAGTTGGTCGAAGAGGGCGTCGACGGACGACCAGTTGTCCCAGAGGTCGTTGACGATCCGCCACATGTGCGCGTTGGCCTGGACGTGGCTTCCGCTGGCCAGCGGGGTCGCACCGGGCGACAGGCTCAGCACCATCGGACGGCCACTGCGCTGGATCGCCAGCTTGTAGCCCTCGATCTCCGCCTGCCGGTAGGTCGGCGCGGCGATGTCGTCCACCTTCACGAAGTCGATCCCCCAGGACGCGAGCAGTTGGAACACCGAGTCCAGGTAGCTCTGCGCGCAGGGGTTGGACATGTTCAGGCCCCACATGAGGTTGAGCCAGGCCGCGGTGGTGCTGTTGTTGATCTGGTTGGCGCGGCAGCTGGTGCCCGAGATCGGGACGTTGTCGGCCACCGCCTGGCGGGGGATGCCCCGCATCAGGTGGACCCCGACCTTCAGGCCCTGGGCGTGGATGTAGTCGGCCAGGGGTTTGAACCCGTTGTCACCGGCGGCGGAGGGGAACCGGGTGGTGTCGGGCAGCAGCCGCCCGTTGGCATCCATCCGGAGCCGGGGTTGCAGGTTGGAGTCCTGGTTGGGGCTGTTGTTGTGCCGTCCGGGGTAGTACCACCCCCAGTCGATGACGATGTACTGCCAGCCGGACTGCCGCAGGTTGGTGGCCATGTAGTCGGCGTTCGCCCGTACGTCGGCCTCGGTGACGCTCCAGTTGAACGAGTCGTAGCTGTTCCAGCCCATCGGCGGGGTGCTGGCCACCGCGTTGTCCCAGGCGCGCGCCGGCTCCGGAGCGCTGACGGCGACGCCGCCGACGGCAACCAGGGCGACGACCAGTACGGCGGCGAGGCGGCGGAATGTCGGTGGTACCAGGACGAGTCTCATCGGAGTCTCCCGGATAACACGCAGGAAATAGGCAGACGCCGATGTTAACGTTCACATAACAGGGACGTCAACCAGCCGTCACCCGCCCTCAACGGCCGAAGCGGCGTTCGACGTCGGCGCGGGTGGGCATGGCGGTGGCCCCGCCCGGCGACTCACAGACCAGACCGGCGACCCGCAGCGCGAACGCCACCGAATCGACCCAGCCCGTCGGATCCGCCGGCTCGCCGTCGCGGAGCAGGTCGGCGATGAGCGCGGCCATGACCGAGTCACCGGCGCCGGTGGCGTCGACGGCGTCCACCTTCGGCGCCGGCACCCGCACCGGGTCGGCCCCGGCGGCGGCCAGCACCGCGCCGGCCGCGCCGAGCGTCACCACCACGGTGGACGCGCCCAACTCCCGCAGGTACGCGGCGACCCCCTCGACCGGCTCACCCGGATACAGCAGCCCGGCGTCGGCGCTGCTCAACTTGACCAGGTGCGCGCCCGCGGCGAACTCCGCCACCACCTGCCGCAACCCGTCCAGCGCGACCGGCCCGTCGAGCAGTCGCGGGCGAACGTTCGGATCGAGGACCCGCAGGCCGGTGGCGAGCGACCAGGCCCGGCGGGCGGCGGCCAGCGTGCCCGGCTCAAGCAGCACGATCGAGCCGCAGTAGAGCACGTCAGCGCCCTCCGTCAGCGCCAGGTCCACGTCGTCCGGGCCGAGCAGGCCGTAGGAGCGCGGCTCGCCGTAGAAGTGGAAGTCCGGCTCCGGGCCGGCGTACGTCACCACCGCCAGCGCGGTCGGCGCGGACACCGTGACCGCACCGGCCAGGCCGACGCCGACGCCGCTCAGGAAGTCGCGGATCCGCTGGCCCAGCACGTCGTCACCGAGCGAGCCGACGAACTGGGCCGCCCCGCCGAGCCTGGTCACCCCGACGGCGACGTTGAGCGGGCCGCCACCGATGGCCTGCCGGTAGACCCGCTCCCCGTCGACGTCGCTGTCGAGCAGGTCGACGAGCGCCTCGCCGAGCACCACCGCGTACCCCATCAGAGCCCCCTCGCCCTCGGCGGCCGCGACGGCCGTCTCGCCCCAGGCTGGCACAGCGGGATCAGTCCGCGTGGTGGATCGGCCCGTCGGTCGCGGCCAGGGGGCGGCCACTGCCGCCCCAGCGGGCCGCGACGATCTGCGCGGCCACGCTGACCGCGGTCTCCTCGGGGGTACGACCACCGAGGTCCAGCCCGATCGGTGAGGCCAGCCGGTCGAGTTGCGCGGTGCCGAGCCCCGCCTCGCGGAGTAGTTTGTGCCGTTCGTCGTGGGTACGTCGCGACCCCATCGCGCCGACGTACGCCAGGGGTTCGCGCAGGGCCAGCGCCAGCAGCGGCACGTCGAACTTCGGATCGTGGGTGAGCACGCAGACGACCGTGCGCCCGTCGACCCGGCCGGCGTCGATCTCGTCCCGCAGGTAGCGGTGCGGCCACCGCACCACCACCTCGTGCGCGTCGGGGAAGCGCCGGCCGGTGGCGAAGACGGGCCGAGCGTCGCAGACGGTCACCCGGTAGCCGAGGAACACGCCGATGTGCGCCACCGCCGCCGCGAAGTCGATCGCCCCGAAGACGATCATCCGGGGCGCGGTGGCGTACGCGGCCACGAAGAGACTGAGGCCGCCGCCCCGACGCTGCCCCTGGTAGCCGTACCCCAGGACGCCGCTGTGCCCGGCCGCGAGCAGCCCGAGCGCGTCGTCGGCCGCGGCGTCGTCCAGCCGGTCGTCGCCGAGCGAGCCCGTCACCCGCCGCCCGGTCAGCACCAGCCGGCGACCCAGCCGCCCCGCCGGGTCGGACGTGTCACCGGCATCGGCGGCCACGCACGTGACGACCGCGGCCGGTTCGCCGGCCTGCCGCGCGGCGGCGACCACGTCGAGTTGCGCCAGGGCATCGCCGTCGAACCGCTCGACGAACACGTCCAGCTGGCCGCCGCAGGTGAGCCCGACGGCGTACGCCTCGTCGTCGCTGACGCCGTAGTGGACCAACTCCGGTACGCCGGTGTCGAGCACGTGGCGGGCCCGCTCGTAGAGGTCCGCCTCGACGCAGCCGCCGGAGACGCTGCCGGTGACCGTGCCGTCCGCGGCGACGAGCATGGCGGCGCCGGGCGGCTGCGGCGCGGACCGCCAGGTGGCGACCACGGTGGCCAGGGCGACCGGCTCGCCGGCCCGGCAGCGGCGGTGCAGTTCGTCGAACACGTCGGGCACGCGCTGCCGCCTCCTTCGTCTGCGCGACGCTACGGGCGGCGTGAGGCGACCCGAGGCGGGCGATCTGCGCGGGAAGACCGTCGGGGCGCAGACCATCACTATAGGAAGCAACCCGCCGGACCGGATAGGAGTCCGCCGAGCCGGCGCCGGCCCGCCGTGTTTGACATATCGAGGACCGACTATTGCGTCGGTGGCGGGCGACGTGGTGGGATGGCCCGTACCGGGTGGTGCGAGGGCTGTCGCGCCGCCGGTTGCCGGGTTGTTGGACGCGAGGGCACCGGTCCAGGACAGGACCGTCGATGGCGCGTGTCCGCCGGCCGATCTTCTGCCGGGGCGCGCCAGGGTGATCGTCGTATCCGCTTGCGGCGGGGCGGCCTCGGGCGGGACGCCTCGCGAGTCAGGAGAACCCGTGAACCGTTCCCGTACGGCCGCAGTGCTCACCGCGGCCCTGACCCTTGCGCTGGGCGCCGTCGCCCTGGCGTCCAGTCCACAACCGGCGGCCGCGCACGGCGCGGCGATGACGCCGGGCGCCCGCACCTACCTCTGCTGGCAGGACGGCATGAGCCAGACCGGCGAGATCAGGCCGAACAACCCGGCGTGTGCCGCCGCCGTGGCGCAGAGCGGCACGAACTCGCTCTACAACTGGTTCAGCGTGCTGCGCTCCGACGCCGGTGGCCGTACCACCGGCTTCATCCCGGACGGGCAGCTGTGCAGCGGTGGCAACACCGGCTACCGGGGCTACGACCTGCCCCGCACCGACTGGCCGCTGACCCACCTGACGTCCGGCGCGCGGTTGGACTTCCGGTACAGCAACTGGGCGCACCACCCGGGCACCTTCTACTTCTACGTGACGAAGGACAGCTGGAGCCCGACCCGTGCGCTGGCCTGGAGTGACCTGGAGGAGCCGTTCCTGACGGTGACCAACCCGCCGCAGCGCGGCGCGGTCGGCACCAACGACGGTCACTACTACTTCAGCGGCAACCTGCCGTCGGGCAAGAGCGGTCGGCACATCATCTACTCCCGCTGGGTGCGTTCGGACTCGCAGGAGAACTTCTTCGGCTGCTCCGACGTGACGTTCGACGGTGGTAGCGGTCAGGTGACCGGTGTGGGTCCGGGCGGGAACAACCCGACCACCCCGCCGCCCACCACGCCCCCGCCGACCACGCCTCCGCCGACCACCCCGCCGCCCACCACGCCCCCGCCCACCACGCCTCCGCCGACCACCCCGCCGCCGACCACGCCGCCGCCGTCCAGCGGTGACTGCATGGCCGTCTACTCGGTGACCAGCACCTGGCAGGGCGGATTCCAGGGACAAGTCACGATCATGAACCACGGCAGTACGCCGTTCTCCGGCTGGACCGCGAGCTGGACCTGGCCCAGCGGACAAGTGATCAACCAGGTCTGGAATGCCACCCAGACGACGTCCGGCGCCTCGGTGACCGCGACGAACGTCCAGTACAACGGCACGGTCGCGCCCGAGGGCACGACATCGTTCGGCTTCCTGGCCAGCAGCACAGGAACCAACACCCTCCCGACAGTCACCTGCGCCCGTCGCTGAGGTCCCCCTGAAATGATCAAGAGGTTTGCGTCATCCGGAGCGCTTCCGGTGACGCAAACCTCTTGATCGACAGGGTGGGTGCGGGGTGCGCGGTTAGCGGACCATGGAACCGACTACCGGCTTTGTCAGCAGGGCCGACTGGTTGCGCTGGATGCCCGGGTCGAGCGTCTTGGCCACGAAGATGGCGTGCCAGATGCAGAAGATCAGCACCGTCCACACCTTGCGGGAGTGGTCGAACTCCTCGCGCTTGTGCTCGTCGAGCAGCCGCAGCGCGTACGACAGGTCGAGCAGGTCACCCGCGCCGGAGGTGCTCAGCACGTGGCGGGCCCACTCGTACATCTCGCCGCGCAGCCACACCCGGGTCGGGGTCGGGAAGCCCAGCTTCTTGCGGTTGACGATCGCCGGCGGGACAACGCCCTGCAACGCCTGACGCATCGCGTACTTGGTGGCGTCGGAGCGCGGCGGCAGCTTCAGGTCCACCGGGATCTTCGCCGCGACGTCGAACACCTCGCGGTCGAGGAACGGCACCCGCACCTCCAGCGAGTGCGACATCGAGATCCGGTCGGCCTTGACCAGGATGTCGCCGCGCAGCCAGGTGTAGAGGTCGACGTACTGCATCTTGGTGACGTCGTCCAGCTCGGTGCACTCGGCGTAGATCGGGGCGGTCACGTCGGTGTAGCGCACCGAGGGGTCGTAGCGACGCATCAGGTGCTGCTTCTCCTCCTCGGTGAACATCCGCGCGTTGCCGTAGTAGCGCTCCTCGATCGGCGTGGTGCCCCGCTCGAGGAAGCTCTTGCCCTTGACCCCCTGCGGGATGGCCTTGGAGACCGCGCGCAGCCCCTTCTGCACGCCACCGGGCAGGCCGTTGACGGTGCCCAGCGACAGCGGCTCCCGGTAGATCGTGTAACCGCCGAAGAACTCGTCGGCCCCCTCACCGGAGAGCACCACCGTGACGTGCTCGGCGGCCTTCTTCGCCACGAAGTAGAGCGGCACCAGCGCCGGGTCGGCCACCGGGTCGTCCAGGTGCCAGACGATCTTCGGCAGCGCGTCGATCATGTCCTGCGGACCGATCTTGGTGGGGATGGTGGTGACGTCCAGGTGCCGCGCCGAGTCCTGGGCGACGTCGATCTCGGAGTAACCCGGGACGTCGTAGCCGACGGTGAAGGTCAGGATGTTCGGGTTGAACTCGCGGGCCAGCGCGACCACGGCGGTCGAGTCGATGCCGCTGGACAGGAACGAGCCGACCGGCACGTCCGAGCGCATGTGCATGCGCACGCTCTCGCGCAGCGTCTCGCGGATCTCGTGGTACAGCTTCTGCTCATCGTCGACCGGCGCGGGCCGGAACACCGGCCGGTACCACCGCCGTACGTCGATCCGCCCGCCCGGGGTCCAGGTCAGGTACTCGCCCGAGCCGATCCGGCTGATGCCCTTGTGCAGCGTGCCGGGCTCCGGCACGTACTGCAGGGTCAGGTAGTGACTCAGGTTCGCCGCGTCCACGCCCGCGTCGCCCTGGTAGTTGCTGTGCGCGAACGGCAGCAGCGCCTTCTTCTCCGACGCCAGGTAGAGGCCGTCGGCGGTCTCCAGGTAGTGCAGCGGCTTGATGCCGAAGTAGTCGCGGGCGCCGAACGCGCGCCGCTCCTGCCGGTCCCAGATGACGAAGGCGAACATGCCGCGCAGCCGGGTGAGCACCTGCTCGCCCCAGTAGTGGTAGCCGGCGACGATCACCTCGCCGTCACCGGCGGTGGCGAACTGCGCGCCGAAGTCCCGGATCAGCTCGTCGCGCAGCTCGATGTAGTTGTAGATCTCACCGTTGAAGGTCAGCAGGTAACGGCCGTTCGCGTAGGGCAGCGGCTCGTGACTCGACGCGACGTCGATGATGGCGAGCCGCTTGTGGGCGAACACTCCGTCCGCGTACCGGCCGGACGCGTCGCCGACCACCTCGACCCCTGTCTCGTCCGGGCCGCGGTGGTGCAGGCATTCCAATGCTCCGGCGATGTGGTCGCGGTGCGCGGCGGCGTTGCCGTTCGCGCTGAAGAAGGCCAGGAGTCCGCACATGGTCGTCATCTTTCCACGCGCTCCGTCGGCCCGTCGCAGCCGTCCGTCGTTCGGGGCGCTCCCGGCCGCCACCACCGCGAACCGGGCGCGCGGTACCGTCGGGACCAGCCACGAGCGGAGGGGAGCGGCGCAATGACCGAGGAACGCAAAAGCACCGAGGGTACGCCGACAGACGGCACGGAATCGCACGATCCGGACTTCCCGGAGGCGTTCCTGTCGTTCATGCGGCAGGGCTGGCGCGACACCGAACTCCCGGTCACGCCGCGTCCAGAGATCCCCAACTACGCCAAGCGGCGGGCTGCGCTCTCCGCGGCCTTCCCGGGCGAGACGCTGGTCATCCCGACCGGCGGCGAGAAGGTCCGTGCCAACGACACCGCGTACCCGTTCCGGCCGGGCAGCGACTTCGCCTACCTGACCGGTGACCACGACCCGGACAGCGTGCTGGTGCTGCGCCCGAACGGCTCGGGCCACGACGCGACGCTGTACATGCGGCCCCGCTCGTCCCGGGAGACCGACGAGTTCTTCCGCAGCCGGCACGGCGAGCTGTGGGTGGGCCGGCGGCACACCCTCGGCGAGAAGTCCACCGAACTGGACCTGCCCACCGCCGACCTGACCGGGCTGGAGGCGGCGCTGGCCGACCTCGCTCCGGGGCGTACCCGGGTGTTGCGCGGTTTCGACGCCCAGGTGGACGCGGCCGTGCGCCCCTACGACGGGCCGCGCGCCGAGGGTCAGCCGGCCCGCGACCGGGAGCTGGCCATCGCCATCTCGGAGCTGAAGCTGGTCAAGGACGAGTGGGAGATCGGCCAGCTCCAGGACGCGATCGACGCCACCGTCCGGGGCTTCGAGGACGTGGCCCGCGTCCTGCCGGCCGACCGCGCCGTCTCGGAGCGCCTGCTGGAGGGCATCTTCGCGCTGCGCGCGCGGCACGACGGCAACGACGTCGGGTACGGCTCGATCGTCGGCGCGGGCGAGCACGCCACGATCCTGCACTGGGTGCACAACCACGGCGCCACCCGCCCGGGTGATCTGCTGCTCATGGACATGGGGGTCGAGGGGCGCAACCTCTACACCGCCGACGTGACCCGGG
The DNA here is from genome assembly GCF_040656575.1 of Micromonospora sp. NPDC049801. Lineage (NCBI taxonomy): Bacteria > Bacillati > Actinomycetota > Actinomycetes > Micromonosporales > Micromonosporaceae > Micromonospora > Micromonospora sp. NPDC049801. The sequence goes on along the minus strand of NZ_JBFAMS010000010.1, from coordinate 14,798 downwards.
TGCTGCCGGTCGACGGCCGGTTCACCGCCCTGCAACGCCAGGTCTACGACATCGTGTACGCCTCACAGCAGGCCGGCATGGACGCCATCCGCCCCGGCGTGAAGTTCAAGGACGTCCACCTGACCTGTATGCGGGTGCTCGCCGAGGGCCTGTCCGACCTGGGCCTGCTGCCGGTGAGCGTGGACGAGGCCATGGACGAGAAGTCGTCGGTCTACCGGCGCTGGACGCTGCACGGCTTCGGCCACATGCTCGGCATCGACGTCCACGACTGCTCGAACGCCCGCAAGGAGACGTACCGCGACGGCGCCCTGGGCGAGGGCTACGTGCTCACCGTGGAGCCGGGTCTCTACTTCCAGCCCGAGGACGAGCTGGTCCCCGCCGAGCTGCGCGGCATCGGCATCCGCATCGAGGACGACGTCCTGGTCACCGCGACCGGCGCGGTCAACCTGTCGGCTGGCCTGCCGCGCACCTCCGACGAGGTGGAGACCTGGCTGGCCGAGCAGCGCGAAGCCGGGCCCCGTCTGCCCGGCTGACCCAAGCCCCACCCCTCGACCTCGCCCCCGAGCCCCTGGGGTCGCCGCCTCGGCATAGACCTGGGCCAGTGCCTGGACCTAGTCCGGGCCTGGCCTGGGCCTGGGCCTGGGCCTGGCCGATGTCCGGGCCTGGGCCTGGGCCTGGGCCTGGCCGATGTCCGGGCCTGGGCCTGGGCCTGGCCTCGGGCCTCGGGCCTCGATCTGGACTCGTGGCCGGCGGGTGCCGGACCACCGGCCGTGGCCGGCGCGTTGATCCACTCCAGATCACCGAGCTTGGGGTATCCAGACGCCGGGATACCGCGCCATCGGCGCACTGGAGTGGATCATGCCTGCTACCGGGCTAGATCCACTCGACCTCCTTGATGTCGGGGTTTCCGACCCGCTCGGAGAGCGCGTTTTCCAGGAACCCGAGCCGATCACCACCAGCGGCACCGCCAAGCGCCCCACGCCGGACGGCAAGGGGCGCCTCGTGGCGTTTGGGCTGCTCACACCCCTTCCTGTCGCCCCGGACCGTTACGGGCTCGTGCCCTAACTTGAGGCGTATGCGGGGTTTTCTCGGATACGTCCGCCTCGCGAAGATAGTTCTCATACGGTGGACATCAGAGGCTGCAACCGATTTGTAGCTGGTCGTGGCGCTGCGGGCGGTGCGACCCCGTCTGGTAGCAGGAGAGGCGGAAGGCTCTGATGTCCAACGACGTAACGAGTACCGACGGCGGGGCCTCGACGGCTCCGCCAACACGACGACGACGGGCCCTGTGGGTTGCCGGCGTCGCGGGCCTGACCGGGGTGGTCGGCCTGGCCGCCCTCGGTGGCGTAGCCGCACGGGACGACAAACCCACCTCCGCCCGGGTGTCCGACGCCCAGCCGTCGACCAACCGGCAGAACGTCAGCGACGCCGACGCGAACGCCGACGGCGGCAAGGAGAACGGCGGCAAGGAGAACGGTGGCAACGACGAGTGGAGCGGCGACGACTGGAGCGGCAGCGACGACCGCGCCGGCAAGGACGACAAGCGGGACGAGAAGGATCGCACCAAGCAGGTGCCCTGCGACTCGGACAAGCTGATCCAGGCGATCACCTTCGCCAACGACGGCGACGGCGGTGTGCTGGAGCTGGCCAAGGGCTGCACGTACACCCTGACCCGCAACCAGGACGGCAACGGCCTCCCGGTGATCACCGAACCCATCACGCTCAAGGGCGAGCACACGACCATCGGTCGTGCGGCCACCGCCGACTACTTCCGCATCCTGAACGTCGGACCGGGCGGGCAGCTCACCCTCAAGGGCCTGAGCATCAAGGGTGGGCAGACCATCCAGCGGGCGATGACCGTGGAGCCGGCGACGGTCTGGGGGCCGTACGCGACCTCGGTCCGGACCACGCCGGCCACGGGTAAGCCGGCGGCCACCACCGCAGCGGGCGCCGCAGCCCAGCCGGCCACGACGGCGGCGGCGAAGTCGGCGACGTCCACCGCAGCGGCAGCCAAGCCGACTACAACGACGGCCAAGCCGACGGCGGCCAAGCAGACGGCGGCCAAGCAGACGGCGGCCAAGCAGGCAACGACCAAGCAGGCGGCGGTCAAGGGCGCGGCGGTCAAGGGCGCTGCCGCCAAGCCGGGAGCGAGCAAGGCGGCGGAGCCCACAGCAGCGACCAAGGCGGCAGCCGCAGCGAAGCCGGCAGCGCCAACGGCCAAGGCGATCAAGGCAGCGGCCACCAAGCCGGCAACCGGAACCGCAGCCAAGCCGGCAGCGGCAACCGCCCCGACGACGGCGGCGACCGGAGCTCAGGTTGCGCCGCTGGTGGAGGAGCCCGGGTTCAACGACGGCGCCGGGGTGCTCGTACAGCCTGGGGGTCGGGCCGAGATCCTGGACAGTGAGCTGCTCTACAACCAGTCCGGCGGCAACGGCGGCGGGCTGGCCAACTTCGGCAGCACCAGGCTCAGCAAGACCACGGTCGCACACAACACCGCCTTCTTCTTCGGCGGTGGCATCTTCAACGCCGGCGTGCTCCAGGTCGACGAGTCGAAGATCAAGGACAACACCGGGATCATCGGTGGTGGCGGCATCGCCAACGGCGCGGCCGAGATCTTCACCGAGTCCGTCGACGGCGGTGCGGTCTGGGTCTACAAGAGCGAGATCACCGACAACGAGACGCTCGGCTTCGGCGGCGGCGTCCTGGACGTCGAGGGCACCACGACCCTGCACGACACGAAGGTCACCGACAACACGGCGGTGCTCGACGGGGGCGGCGTTGCCGTGGCCGACAGTCAGCTCACCCTCAAGCACGCCACGGTGGCCAGGAACAGCGCTGGCCGCGACGGTGGCGGTGTGGCGGTCGTCTCCGACAGCACCGCGACGATCGAGGACACCGCCATCAAGGACAACACCGCGGGGTCCGCCGGCGCTGGCCTCTTCAACGACGAGAGCCGCACGACGCTGCGCGACAGCGAGGTCGTCGGCAACCGGGCCATCGGCCCGTTCGCCCGGGGCGGCGGCATCCTCAACACCGAGGGCAGCGAGGTCACGCTCCACCGGACGAAGGTGGCGTACAACTTCTCCACCCTCGAGCCGGGAGGCATCTTCAACAGCCTCGGCGGCACCGTGACGCTGGACGACGAGTCCGCAGTCACCGCCAACCGTCCGACCAACTGCTTCAACGTTCTGGACTGCTTCGCCTGACCGGGTGGGGCTGAACCACATAGAACGCCCCTCCGAGCCGTCACCGGCTCGGAGGGGCGTACCCATTTGGGCAGGTCACGGGCCCACAGGCCGACTTGGGCAGGGGTGTGTCCGTCCGGTCCTCGCTGGGGGCAACGTGAACCTAATGTGGGGTTGTTTCGGATACACCCCCGAGGCGAGGAACATTCTCATACGGTGTTTTTGGGAGCTACAACCGATTTGTAGCAGGGGACGACCGTCTGAGGGCGGCGACCCTGTCTGGTACGAGGAGAGGGCAGAGAGCTCCGATGTCCAACTACCTAACGAACAACGAAGCCTCCGGGCGGGCGACGGCCAAGAGCCGCCGCAAGCTCTGGCTCGCCAGCGGCGTGGCCGGTCTGACGGGCGTGATCAGTCTCGCGGCGGTGGGCGTCGCGGGCAGCGCCGGGGCGGTCGGCCTGAACTGGAACACCGCGCAGGTGAGCAAGGACGGCGACCAGCACGGTGACGAGGGTCGTGACTGGGACAAGGACCAGAACAAGGACAAGGACAAGGACCGGGACAAGGACCACGAGCGTGGGAAGGAGGTGCCCTGCGACACCGACAAGCTGATCCAGGCGATCGTGTTCGCCAACAACAAGCACGGCGGTGTGCTGGAGCTGGCCAAGGGCTGCACCTACAACCTGAGCCGCAACGACTACCAGGGCAACGGTCTGCCGGTCATCACCGAGAACATCACCCTCAAGGGCGAGCACACCACGATCGCCCGTGAGGCCACGGCCGACTACTTCCGGATCCTCAACGTCGGTCCTGGCGGACACCTCACCATCAAGGGCCTGACCGTCAAGGGTGGTCAGACCCTCGAACTGTTGAGCGCCGTCGAGCCGGCGGCCGTCTGGGCGTCCTACTCGGACTCCGAGGCGATCGCGGCGCAGGTGAAGGCCGGCGTTCCGCTGGACCAGGCCCTCACCGCGCGGCAGGCCAACCCGAAGGCCGGCCTGAAGGCCGCGCCGAAGGCGACCGCGAAGGCCGCCACGAAGGCGGCGCCGGGCGCCGTCACGCCGCTCGTCGAGGAGCCGGGTGACACCGACGGCGCGGGCATCCTGGTGCAGCCGGGCGGCTCCGCCGAGATCATCGAGTCCGAGGTCGTCCTCAACCAGTCCGGCGGCAACGGCGGCGGTGTGGCCAACTTCGGCACCACGAAGATCTGGCACAGCACCGTCGCGGGCAACACCGCCTTCTTCTTCGGTGGCGGTGTCTTCAACGCCGGCCTGCTCAAGGTCGAGGAGTCGAAGATCAAGGACAACACCGCGATCATCGGCGGTGGCGGCATCTCCAACGGCGCCGCGGAGATCTTCACCGAGGACGTCGACGGCGGCACGGTCGAGCTCAAGAAGACCGTGATCAGCGACAACGAGACGCTGGGCTTCGGCGGCGGCTACCTCGACATCGAGGGCAACACCACCGCGTACGACACCGAGATCACCTCGAACACGGCGGTCCTCGCCGGTGGTGGTCTGGCGGCGGCGGACAGCCAGCTGAACCTGCACAAGGTGACGGTCGCGAAGAACAGCACCGCCGGGGTCGGTGGCGGTCTCGCCATCGCCTTCGACAGCGCGGTGACCGTCGAGGACAGCTGGATCAAGGAGAACACCGCCGGCTTCTTCGGCGGCGGGGTCTTCAACGCCGGCAGCATCCTCACGCTGCGCAACAGCGAGGTCGTCGGCAACCGGGCCATCGGCCCGATCGGGGTCGGCGGCGGCATCTTCAACATCTTCGGCGAGGTCAACCTGTCGAAGACGAAGGTCGCCAACAACTTCTCGACCTTCGCGCCGGGCGGTGTGTTCACCTTCTTCGGGCCGGTGAACGTGGACGACAAGTCCGCCATCACCGCGAACCGCCCGACGAACTGCCTGGCCATCCCGGGCGGCGCCATCGAGAACTGCTTCGCCTGATCAAGAGCACGACGCACCACACGGACCGGCCCCCTTCCGCGACGCGGGAGGGGGCCGGTCCCCGCTCACTTCTGGACGAAGACCGCCACGCTGCGCGCCGGCACCGTGAAGGTGCCGGACGCCCGGTCGAACGACGACGTCCGCAGCGCCGGGTCGGCCGAGTTGACCAGCACCGGGTGCAGCGACACGTCCGCGCCCCGCAGACCGGTCACCGTCTGCGTCGCCGTCTCCGGAGTGCTGTTGAAGACGACGGTCAGCGCGGTCCACGCCCCGCCGAGACCACGCGCGTCCAGTTTCATGGTCAGCACGCCCGGCGTCTCCGACTCGCCGGACAGGGGGAAGGCCACCCGTCGCTGCACCTGCTCGGAGCTGCCCAGCCCGAACACCGGCGACGACGCCCGGACGCGCAGCAGCTCGGCGTACCGGGCGTCGGTGGTGCCGATCGCCGAACAGTCGGGCACCAGGGCCGGGTCGGCCAGCAGCGGCTTCGCGTACGGCCACTTGTCCTGGTTGTCCTGCGCCGGTGGCAGGCCGACGCCGAACCCGTTGCCGTTGGCGCAGTCCCAGCGGATCTGGTTGAACCAGTCACCGGAGTTGAACGAGTTGCGGTCCAGCGACTTCGACCGCAGCCGTTCCGTGCCGGCGGTGACGAACCCGGCGCCCTGCCCCAGCACCACCGTGCTCAGCGCCAGCACCTGCATCCGGGACCGGTCCGCCGCGCTGGTGCCCTGCGGCAGCTTGTACGCCAACGCGTCGTACAGGATCTCGTTGTCGTGCGCGTCGACGTAGGTGACGGCCTCCCCCGGCGCGGCGGTGTAACCGGCCGGCGAGCCGTTGTAGTCCACCTGGGCCCCGGTGACCGTGCGCCCGGAGGTGTCGGTGAACCGGTAGTCCCGCAGGTTGCCGGTGAGGCCCACCTTGATCAGGTCGTGGGCGTGCAGCAGGCGGGCCTTCTGCTCGGCCGCCGACCCGTTCACCTCATCGCCGTTGGGGTCGGTGTAGAGCCCGGAGGCGAAGCCCTGCACGCGCGGGTTGGCGTCGAACGGTCCACCGCCGCGCACGGCGTCGCGCAGCCGGTCGTTGAACGTGCCGATGCCCGTGCCGGCCATGTTGGCCTGGGTGGCCTGCTCGAACCGGGCGTCGTTGGCGACCTCGCCGAAGTTCCAGCCCTCGCCGTACAGCATGATCGCCTTGCCGTCCACGCCGTCACGGGCGAGGGTGAGCCGGTCCAGGGCCGCCCGGACGGCCAGGATGTTCGCCTTGGGGTGGTGGCCCATCAGGTCGAACCGGAAACCGTCCACCTTGTACTGCCTGGCCCAGGTGACCAGCGAGTCGACCACCAGCTTGCCCATCATCGCGTGCTCGGGCGCGGTGTTGGCGCAGCAGGTGGAGTTGGCGACGGTGCCGTCGTCGAGCAGCCGGTGGTAGTAGCCGGGCACCACCTGGTCGAGCACCGACCTGGGGTCGACGCCGGCCGCCGCCGTGTGGTTGTAGACCACGTCCATGACCACCCGCAGGCCGGCGTCGTTCACTCCGGCCACCATGCGACGGAACTCGGTGGTCCGCGCCGCCCCGCTCGGGTCGAGGGCGTAGCCGCCCTCCGGAACGGTGTAGTGCAGCGGGTCGTACCCCCAGTTGTAGCCGTCGGTGTCGGCGACGGCCGCGACGCACGTCTGCTGCTGGTCCGAGTCCGGTGGCAGCGCCGCCAGGTCGCAGGCCGGCTGGCGCTGGTCGGCCCGCTTCTCGGGGATGGTGGCGAAGTCGAACGCCGGCAGCAGGTGCAGGTGGGTGACGCCGGCGTCGCCGAGCGCCCGCAGGTGTTTCATGCCGGCGGTCCCCGGGTCGGTGAACGCCAGGAACGTGCCCCGCCGCTGCGCCGGCACGGTCTCGTCGGCGATGGAGAAGTCACGCACCGACAGCTCGGAGATCTGCGCCTTCGAGGCCGGCACCGCGGCCGGCTTGCGCAGCGTCCGCCAGCCCGGCGGGGCCAGCGCCGCGTCGTCGAGATCAACGAGCTGGCTGTGCGTCGAGTCCGCCGCGAGGGACACCGAGTACGGGTCGGTGACCGACGCGGTGACCATCCGCTGCGCGGCCGGCTGCCACGCCTGCACCCGGTAGCGGTAGTACTTCCCCGTCCAGGCGTGGCTGCCGCGTACCGACCAGACGCCGGTGCGGTCGTCGCGGCGCATCGCCACCGTCTTCGGCGCGGCCGTGGGCGAGTCGAACAGTTCCAGCTCCACCGTCCGGGCGGTCGGCGCCCAGAGCGCGAGGCTCGGCGTCCGGCCGGCGAAGGTCGGACCGAGCGTGACCTGGGTGGCCCGGGAGTACACGTCGTCGAGCACGCCGGGGATCTGCACGCCGGTCGCGGCGAGCAGCTTGCCCTGGGCGTCGCGCTCGGTGACCAGGAGCTGTCCGCGCAGCGCCGCCGGCACCTTCGCCAGGTCACCGCGGTCGAGGGTGAAGGCCCGGTGGGACCACAGGTGCGGGAACGCCGCGCGCTGGGCCTCGGTGAGCCCGTTGCGCTGCGCGCGCAACGGCAGACTGGTGTACGCCCCGGACAGCTCCCCGTCGACGACGCTCACCCCGCCGGCCGGGGCGGCCACCAGGGCGTACACCCGACCGTCGGTAGGTGGGGTCTGCCAGGCCACCGTGGACCTGTCGATCCAGTGCGCCTTCTGCTTGCCGATGTCCGTGTCCCCGCCGGCGCTGGTCGCGGTCGACGGCAGCAGCCGCCCCGGGGTGGCGGCGAGCAGCCACACCTCCCGTCCGGCGCTGGCGAAGTCGAGCCGCTGGTCGTCGGGCAGGTCCTTGGTGTCGCCCTTGTGCAGGATGTAGTTCAGCCCGGTGGCCCCGGCCGCCAGCGGCACCCGGAACACCGCGCCGAACGCGTCGGTCGACGTGGGCGCGAGCGGGGTGGCCCAGTCGGTCGGGTTGGCCGCGCCGTCCCACAGGTGCAGACCCCAGCCGTCGTAGGTGCCGTCGGCCCGCCGGTAGTGGATCACCGCGGTGCCCTTCTCGACGGGCGGGTCCGACTGGCCGGTGGCCGCCTGCCTGCTCGGGTAGATCGCCGGGTCACCCTGCTTGAGCCAGATCTCACCGGTGGCGCTCACGTCGATACTGCGGTCCTGGGCGACGTCCTTGGTGCCGTTCTTGTCGACCACCACGAAGCCCACCGACTTCGCGCCCGGCTTGAGCTTCACCCAGGCGAACCGGCCGTAGGAGTCCTCCCCGGCGAACGGTTGCCCCGTGGGCCACTCGGTGACGTACGCCGGGTCGATGTCGCCCCAGGCGTACAGCCCCCAGTCGTCGTACCCCCCGGCCGGGCGCTGGTAGTGCACCACCGCCCACTCCCGGGACCCGCCCTGCTCGGGCGTGCCGACGACCGCGACGGACCGGGCGGTGGCGGTGCGGCCCCGGCCGTCCCGGACGACCGCGCGGTACTCGACGCGGGTGCCGCCGGCCAGCCCGTCCAGGTCGTGGTGCACGGTGTACGGCGCGTGGTCCGCGCTGCCCAGCAACGTCCACCGGCCGCCGCCGACCCGGGCCGCCACCGTGACGGTCGACAGCGGGTCGCCGGTCACCTGTGCGGTGACCGCCGCCCGGGTCGCCACCGACGCGTCCGGCGCGGGGGTGGTGATGGTGATGGTCGGCGTGCCGCTCGGCCGGGCGATGGGGCTGCCCGCGCGGTACACGGCCGCCGACAGCGGCGGCACGGTCAGCGTGACCTTCCCGTCGCCGCCGGCCTTCGCGCTGGCGGAAGCGCCGTAGATGCCGGTGAAGGTGGCGCCGGCCGACCAGGTGTCCACGCTGACAGTCTGCGCGGTCGCGGCGTTGTTCACCGCGACGAGGTACTCGGTCCGGTCAGCGGGCGCGACGCGGGAGGCGGCGAACACGCCGGGACCGTCGGCGGCGTACCGGGTGACCTGGATGCCGTCGCGCAGCGCGGGGTGTGCCTGGCGCAGCCGGCCCAGCTCGGCGATCGTCCGGTACAGCGGGTGGGCGGTGTCGAACTGGTCGCTGGCGTGGGTGCGGTCGGTGCCGAGCAGGTCGTCGTCGAGGTAGTCGGGCACCTTCGAGGCGAACATGTCCTGCCGGGCGTCCTTGTCCCCACCGGGGCCGGTGAAGCCCTGCTCGTCGCCGGAGTAGATCACCGGCTGGCCGCGGGTGAGGAACATGAGCTGGTGGGCGAGCTGGTCGCGGCGCAGGTGACTGGCCGGGTCGGTGCCGCCGCCGGCGATGAACGACCCGATCCGGCCCATGTCGTGGTTGCCGAGGAAGGTCGTCAGCCGGCCGGCGTCGGTGTCCCGAGCGGCGTAGAGGTCGTCCCGGGCGTACACGTCGGCGAGGGCCTTCGCCGAGCCGGCACCCGCCGTGTAGCCCCGCGCGGCCTCCTGGAACGCGAAGTCGAGGGTGGCCGGCAGGCCGCCGCGGCGCACGTACGTCGAGGTGACCTCCGGATCGGCGCTGTACACCTCGCCGAAGACGAAGAAGTCGCGTCTGCCGGCCGTCTCGGCGGCCCGCTCGACGCCCCGGGTGAACTGCGGCCAGAAGTCCATGTTGACGTGCTTGACGGTGTCCAGCCGGAACCCGTCGACGCCGGTCGCGCCGATCCAGTCCCCGTACGCCTTGGTCATCCCCTGGACCACCTCGGGCCGTTCGGTCCACAGGTCGTCGAGACCGAAGAAGTCGCCGTACTCGCTGTTCTCGCCGGCGAACGTGGAGTCGCCCCGGTTGTGGTACATGCTGGCGTCGTTGAGCCAGGCCGGCACCTTCACCGTCGCGTCACCCGGCTCGGGAAGGACCGGCGTGTACGGGCCGGCGTTCGCGTCGACGGTCGGGAAGTCCCGGCTGCCGTCGGCGTAGTTGCGGTCCTCGAAGGCCCGCCCCCGCGCGTCCGTGTACGGCGAGGTCGCCTTGTCCACGTAGGCGTAGCGGTCCTCGGCGTACCTGATGACGTCGGCGGTGTGGTTGACCACCACGTCGAGATAGACCTTGATGCCTCGCCGGTGCGCCAGCGAGACCAGCTCCTTGAGCTGGGCGTTCGTGCCGAAGTGCGGGTCGACCTGGGTGAAGTCGGTGATCCAGTAACCGTGGTAGCCGGCGGAGATGTCGTTCCCCTCGCCCTGCACCGGGCGGTTCTTGAAGATCGGGGCGAGCCAGATGGCGGTGGTGCCCAGGCCCTGGATGTAGGCCAGCTTGTCGATCACGCCCTTGAGGTCACCGCCGTGGTAGAAGCCCTTGTCGGCCGGGTCGAGACCGGTGCGCAGCCGGTCGCCGGTGAGCCCGCCGGAGTCGTTGCGGCGGTCGCCGTTGGCGAACCGGTCCGGCAGGACGAAGTAGAACTGCTCGGCACGCGCGGCGTCGGCGCCCGCGGCCAGCAACGCGTCGGCGCTGGGCTCGTCGCGCCATTGGACCGCGCCGGCCGCGGTCAGGGATTCGGCGCTGGACGGCCGGGGGTCGGCGTTGGCGCCGAGTGGACCGGCGGAGGCCGGCGCGCCGACGAGAGTCACGGTGAGCAGGCTGACGAGCGCGAGCAGGGCGGTACGGCGTATCGGCGGGGGTTTCATCGACGGCCTTCCTCTGGTCGTGATTGGCCGCACGCTAACCCTTGCCGCAACGATCTGCAATACCTTGCAAACAAAGTCGTAACAGAGCAGCAAACTTGCGGAAGGCTCGCTCAGAACCCGCTACAACGCGCCCCGTCGACAGTGCACCCGCGCGGCGTCGAGGACGCCCGCTCCAGGTGGAACCGCAGCGCCACCGACCCACCGGCCGGCACGTCCACCCCGCTGACGTACGTGAAGCCGCCGTCGAACTGCCGCAGCGTCCCCTGGGGCACGCCCTCCACCCAGGTGGTCACCAGTCGACCACCGGCGAACTCGAACCGCACCGTCCAACCCCGGTCCACACCGGACCCGTTGACGATCAGCACCTCGCCGATGAAACCACCGTCGAAGCTCTGCACTACCCGGTAGCGTCCGCTCACCGCCGACGGCTGCCGCGACGGCCGGATCGGCGGTCGCGCCGACGTCGACGCCACCGTCGGACCGACCGTCGACGGCCGCGACGTGACCGGCGTGACCGGCGCGCTCGGCGGCAGCCCGCTGGCCCGCGGCGACAACCCGGGCAGCAGCGCCGAGTTCTCCGGCAGCGGCGTCGGCGACAGCCCGGACGGCGACACCGGCGCCTGCGGCAACGGCAGACCCGCCGGTGGCGGCCCGCCGTCCCGCGCCGGACTACGCCCCCGGTACGCGCCCAGAGCCACGAAGAGCAGGACCACCATCACGACGACACCGGCGCCCACCACGATCCACGGCGACGACGCGATGGCCGCCGGACCGTGCGACGGTCGCGGGGCACGACGCATGCCGGACATGTACCTCCCTCAGCGGGCCGTCCGGGCAGCCTAGCGATCGACGGCCCGCCCCGGAAAGCGTCGGCGTCGCGCGCGACGCGCCCGACGCCCGGTCAGCTGAGCCGGCACTCCACCCCGTTGATCACGCACCGCACCGGACGCTGCGCCGATCCATCCCAACTGACCCGCAACCGCAGGGTCTGCGTGTCACCGGCACCCAACGACTCTCCGCCGCTGAGCACGAACGCGCCGTCACCCTGCGCCGCCACCGAGATCCCCGCCGCCCCGCTGACGCGCAGACCCCGCGTGTCATCCGCGAAGGCCAACTCCACCCGCCAGTCCACCGACCGGTCCGACCCGTTCGTCACCGACAGCGTGGCATCGGTCGCGTTCCAGCCATCCGTGCCGACCTTGTACTGCGCCGACACCGCCGGGTCCTTTGTCGCCAGGGCCGCAGCGCTCGTCGCGCCCGGCGACGGCGACTTCGTGGTGACGCGCGGCGACGGCGTCCGGCTGCTGCGCGACGCGCGCGGCGACGCCGACCGCCGCTCCAACCCACCCGGTGTCGGGGCCGACGACGAGGCAGCCGGCGTCGTCGGCAGGAACACCGGCGGCGCGGCCTGCGGCGCGCTTTCCCGCTCCCGGGTACGGAACGACAACAGCGCGACCACCAACAGCACCGCCAGCGCGCAGACGCCCACCAGCACCACGATCCACGGCAGCGACAGCACCACTCGCGCCGTCCGCGGACCTCCCGCGCCGTCCGGCCCCACCGCCATCAGGTCTCCCCTCGTCCCACCGACGCGACAGCGTAGCCAGCGCCGGGCGGACCGGAAACCTGGCGGGTACGGATCAGACCGACCGGCCCCCTCCGTCCGGAAAACGGCTCGGGCGCGTCGACGCTCCGCTGGCGGTCAGCCCGTCCGGACGACCGTGCAGATCAGCGGCCCCTCACCCGAGATTCGCAGCAGGTAGCGGTACCGCTCCCCCGGCACCGCACGCCCCTGGCTGTCCAGGAACTCCCACTCGACCGACACCAGGGTCAGCAGCGCGGACACCGCCTGCACGTCCTCGATCCGGGCGTGCGCGGCGATCAGCTCCCGGTCCTGGTAGTCGGGTGCGGCGCCCACAAAGGACAGCGCGACCGCCGCCAGCGAGGTGAACGAGAAGCTGTACGTGTCCGCCACCACCAACCCGGGTAGGGCGTAACACCCACCGAGGGACGGCAGGTCGCCCGAGGTCAACGCGGCGCCGTACCGGTCGAAGAACCCGGTCAGCGTGTCGAGATCCGTGGAGGCGTTCACGAGGACAGCAATTGCCCCGCGCCGGGTGGGCCAAACCTCGGGCCGAGCCTCAGCGGGGCGGGACCCGCACCTCGATCTCCGTACCCAGTCGGGCGCCCCCGGCCAACCCCAGGTCGTCACCACTCCAGAACCGGCCCGGGTCGTACCAGTTCGGACGCTTGCCGGCGGGCAGCAGGCCCATCGCCTCGTAGGTCACGGCCACCACCTCGGCGCAGTACGCCGTCTCCAACGCCCGATCCCGAGCGGCCGCGCTGGTCGGAGCCGCAGTTGTCCCCCGGTTGGCCGCACCGCCCGCAGCGACCGGGGTGACCCCGTCGGTCGAACCGGTCGGGGTGGCCCCGCTGGTCGAAGCGGTCGGTGTGGCCCCGTTGGTCGAACCGGTCGGGGTGGCCGAAGCAGCGGGATCGATCCAGGCCGCTTGGGCGGCCCGCGATACGGCTCGGAGTGCCGCCCGGCCAGGACCCGGCAACGACGGCACCCGGCCGCGCACCCACCGCCACGCCAACTGGGCGGTCGACGGGAACGGCGTGCCGTCCAGGCGCGCGACGGTCCGCAGCACCGCGCGTTCCATTTCGCCCTCCGCCGGCGGGTCGAGCTGCCGCAGCCAAGCCCGCTGACCGTACCGGTTGGCCCACACGCAGACCGCGTCCCGCAGGTCGTGCAACTGAACACCGCGCTGGTGCGTGCCCGACCACAGGTCCGGCAGGGACTTGCCCAACTCCGCGTGCCACATCAGCGGCGGCATGTCGTCCAGCACGACAGCCATTCCGACGTGGTTGACCGGACTGTTCGTGGTGAACTGGATCGCCCGGTCCGGCACGCTGCGGCCCCGGAACACCCACACGTCACCGGTGCGGGTCAACTCGACGGCCTCATCCAGGCTGATGCTCATGAGGGACTAGCCTAGGCCGATGCGGCAACGAGTGCGGTGGTGGAAGGTCCTCGGCCTGGCCGGCCTCGCCGGGGTGGCAGCGTCCGGTGTGGTCATTGCCCGGGCCGAGCGGCGCCGACGCGCGTACACCCCGGAGGAGATCCGGGAGCGACTGCGGGAACGTCACGCCCAGGCCAACGACGCAGCGGACTCCGCCTAACCACCCGCCGGTCCAACCTCCGGGCAACCGAGGCAGGTCCGTGCGGGCATGATCGTGCTCGATCCTGGTTGTAGTGGCCTCGGCCGCGCGGCGAGGGCCCTCTTTCCTGGTTCGAGCACGATCTTGCGCCGTGTACGCCGTCTCAGACTTCACTCGGGTTGGTGCGCCCTGGTCGGTGAGAGAGCACTTTCGGGGATGTTGCTGCCTCAGAACCCGCTGAGGCAGCAACATCCCCGATACTGCGCGGATTACCGAGCGTCGGATTGTGATTTTGTCCGGTTTCGGTAGTCCAACGCGCTTGGACACTCGCGGACGATCGTGCCCGCCCCTTTGATCGACTCCAGGTCAGCGATATCGGGGTATCCCGCACGCCCGGACACCCCGACATCGCCGACGTCGACTCGATCACGCCCCCACATCTCCCCGGAGACACCGGATCGCCCGGGTGATCCACTCCGGGCGATGATGTGGGGGCGTCCCTCTGCGCGGACGCCCCCAGATCGGCGCTCTGGTGACGATCACGCCGGTGGGGCCCGTGCACGGCGTCACGGATGCGATGTCTGTTCGGGTTTGGGCCGTCGGCATGCTGTGGTCGGTGACACCGAGCGGGCGGAATCGCGGGCCGGGCGGGGTCGTTATACCTGGCACGCCGTCGCGACCCCCGGGTCGCAGCCCCGGCCGCCGGGAACACCCGCCGGGTCGGCGTCGTTACATCCCCGCACGGCCGAGCACCACCGGCCGTACCCGGTTCCCCGGCGGGAATGATCCGCTGGCCCGGACCGTTGCACGACCCTCCGGGACACCCCCGAGCAGGGCCCCGCCGGGTCGCCGGGCCGATCCCCAAGAACTTCCGTCCGGCACACCCCCGTGTGCCGAGTGCGTATCCCCCGATGAAGCAGAGGAGCACG
>NZ_JBFAMS010000009.1:0-274811 GCF_040656575.1 Micromonospora sp. NPDC049801 | reverse complement strand
CCTCCGGGCAGCGTCTCGCTGATGACCCCGTCGCCGTACTCGTGCACCGCGACACCGGTATCCGGACACCACCGCGCCTTGCCGGATCGCCGCCCGGACTCCGCCTCGGCTCGACCGCCCTTATGAAACAGGACCTAGTCGAGTTCGTCGTCTGACAAGGACCCTCCCGCGGCCGGAAATAAACGGCGCGGGAGGGTCCTTGTTACTCCGGTAGCATGATCGGTTGTCCGGCCGGGGTGACCCGCGGTCGGACGAACCAGGGAAGGGGGTGGCGCCGATGCCACGGGAGAAGGGGCGCAAGGTGGTCGCCTCCAACAAGAAGGCGCGCCACGACTACGCGATCCTCGACACGTACGAGGCGGGCATGGCGTTGACCGGCACCGAGGTCAAGTCGCTGCGGGCCGGGCGGGCGTCGCTGGTCGACGCGTTCGCCCAGGAGCGCGACGGCGAGCTGTACCTGCACGCGATGCACATCCCGGAGTACACCCAGGGCACCTGGACCAACCACGAGCCCCGGCGTACCCGCAAGCTGCTGCTCAACCGTGGCGAGATCGACAAGCTGGTCGGCAAGACCCGGGAGGGCGGTCTGACCATCGTCCCGTTGCAGGTCTACTTCTCCGACGGTTGGGCCAAGGTGGAGATCGCCCTGGCCAAGGGCAAGAAGTCGTACGACAAGCGGCAGGACCTCGCCAAGCGGGACGCGGACCGGGAGATCGCCCGGGTGTCCGGTCGACGCGGCAAGGGAATGGACGACTAGTTCATCCTGTTTGTCCGGGTCGGCGTGCCGCCCCGGGGCTCGGGATGAAAGCGGTTGCGGCAGGCGTTAGGCTTGTCAGTGCCACCACATCGGTGGCCTGTCGAGGGGGTGACTGGTTTCGACTTCGTACGCAGCGACAGGGGAAGCGAGCCGAGGAAGCCGACGTCGTCTCGAGAATCGGTCGTCGGAAACTTATAAGCGCCAAGAACACTCGCGCTGACTTCGCTCTCGCCGCCTGAGGCGAGTAGCTAAGTCTGTCGGCCTGGGAACGCCTTCGTCCCAGTAGCCGGCATCAGCTAGAAGGCTGGCCAATCGGACCCGGTCGCGGGGTCCGTGCGGCGAGATCAATCAGCGACTGGGCCCGTCACACCAACTTGCTCGCGTGAGCGGTGGGGCCGAGTAGAGGCACAGCGAGCTGCGCTCGGAGAAGCCCTGACAAACCGGCGAAGGACCCGGGTTCGATTCCCGGCACCTCCACCACCTCGAAACGATGCGCCCCGGCCCACCGGCCGGGGCGCATCGTCGTATGTGACGAGTGGGGCTTCGCCGCCTACGCTGCGGCTGTGGCGAACCAGGGACTGCGTCTGTCGGTCGGCGCGTCAGCCGGTCAACGCACGCTCGCGGTGGTGACGGGGGTGCTCGTCGCGGCGGTCGGGGTGGCATTCGTGCTGGGGCCGGTGATCGCCGGCGGGCTGCTGCGTCGCCTCACCGGCCCCGGGGACGGGTTCGCCACCTACGAGGAGGCCCGCGATCTGCCGCCCGGCATGCTGCCGCCCGCGCTGCGGGAATCCGGAGGCGGGTCGGGGCGGGGGCTGTTCCTCGGGCTGTGTGGGCTCCCGTTCGTCCTGCTCGGTGTCTACCTGGTGCTGCGGGTGCTGCGGACGGCCGCGTGGTTGGACGGGAGCCGGGTGCACGTGCGAGGTGCGCTGCGCAGCCGAACCGTCGATCTCGCCAACGTACGCGTCGACCCCGGGCCGTACCGCGACCCGGAGGGCCATGGTGGTCCTTCGGCCATCGTCGTCACCGATCGGGTCAGCGGGCAGCGGGCTACGATCCCGCTTCGGGGCATGGGTCTGCCGGTCCTGCCGCCGTCCGAGCTGCGCGCGCTGGCTGACGCGTTCGTCGCGGGTGGGCCCGAGGCTGCACCCGACGCTCGCGCCGTCGCCGCCCAACTGTGCCGACTGGCGGACGCCTGAGCTGCCGCGACCGGTGCCGGCGCTGCGGCATCCGCGACCCCTGGGCCACGAGTGGGCGTTGTGACTGATGAGGTGGATGAGCACCAGAAGGACCCTGGACAGGGCGAACGGGCGGGTTCACCATCACGGTACGGGGTAGCGGCGCGGGAGGTGCCATGGTCACCGGTGGAGTCCAGCAGCCGTCGGGCGCGACCCGTCCGCATCCGTCCGACCTCGCCGCCGGGCCGCTTTCCGCCGGGCTCGCCGCCGACCTGCACGCCCTGACCCGGGCCGTCGCCGTCGTAACGACCGAACCTCGTTGGCGCGATACCGTGCTGCTGCGCCTGCGTCCGGTCCGGCGGGACTTCGCCGAGCACGTGCGGGTCACCGAGGGGTCGGCCGGCCTCTATCGGGAACTGCTCACCCACTCGCCCCGCCTCGACCACGGCATCCGGCTGCTGACCCGGGAGCACGCCGCGATCGTCGCCGCGATCCTGGCCGTGCAGCGGGTCGCGGAACGGCCCGAGGCCAGCCCCGACGAGCTACGCCACTTCACGGGTCACCTGCTGGGGGCGCTCGCCCGGCACCGGCGTCGTGGCGCGAACCTGCTGTGGCAGGCGTACCAGACGGATCTGGGTGGCGAGACCTGAGCCGACGCCGGAACCGACGCCGCGGCGGCACCGTCGAACCCGGCATGCGTCGACCGGTCCTGCTGCTCGTTCTGCCCCTGCTGTCCATGGTGGCCTGCGCCACGCCCGGCCTCGGCCCCGCCGCCGATTCCGCCGTCGGCCCCACCGCGTCGACCCACCGTGCGTTCGACGACCGGGCCGCCGCGGTCGCTGCGGCCTGGCGGCCCGGTCCCGGTTGGATTGACGGGTACGTCCCTCTCCAGGCCCCGACCGTGCTCACCGGCGATCCGCGTTTCACCCCGGACACCGAGACGGCCTTCCGATCCGGCTGGTACCGCGCGCAGGTCGCCATCCCGTCGACCGGTGTCAGTGGCGAGATCCGTTTCCCGGACGGCCGGTTGACCCTGCCGCTCATCAGCGCCGCCGAGGCGTACCGGCAACTCGCCCAGGGTGACCCGTTGCCCTGCCCGGGTCGGCCGAAGCGGCCCGGACTACCGACCCCCGGCGGTCCCACGGTCGAGCCCGGGCCGGACGGTTGGGCCACCAGCACGACGCAGACGGCCTGCCTCCCGCTGACCGTCACCGGGGTGACCCTCGGCACCGTGCCCGTCCGTACGAGTCGGGGCGAGGCGCAGGTCCCGGCGTGGCTGTTCACGGTGGAGGAGTTGGCCACCCCGGTGGCCCAGCTCGCCGTCGCGCCGACGGCGGTCACACCGGTCCCCTCGGTGTCCCCACCGACGCAGCCGCCACCGGACGGGGTGGTCGCCGCACAGGACCTCGTGGCGGTGGACGGCGCACGACTGACCGTCCGCCTCGGCGTCGGCTCCTGTGACACGGGCATCAGCCCGCTGGTGTCGGAACGGCCGGACGTGGTGGTGGTCGGCGGCACGGTCACCCGCTCCACCGGCGTCTGCAACGCCATGCTCAAGCTGCAGCCGGTCACCGTCACCCTGGACGCGCCGCTGGGGGCACGGCCCGTGCTGGATGTCGTCAACGGCGCTCCGCTGTCGATCGCCCCGCGGTGACGACGCCCCGTACGCCGGTCAGAGGATCGTGGGCACGTCGGTGCTGATCGGCACCGGCAGTACGGTGGGACCCCCGGCGCGCAGCCCGGCCGCGAGGGCCGCGCCGAACTCGTCGGGGGTTCGCACCACCTCGGTGGCGCAGCCGTAGCCGGCCGCGATGGCCGTGACGTCCAAGCCCGGCAGGTCCAGCCCGGGCACCCCCGGTGTGTCCTTCAGCTCGGCGAACGCCTTGAGGATCGCGTACTGCTGATTGATCGGCACGACGACCACGACGGGCAGGGACAGGCGCGCGGCGGTCCAGAGCGCCTGTACGGAGTAGTGGAACGAGCCGTCGCCGATCACCGCGACCACCGGCCGGCCGCGCCCGGTGTCCCGTTCGGCCAGGGCCACCCCGATCGCGGCCGGCAGGCCGTAGCCGAGGCCGCCGCTGGCCATCGTGAAGTACGACGCCGGTCGGGTGATGCGCAGGTTGCGGCGCAGCGCGGCCAGGTTGGACGGTGACTCCTGGACCAGCACGCCGTCGGCCGGCCAGTGCGCGGCCAGCGCGGCGAACATCGCGTCGGCGCTCAGCGGCACGGTGACCGCCGGCGGCGGCGGGACGGCCCGGGGTGCCGGCGGCTGCCGGCCGGCGGCCGGCACCAGGTCGAGCAGGGCGGTGAGGGCCAGTCCGGGGTCGCTGAGCAGGCTGTCCCCGACCGGGGCTCGGGCGGCCTCGTCCGGGTCGTCCGTGACGTGCAGCAGCCGGGCGCCCTCCGGCAGGTGGTTGCCCGGCACGTGCGGGTAGTAGCGGAACACCGGGGCGCCGACGACCAGGACGGTGTCGTGCCCGTGCAGCGCCTCGGCGAGCGGCCCGATGGCGAACGGCAGGACGCCCCGGAACTGTGGGTGGTCCTCCGGAAAGACGGCCCGCTCCGGTGCCGGTGCCGACCAGACCGGTGCGGCAAGTCGCTCGGCCAGCGCGACGGCCGCCGGCCAACTGCCGGAGCGGTCCACGCCGGGGCCGAACACCAGGACCGGGTCGCGGCTGTCGGCCAGCACCCGGGCGAACATCTCCAACCGCTGCGGGTCCGGCCCGAAGCGGGTCGCCACCGAGCGCGCCGCGGGCGGCGTCTCGGCGGGCTTGGCCCAGTCGTCCATCGGCAGGGAGAGGAAGACCGGACCGACCGGGGGCTGTACGGCGGTCGCGTACGCCCGCAGCAGCGCCGCCGGGATGTCCTGCGCGCGGACCGGCTCGTAGCTCCACTTGACGTACGGCTCGGGCAGCTCGACGGCCCGTCGGTTGGTCAGCCGGGGCTCCAGCAGCAGCATCTCCCGGGTCTGCTGACCGGCGGTGACGATCAGTGGCGTCTTGTTGTGCCAGGCGGTCACCAGGTTGCCCATCCCGTTGCCCATGCCCGGCGCGGTGTGCAGGTTGACGTGCGCGGGCCGGCCGGCGGCCTGGGCGTACCCGTCGGCCATCGCCACGGCCGTGGCCTCGTGCAGCGCGTGGACGTAGTGGAAGTCGGCCGGGAAGTCCTGCAGGAACGGCTCCTCGGTGGAGCCGGGGTTGCCGAAGACGGTGGTCATGCCCAGGGTGCGGAGCACGTCGTACGTCGCGTCCCGGACCGTTGCCATCGTCGCCTGCCTCCGCTCGCGCGCAGGGGCGACCGTGGGCCGCCCTCCCGATCAGCCGAATCTATCGGGATGTGACAGACCTTTCGGGCTTTTCCGGCGTCCGGGGAGGTCGTCCGGGAGCGCTCAGGGGAGCGTGAAGGGCAGTTTGATGCCGTCCAACGCCCGACCACACGCGCAGTCCTGCTCGGCGGGGAGCGCGGCCAACGCGTCCAGCAGCACGTCCCGCAGCCGGTCGGTGTTGGCCGCGAACACCCGGAACACCTCCTCCTGGGTCACCGTCTCGCCCGCCTGCACCCCGGCGTCCAGGTCGGTGATCAGCGCGATGGAGGAGTAGCAGAGCGCCATCTCCCGGGCGAGCACCGCCTCCGGGTGGCCAGTCATGTTGACGACAGTGCCGCCGATCGACGCGTACCAGCGGGACTCGGCACGGGTGGAGAACCGGGGGCCCTCGACCACCACCACGGTCCCGCCGTCCACCGCCGTGACGTCCCGCCCGGCCGCCGCCGTGAGCAGGGCGTGCCGGCCCTTCGGGCAGTACGGGTCGGCGAACGGCACGTGCACCGCGCCCTCGTCGTAGTAGGTCTGCACCCGTCCGCTGGTGCGGTCGACGAGTTGGTCCGGCACCACGAACGTGCCCGGGCCCAGCTCCGGGCGTAGCCCGCCGACCGCGCACGGCGCCAACACCTGTCGTACGCCGAGCGAGCGCAGCGCCCACAGGTTGGCCCGGTACGGGATTCGGTGCGGTGGGAACCGGTGGTCGGAACCGTGCCGGGGCAGGAACGCGACCCGTCGCCCGGCCACCTCCGCGATGGTCACCGCGTCCGACGGTGGGCCGTAAGGGGTGCCCAGCTCATGGGGGGTGCCGTCGAGGAGCGCGTACAGCCCCGAGCCGCCGATCACCGCGAGGTCCGCCGTCGGTGCCATAGAACCTCCGTCGCAACTGTCCGATCACCCGCCGCTCAGACCTTAGCCAGCGCCCGGGACGCAGGCTATGGTGCCAGGCATGGCGTTGACAGCGCGGCTGATACCGATGCACCGTGCGGAGGCGGCGGATGACGGATCCCGGGTGCGGGCTCACGGCTGACGGGTAGGTGGGATGCAGGGAGAGGGCCAGGCGATCGGCGGACGAGCGATGGAGTTGATGACCGGGCGGCTGCTGGTCGCGACTCCGGCGCTCAAGGACCCGAACTTCGACCGTACGGTGGTGCTGCTGGTCGCCCACGAGCCGGGCGGCGCGCTCGGCGTCGTCCTGAACCGGGCGACCGAGGTGCCGGTGGCCGAGGTGCTGGGCGACTGGAGCGACCTGGCTCGCCACCCGGCGGTGCTCTTCGAGGGCGGCCCGGTGCAACCCGACTCGGCGATCTGCCTGGCCCGGATGCGGCAGCCGCTACGGCGACTCAAGGGCTTCCACCAGGTGTCCGGGGCGGTCGGCACGATCGACCTCTCCGTCGACCCGGAGAAGCTGCGCGAGAGCATCGGAGGCATCCGGGTGTTCGCCGGCTACTCCGGCTGGGGCAGCGGCCAGTTGGAGCAGGAGATCGCCGACGGGTCCTGGTTTGTGCTGGACGCCCTGCCCGGCGACGCCTTCGTCGACCGCCCCGACGACCTGTGGCCGATGGTGCTGCGCCGGCAGGGCGGGATGATGGCCGCCGTCGCCCACTTCCCGCCGGACGTGGCGCTGAACTGACCCCGCCCCGGTGGGGACCCCGCGAGATGACCATGCGGGCGGGTCTGTGTATAGTTTCCCAGTGCCCGGGCGACCGGGGCGAGGCAAGGGGCCGTGGCGCAGCTGGTAGCGCACCACACTGGCAGTGTGGGGGTCAGGGGTTCGAGTCCCCTCGGCTCCACCCTTGTTTGTGCAGCTCAGCGGCTTGGTCGGGGATACCGATCAGGCCGCTGAGCTGTTTCGCGTGGTACCTCGCCCGATCGGGGCGCTCAGGGGAGTCTGCGGCGGAACTGTCGGTAGCCGGACGATGAAGGTCGCCCCGGCGCCGGGCCGGCTGTCGGTGGAGATCGTCCCGCCGTGGCTGGTGACCACCTCCTTCACCAGGGCCAGGCCCAGACCGAAGCGGCGGTCCGCGGCCCCGGCGCCGCGGTGGAAACGGTCGAAGAGGTGTGACGCGTCGGCGGGGTCGAAGCCGGCTCCGCTGTCCATGACCACCAGGTCCGCGCCCCGGCGCGAGGTGTGCAGTGCGACGTCGATGCGACCGCCGGTCGGGGTGTGGGTGAGGGCGTTGGCGAGCAGTTCGCCGACCACGCGGCGCAGGGCCGAGGCGATGCCGCAGACGAGAACCGGGGTGTCCGGGACGGTCATGTGCAGTTGGACGCCCTGCTCCCCGGCGCGGTCGGCCTCGCAGTCGACGGCCTGGGCGGTGAGGAGGGCCAGGTTGACGGGCTCGGCGGGGTGCCGGTCGACCGGGGTGGCGGCGAGGCGGGCAGAGAGCAGGAGCTCGTCGACGATCTCACCGAGCCGGCCGGTGGTCTCGATCAGGCGGTCGTAGTCGGCACGGTCGGCGCCGGCGCGGCGGGCCAGGATCTGGGCGCGGGTGTGTACCTGAGCGATGGGGGTGCGCAACTCGTGGCTGGCGTCGGCGACGAACCGGCGTTGCCGGCCGAGCGCCTCGGCGAGCGGCGCCACGGCTCGGCGGCCCACGGCGATGCCCGTGAGCGCTGCCGCGGCGAGGCCGACGATCGCGGCGAGGAGGAAGGCGGCGAGCAGGTGACGCCGGTCGGAGAGCTGGAAACGCGCGTCGAACACCGCTTGCACGACTCCCGTGCCGCGGGGCTGGGTGCGGACGTAGTAGGTCGTGCCGTTGCGGTCGACCTTGTCGCTGTGGACCTGGCCGTCGAGGGCCGCCGCGTCGATGGCGGACCGCAGGGGGAAGCCCGGCGGGGGCGGGTTCCGGCCCAGGTCGATGCGGCCGCCGTCGGACAGGATGATCCAGCTGCAGGCCGGCGGTCCGTTGATGGTGCCGTGGACCACGCCGTAGCTGAGCTCGCGTTCGATCTGTTCGTGCTGGTTGTGCAGCAGAGCGACGTAGGAGATGGCGGCGCCCAGGGCGAGTAGCGCCGTCATCGTGAGTCCGACGAGCAGGCTGACCCGAGCCCTGGCCCGGCGCAGCATGGTGTCCTCGAAACTCACAGGGTCCCCAGCTTGTAGCCGAGACCGTGGACGGTCCGGATCACCGAGCGGCCGAGCTTGCGGCGCAGGTAGTAGACGTACGTGTCGACCAGGGACGCCGCGGCGGCCTCGTCGAAGACCCGGCTGCGCAACTCGGAGCGGGAGTGGACGGTGAGCGGCCGGGCCGCGAGCACCCGGAGCAACTCGAACTCGCGTGCGGAGAGGGCGACCCGGGTGCCGTCGGGCAGGACGGCGTCGCGGGCGGAGAGGTCGAGCTGGCCCGACCCGAATCGCAGCACCTCGGTGGAGTCGGTGGTCCGGCGGCAGAGTGCCCGGATTCGGGCGCTCAGCTCGTCCAGGTCGAAGGGCTTCGTGAGGTAGTCGTCGGCGCCCGCGTCGAGGCCGGCGACCCGGTCCTCGATGGTGCCGAGCGCGGTCAGCAGCAGCGCCCGGGCGGCCACCGCCCGGGAGCGCAGCCGCACGACCAGGTCCAGCCCGTCGAGGGCGGGTAGGCGTCGGTCGATCACCATCACGTCGTACGGCCGGGTGAGCCCCAGGTGCAGACCGCGCTGGCCGTCGGGGGCCTGGTCGACGACGTATCCCTCGCCGGTCAGCGTCTCGGCCACCATCCCGCGTAGCTCCGAGTCGTCCTCGACGAGCAGGAGTCGATTCATGTATAGATAGTGACACCGGCAGATCGAGATGTCTCTATGTCTCGGAAAACTTGTCGTCGCAAACAACAATCTACGGGGTTCCGGCGGTGACGAGCGAGGGCGCAGCGGCGCGAGTGCGGGCCTCGCGCCGCTCGATCCAGCTCAGCAGCGGTGTCGTCATCAGCGTCGTGATGAGCGCGACCAGCACCAACACCGTGAAGAGCGACGGGTTGACGATGCCCGCCTCCAGACCCACGTTGAGCGCGATCAGCTGCATCAGGCCACGGGCGTTCATCAGGGCGCCGACGCGCAGGGCGACCCCGTTCGGCTCACCGCGCATCCGGGCCGCGGCCCAGCAGGCGCCGTACTTGCCGGCGATCGCCACGGCCACACACGCGGCGGCGAATCCGAGGACGGCGGGATTGCCCAGCAGCGCGAACTCGGTGCGCAGCCCGGAGTAGGTGAAGAACAGCGGCAGGAACACCGTCGCGGCGATCGGCGACAGCGTGTCGACCACCTTGTCGGTCTGCTCGGAGCGCGGCATCACCACGCCGACCGCGAAGGCGCCGAAGACCGCGTAGAGCCCGATCTCGTCGGTGTACCAGGCGACCAGGAAGAGCAGCGCGACCGTGCCGAGCAGCCGCGCGCGGTCGCCCGGGAACCCCATCACGTAGCCGGTCACCCGCCGCCCACCCAGCCACAGCGCCACCCCGAACAGCACCGCGCCACCCGCGGTGACCAGGGCCGGGCCGGCTTCGCCCGAGGCGAACGCCAGCACCACCGCCAGCATGATCCACGCGACCATGTCGTCGATCGCGCCGCTGGCCAGGGCGAGCATCCCATGCCGGGTACCGGTCTGGCCGCGCTCGGTGATTATCCGGGCAAGCATCGGAAAGGCCGTGATCGCCAGTGCCACGCCGACGAACGCCGCGGACACGCCGAGCGACACGTCGTCCGCACGGATCGGTACGAAGCCCGCCACGCCCAGGACCAGCAGGATGCCCAACACCAGCGGCGCGGTGACACCCGCGAGCGACACCGCTCCCGCCGTGCCGGCGAGATTGTTCAGCCGGTGGGAGGTGAAGGCGTATCCGGCCTGGAACATGAACAGCACCAGGCCGACCTGGCCGACCACGTACAGGATCGGCAGCAGCGGCGCGGGAAAGAGCGCGGCCTGCGCGCCCGGCCAGAGCAGGCCGAGCAGCGACGGGCCGAGCAGCACCCCGGCGAGCATCTCGCTCACGACGGCGGGCTGGCCCACCTTGCCGAGGAGCCAGGCGACCAGCTTGCAGAAGAGCAGGATGACCGCGACCGCGATGAAGAACCGCGGGGCGAGTTGAGTGGGCGTCACGAGCCGACCTCCTCGAAGAATCGGGTGCACAATTTCTGTCGTCGGGCGTCGACGACCATCCACGTCCCGCAGACCAGTTGCTTCACCGAGCGGCCCACGTCGAAGAGCCGGTCGCGCTGCCGCATGAGAGCGAGCCGCTTGCGGCCGGGCCCCGGAAGGCCCCGGGGCGTCAGGTACGCCGGACCGCGACTGGGCAGCGACCGGGTGTGCGCTGCCGACGAGCTGACCGAGAAGCGCCGTAGCACCTCCCGGGTCGCCGCGCGGAGCTGGACCGGTGCCGCGCCGCGCGCTGGACAGGCCCGGTTGGCGTTCACGCCGTACGGGATGAAGTGCGCGTCCTGCCGACGCAACGACAGCCAGCGGTCCGGGTCGAACTCGTCGTCGGCGGCGGGACCGGTGCGTTGGTACGCCGGGTAGTTGAAGAGCAGCACCGACCCGGTGGGGAGGGCGTGATCTCCCACGGTGATCGGTCCGGAGGTGATCCGGTGTGCGATACCGAACAGCGGATACACGCGGAGCGTCTCGTCGATGATCCGGTCGAGGGAGTCGTCCGACGTGTCCTCGACGGACCGGGCGCACAGCAGGATGTGTGTCATGGCCTCCGACATCTGCACCACGGCCGTGTTGAAGAATGCGCCCTGCAGGTACCAGGCGGTCTCCAGGGCGGTGAAGGGCGGCGGCAGCACGACCGGGCACGTCCCCGCGTCGATCCGGTCCAGCAGGTAGCGGGTCAGCCGATCCCGCCGGGACATGTGCCGCAGACCCATCCCCTTCAGCGCGGTGACCACGTCGTCCGCGTTCGCCACGACGAGGTCCCGCACCTCGCGCGGGCAGGCCGCGCCGAACACCAGCTCGTACGAGACCTCGGCCCAGATCGGCATCATCAGGTCCCGGAGCCGTACGTGGCTGATCCGGTCGGTCGGAAGAGCGTCGAGGATCCGCCGGGTCGCGGCCGTCGCCAGTTCGTCGGAGCGCGGGTGGGGGACGGCCAGCACCTGACGTGTCGTCCGCGCGACCGTCTTGTACCGCTCACCGGGCTCAAGGTGCTCCTGATGCATGTGCGGGCCGGGCGCGAGCCAGTACCAGAACAGGTCCGACAGGCCCGCCCCGCGGCTGCGCCCGTCGGCGGCCGGGTCGCCGTAGACCCGCTCGAAGTCCTCCGGCCCCACCAGCGGCCCGGGGATGGGAACGCCCTCGGTCCCATTGACCCGTTGGAAGATCCACTCTCGGAGGTCGACCACGGCCTTCACCGGGTCACCACCACATCCGGCGTCAGGTCGGCCGGTCGCCGCGCTCCGGCCAGGGCGAGGGCATGATCCAGCTCGCCTGTGATCCGTTCGAGCACCTCCCGTACGCCCACCGACCCGGCCGCCGCGAGCCCCCGCACCACCGGCCGCCCCACCAGCACCGCCCGCGCTCCGAGCGCCAGCGCGACCACCACGTCGGTGCCGCCGCGCACACCCCCGTCGAGCAGCACCGGAAGCTGCCCCTGCACGGCTGCCACCACCGCGGGCAGCGCGTCGAGCGTGGGAACCGTCCCGTCGAGCTGTCGTCCGCCGTGGTTGGACACGATCACACCGGCGGCACCGTGCTGGACCGCGAGGCGGGCGTCCGCGGGATGCAGGATTCCTTTGAGCAGGATCGGTAGTCCCGTGACACCGCGCAGCCACCCGATCCGGTCCCACCCCGCCGTCGCGTCCATCGCGATCGAACGCACCCGCCCTGTCGCGTCGCGCATGTTCTCGCAGGCGTAGCCGGGCGGCAGGTCCGTGAAGCCGTTGCGTTGGTCACGCTCGCGCCTTCCGAACACCGGAGAGTCCACGGTCACCACCAGCGCCTGGCAGCCCGCCGATTCGGCGCGCTTGACCACGTACTCCGTGAAGTCGAGGTCGGGTTGCGGGTACAGCTGGAACCACAGCGTCCCGCCGGCCGCCGCGATCTTCTCGACCGGTTGGGTGGCGGCCATGCTCACCACCATCGCCGTGCCGGCCGCCGCAGCCCCCCGCGCGGTGGCCACCTCGCCCTCGGGATGCGCGAGCCGATGGAAGGCCGTCGGAGCGACCAGCACCGGTGCGGCCAGCGACGTACCGGCCACCGTGGTCCGCAGGTCGCGCTCGCCGGTCGCCCGGAGCACCCGGGGCACGAGCCACCGTCGCGCGAAGGCCTCCTCGTTGCCGGCCAGGGTGCGCTCCCGCCCGGCGCCGCCCTCGAAGAAGTCCTGGTGGACGGGGTCCATGTCAGCCCTCGGCACCGGACAGGCAACGGCGGAGGAACTCCTCGAGTGGCCCAACGTGGACGTCCGGCCGATCCCACCGGTTCTCCAGGTTCTCGGCAAGGTGGTGGGTGCTGATCAACTGGCCATCGCGGTGGTAACGGACCACCGGGTGCAGGTACGCCGCGTCGTGCGCCTGCCCCACGACATCCTGGGCGACCCGGGACACGGTGATGTCGAACGGGTCGACCTGGTCGTGGTCGGGCCCGTACTCCAGCGTGACGACGAATGCCTGGTCGTACTCGTGGTCGGCGGTGTGCAGGCCCGTCGACACGAGGTAGTCCACCGGCACCTCCTCGTGGTACCGGGCCTCGTCTCCGGCGACGGTGAGCACGTCGGCGAGGAACCCGAACTGCTGCCACAGGGCCGAGCTGCGGTTGACCCTTGCGATGACGGCCGCGGTCATGGCCGCCGGCTCGGCGGCGAGCCTGTCCGACGGCCAGTCCGTGGCGTCGTACCGGCGGGAGAGGATCCGGTGCAGAGCGCGTACGGCGTAGCGGAAGCCGTGCACGAAACCGCTCGTGGACTTCTTGAAGTCGCGTACCTGCGAGATCGTCCCGGCGAAGAACAGCCCCGGCACGTTCACCGACTCCCACGCTTCGGTCTGGGCCGGGAATCGGTCCCTGATGGCGAGCTGGGGTCGGGCCGAGGAATCGAAGATCGAGGCATCGAACCGGAATCCGGTACACGCCAGCACCCGGTCGTAGTGCAGTTCCTTCACGACCTCGTTGGCCCGGGAGAAGCTGAACGTGACTTTGTACCCCGTACCGTCGCGCTCGATGCTCTTGATCGTGCCGTCGAGGATCGCGTTCGCGGACTTGAGCTGATAGGTGTCCAGGAAGTTGTTGTTCACCGCGCGCAGGTGCCCGACGTAGTGGGTACGCCACGCCATCCGGACCGAGCTGGGCCCTGCGACGTGGATCAGTGTCGTGGTCTCCATGAGGCTGTCGGCGGTCTCGAAGGCGGAGTTGCCCTTGCCGATGATGAGGACCTTCTGGTCGAGATAGTCACGCGGCTCGACGCTCATCACGTCGTACCCCTCGGCCAGCTCGAATCCGGCGATGTCCGGCTCGTAGGTCTTCGAGACGCCGGTGGCGACGATCACCGCGCGGGCCTCCCAGCGCCGCTCGCCGGCCTCGACCGTGAAGACGTCGTCGTGCTTGGACACCCGGGTCACCCGGGTGCCGTACCT
Organism: Micromonospora sp. NPDC049801; assembly: GCF_040656575.1. Classification (NCBI taxonomy): domain Bacteria; kingdom Bacillati; phylum Actinomycetota; class Actinomycetes; order Micromonosporales; family Micromonosporaceae; genus Micromonospora; species Micromonospora sp. NPDC049801. The sequence continues at coordinate 261,022 of NZ_JBFAMS010000009.1, read as the reverse complement.
GACCTTGACGCCCGTCTTCGCGGCGAAGTCCGCGAGGTAACGCACCATCACGTCGGCATCCGGGAAGTACCGCTCGGTGTACTGCGTGAACAGCAGCGCCGGATCGTCGGTGAGCAGGGAGTTCCAGTCGAGCCGCAGATTCAGCTCAGGATCGTCCGTGCCGGTGTGCGGCTTGTTGATCGAGATGAGTGTCCGGTGCCGCGGATAGGTGGCGAAGAATGCCCCCGGCCCGTCGGCGCCCTCCAGCACCAGATAGTCGCGCGTGCCGTCGGCTTCGAGCAGGGCGGCGAGCTGAAGACCGGCCGGACCGGCCCCGATGATCAGGTAATCAAGCATCACGGCGCTCACCGTACGAGTCGGAAATCAGAGATTTTTCAAGCTCTTCCAGAATCGCGACCGCCGTTCGTACGTCCCCGTCGAGTGGTCGGTCCGGGTCGACCGGGGGTATCGCCTCCTCCAGGGCCCGCAGAGCACGGTCGCAGCCCACCGCCGTCGGGCGGCGCGCTCCGACATGCACCGCCTGGCGCAGACCCAGTCCGAGCGAACCGGTGATCAGGCGCAGGAGTTCCGCCTGGTCCAGGGCGCGGAGCGCGGCCTGGGTGCCGAGCGGGATGACGTCCTGGTTGTGCAGGTTGGTGGGGAGGCTCTGCGCGCTCGCGGGCACGGTGTCCCGTCTGATCTCGGTGATGAGCGCCGTCGACGCGAGCTGGACGCCCTGTAGCCCGTGCTGCTGACCGGGCCCCGCCGCGAGCATCGGCGGCAGCCCGCCGTTGCGACCCGGATCCACCAGCAGGTCGAGCTGGCGCTCCGCGAGGTTGCCGATCTGGGCGATCACCATGGACAGGACGTCGGCGGCGAAGGCGGCGGGCTGACCGAAGAAGTTACCGCCGTGCACGACCTTGTCGTCGTCCGGAAAGAACAGCGGGTTGTCGCTCACCCCGCCGAGGTCGGCCGCCACGACGCCGTCCACGTAGCGCAGGGCGTCCTCGGCCGCTCCGAGCAACTGCGGCGCGCAGCGGATGCTGTATGGCTCCTGCAGGGGTCTGCTGCCGGACGGCCGCAGCCCGGCACAGGTCGCCCGCATCGCGGCGCCGACGTCGATGGCGCCGGAGTGGCCGTAGGCGGCCAGCAGGGCGGGGTCGAGGAACTGCGGGTCGCTGCCGAGCAGGTCCGCGAGGAGGCACGTCAGCGTCTGGACCACACGGTGCGCGGTGCGGACCCGGGCCAGGGCGAGGGTCAGCGCCGCGGTGGTCAGCGACGTGCCGTTGACGAGCGCGAGCGCGTCCCGGCCGTCGAGCGGCAGCGGCTCCAGCCCGGCCTTCGTCAGCGCGTCCCCGGCAGGCATCCGGACGCCGTCCACATAGGCGTGTCCACGGCCGCGCAGCGCCTGGGCGGCGGCACCGAGCGGGATCAGATCGCCGCTGGCGCCCACCGAGCCGAGCCGGGGCATCGCCGGCGTGAACGTCGTGCCGAGCATGGCCGCGAGCGCGTCGATCACGTGCGGCGAGACCCCGGACGCGCCCCGGGCCAGGGACCAGGCGCGGACCAGCAGCGTCGCGCGTACGACATCCGGGGCGAGGTCGGGTCCCTGACCCGCGCCGAGGTGGGCGAGAGTGTTGTCGGCCTGGTCGCGTTGGTCGGCTCGGCCCGCGTACCCCACCAGCGCCCCGAATCCGGTGGTGGCGCCGTAGATAGCCCGGTCGTCGCCGAGTGCCTTGCCGAGGAACGTCCGGCCGCTCGTCACCCGGCCGCGCACCTCGTCGCTGATCACGAGCGTGACCGGGCCGGCCGCGAGGCGCAGGTCGGCGGGGCGCAGCGGTGCTGCCAGATCCACCTGAATCGTCATGGAACCGGATGCTAGAAACAGTTTCTCAGAACGCTCTGAAATCGCCTCAGTACATTTCGCCGCATGACGCACGATTGCCTGATCATCGGAGCCGGACCGGCGGGTTTGCAGCTCGCGGCCCTGCTTGAGCGCGACGGTCACGACTATGTGGTGCTGGAGGGCGGCCCCCGTCCGGGCATGTTCTTCGAGACCTATCCCCGGCACCGCCAGTTGATCTCGATCAACAAGGTGTGGACCGGCTCGGCGGACCCCGAGTTCAATCTACGGTCGGACTGGAACTCGCTGCTGTCCGACGATCCGGCGCTGCTGTTCAAGAACTACAGCACGCGTTACTTCCCCGCCGCTGAGGATCTGGTGCGTTATCTCGCCGACTTCGCGCGAGGTCTGCGCGTCCGTTACGACACCTGGGTAACGGCGGTGTCGAAGACCGGTGACGTGTTCACGGTGCAGGCCGGCGACCAGGTCTTCAAGGCCCGCAGAGTCGTCGTCGCCACCGGCGTCTCCCAGCTCTACGTGCCGCCGATCGAGGGCGTGGAACTGGTCGAGCGCTACGACACGGTGAGCGTCGACCCCGCCGATTTCGTCAACCAGCGGGTGTTGATCGTCGGTAAGGGCAACTCGGCATTCGAGACCGCTGACGCGCTGATCGAGACCGCCGCGACGATTCATGTCGCCGGACCGCACTCCATCAGGCTGGCCTGGCAGACCCATTACGTCGGTCACCTGCGCGCGGTGAACAACAACTTCCTGGACACCTATCAGTTGAAGTCGCAGAACGCCGTCCTGGACGGCACGGTGGAGCGGATCAGTCAGCGGGAGGGCGGCGGGTACCGGGTGCTCTTCCGGTACGCCCGGACGGTCGAGAATCTGCGCGAACTCGAGTACGACCGGATCATCCTCTGCACCGGGTTCCGCTTCGACGCGTCCCTCTTCGCCGAGTCGGCCCGGCCGGAGTTGGTCATCAACGATCGGTTCCCGGCGCAGACCCCGGCCTTCGAGTCGGTGAACGTTCCCGGCCTCTACTTCGCCGGCACCCTCAGTCAGCAGCGTGACTTCAAGAAGTCCACGAACGGCTTCATCCACGGCTTCCGCTACGCCACCCGGGCACTGCACCACATCATCCGCGAGCGGCACCACGGTGAGCCCTGGCCGTCCCGGCAGGTCGCGCTGACGCCGGAGGCGATCGCCGCCTCGATCATCGCCCGGATCAACGTGACCTCGGCGCTGTGGCAGCAGTTCTCGGTGCTCGGCGACGTGATCACGGTCGAGGGCGAGGCCGCCCGCTACCGGCAGGAGGTGCCGGTCGCCTATCTGCGGGACGCGGAGCCGGACGTGTTCGCGCTCGTGATCACCCTCGAGTACGGCCCCGACCACGACCACGTCGACCCGTTCGACATCACCGTGCCGCGCCCGGCCGAGAACGACGCGACGGCCGCCCAGGACGCCACCTACCTCCACCCGGTGGTGCGGGTGTGGCGCGACGGGCAGGTCGTCGCCGAGCACCACCTGGCGGAGAACCTGGAGAACACCTGGGACCTGCCGACCGTGCATCAGCAGCCCCTTGAGGTCTTCGTCAAGGGTGTCCTCGCCGATGCCCGCTGACGTCTGGCCGCAACCAGTCCTGGACCTCCTGAGCGCCGGCGGGGACCGGCCGGTCTTCGAGGACGGGCCGGTCGTCACGACCGCGTCGGAGATGGCGGGGCTGATCCGGCGTATCGCGGCCGGGCTGCGCTCGTGCGGCGCGGGGCCGGGCGTGGGTGTCACGCTCGACCTGCCGGTCACCGCTGCGGCCTTCGCCGCCACGGTTGCCGCCTTCGCCGTGGGCGCGCGGGTGTCCGGGTGGCGTGCGGACCTGAGCCCGGCACAACTGTCCGGCTCCCTCGTGGTCGACCCGACTCGGCTGGCCTCGTTCACCGAGCAGCCTGACGACGGGCTGGCACTCGTCGCGGCGGGACGGGACGAGGATCCCGCACGGATCATCTGGACCAGTGGGAGCACGGGAACACCGAAGGGCGTGGTCCAGACCTACGCCGCCATGTCGGCGTCCTGGGTCCCGTACCCGGACCGGTGGCCCCCGGCCGTCGCCGAACTGGCCACCCGGATGCAGCGCTACCTGGTCTTCGGCTCGCTGGCCAGTCAGGTGATGCTGGAGTACGGCATCCTCTCCCTCGTGGCGGGCGGCACCCTCGTCGTGGCGCCCCGGCCGGTCTTCCCGGACGCCCTGGTCGAACACCGGGCCACGGCGAGCGTGATCACGGTCGGCAAGCTGCACCAGTTGATCCGGGACCAGCGCTCCCACCCGGTGGACCTGCGTCACCTGCGGGCGCTGATGGTCTCCGGCTCGCCCCTCGCGCCGGGCCGACTGGCCGAGGCGCTCGACGTGCTGGGTCCGGTGCTCTTCCACGGCTACGGCCAGACCGAGACGTCGATGATCGCGATGGTGACCCCCGCCGAGATGCTGACCGACCCCGCCACCCTCGCCACGGTCGGCCGCCCGGCCGTGGAGGTCGCTCTTCGCGACGGGGAGATCTACGTCCGCACACCCGCGCAGGCATCGTCGTACTGGCAGGACCCGGACGAATCGGCCGAGGTGTTCGTGGACGGCTGGGTGCGGACCCGTGACCTGGGTGAACTCGACGCCGACGGTTACCTGCGGCTGCTCGGGCGCACCCGGGACGTGATCATCATCAACGCGCAGTTGGTCCATGCTGGAGCGGTGGAGCGGGCGCTCGCCGCTGACCCCACGATCGCCGAGGCGTACGTCGTCGGCGATTCGGACGAGGCGACCGGCGAGGCCGTGCACGCCTTCGTGGTGCCGGCGGCCGGGAGGACACCCGATCCGGACCTGCTGCGCAAGCTCGTGGCCGCACAGGTGGGCGACCTCGCGGTGCCGCGCACCGTCACGGTCATCGACCGGGTCCCGCTCGCCGCCAGCGGCAAACCCGACAAGAGTCAACTCCGACAGCTCCGGTAGCGGAGTTGCGCGAGACGCCCTGACCGAGGCGGCGGTCAGGGCGTCTCGCCGTCGGGCTACTGGCCGAAGCGCGCCCGGATGTCGTACTCGTAGGACGCCTTCTGCCAGATCACCGAGAAGCGGCCGGTCGGGCTGGACGCCGGCTGCGCGTACCGCCCGTCGGGGGCGATGATCTCGTCCGCCCCGAACGTGCCGTCCTGGCCGACCGTCCGGGCGTGCACCTGCGTGGTGGAGACGTCCGGGCCCCAAGCCTGCCAGGTGACCAGGCCGTCGCCGTCGTCGTCCAGGGCGACCTTCGGCCAGTCGCCGACGCCGAGCCGGGTGACCGTGCCGAGCACTCCGGTGGAGGAGATCGAGCGGGCGAAGACCTGGATACCCTCGGGAGTCCAGCGGCCCCAGGTCAGCACCGCGTCGCCGTCGAGATCGCCGGCGAGTTCGTCGAAGAGGCTCAGCTCGTGGGCGGCCGGCGAGACGCTGAGGACGCTGCCCAACGTGTCGGCGTGGCTGTAGTGCCGGGCCCGCAGGCGGGGCGGCTCACCCGCCTTGGACCACCGGTAGCTGATCACCGCATCGCCGTCCCGGTCCACGGCGAGCGAGACGCTGGCGTACCTAACATCGGTGGCCCGTCCGGCGATGACGCGCAGCGGCGCGACCCCCTCCGGGCGGACCCGACGCGCGACGACGCGCTCGTAGCTCTCCGTCCAGGCGACGACGGCGGTCCCGGCGCGGTCGACGCCCACTACCGGCTGGTCCACGCCGACACCGAGGGTCAGCTCGGGGCCGAGGGAGCTGTCCGCGCCGAAGTAGCGGGCCTTCGTCGTGTACGCGCCGTCGCGGATCTCGGTCCAGGTGACCAGCGCCAGCCCTGACGGGTCGACCGCGACGGCCGGACTCACCCCGTGCCACGTGGCGATCATCTGCAGCGGACCCAGCTCGCCGGTGGCGGACACCCGCCGGCCGGCCACGAGGCCGTCCTGCGTCCACACCACGGCCGAGTCGCCGTCGTCGTCGGACGCGACCTTGGGCCAGAAGGCGGACGCGCCGAGCGGCGAGAGCGTCTGGACCGGGCCGGCTGTGCCGTCGACCGAGACGAGCTGCGCCTTCACCTGGTCGTTGCAGCTACTCGCGTTGTTGTCGCAGCCCGCCCAGGCGAGCAGCGAGTCGCCCTGCCGGTCGACCGCCACGAAGGGCTGGTCCAGCCCGCTCCAGCCGGGCTCCGACACGACCTGGATCGGCGACCAGGTGGCCGCCCACGCGGGTGCCGGCACGGCCGCCAGGGCCGCCAACACGCCGACCACGCCGGCGGTGAACTGTCGTGTACGCCGTCGGGTCGCTGTTCTGTCTGGTCCGTGCACCGTCGCCCCCTCGATCGATGAACATCCTTGATCAGGAGGGATGATGCCATCGAGTCACGCGCACCGCTCGTCGAGAACGGCTACGCGAAACGCCCCGACCGGATGGTCCCGGTCGGGGCGTTCTCGACTGTATGTCCGCTAAGAGGCGTATCAGCCCTGGCGGCTCTTCCACTGCGGGTTCGCGCGGTTCACCACGACCACCCGGCCGCGACGACGGACCACCACCGAACCGGGCTTCTGCTTGAGCGCACGCAACGAGCTACGTACCTTCATCTCTGCCTCCTCGGCCTGGGGGTCTGGCCTGAAATCCGTACCGGTTATCGGAACGCCGGTGCCCGCCGCGTGATTCCCAGGCCCCGGGCGTCGAACCTTTGACCTCCCGCGCCCGTACCAGTGGCGGGAGGTTCAAGCCATGAGGGTGCGTCGGATGCTCGTCGTGGTGCTCGTCGTCATGGCGGCGGCACCGCTGGGCGCGGCGCCCGGCTGGGCGCACGGCGCCCCCACCGACCCGGTCAGCCGGGCGGCGGCCTGTGGGCCCGAGGGCCGGTACGCGTCGACCAGCGCCTGCCGGGCGGCCGTGGCGGCCGGCGCGGCGGTGCGCGAATGGGACAACGTACGCGTCGCGGCCATCAACGGTCGGGACCGGGAACGAATCCCGGACGGGGAGCTGTGCAGCGGAGGGCTCTCCGCGTACCAGGGGCTGGACCTGCCCCGGACCGACTGGCCGAGCACCCGGTTGACCACCGGCGTGACGTTCACCTTCCGGTACCGGACCACCATCGAGCACCGGGGCACCTTCCGGCTCTACGTCACCACGCCCGACTACGACCCGCGTAAACGGCTCACCTGGGCAGATCTGGAGCCGCGTCCGTTCCTGACGCGGACCGACCCGCCGGTGCGGGCCGGCGCGTACCAACTGGCCGGTCGGCTGCCCACGGGGCGTACCGGCCGTCACCTGATCTACACGATCTGGCAGAACTCCAACACCCCGGACACCTACTACTCCTGCTCCGACGTGGTCTTCGCGGCCCCGGGCGGGACCGGGACGCGCGCGTCGGCGAAGGCGTCGGCGCGTACCCCCGCGAGCCGGCCGGTCGCCAGCGAGTCGGCGGTGGCGGCGGCGGCCGACCCGGGCGTGCCGGTGGCGTCGGTGCGCGACCTCGACGGCCGGTGGCCGGTGCTGGCCGGCGCGGCCGTCGTGCTGGTCCTGGCGGTACTGGTCGGCGTGGGTCGACGGCGACGCGACCCCGTCGCGCCGACGGGACCACGGTGCGAGGTGCGCAACCACCGGGCCGGGCGGCGCCGGATCTGGTGACCCGGCCCGCCCGCGATCCGGCGGTCAGCCCAACAGGCGGTCGATCTCGGCCAGGTCCTCGGTGCCCAGGTCGAGGTTGTGCACGGCGGCGACGTTGGTCTCCAACTGCTCGACGCTGCTCGCCCCGATGATGAGGCTGGTCATCCGCGCGTCGCGCAGCGCCCAGGCCAGCGCGAGCTGGGCCAGGGACTGACCGCGCCGCTCGGCGACCGCGCCGAGCCCCCGGATGGTGGCCATCTTCTCGTCGCCGAGGTCGCTCTCGTTGAGAAAGACGCTGGTCCGCACCCGCGAGTCGGCCGGGATGCCCTTGAGGTAGCGGTCCGTCAGCAGGCCCTGCGCGAGCGGGCTGTACGCGATGCAGCCGGCGCCGACCTGCTCCAGCGTGTCGAGCAGGCCGTCGTCCTCGGTCCAGCGGTTGAGCATCGAGTACGACGGCTGGTTGATCAGCAGCGGCGTGCCCAGGTCGCGCAGGATCGCCGCGGCCCTCGTGGTCTGCTCCGAGTTGTAGTTGGAGATGCCCACGTAGAGGGCCTTGCCGGAGCGGACGATGGCGTCCAGCGCGCCCATCGTCTCCTCCAGCGGGGTGTCCGGGTCGAACCGGTGCGAGTAGAAGATGTCGACGTAGTCGAGGCCCATCCGGCCCAGCGACTGGTCCAACGACGAGATCAGGTTCTTACGCGAGCCCCACTCGCCGTACGGGCCGGGCCACATCAGATATCCGGCCTTGCTGGAGATGACCAGCTCGTCCCGGTACGCCTTCAGGTCGGTGGCGAGCATCCGGCCGAAGTTCTCCTCCGCCGAGCCGGGCGGCGGGCCGTAGTTGTTCGCCAGGTCGAAGTGGGTGACGCCGAGGTCGAACGCGCGCCGGACGATGTCCCGCTGGCGCTCGTACGGGCGGTCCGGGCCGAAGTTGTGCCACAGGCCGAGAGAGACGGCGGGCAGCCGCAGGCCACTGCGTCCGCTGCGCCGGTAGGTCATGGTGTCGTAGCGGTCTTCCGCGGCGAGGTAGGTCACGATCATGAGCCTAGCCCCGGTCCGGCCTGCCCGAGATCGGGCGTGGAAAGCCGGACATCGGGGTAGTTTCGACCCGACGACCGGCCCTGCACCGCGGAAAGTGAGCGACGTGGACGACATCACCGCACTGATCCTGGACGACCACGCCGCCTTCCGGCGCGGCTTCGCCCGCCTCGACGACGCCCGCGACGAGCAGGAACTGCTGGCCATCTGGGACGCCCTCGCCCTGCACCTGGACATCCACGCCGAGGCGGAGGAGGCGATCCTCTACCCGCACCTGGTCAAGCACGGCGACGACGGCGAGGACGAGACCGCCGACGCGATCGGCGACCACAACAAGATCCGGGACGCCATCGCCGAGTCCAAACTGCACCCGGTCGGTTCGAAGCCCTGGTGGGAGGCGGTCGGCACGGCCCGGCGGGAGAACAGTGAACACCTGGCCGAGGAGGAGGACGAGGCGCTGCCCGACTTCCGCCGGCACGCCGGCTTCGAGCTGCGCGCCGAGCTGGGCCAGCGCTGGCTGACCTTCTACGGCGAGCACAAGAACGGCCGTGACCTGCCGTTCCGCGACAAGGACCCGCAGGGGTACGTGGCCGACCACCGCTGAGATCTCCCCGCTGCGGGGGAGTCGCGCACCCGGTCCACGCCAGCAGAATGACCGGATGACCCTCCGCGCGGCGCTGGCCCCGCTGGTCGCCGGCAGCACCTGGCGACGCGGCGTGTACCTGCTGCTCGGCGGCGTGCTGGCCCTGCCGTACGGGGTCCTCGCGGTGACCTTCGCGCAGATGCTCACCGACTCGGAGATCCCCCGCCCGCTGGTGTACGTCCTGCTGGTGGTCGCGGCGCTGATCGCCGTGGTGCCGCTGCTGCTGGACGGCAGCCGGGCGCTGGAGATCGCCGCCGTACGGGCGCTGCTCGGCGTCGACCTGCCCGACCCGGCCCCGGGACACCGGGGCGACCGGGAGAGCCGCCTGCGCAGCGCACTCTGGATCGCCACGCACCTCATCGTCGGCGCGCTGGTGATGACCGCGCTGTTCAGCGCCCTGCCGATGGCGCTCGCGTTCATCGCGCAGCAGTTCGGGGTGGGCGACGAGCTGACCAGCCGGGAACGGTTCGGGCCGCTGGACGGGCGGGACAGCGGCTGGCTCACCCTCGCTGGGGTCGCCCTGCTGGTGGGCCTCGGCTACGCCGTGGCCGGGCTCGGCGCGCTCGCCGTCTCGATGGCCCCGGTGCTGCTCGGACCCGCCCAGGCCGAGCGGATCGCCGCCCTGGAGGCGCGGGCCACCCGGCTCGCCGAACGCAACCGGCTGGCCCGCGAACTGCACGACTCCGTCGGTCACGCGTTGACCGTGGCGACCCTCCAGGCCGGCGCCGCCCGTGAGGTGCTGGACACCGACCCGGAGTTCGTCCGGCGCGCGCTGACCGCCATCGAGGACGCCGGCCGGACCGCGATGGACGAGCTGGACCACGTGCTGGGGCTGCTCCGCGAGACCGGCGGCGGCCGGCCCTCGGTGGCGCCACAGCGTACGCTCGCCGACCTGGACCGGCTGGTCACCGACGCCCGCGCGGCCGGGCTGACGGTCTACGACAGCCGCGCCGGCGATCCCGCGGCGGTGCCCGCGGTCGTCTCCCGGGAGGGTTACCGCATCGTCCAGGAGGGACTGACCAACGCCGCCCGCCACGGCCACGGGCCGGTGACGCTGCGGCTCGACCTGCACCGCGATGCCCTGGAGTTGGAGATGGAAAATGCCCTCGGCCGACAGCGCCGCTCCGATCCGGGTCGGGGCGGGCGGGGCCTGGACGGCATCCGGGAACGGGTGCTGCTGCTCGGCGGCCGGCTCACCGTCGGCCCGGACGGCGACCGGTGGCTCGTCCGAGCCCGCCTGCCGTACGAGGACGCCCGATGACCACCGGCGTGCTGATCGTCGACGACGACGAGCTGATCCGGGTCGGCCTGCGAGCCATCATCGACGTGCAACCGGACCTGCGAGTGCTCGCCGAGGCCGCCGACGGGGCCGAGGTGCCGCCCCTGGTCGCCCGGCACCGCCCGGACGTGGTGCTGATGGACGTGCGGATGCCCGGCATCGACGGCATCCAGGCCACCCGCCACCTGCTGGCCACCTCCGCCGACCCGCCCCGGGTGCTGGTCATCACCACGTTCGCCAACGACGAGTACGTCTACGAGGCGCTGCGCGCCGGCGCGTCCGGCTTCCTGCTGAAGCGGGCCCGCCCGGCGGAGGTCATCGAGGCGGTCCGCGTCGTGGCGGCCGGGGAGTCGCTGCTGTTCCCGGCGGCGATCCGCCAGCTCGTCGGGGCGTACGGGCCGGTGGGCGGGGACCGCCTGCAAGCCGCCCGCCTCACCGAGCGGGAGGCCGAGGTGCTGCGGCTGATGGCGACCGGCCGGTCCAACCCGGAGATCGCCGCGCACCTGGTCGTCGGGGTGGAGACGGTCAAGACGCACGTCGGCAACGTGCTGGCCAAGCTGGGCGTCCGCGACCGTACCCAGGCGGTCATCGCCGCGTACGAGTCCGGCTTCGTCACCCCGTCCGGCTGATCCCCCGGCCGAGGGCTCCCGGCCGTTCCCTCGGCCGAGGGCTCCCGGCCGTTCCCTCGGCCGGGGGAGCGGGTTCACCGCCGCCCGGGAGGGAACCGGTCGCCGATCGGTCGAGGCTGAGAGCATGACGACGATCAATGACCTTCGAGCCCGTACCGAATCCCGCTGGCCCGACCGGCTCGCCCCGCTCGCCGCCGGTTGGCTCGGCCTGTGGGGCGTACTCGCCCTGCTCGGCACGCTCACCGGCGCCGGCTACCCGTTCGGCCCGAACGACCTCCACGGCGGTGACGTCAGCCTGCTGCGCCTGGTGCCGGTGGACGTGGCCACCCCGCTCTTCGCCGGAGTCCTGCTGACCGCCGCCGTGGCCGCCCTCGCCATGAGCCGGCCAGCGGTCCGGCCACCCGGCCCGCTGCGGGCACTGCTCGCCGGCTACGGCTGGGCGGTCGTGTTCCTGCTCGCCGTGGTCGTGCCGGACGTCCGCGTGCTGGTCATCCTCGGCTACCTGCCGATCCTGATCGTCGGCGCGCCGTTCGGCTGGCCGCCGGTCGACTACTCCGACATCTTCAACTGGGCCCTGTTCGGCCGCTTCGCCGCGCTGCTCGGCGGGCTGCTGCTGGCCGGGGCGGTGCTCGCCTGGCAACGCCGTACCGCCGCAAGCTGCGTCTCCTGCGGGCGGGACGGCACCGACCGTGGCTGGACCACCCCGGCCGCCGCCGCCCGCTGGGGTCGGTGGGCCGCCGGCATCGCGGCGATCATCCCGCTGACGTACGCGGCGATCCGGTTCGCCTGGACGGCGGGCATCCCGCTGGGCATCTCCCGGGAGTTCCTGACCGAGATGCAGGACAGCGGGCTGGTCTGGGCCGGGTTCGGGCTGGCCGCCTTCGCCACCGCCGGCGCGATCCTCACCCTCGGGCTGGTGCAGCGTTGGGGTGAAACGTTCCCCCGCTGGATGGTCGGGCTCGCCGGTCGTCGGGTGCCGGTGAAGCTGGCCGTGGTGCCGGCGACCCTGGTCGCCATCTCCGTCACCGCGGCGAGCCTCGGCCTGCTCAGCAACCCCCAGTTCTGGGAGCTCACCGGCGGGACCAGCCTGACCGGGGCGCCGATGCTGCTCTGGCCGCTGTGGGGCGTGGCGCTCGGCGCGGCCACGTACGCGTACCACCTGCGCCGCCGGGGCGCCTGCCGGCGCTGCGGCCAGGGCTGAGGGTGGCCGTGGGGGTGCCACCCGAAGCCGGAGGCGCCCCCGAAAATGTGAGCTAGCGTTACTCGGGTGACTGCGCCTACCCCGGTAATCCCGGTTCCACCGGCCGACCTGCCCGGCACGCTCGGCGCGCTACGGGCGGCCGGTCACCAGTACCGCACCGTCAAGCAGGAACTCCGCGACAACCTCCTCGCCCGGATGCGCTCCGGCGAGACCCGTTTCCCCGGCATCGTCGGCTACGACGACACCGTCCTGCCCGAGGTCGAGCGTGCTCTGCTCGCCGGGCACGACATGGTGCTGCTCGGCGAGCGCGGCCAGGGCAAGACCCGACTGATCCGCGCCCTGGGCTCGCTGCTCGACGAGTGGACCCCCGTCATCACGGGCTCGGTCCTCAACGAACACCCGATGCGCCCGCTCACCCCCGCCTCGGTCGCCCAGGTCGCCGAGGCCGGCGACGACCTGCCGATCGGCTGGCTGCACCGCTCGATGCGCTACGGCGAGAAGCTCGCCACCCCGGACACCAGCGTCGGCGACCTGATCGGTGACGTCGACCCGATCCGGATCGCCCAGGGCCGCACCCTCGGCGACCCGGAGACCATCCACTTCGGGCTGGTGCCGCGTACCAACCGTGGCATCTTCGCCGTCAACGAGCTGCCCGACCTGGCCGAGCGCATCCAGGTGGCGCTGCTCAACGTGTTGGAGGAGCGCGACATCCAGGTCCGCGGCTACCAACTCCGGCTACCGCTGGACCTGCTCCTGGTGGCCAGCGCCAACCCTGAGGACTACACCAACCGGGGTCGCATCATCACGCCGCTCAAGGACCGGTTCGGCGCGGAGATCCGCACCCACTACCCGGTCGACCTGGAGTTGGAGCTGGCGTTGATCCGCCAGGAGGCGGATCTGGTCGCGGACGTCCCCGAGCACGTGCTGGAGGTGCTGGCCCGCTTCGCCCGCGCGGTGCGGGAATCCCCGTCGGTGGACCCGCGCTCCGGAGTCTCCGCCCGGTTCGCGATCGCCGCCGCCGAGACGGTGGCCGGTGCCGCGCTGCGTCGTGCCGGCTTGCTCGCCGCCTCCGCCGACGTGTTAGGAGGGGCCCCCTCTACAACCGCAAGCGATAACAAGGTGCCCTTCCTTGCATCGGAGGCGGCGGTGGCTCGCGTTGGTGACGCGGTGTCGGTGACCAGCACGCTGCGCGGCAAGGTGGAGTTCGAGAGCGGCGAGGAGGGACGGGAGGTCGAGATCCTGGCCCACCTGCTGCGGACCGCGACCGCCGAGACGTTCCGCGCCCACCTGGCCGGCCTCGACCTGTCCGGTTTCACGGCTCTCGTCGAGGACGGGACGGCGATCGAGACCGGCGAGCTGGTCGGCTCCGCCGAGCTGCTGCGCCAGGTGGGCACGGTGCCCGGTCTGGCCAAGGTGCTCGACCGGCTCGGCCTGGGCGACGCGCCCACCCCGGAGGAGGCCGCCGCGGCCGTGGAGTTCGTGCTGGAGGGGCTGCACCTGACCCGCCGGCTCGGCAAGGACGTCACCGAGTCCGGGCGCACCGTCTACGGCGGCCGGGGCTGACTGTGGCCGGCAACCGGTTCCGGTACGGCCAGTGGAACGGCGGCCCCGATCCGCTGGCACCCCCGTACGACGTGCGTGAGGCGGTGGACGCGGTCGGCGCCGAGGTGCTGGCCGGCGGCAGCCTGCGGCAGGCGCTGCGTGATCTGCTGCGCCGTGGCCCGCAGGGGCGGGGCGGGCTGGACGACCTGGCGGCTCGGGCGCGACGGCTGCGCCGCGAGGCGCTTCGTCGCGGCGACCTCGACGGCGCGGTGACCCGCGCACAGGCCCTGCTCGACCAGGCTCTCGCCGCCGAACGTGACGAGCTGCGGAGCCGCGACGACGACGACGCGCGGTTCGCCGAGTCGGTGCTGGACAATCTGCCCCGCTCCACGGCCCGTGCGGTCGAGGAGCTGGCCGGCTACCAGTGGGCCAGCGAGGACGCCCGTCGTTCGTACCAGCAGATTCTCGACCAGCTCCGGGACGACGTGCTCGGTCAGCGGTTCGCGGGCCTGCGGGACGCGGTGCGCGCGTCCGCCGATCCGGCCGCGCAGCAGCGGCTCGCCGAGATGATGCGGGACCTGAACGACCTGCTGGCCCGGCACGGCCGCGCGGAGGACACCACCGACGCGTTCGCCGAGTTCATGCGCCGGCACGGCGACTTCTTCCCGGAGCAGCCGGAGACGGTCGACGAGCTGATCGACGTGCTGGCCCGCCGTTCGGCGGCCGGTGAGCGGCTGATGAACTCGCTGTCCGAGCGGCAGCGCGCCGAGCTGGCCGGTCTGATGCAGCAGTCCCTCGGCGACCGGCTCGCCGGTGAGCTGTCGGCGCTCGACGCGAACCTGCGGGCGCTGCGGCCGGATCTGCGCTGGGGGCGCGGCGAGCGGGTCCGGGGCGACCAGCCGTTGGACTACGCCGACGCGGCCGGCGCGCTCGGCGAGATCGGCGAGCTGGACGACCTGCTGGATCAGCTCGACCAGGAACACCCCGGGGCCACGCTTGACGACGTGGACGTCGACGCGGTGGCCCGGACGCTGGGCCGGGACGCGGCCGACGACGTCCGCCGGCTGCGCGAGCTGGAACGCGAGCTGCGCCGGCAGGGCTGGGTGGGCCGGGACGCGGACGGGCTCACGCTCAGCCCGAAGGCCCTGCGCCGGCTCGGCGGCACGGCGCTGCGGCGGGTCTTCGCCGACCTGACGGCCGGTCCGCGCGGTCAGCACGACCTGCGTTCGGCGGGTGCGGCCGGCGAGGTCAGCGGGGCGTCCCGCCCGTGGGAGTACGGCGACGAGCAACCGCTGGACGTGGTTCGTACGCTCACCCGGGCGGTGCGCCGGGCCGGGCCGACGGTTCCGCTGCAACTCGAAGCGGACGACTTCGAGGTGGTGGAGACCGAGAAGCGTGCCTCGGCGGCGGTGGTGCTCTGCGTGGACCTGTCGTACTCGATGATCTCGCAGGGTCGTTGGGGGCCGATGAAGCAGACGGCGCTGGCGTTGGCGCACCTGATGGAGACCCGTTTTCCACAGGACGCCCTGCAGATCGTGGGCTTCGGTCGGGAGGCGACGACGCTCACCCAGCAGGAGTTGGCGGCCGTGGAGCCGGACCTGCAACAGGGGACGAACCTGCAACACGCGCTGCGGTTGGCCGCTCGGCACCTGCGCCGCCATCCGGATGCCGAGCCGGTGGTGCTGGTGGTCACCGACGGGGAGCCGACCGCCCACCTCGACCCGGACGACGGGGAGGCGCTGTTCCACTGGCCGCCGCTGCCGGAGACGATCGAGGCGACGGTCCGCGAGGTGGACCGGCTCAGCCGCTACGGTGCGACCCTCAACCTGTTCATGCTCGGCGATGACGAGGGCCTGCGCCGCTTCATCGACGCGGTGGCGAGACGCAGCCGTGGCCGCATGTTCACCCCCGACACCGACGACCTGGGCGAGTACGTGGTGTCGGACTACCTCCGCTCCCGCCAGTCCCGCCGCTGAACGGACCACCCCGTCGATCATGGAGTTGTGGTGGGTGGCAAATGCCGCTCGTCCGGGTGAATCGGGCACCACAACGCCATGATCGACGGGGTGGGGCGGTGGGGTGGGGGTGTGGTGGTGGCGAGTGGCGGGTTGCGGCGGGCTTATGACTCGGTGTTTGCCGAGATCGACGGGGTTTCTTTTGGGGCTGCCCCTCGGGGGCAGTTGAGCGCCGAGCAGATCGTGGCGCACCTGGTGGCGAACGACGAACTGATGATCCAGGCCAGCGAGGCGTTGCTCGCGGGGTCGCCGTTCGCCTACTACGAGCTGGAGGAGGACATCCACCGTCCGCAGCTCGACGCGTTGGTCGCCGAGCAGGGCGGTCTGCGCGGCCTGGCGGCGTTGCTGCACGGCACCAGCGAACGGCTGTGCGGGCTGGTCGACCAACTCGGCCTGGCGGCGGAGGCGCCGGTGGAGACCCACCTGCGCGAGGGCTTCGACCTGATCGTCGACGAGCCGCTGCCCTGGTCCCGCACGCTGGACCTGCACGCGAGGGTGCACCTCCCCAAACACCAGGCCCAGCTCCACCTGCTCCGGACCTGACCGCCCCCCACGACCCTCGTCGATCTTGCACTTTCTGCGGCGACAAAGGCATGTGTAACGGGCATCTCGACGACAGCAAGTGCAAGATCGCGGGGGGTCAGGCGCGGGCCAGCTCCTCGCGGGGGTGGAAGGTGCGGCGGTAGGTGGACGGGGCCACGCCGATGCGTTGGTGCAGTTGTTGACGTAGGGCTGCCGTCGTGCCGAAGCCGCAGCGGCGGGCGATCTGGTCGACGGTGAGGTCGGTCGTCTCCAGGAGGAGTCGGGCGTGGTCGGTCCGTTGCCGCAGTAGCCACTGCGCGGGGCTCAGTCCCGTCTCCAGCCGGAAACGTCGGGTGAAGGTGCGGACGCTCATCCGGGCCTGCTCGGCGAGGTCGCGCAGGGCGATCGGCTCGTGCAGGCGCTGTCGGGCCCACTCGCGGGTGGCGGCGGTGCTCGCATCGGTGGCCCGGGGGACCGGCTGTTCGATGTACTGCGCCTGCCCGCCGTCGCGCCACGGCGGCATGACACAGCGTCGGGCCGCCCGGTTGGCGATGTCGCTGCCGTGGTCGAGGCGGATGACGTGCAGGCAGAGATCGATGCCGGCGGCCACTCCGGCCGAGGTGAGCACCCGGTCGTCGACGATGAAGAGCACGTCCGGGTCGAGGTCCACCCGGGGGTGCAGGCGGCGGAACCGCTCGGCGTACGCCCAGTGGGTCGTCGCCCGGCGTCCGTCCAGCAGGCCGGCCGCGGCCAGCACGAACGCGCCGGTGCAGATCGACATGATCCGGGCGCCCCGTTGGTACGCCGACCGCAGCGCCTCGGCCACCTCCGGCTCGACGGTGCCCGAGGTGAGCGCCGCGCCGTCGTGGATGCCCGGGACGATCACCGTGTCGGCGGTGTCGAGCAGCTCCAACCCGTGGTCCGGGAGCACCTGGAAGCCGGCGGTGCTGCGGACCGGCCGGCCGCCCGGGGTGCACACCCGGACGTCGTAGCGGTACGCGTCGTCGGCGCCCCGGGCGGTGCTGAAGACCTGGGACGGGGTGCCGAGGTCGAGGCCGACGACCTGGTCGAGGGCGAGGACGGCGATCCGGTGCGGGCCACTACTCATGGCCCGATTATTGCGTACGATGGCTTTCCGGCCACTCGTCCTAGCCGGAGGCGCGGCCCAGACTGGTCGCGTGAGCAAGAATCGTCGCCTGCACCCCGCCTGGCTCGTGGCCGGTGTCGCCTTCGTGGCGCTCGTCGGCGCGGCCGGGTTCCGCGCCACGCCGTCGGTGCTGCTGCACCCGCTGCACGCGGAGTTCGGCTGGCCGCTGGCCACCATCTCCGCGGCCGTCTCGGTCAACCTGCTCCTCTACGGGCTCACCGCGCCGTTCGCCGCCGCGCTGATGGACCGGTTCGGCATCCGCCGGGTCGTCTCGGTGGCGCTGCTGCTGGTCGCCGCCGGCAGCGGTCTGACGGTGTTCATGACCGCGAGCTGGCAGTTACTGCTGTGCTGGGGCGTCCTCGTCGGCCTGGGCACCGGCTCGATGGCGCTCGCCTTCGTGGCGACCGTCACCGGGCGCTGGTTCGTCCGTCGTCGGGGCCTGGTCACCGGCGTGCTGACCGCGGGCGGGGCCGCCGGGCAACTGATCTTCCTGCCGCTGATCGCCGTGCTGGTACGCGACCACGGCTGGCGCACGGCGGCACTCGTCGTGGCCGGTGCCGCCCTGGCTGTCGTACCCCTGGTGGTGTGGCTGCTGCGCGAACACCCGGCGGATCTCGACCTGCCCGCCTACGGCGCGACCGAGGTCGTCGCGGCGCCGCCGCCGGCCGGCGGCGCGGCGACGCGGGCGCTCGGCGCGTTGGCCGCCGCGGCCCGGACGCGGCCGTTCTGGCTGCTGGCCGGCGGGTTCGCGATCTGCGGAGCGACCACGAACGGCCTCGTCGGTACGCACTTCGTGCCGGCCGCGCACGACCACGGCATGGCCGAGACCACGGCGGCGGGACTGCTCGCGCTGGTGGGGCTCTTCGACATCGTCGGCACGATCGCCTCCGGCTGGCTGACCGACCGGGTGGACAGCCGGCTGCTGCTCGGTGCCTACTACGCGCTGCGCGGGCTGTCGCTGCTGGTGCTGCCCAGCCTGTTCGCGGGTACCGCCGAGCCGAGCATGCTGGTGTTCATCGTCTTCTACGGCCTGGACTGGGTGGCCACCGTGCCGCCGACCGTTGCGCTGTGCCGGGAGTACTTCGGTGGCGCGGGCGCGGTCGTGTTCGGCTGGGTGTTCGCCGCCCACCAGTTCGGGGCGGCGCTCGCGGCCACCGGCGCGGGGCTGGTCCGCGACCGACTCGGCGACTACGCGGTGGCCTGGTACGTGGCCGGTGCGCTGTCGATCGGCGCGGCAGGGCTGTCGCTGCTGCTGCGCCGACGGCCGGGTCGACCGGTGCCGGAGGCCGTCCTCGTCGCCGCGACCGCACCCCGCGCCTGGAGCTACCGCGGTTAGCCGACCGTCCACTGTTGGGCGGGCCGGCCGTCGCAGGGCCGCTGCCGGATGTCGTTGCCGGCCTCGACGCCGTCGTCGTCGGCCTGCGCGCACTTACCGCTGTGCACCGCGACCAGCAGCACGGGGCCCGCGCCGGTGGGGGTCAGCCGCCACTGCTGGTTGGCCTGACCGTGGCACGGGAACTGTTGCAACCGCGCGCCGTCGTCACCGCTGCCGCCCTCGACATCGAGGCACTGCCCGTGGGCGGCGTTGGTCATCGTCACCGCTCCCGTCGCTACCGGGTTGACCATCCACTGCTGCTCCGGGCCGCCGGTGCAGGCGGCCAGTTCGGCCTCGGCCTTCTCGTCGTCGCCGTCGAGCCCGAGGCAGAGCCCGGTGGGCGACCGCAGCACGTGGGCGCCGCTGGTGGGAACGGCCGGGGTGGCCGACGGGGTCGGCGACGGCTCGACCGAGGGCGTCGGGGTCGGCTCGGCCGCCGGGGTGGTCGGCTCGGCGGCGCTGGACGGCGTGCCGACGGCCGCCGGCACCACCGGCTCGTCGTCCCCGTCGAGCAGGCCGGTGGCGAAGACCACACCGAGGAGTACGCCCACCAGCCCGACCGCCAACGCCACCCGCAGCAGCGGGTCGGCCAGCGGGCCCGAGTTGGCTCGGCGTCGGCCGCCGTAGACGGTGCCGACGGGGTCGGGGCGTTCCTCGGGGGCGGGCATAGCCGCCATCCTCACCCACGGCGGCGGGCCGGAGCCAGCCGGACGACGGCAGCGGCGGAGTTTCAGCGGGTGGGCTGCGGGTCGGTGACGTCGGCCACAGTGGCGTCGAGGGCGGCGATCGCGGCGTCGGCGTCGACCGCCACGGCGAGACCCCGCTCGCCCGCGCCCAGGGTGATCTGCCGGCCCCGTAGCCGCTCGTCGGCGATCACCGGCCAGGCCGTGCTCGCGCCGAACGGGGTGATGGTGCCGCGCTCGTACCCGGTGGCGGTCAGCGCGCCCGCCGCGTCCGGCATGGAGATCCGCTGCACCCCGAGCAGGGCGCGCAGCTTGGGCCAGGAGATGACCCGGTCACCAGGGGTGAGCACGAACAGGTGGTCGTCCGCGCCACGGCGGACGACGATCGTCTTGACCACGTCCGGGATGGCCACACCACGGGCGGCGGCGGCCTCCGCGAGGCTGCCGACCGCGCCGTGACTGACCAACCGGTACGGCAGTCCGGCGGAGTCCAGGGCGGCGATCGCGGGCGACGGCATGTCCGCCACGGTAACCGCCGGGCCTGCTGTCGGACGGGAAACGGCAGGCGAGGACATCCCACGATTTCCCGGGTGCAGGCGTAAGGTGATCACATGCGCGCTGAGCGTGTGGATCACCCAATTGACCATGATCAAGCGGTGGACACGTTGCGGCGGTCGTACGCCGCGGTGCCCACGGGCGAGCCTGTCCGGCTGGCCAAACGCACCTCCAACCTGTTCCGCCCCCGATCCGCTCCCCGCACCCCGGGCCTCGACGTGAGTGGCCTGAACGGGGTGCTCTCGGTCGATCCGGCCGGGCGTACGGCCGATGTGCAGGGCATGTGCACGTACGAGGACCTGGTCGACGCGACGCTGCCGCACGGGCTGATGCCGCTGGTGGTGCCGCAACTGCGCACCATCACCCTGGGCGGCGCGGTGACCGGCCTCGGGATCGAGTCGACGTCCTTCCGCAACGGACTGCCCCACGAGTCGGTACGCGAGATGGACATCCTCACCGGCTCCGGCGCGATCGTCACCGCCCGCCCGGACTCCGAGCACGCCGACCTGTTCCGCGCGTTCCCCAACTCGCTGGGCAGCCTCGGCTACGCGACGAGGCTGCGCATCGAGTTGCAGCCGGTCGGCCGGTACGTGGCGTTGCGCAACATCCGGTTCACCCAACTGGAGGCGCTCACCGACGCGATCGCCGAGGTGAGCGCCACCCGGTCGTGGGCCGGCCAGCCGGTCGACGTGCTGGACGGCGTGATGTTCAGCCCCGGTGAGGCGTACCTGGTGCTGGGGACCTTCACCGACACCGCCGATCCGCCCAGCGACTACACCGGCCAGGCGATCTACTACCGGTCGCTGCGTCAGCGCACCCGCGACGTGCTGACCGCGTACGACTATCTGTGGCGCTGGGACACCGACTGGTTCTGGTGCTCGGCGGCGTTCGGCGCGCAGCACCCGGTCGTGCGCCGGCTCTGGCCGGCGCGCTACCGACGCAGCGACGTCTACCACCGACTGGTCCGCCTCGAACACCGGCACCAGGTGGCGGCCCGGATCGACCGGCTGCGGGGCCAGCCGGCCCGGGAGCGGGTCGTGCAGGACGTGGAGATCCCGCTCGACCGCATGGCCGACTTCCTGCGCTGGTTCGCGGCCGACGTGGGGATGACCCCGGTGTGGCTCTGCCCGCTGCGGTTGCGCGAGCCGGAGGGGCCCGGTTCCGCGCGGTCGTGGCCGCTGTATCCGCTCCACCCGGGGCAGGACTACGTCAACATTGGTTTCTGGGGGAGCGTGCCGATCGCGTCCGGCGCCGCCGACGGCGACGTCAACCGCACGATCGAACGCAGGGTGTCGGAGCTGGGTGGGCACAAGTCGCTCTACTCCGACGCGTACTACGACCGGGACGCCTTCGATCGCCTCTACGGCGGCGAGACCTGGCGCGCGGTGAAAGACCGCTACGACCCGGACCACCGGCTGACGGGACTGTACGAAAAGGCGGTAGCACGAGCATGAGCCTGACCGACCGAGATCAGGGGGCGGCGAGCGTCCCCGCCACCCCGCCGGCGGGGGGCCGGCGCACCGGCCCGACCGTCGCGGACGTCGTCCGCGCGGTCACCGCCGGGCCGTTGCCGATCCGCATCACCGGGTACGACGGCAGCGCCGTCGGCCCGACCGATGCCGGCATCACCCTGGCGATCCGTACCGAGCGGGGTCTGTCGTACCTGCTCACCGCCCCCGGCGACCTGGGCATGGCCCGGGCGTACGTGAGCGGCGACCTGGCGTTGCAGGGGGTGCACCCGGGTGACCCGTACGAGGCGTTGCGGGTGCTCAAGGACGAGTTGCGGCTGCGCCCGCCGTCGGTGGCCGACGGCGTCGCGCTGGTGCGGGGGTTGGGTTGGGAGCGGCTGATGCCGCCGCCGGCGCCTCCGCAGGAGGCCCAGCCGCGCTGGAAGCGGGTGATGAACGGGCTGCGGCACTCCCGGGTCCGCGACAGCACGGCGATCTCGCACCACTACGACGTCTCGAACGCCTTCTACGAGAAGGTGCTCGGCCCGTCCATGACGTACACCTGTGCGGTCTTCCGGTCCCCGACCGACACCCTGGAGCAGGCCCAGGTGGCGAAGTACGACCTGGTCGCCGGCAAGCTGGCACTCAAGAAGGGCATGCGGCTGCTGGACGTGGGCTGCGGTTGGGGCGGCATGGTCCGGCACGCCGCGCGCGAGTACGGGGTCAAGGCGCTCGGGGTGACCCTGTCGAAGGCGCAGGCGCAGTGGGCGCAGGCCGCGATCGAGCGGGAAGGGCTGAGCGAGTTGGCCGAGGTGCGACACCTCGACTACCGGGACGCGCCCGCGGAGCAGTTCGACGCCATCTCCTCGATCGGGCTGACCGAGCACATCGGCGTGCGCAACTACCCGTCGTACTTCGGGGCGCTGCGGTCGCGCCTGCGCACGGGTGGACGGCTGCTCAACCACACGATCACGCGCGCCGACAACCGGGCGCCGCACCGCTCGGGCGCGTTCATCGACAGGTACGTCTTCCCGGACGGCGAGCTGGCCGGCCCGGGTCGGCTGATCAGCGAGGTGCACGACGCCGGGTTGGAGGTGCACCACGAGGAGAACCTGCGCCAGCACTACGCGCTGACCCTCGCCGCCTGGTGCCGCAACCTGGTGGAGCACTGGGACTTCTGCGTCTCGGAGGTCGGCACCGGGACGGCCCGGGTGTGGGGTCTCTACATGGCCGGTTCGCGGATGGCGTTCGAGCGCAACGGCATCCAACTGCACCAGGTGCTGGCCACCCACAACGGCCCGGACGGCGTGAACGGCTATCCGCTGCGACCGGACTGGTTGCCCTGATCATCCGCTGAGCGTCGCCTGAGGGTGAGCGTCGCCTGAAGCTGAGCGTCGCCGGAAGCCGCGTCGAGAAAGTCGGCGCGGCTTCTCGCGAAGCGATTGACAAACAAGTTTTGTACGTACAAACTGATTTTGCCATGAGAGACGTCCTGTACCTGGAGCAGATCGAGCAGGCCGAGGTCCTGCTCAAGCCGCAGCGCGTGGAGGTGCTGCGGCAACTGGCCGAGCCGCGCACCTGCACCGAGGTCGCGGCCCGACTCGACCAGACGCCGCAGCGCGTCTACTACCACGTCAAGCAGCTCGTCGCGGCCGGCCTGGTCGAGCTGGTCAACGAGCGCAAGGTTCGCGGGATCACCGAGGGCATCTACCAGGCCGCCGCCCGGTCCTACTGGCTCTCGCCGCGGCTGGTCGGCCGCATCGGGCTGCGCCGGGCCCGCGACGAGCTGAGCCTGGGCTACCTGCTCGACCTGATGGAGGAGGTCCAGGCCGACATCGCCGCCCTGGACCGGGCGGCGCCCGAGCTGCCCTCGATCGGGGTCTCCGGCGAGATCCGGGTGCCCGCCGAGCAGCGCCAGGAGTTCCTGCACGACCTGCAAACCGCACTTCAGGACCTGTTCACCCGCTACGGCGGCAGCGAGGGAGATGCCTTCAAGCTGGCCGTCGCCTGCTATCCGAAAGGGAACGACAATGAGTGAACCGTTGAAGGTGCAGGCCCGCCTGACCGCCCCCGTGGCGCGCGTCCGCCAGGCCCTGACCGACCCGGCCGAGCTGCGCCTCTGGCTGGCCGAGCACGCCGAGGTCGAGCTGCCCGAGCGGTACGAGTTCTGGGGCCGCTACACGCCCGAGGGTGACGCCCCGCACCAGCGGCTCCTGCACGCCGACGACGACTCGCTGCGCTTCGGTTGGCTGCTCGACGGGGTCGAGACCACCACCGAGTTCCAGCTCGCCGCCGATGGCCCGGACGCCACGGTGCTCACGCTGACCCAGAGCCACTTCGACTTCGCCGAGGCGATGGACGGCTCCAGCATTCGGGGCGTGCTCCAGACGTACTGGGCGCTGTCCATCGCGAACCTGGCCTCCCACCTGGAGGGCAAGCCGCTGCTGCCGCGCACCGACTTCACCTCCGCGGAGCTGCGCGGCGAGCTGGTCATCGCCGTCCCCGCCGACAAGGTCTGGGAGTCCCTGACCGACTCCGAGCAGGCCAGCGCCTGGTTCGGCTACCCGATCGGGATCGAGCCCTGGGTCGGCGGCCGGTACGCCATGGGTGGCTTCGAGCACGGCTACGCCGCCAAGATCGTCGACCTGGAGCCCGGCCGGCGGATGTCCGTCGACTGGGGACCGACCGGCGTCACCAGCTGGGAGCTGGCCGAATCCGGTGGCCGCACCACGCTGACCTTCGTACAGAGCGGCTTCGACGAGACCAACCCGCCGTACGCTGCCTGGTCCGGCTCGGTGGCCGGCCTGTTCGAGCTGCGCCGCTTCCACGAGATGGCGGCCTGGCAGCCGATCTGGCTCGCCGAGGAGGTCCCCGGCCTGGAGCCCCAGCCCACCCTCTGACCGTCCCGCCGTGATCGTGCTCGATCAAGGATTTAGTGGCCTCGTTCGCACCTCGAAGGCACTACATCCTGGATCGAGCACGATCTTGTGCGTGGGGAGAGGGTGCTGCCCGCACGCTCACGCGATGGCTGCGATATCACCGTCGTCGAAGTAGATCGCCTGGTGCAGTCGACCGCCGAGGGCGACGGCGTATCGGGCCACCACCTCCTGGCCGGAGATCCGGGCTCGTCGTACCTCGGCGAGTCGGTGCCCGATGACCAGCGCGAGCAGTTCCTGCTTTCCGGCTTCGACGGCCTCCTCGCCAGCGGCCCGCTGGACCGCAGCGTTGTGGCTGTCGTACCGATCTGTGGGGGCGGGTTCGGTGACTTTTCGGGGTGGAGTGGGTACTGCCGTGCGATGTTCCTCATCTTTGGTCTGCGTACCAAGGTCGACCGGTCCGGTGTCGTGCAGGAGGTCTGCCGTCACTGCGGCAACCACGCCGCACAGGTGATCACCCGCCGGTCGACGAAATTCACCCTCTTCTTCATCCCACTCATCCCGATCCGCACCCGGTACGCGCAGCAGTGCACGTTCTGCGGGGCGGAGTACGAGGTCGCCAAGTCCGACGCCCAGCGCCTCCCGGTCGGCTGAGCCGCAGATGGCCCGCTTCCTGTGCTGGCTGATCGGCCGACCCCCGTCGGCCGGATCCGTCGTGTACACCGCCACCCGCCCGCCGTGCACTCCCGGCCGGCGTAGACGGCGACCCGTCCGCCGTCCGCTGGCCGGCACCGCCTTACCCCGCTCACCCTGGAACCGCTCCGCCGGCCGCTGACCCGACCTGTCGCCGGCAGCGGACACCGACCGCCAGGACAGCCCGGGGAGACCGCATCGGCCTGGATGTTCGGCTCTGGCGGCGTTCCCGGGCGCTGGCTAGGCTTTCGAGGTTTGCCGTGGACCGGTCCGCCCGACTGTGCACACCCGACGAAGAGCCGGAGCGACCGTGTCGCGACAGGACGTGAAGCAGGCCGCGGGGCAGCTCAAGCCCATCGGCCCGATCGTCGCGATCGCGGTCCTGGTCGTGGAGGCCGGCTGGTTGGCCGCCGCGCTGCCCGGCGCGGCGCTGGTCAGCGACGTGGGCGCGCTCCTGGTCGCCGGCTGGGCGACAGTCGCCTGTGCCGGCGTGGCCCGTCGACACCCGGCCCCGTTGCGCCGGTTCTGGACGCTGCTCGCCGTCACCATGGCGCTCGCCGCGCTGGGTCGGGGAATCTGGACGGCGCAGCGGCTCGTCGGCGACGACCTGCCGCACAACGCGCTGATCGGGGTCGTCTTCAGCGCCGGCATCCTCACCGGCACCGCCGCGCTGCTCAGCTCCCCGTCCGGACCGCGGACGGCCGTCGGGCGGGCCCGGACGCTGCTGGACGGCGTGATCGTCGCGCTGGCGCTGGTGCCGGTCGGCTGGGTGCTGGTGTTCCGTGGGGTTGCCGCCGCCGAGTTGGCCGATCCGGCGCGCACGCTGGGGCTGCTCTACCCGATGTTCGACCTGATGCAGCTCACCATCCTGGTGGCGGTGGCCGGTCCGGCGCGGCCCCGGTGGCGGCCGATGCGCGTGCTCGCGGCGAGCCTGACCATCCGGGTGGTGGCCGACGTGGTGTACGTCTCGCTGGTCGCCCGGGGGGACTACGCCGCCGGCCACCCCATCGACCTGTGCTGGCCGCTGAGTTACCTCCTGATCGGGCTGGCCACCGCCAGCCGGCCGCCGCCGGACTGCGACGGCACCGACGAGACCGCCGAATCCCCGCTGCCGCCGTGGTGGCGGGTGGCGCTGCCGTACCTGCCGGTCGGCGGGGCGATCATCGCGGTGCTGCTGGCCCGCCGGCCGACCGGCCAGACTCCACCGCTGGTCTTCGTGACCATGATGACCCTGCTCGCCGCCCTCGCCGTACGGCAGGGGCTGGCCGCCAACGAGAACCTGCGCCTGGTGGCGCGACTGCGCCGGCTTGCGTACGGCGACCAGCTCACCGGGCTGCCGAACCGGCTGCTGTTCAACCGACTGCTGCGGCTGGCCCTGCGGGACGGTCGGCCGGTGGCCGTCCTGCTGCTCGACCTCGACGGGTTCAAGCAGGTCAACGACCGGTTCGGGCACGCCACGGGCGACGCCCTGCTGACCGGGCTGGCGGCTCGGATGCGGGCTGCCGTGGACGGCGACGGCACGATCGCCCGCCTCGGCGGCGACGAGTTCGCGGTGCTGGTCGAGGGGGACCGGCCGGTGTCACCGGAGCACCTGGCCGAACGCCTGCTGGACGCGCTGCGCCCGTCCGAGGGGGAGGAGGACGTGGGTGTGCACCCGTCGGCGAGCATCGGCATCGCCGAGTACGGGCCGCAGCACGCCTCCCACTCCGACCTGCTGCGCGACGCCGACATCGCGATGTACGCGGCGAAGGCCGCCGGCAAGTCCGCGTACCGGACCTGCACCCCGGCGCTGCGTGAGTCGGCCGTGTCCCGGGCGGAGCTGATCGCCGACCTGCGCCGGGCCGTCGACGAGGAGCAACTGCACCTGGAGTTCCAGCCGATCGTCGACCTCGCCACCGGTGCGGTACGCAGCGCCGAGGCGCTGGTGCGCTGGCGGCACCCCCGACTGGGGATGTTGCCCCCGGCGCGGTTCCTGCCGCTGGCGGAGGAGACCGGCCTGATCCTCCCGATCGACCGTTGGGTGATCCACGAGGCGTGCCGGGCGGCGGCGACCTGGCGGGCCCGCGCGCCGGAGGCGACGGTCGCGGTGAACATCGCCGCCGCCCACCTGCGCCGGCCCGACCTCATCGCCACGGTCACGGCGGCCACCGCCGGCGCCGGGCTGGCACCCCGGGCGTTGACGCTGGAGCTGACCGAGTCGGCGTTGATCGAGGGGACCGACGCCGTGCTGGAACGGCTGCACCAGCTCCGGGAACTGGGCATCCAGATCGCCATCGACGACTTCGGCACGGGCTATTCGTCCCTGAGCTACCTGCACCGCATCCCGGCCACCGAACTGAAGATCGACCGCTCGTTCGTGGCCCGCCTCGGCACGGACGACCGGGCGTACGCCACGGTGGAGATGGTCACCCGGCTGGCCGGCGCGTACGACCTGGCGGTGATCGCCGAGGGGGTGGAGACCGAGCGCCAGCACGACGCGGTCACCGCCATCGGCTGCCCGCGCGGGCAGGGCTTTCTGTACGGGCGTCCGGACAGCCCCGCCACGGTGGGTCAGAATCGGGCTTGACCCTGACGTAGCGGCAGGTAGGAGCCTGGTTTCCGGAAGGGAGGGGAACCATGGCGTACACGGTGGGTCAGGTGGCGAAGATCGCCGGCGTGACGGTACGGACGCTGCACCACTACGACGAGGTTGGTCTGCTCTCGCCGAGCGGCCGGACGTCGACCGGCTACCGCCGCTACGACGACACGGACCTGCAACGGTTGCAACTCGTCCTGTACTACCGCGAGCTGGGTTTCCCGCTTGAGGAGATCACCGCGATCATCGACGACCCGGCGGCCGATCCGGCCGCCCACCTGCGTCGTCAGCACGAACTGCTGACGGTACGGATCAAGCGGTTGCAGGAGATGGTCACGGCGATCGAGTTCGCGATGGAGGCGAGCAAGTTGAACATCCAACTCACCCCGGAAGAGCGGTTCGAGGTCTTCGGTGACTTCAAGCCGGAGGAGTACGAGGCCGAGGCGGAGCAGCGTTGGGGAGGCACCGACGCGTACCGGGAGTCGAACCGCCGGGCCTCCCGTTACGGCAAGGAGGACTGGCTGCGGATCAAGGCGGAGAACGAGGACTGGGGTCGACGGATCGTCGCGCTGATGGCCTCGGGCGCGCCGGCCGACGGCCCGGAAGCGATGGACCTGGCCGAGGAGCACCGGCAGATCATCAGTCGCTGGTTCTACGAGTGCTCGTACGAGGTGCAGACCGGGTTGGCCGACATGTACATGGCCGACGAGCGGTTCACCGCGTACTACGAGAAGATCGCCCCGGGGTTGGCCGCTTACATCAGTGAGGCGATCCACGCCAACGCGATCAGCCGGGCCTGACCGGGGCTCACTCCTCGACCGCGCCGTCGGATGGCGGGACCAGGAAGTCGTAGACGGTCCTGGCCATCCGGCGGACGGTCTCGTCCCCGGTCACCATCGGCCCGGCGGTGAGGAACGCGACGGCGGTCTCCGTGCCGGGGATCAGGTAGTAGCCGACGTCGTGGGAGGCGTCCGGCAGGTCACCGGTCTTGTGGGCCACCGGGACGCCGGGTGGCAGCGCCGCCGGGATCTTGGTGTTCAGGGTCTGCTCCCGCATGAAGCCGATCATCAGGTCCCGGGAGGCCGGGGTGAGGACCTCGCCGTCCCAGACCGCGCCGAGCAGCGACACGACGTCGTCCGGGCTGGTGTAGTTCTCCTCGCCGCGCTGCGCTGCCGCGCTGTCGAGCATCCGCCGGGCCAGGATGGTGGAGCGCTGGTTCATCGAGTCGATCAGCGCGTTGACCGGGGCGAACCCACCCAGGTAGGTGATCAGCACATTGGCCGCGACGTTGTCGCTGTACTTGATCAGATAGCGTGCGAGCCGGTACAGCGTGACCACCTGCGGGAACGTCTCGAACTGGAGCTGGCCGGTGCCGCCCACCACGTCGGCCGGCGTGACCAGCACGCCGTCGTCGAGAGACACCTGTCCACAGTCGACCCGGCGCAGGAGTTCGACCAGGATCCAGAGCTTGATGACGCTCGCGGCCTTGGGACGCAGCGACCCGTTGACCGAGACCTGCTGGTCCCCGTACCGGCCGGAGAGGTCCCGGACGGTTGCGCCAGCGGGGTTGAGGCTGGCGTCGGCGACCACCCGGGCGAGCTGTCCGCTGAGCGGGAACAGCCGTGCTCCCGCGACCGGGTCGGTGGGCGGCTGCGGGCTGGTGACCACCACTCCGGTGAGCGTCGTCGGCGGGCGGTGCCGCTGGATCACCTCAAGCGTGCCCTCGCTGCGCCCGACCAGCGGCACCCGGTAGCGGTAGGCGGTCCCTTCGACGACGACCGCCCCACTGGCCACCCCGGCGGCGACCCGCATGTCCGGGTCGGCGACCCGGCCGGTGTCGCCGTCGCAGGCCCGGTACCGCACGGTGTGCCCGAGCGAGTCCACCGCGAACGCCCCGCCAGGGAACGACAGCCAGGACACCTCGCTGGTCGGCGCCCGCTCCGCCGTCGGCTCCACGCCCGGCTCGTCGCTCCGCCCGCCCGTGTCGTTCGGCCCGCCCGTGTCGCTCCGCCCGCCCGTGTCGTTCGGCCCGCCCGTGTCGTTCGGCCCGCCCGTGTCGTTCGGCCCGCCCGTGTCGCTCCGCCCGCCCTCGTCGTTCGGCCCGCCCTCGTCGTTCGGCCCGTCTGTGTCGCTCGGCCCGCCCGTGTCCTTCGGCCCGGTGTCGGCGGTGGGTCCGTCGGCTGCGTACCCCAGGGTCGTTCGGTGGTTCGGGCCGGGACCGTCGGCGGTGGCCGGGCCGGTCGTCGCCGCGACGACCAGCGCGATCGCCGCCGCAAGCAGGGAAGATGAGCGCTTCTTGTCGCTTTTCCTCACGTTTGTACGATAAGAAGCGTTGGCGGCGGATGGGGCTGCCGGGGCGTGAGTCACCCGTCCGGGAGACCGCGCCCGCGAGAGCGTGATGCCTCAGTGGCATCAAGATGACTCACCGGCATCACGCTCAACGATGACTCACCGGCATCACGCTCAACACCGAACGGCCAGCCCCGCGCCGAGCCCGCCGCCGGTTGAGTCGCCCGCCGGTCGCGTCGCCCGCCGGTCGAGCCGGTCGCCGGTCGCGTCGCCCGCCGGTCGAGCCGGTCGCCGGTCGCGTCGCCCGCCGGTCGAGCCGCCAGCCGGTCGAGCCGGTCGGCGGTCGAGCCGGCTACATCGGCGGTCCCGGGGTGGGTGGCTCGGCGGGCAGGCCGGGTGCCAGGCGACGCATCGACGTGAAGGTCGGCACCAGCGCCTCGTACAGCTCGGCGAAGAGGGGCAGCAGCGCCGCGTAGGTGGCGGCGGCGGCCGGGTCGGGACGGATGGTCTCCTCCATCTGGACCAGGTCGGCGGCGACGTCGATGCTGGGGATCAGGCCCAGCGCCTGCATGCCGAGCAGCGCCGCGCCGAAGCTCGACCCCTCGCGTCCGGCGGGGAAGCTCACCGGCATGCCGAGCACGTCGGCGAGCATCTGCCGCCACAGGCCACTACGGGCGAAGCCGCCACCGGCGCGGATCTCGCGGACCTCGTTGCCGGCCGCGCGGACCGAGGTGAGGACCAGTGCGAGTTGCTGGCAGACCCCCTCCATGGCGGCCCGGACGAGGTGTTCGCGGCGGTGCCCGTGGGTCAGCCCGACGTACGCGCCGCGGGGCAGGGCGCTCCAGTGTGGAGCGCGCTCGCTGTGCAGGTAGGGCAGCATGATGAGCCCGCCCGAGCCGACCGGCGCCCGGGCTGCCAGGGCGACCAGGTCCTCCTCGGGGTGCTCGCCCAACTCCGGCGCGAGCGCGGCGCCCGCCCACTTGAGGACGATGCCGCCGTTGTTGATCGCGCCGCCGACCGCCCAGCGGTCCTCGGTGAGCGCGTAGCAGAACACTCCGCCCAGCGGGTCGACGCCGGGGCGCTCGACCATGACCCGCATCGCGCCGCTGGTGCCGATCGAGCAGGCGACCATGCCGGGGTGCACCGCGCCCAGACCCAGGTTGGCCAACGGCCCGTCGCCCGCCCCGACCACCACCGGCGTGCGCCGCGGCACGCCGATGGCGTCGGCGGCCCGCGCGGTGAGGCCGGGCAGGACGGCGGTGGTGGCGACCAGTCGGGGCAACCGCTCCCCGGTGACGCCGGCGATGGTCAACGCCTCGGCGTCCCACTCGAGGGTGTGGATGTCCATCAGGCCGGTGGCCGAGGCTATCGAGTGGTCGGTGACCAGTTCTCCGCAGAGTCGCAGCAGCACCCAGTCCTTGATGCCGACCCAGTGCGCGACGCGTTCGAAGAGCTTGGGCTCCTGCTCGGCGAACCAGAGCAGCTTGGGCAGGGGCGACATCGGGTGCATGGGCGTACCCGTGCGCCGGTGCAGCGCCAGCCCGGACGGCACCGCCCGCAGCCGCTCGGCCTGCCGGGTGGCCCGGGAGTCGGCCCAGGTCACCGACGGCGTGAGCGGGTTGCCGGCCGCGTCGAGGCCGATGAGGCTGTGCATGGCGGAGCAGAACGCCAGGCCGGAGATCGGTGCGGCCAACTCGGCCACCACGGTCCGGAGCGACTCGACGACGGCGGCGAGGATCACATCCGGGTTCTGCTCGGCGTACCCGGGGTGCGGGTCGTCGAGGGGATAGCCGACGAAGTGGCTGGCGATCAGCCGCCCGTCGGTGTCGTACGCCATGGTCTTGGTGCTCGTGGTGCCGATGTCGATCCCGATCACCACACCGGGCGGGGTAGCTGGCGGCATGACCGTCAGTATCGCCCTATCGTCCGGGTTGATCCGCCGTTCGGGTAGTTCGCCCGTCTTGGCGTGTCCCGGCCGACCGTCACAACTGTTAATCCGAGTGCACCCCAGATTGGTGGCCTACGCGGCGAAGGAGTCGGCGTGGCAAAGACTGATTCGACGGGTTCCACATGGCGGTACCGCTGGGCGCAGCGGCAGAACGTGCGGCGGATCAGCACGTACCGCGGCGCGGAGACGGCCTGGCGGCGACGCGACGACGAGTTACGGCGGCTGCGCGCCCTGGCCGCCGACTTCCACGGTTCCGCCGCGGCCGGCGCGGGCCTTCCACTCGAACTCGTCGACGACGAGGTGGTGCTGTGGGCGCTGCCCGCCGCGCAACTGGTCGAGGTGCGACACACGGCCGTGCTGCCCGCGCCGGACCTCACGGTCGCCGTGCCGGCCGCGCCGCTGCGTCCGCGCCGACCCGACGGCGTACGCGTCACCGACGCCGGCATGGCCGTCATCACCAGCCGCCGGTTGGTGCTGCTCGGCGGGCGCGGTCGGCGCGACTGGGCGTACGGCCGGATCACCGGCCTGACCCACGACCTGGTGGGGCCGGTGACCCTGATCCAGGTGCTGGACCGGCGTCGTACCTCCGGACTGTTGCTGCCCACCGACGCGGCGGCGGACTTCCGGTTCAAGCTGACGCTGGCCTTCGCCGACTCGATCGAGCAGCGAGCCGCGGTGCTCGCCCAGCTCGACGAGTTGATCGCGGAGCACGACCAGCTCAAGCCGTTCCGGCCGGCGGTGGCCACCCCGGCGCAGGCTCGGCTCTCCGCGCTCGTGCCCGGCGGTCGCCGGTCCATCGCGGTGGCGGCGGCGGTCGCGCTGCTCGTACCGGCGGCGCTCTTCGAATCGAACCCGTCGGACCCGACCGGGGGCGCGGAGGTCGCCGTGGCGGCCACGCCGGCACCGGCCGCCAGCGGGCCTCCCGCGCTGCTGCGGCCGGCGGTCCCGCGGCCCGCGCCCACCACCACGCCCAAGCGGAAACCGTCGCCACGCCCGTCGTCGAGCGCGACGTCCGGGCCGCGCTGCGGGGCGCCGGAGAACCCCCTGGGGTACGACTTCTGCGGCGGGACGAGGGTTCGCCGGCCCGCCGTCGAGGTGTGCGACTGGTTCGACTGCGTGCCGCAGTTCTGGGCGGGCCGGGGCTACCTCGTGCAGTGCCGGGACGGCTCGGTCAGCCTCGCGGGTGGCCGGGCGGGCGCGTGCGCTGACCACCGGGGCGTCCGGCGGACCGTCACGAAGTAGCGCATTTTGACCCGAACGCTCGTTCAGGTCAGTCAGAATGATCGAGTGGAGATCCGATCCGACGACGGTGCCCGGGTGCGGATCCGCCCGGTCGGCTACCAGCCCGGCATCGACCCGCCCGACGACCCCGAGCTGGCGGCGCCGGGCTGGCAGGACTGGCTGCTCATC
Source organism: Micromonospora sp. NPDC049801 (assembly GCF_040656575.1). Classification (NCBI taxonomy): domain Bacteria; kingdom Bacillati; phylum Actinomycetota; class Actinomycetes; order Micromonosporales; family Micromonosporaceae; genus Micromonospora; species Micromonospora sp. NPDC049801. The sequence continues at coordinate 227,685 of NZ_JBFAMS010000009.1, read as the reverse complement.
GAGGTGGACGCCCGGACCGCCGACGGTCAGACCTGGTCACATCACTACCCGAGCCTGCTCGTCGAGGAGGCCCGCGCGCTGGGCAGTTGGCTGCACGGCCAGGCGGCGGCGGCCGGCGGTCCGAACCCGCCACCGGCGATGGTCCGCTTCACCGAACCCAACCTGGCGCTGCGTACCCGGGTGATCCGTCGACGTCGGCTGGAACTGATCGTCGAGTTCTCCGCCGAGTCGCTGCCCCCGTGGATGCGCCGGCCGGCCACCGCCATCTACCCGCTGGTCCTCACCGTCTCGGCCGACGCTCTCGCCGTCGCCGCGGCCCAGTGGGTCGGGCACTGCGAGGCGTACCCGCCGCGTACGCGATCGCGGTTCCCGGCCGACGATCCGCTGCTCGGCTCCCTGTCGCGTCGGCGACGAGCGGGCTGACCCCTATTACATCAAATCAGTTTGATGTAATCTACGGGAGTGAGATCCTCCGGCACCAGTGCGCCACCGGGGTTTGTGGCCGCCGCGGGGCACCCCGTACGGTGGGGCCTGCTCAGCGAACTGGCCCGTGGTGACCTCGCCGTACGCGAGCTGACCGCCCGTCTCGGCCAGCCGCAGAACCTCGTCTCGTACCACCTCGGCAAGCTCCGTCAGGCCGCGCTCGTGACCGCCCGGCGCAGCAGCGCCGACGGGCGAGACACCTACTACTCGCTCGCCCTGGCCCACTGCGCCGGCCTGCTGTCGGACGCTGGCGCGGCCCTGCATCCCGGGCTGCGGCTCGCCCCGCCGTCGCCGGCCACCTCGGTGACCGGCCGGGTGTTGTTCCTGTGCACCGGCAACAGCGCGCGCTCGCAGATGGCCGAGGCGCTGCTGCGGGAACGCACCGCCGGCGCCGTGCAGGCGTACAGCGCCGGGAGCCGACCGAAGCCCGTCCACCCGCACGCGGTGACCGTCATGTCGGCGCGCGGCATCGACCTGGGCTCGGCCCGACCCACGCACCTCGACGAGTTCACCGGTCAACCGTTCGACGCCGTGATCACCCTCTGCGACCGGGTCAAGGAGGTCTGCCCCGACTTCCCCGGAGGCCCGCGCAGCGCGCACTGGAGCATTCCGGACCCGGCCGCGGACCCCGACGGGCTACCCGCGTTCGAACGGGTCGCCGACGACCTCGCCCAGCGGATCGACTTCCTGCTGCACACGCTCGCCACCCCAGGAGAGAGGGCATCATGACCAGCCCCATCGATGACAGCACGGTCAGCGTGCGGTACCTCGTCGACGACGTGGCCGCCGCGATCGACTTCTACACCGTCCACCTCGGCTTCACCTCGGCCAGCGCCTTCCTGCCCGCGATCGCCGACGTGCGGCGCGGCAACCTGCGGCTACTGCTCTCCGGTCCGGCCAGCTCGGCGGGCCGGGCCCTGCCCGACGGCCGCCGTCCCCAGCCGGGTGGCTGGAACCGCATCCACCTGATCGTCGCCGACATCGACGCCGAGGTTGCCCGGCTGCGTACGGCCGGAGTGGGTTTTCGCAGCGACGTCGTCAGCGGCCCGGGAGGCCGGCAGATCGTCCTGGACGACCCGGCCGGCAACCCGGTCGAGCTGTTCGAGCCCGCTCAGGTACGGTGATCCCCGTCAGCGACGAGAAGGAGGTGAGCCCCGTGAACACCCGTTGTCACGCCTGGGCGCCCTTCTCGTCCGTCCCCCTCAGCTGACGCCTTCGGGTCGGGGAGTGCGCCCTCCCTTATCGGAGGATCAATGTCTGTCTCCCCGTTCCGCATCGACGTGTCCGATGCGGTCCTCGATGACCTGCGGGCTCGACTGGCCCGCACCCGCTTCACCGACCGCAGCGGCCACCGACCGTGGCAGGGCGGCGTCGATCCCGACTACCTGCGGGATCTGGTGTCCTACTGGCACGACGAGTTCGACTGGCGTGCCCGGGAGGCCGCGCTCAACGCGTACCCCCAGTATCTGACGCTCGTCGGCGGCCGGAAGCTGCACTTCGTGCACGTCCGCGCGGACCGTCCGGCGGGTACGCCCGCACCGCCGCCGTTGCTCCTGAGCCACGGCTGGCCCAGCAGCTTCGTCGAGATGCTGCCCCTGGTCGACCGGCTGACCAGCCCGCTCGGGGGCGCGTTCGACGTGGTGGTGCCGTCCCTGCCCGGCTTCGGCTACTCGGAGCTGCCCGACGAGCCGCTGACCCGGGCGGTCCTCGCCCGGACGCTGCACGAGTTGATGACCGACGTGCTCGGCTACGAGCGCTACGGTGCCTTCGGCGGCGACGTCGGCGGGGTCGTCACCGGTTGGCTCGGTGCCCGGTATCCGGAGCGGGTGGCCGGCATCCACATGATCCATCCACCGTTCCCGGCCAGCTTCGACGACCGACCGCTGTCGGCGGCCGAGCAGGCGTTCCTGGACGCCGAGGCCGCGTACGACGAGACCGACGGCGGCTACAGCGCCATCATGGGCACCCGTCCGGACACCCTGGCAGCGGCGCTCGCCGACTCACCCGCCGGGCTGGCCGCGTGGCTCGTCGACAAGTACCGGGACTGGAGCGACAACCACGGTGACCTGGCGAACAGCATCGACCGGGACACCCTGCTCACCATCATCACGCTGTACTGGGTGACGGGCACGATCGGCTCGTCGTTCCGGCAGTACGCCGACTTCGACCACAACACGCCACGACCCGACATCACCGTGCCCGCCGCGTTCACGGTGAGCACCGAACCCTCGCAGGCGAACTTCCCCCGTTCGATCGCCGAGCGGGCCTGCACCGACATCCGGCACTGGAGCGAACCGGGCCGGGGCGGGCACTTCATGCCGCTGGAGGAACCGGACCTGCTCGCCGCTGAGCTGAGGGAGTTCTTCACCTCGCTGCGCTCGTAGGGCTGCCCCGGCGGCTGCTCCGGTTCTCTGCCGGAGCAGCCGCCGGCAGCGGGCTACGCGCTGCGTTCCGTCAATACTCTTCTTTCGGGCGCAACGGGATACATCGATCCCGGTCGCGTTGCCTGTCACGTACGTGAGCGGTTGTAACGCGTGTGACCGTGACCTCTGTGGCCCACGTCCCCTGGCGGACCGCCTGGGCCGAGCGCGAGAACGAGCGCCGGCAGCGCGCGTACCGGCACGCCACCGACGCCTGGCAGCGCCGCGACGACCACCTGGTCCGGCTCCGCATCGAAGCCGCCAGCTTCATCGGGTGTACGCAGCCCCGCACCGGCCTGCCGGTAGAGCTCGACGACGACGAACTCGTCTTCCGCGTCCTTCCCGTCGCCACGCTTGTCGAGGCCGAGGCGCGGCACGTCCCCGGGCTACCCACACCGGGTTCGTGTTCCTTCGCTGAGCCGTCTTCCGAGGCGCTGCCGCCGGGCCTGCGGGCGGTCGACACCGGCATGGCCGTGGTGACCAGCCGACGGGTGGCCTTCGGCGGCCGGGAGCACCGGCGCGAGTGGCGGTACGACGACCTGGTCGGCCCCGCCCACCACCCCGACGTCCCGGTCACCCTGCTGCCCGACCGCGGCCGACTGGACGGGCTGCTGGTCCCGTCCGGTGCCGTGGTGAACTTCCGCTTCTATCTCACCCTTGCGACCAGCGAGGATCGCGCCGCTGTCGTCGCCCAGATCGACGAACTGCTGACCGCCCACCGGGCCGCTCCGCCCGCGCCTCCTCTGGTGGTGGGGCCCGACGACGCGCCGCTGAAGGCGGTACGCCTCGACCGGCGCGCGGTCAGTGCCGCCGCCGTCGCCGCAGTGGTGTTCGTGACGCTCGGACCGGGTGCTCTGGGCCCTGGAGCGTCAGGTCCCGTCGGCCCGGTGCCCTCGGCGGAGATCGTCGCGATGGACCTGCCGAGGGCTGGGGCGGTGTTCGTGCCGCTCGGGCCCGTCGGGCCGGTGCCAGCCAGGACGCGGGTCGGCTCGGCCGTCAGTGCCGTATGGACCGCCCCGCCCGCCTCGACTGTCCGGCCGTCGGCCCCGACAGATGTCGCTACAGCGGTGCCCCCTGTCGTAGCGGTGGCCCTGCCACCGGTCGCCGCGCCGCCCGTCGTCCCGACCCGTTCGCCGAGTCCGGTGCCGACGCCGGTCCCCAGCACGGACCCGCCCGCGTCAGCCCCGCCGACGCCCCCCGTCGCGTCGGCCTCACCGACGCCGACCCCGACTCTGACGGCTACGCCCTCACCGAATCCCGAGTTGCTGGCTGTCTGTCTGGACCCTCTTCAACTGCCGGTGCTGGACCCGCTGCTCTGCCCGTCCCCGGCACCATGATCGGCGTCTTGGCTGTTTGCCGCCGCTTGCTCAGTCCATGGCGCTGAAGTCGGGGACGGTGAGGGAGCCGTCCTCCGCAAGGGCGAAGCCCGGGTTCCAGGCGATCTCCCACAGGTGACCGTCCGGGTCGGCGAAGTAGCCGGCGTAGCCGCCGTAGAAGGTCTCCTGGGCTGGTTTGGTCACCGTCGCGCCTGCCTTGGTCGCGGTGGCGATCACCTCGTCGACCTCGGCTTGTGAGCGGACGTTCTGGGCGAGGGTCACCCCGCCGAAGCCGTCGGTGCCCGGGTCGTCGATGCCCGCGTCGGCGGCCAGCTTGTCGCGGCCCCAGAGGACGAGGGCCAGGCCGCCGGCCTGGATGAAGACCGTCCCCTCGACCTCCTGGCCCCGCCAGCCGAGGTGCTCGTAGAACGCCTTCGCGCGGGCCACGTCCGCGACTCCCAGGGTGATGAGGCTGATCCGCTGTTCCATGGTCTTCAACCTAACGCGCAGTTCCGCCGCCGGTTAGGCAGGCGGCCCCGACGATGTGGCCGCCCGAGCGGCCAGGGCAGCACCGAAATCATCGCCAACACGCGTTTGATGGAGTTTGGTGAGATCGACTTAACCCATAGCATCGATGCTATGGGTTGGGGTAGCGTGGAGCTGGAACCAGAGGTCCGAGACTGGCTGGAGGAACTATCAACTGCCGACTTCGCTCGAGCGGCGTTCTACATCGATCTTCTGGCCGGCCGAGGCGTCTTGCTCGGAGAGCCGCACAGCAGGCAGCTTGACGGCAAACTGCGTGAGCTGCGGTTTTATCTGGAGCGCGACGCAGTCCGCGTGACCTACTGGATAGCCTCCGACCGGAGGATCATCCTGCTCACGGTGTTCCGCAAGACGCGGATGCGGGAGGACCGGGAAGTCGAGCGGGCTCGCCGCGCATTCGAGCGATGTGTGGCGGAGCGGCACATCGTGAACGAGAGGGCAGAGCGATGAGTGATCGCCTGGACTGGAACGACCTGCGTGAGCACCGGATGGCGGAGCCGGGGGCGGCCGAGACGTACGAGGCCACCCGGATCGCCTTCGAGCTTGGCCAGGAGGTGCGCAACCTGCGCGAAGGGCACGGCTGGAGTCAGAGCCAGTTGGCGCAGGCCGCCGGCATGACTCAGTCCGCGGTGGCACGCTTCGAGGCGGGCGGGACTGTGCCGACCCTGCCGGTCCTGGAGAGGTTGGCCCGGGCTCTGGATCGACGGCTGGACGTCAGGTTCGCCTCAAACGCGGACGCAGCTTGACCAACCGCCGGTGAGGGCTAAGCGGCGATTGTTCGGGCGGTGGCGTAGACGTCGGCGGGTAGGGCGTGGTGGAGCTGCCACAGGACACGCATCGGCCGGTCACCGGTGTGCGACTCGTACGTCATGGTGCCGGCGTAGAGGTACGGCGGTGCGCCCAGGTCACGGTCGGCGATACGGGTCTCCCGAATGAAGAGGTGCACTGTCGAGCCGCCCGACGTATAGCGCCGCCCGGTCGCCGACGCCGCCGACGTGGTGCTCTGCGACTCCCACTGGAACAACGTGTCGGTGATGGCCCGGTCGGCGTACATGGTGGTGGGGGAGTAGTGCGCCTCCGACTTGACCAGGGTGACGAAGAACAGGTCGGCCTGGGCGTCCGGCAGCCACTTCACCCCCTCGCGCAGCGAGCCCGGATTGGGCATTCCGAAGGCGGCGCACGCCTCGTTGCGGCTGTACCGGGCGTGCACCCGCAGCGGCACCGCCCCCGCCGCGAGCGCGGGCGTGACCCGGTGGATGCGGTCCCGCAGCACCTCGGCGACCTGCCGCAACTCGGCGCAACGCGCCGGCTCCTTCCACAGTTGTGCCAGCCGTTCGCCGCGCGTCGCCAGCGGGGCGTTCGGCCCCCAGAGGCTGAAGTGCAGCATGTCCAGTAGTCGGCTGCTGCCCGCGTACCCCTGCTGACCTGGCGCGGGTGGTCCGGCCGCGACCTTCGTTAGTAGCTCTAGCCGGTCGGTGTCGTCGATGTGCAGCATGCGACCGATGGCGCGGCCCAGCTCGCGGTCGTCGGGGCCGGGCGCGGTCGTCTCGACGCCGGCGAGCCGCCGCAGGCCGGTCCAGCCACCGACGCTGGCCGATCGGTACACGTCCTCGATCTCCAAGCCCGTCTCGCGCAGGAACGTCGCCAGAGTGACGTCGCCGAGTTGCCGCAGCTCAGAGACCAGGCCGGTCTTCGAGGTGGGCAGTGCGCTTTTCAGGTTGGCGAGGACGAGATCCTTTGCCACCCGGTCCAGCTCGACGTGGCAGCCGCTGGGCAGACTCGGGAAGTCGTCGCGAACCGCCTCGGTGATCGCCCGCCGGCTCACCCCCGTCAGGGCACGCCAGCGCAGGTCGAAGCGGAAGTTGGCGTTCTGCCCGCCGATGAAGTCGAGCACGGTCAGGCAGGGCTTGTCGTCGTCCAGTCGCAGACCACGGCCGAGTTGTTGCAGGAAGATCGTGGCGCTCTCGGTGGGTCGCAGCATCAGGATCGTGTCGACCATCGGCAGGTCGACGCCCTCGTTGAACAGGTCCACGGTGAAGAGCACCCGAAGCTTGCCGGCCTTGAAGTCCCGCAACAGCGTGGCCCGATCAGTGCCGGCTCGCGACGTCACTGCCGCAGACGCCACGCCGTGGTCGTTGAACCACCTGGCCATGAACTCGGCGTGCCCGATGCTCACGCAGAACCCGAGTGCCCGCATCCGCCCGACGTCCACCTTGTCGCTGACCGCACGCAACACCGACCGCGCCCGTGCGTGGTTGCCGGTGTAGACGACGTCCAGGTCGGCCGGGTCGTAGCCTTGGCCGCGCTTCCAGGCGAGGTGCGACAGGTCCACGTCGTCGTGCAGCCCGAAGTACTGGAACGGCGCCAACAACTGCCGCTCCAACGCGTCCCACAGGTGCAGCTCAACGGCCGCGCGCCCGTTGAACCACCGGCGCACGTCGCCGCCGTCGGCCCGGTCGGGGGTCGCGGTCAGTCCAAGGAGTACGCGGGGACGCAGCCGCTCCAAAAGCCGGGTGTACGTGGGCGCTTCAGCGTGGTGGAACTCGTCCACGATCACCATGTCGTACGCCTCGGGGTCGACCTCCCGCCGGTGCAGCGACTGGATGGAGGCGAAGACGTGCTTCCAACCGTTCGGCTTCTCGCCCGCGACAAGCGTCTCGCCGAAGCTGCCGTCCCCCATGACCTGCCGGAACGTAGACAGGCTCTGCCGCAGAATCTGCTCCTGATGCGCTACGAAGAGCAGCGAGTCCGCTCGCTTCGCCCTGTGCAGCCGGCGGTAGTCCAGGGCGGCGACGACGGTCTTGCCGGTGCCCGTCGCCATCACCACCAGATTGCGCCAACGCCCGTGCACCAGCCGTTCGGCGTCCAGGTCGGCGAGGATCTCTGCCTGGTACGGGTACGGGCGCACGTCCAGGTTCGAGATCTCGGTGGGTGTCTGGTCGCGGCGTTCCCCGCTCAGTGCATGCCGAAGCCGTTCGGCGTCCCTGGTCGCGTCGTACGCCTCGAACGCCGGGTCGTTCCAGTAGTCCTCGAACGTGGCCGTGAACGTGTCTATGACGTGCGGCTGCTCGATGTTCGAGATGCGGACGTTCCACTCGACGCCGTCCACCAGTGCGGTCTTCGACAGGTTCGACGAGCCGACGTACGCGGTGGTGGTGCCGTTCTTACGGCGGAACAGCCAAGCCTTGGCGTGCAGGCGGGTGGTCCGCGTCTCGTAGGACACCTTGACCTCTGCGCCCAGCTCTTTGAGCCGGTCGAGCGCTCGCTGATCGGTCGCGCCGAGGTAGGTGGTGGTGATGACGCGGACCTTGCCGCCTCGGTCGATCAGGTCGCGGATGGCGTGCTCAACGATGCGCAGGCCGTACCACTTAATGAACGCGCAGAGCAGATCGACGCTCTCGGCCGAGGCCATCTCGTGGTTGACCTCGTGGCCGATTCGGGGCTGGTGGCGGCCGTTGACCAGGAGTGCGCCGGTGGAGAGGGGCGTGGTGGGACGGTCCGGAAAGCTCGGCTGCGCGGGTGGCGTTGGCGGGGCGGCGATGGCATGGAGCAGGTGCTTGGCGTCGGTGACCTGGTCCTGTTCCGTTGCTGCCTTGGGACTCAGGGTGGTGATGGCGTCAGCGATCTGGTTCGCCATTGCGATCTGGTGGTGGAGCTTGTCGTCGCCATTGGGGACGGACTGCAGGGCTCGGGCGGCCAGGGTGGCGATGTGCCGGGCGAGGGCGGTGTGCGCGTCGGCCGGGTCGAGGTTGTGGTGCTGAACCAGGGCGGGGTCGACATGCTGGAGGCGATCAGCCAGCTCACGGGTGATCAGGTGCTCGTACACACCCCGCTCAAGATCCGTCATTCGAGCTACCTAACCACACGTTCCGTCTATGGATGGGGCGCGGCGACCGGTCGCATCGGCAGAACTTGTCGCGCAATCGGCGAGGCCACCTCACCCGACTGGCGACTCATGCAACGCGCAACGCAGGTAGCAGCCCGACCGATTGCAGGCGTTCGTAGGCCAGCTCGATATGCGCGGAGGTGAAAAGCCGGGCTTTTCGACCACTCCAAGAACGAACGCGCTCGGTCAGTTCGTCGAGGTCATCGGTAGGCGGATGCGCTGCCGCCGCGTAATGCACGGTCGCCAGCAGTTCCAGGCTGTACGGGGACTCGAATCCGTCGGTCAACCGAGCTAGCTGATCCAATGTCTCAGACGCTGCTGCGCCATGAGCTTCTGACCACGCTGCGACGTCGCCGGCAGCGCCGGGGGGCAGCCGAATGGGTCGCAGCTCCTCAACCCGTGCAGAACGGTCGCCGAAGCCCGTCAGGTAGTGCCCTTCGAGGCGGTCCAGCACGTGGTTGAGGCTTTCGGCGTACGGGCCGTACCTGCCCCGGCTGAACTCCAGTCGCAGCGGTTGCCCCAGCACCTGGAGAAAATAGGCGATCTTCTGAATCTCCAGGATGGTGATGCCATCACGTGGTTCGAGTCGTCGTGCTCGGCTCAGATAGCGATCGATGGCCTGGATCAGGGTGACGCGGCCCGGAGTGAGCGGAGGTTTCACCGTCGCCACCGGCATGTCGGCCGGGTCAGGTGCTCCCTCTGGGGGGAAGAGTAAGACTCGCACCTCAGGGACCTCGGCGAAGGCGCCTTCGATGAGCGATCGAACGTCGTCCCAGTCAAGTCCACCGTTGCCGCAGCCCAGGGCGGGCATCGCCACAGATGCGATCTTCCGCTCGCGGACCACCCGGACGAGGTCGGCCAGTCCGGTCTCAATGTCCTTCAGCTTCGAGTTGGCCCGCCAGTGTCCCTTGGTCGGGAAGTTGATGACGTACCTGCGGGGGCCAAGGCGCGCCGAGTCGAACACAAACATTTGCCCCAAGGTGACCTGGTTTTCATGGCATGCCGTGCGGTAGGCCGCGTAGTTTGCCGGGTAGGCGCGCTTGAACTGAAGAGCGATGCCTTTCCCCATGACCCCGACCGTGTTGACGGTGTTGACCAGCGCGTCCGCTTCGGCGGTCAGCAGGTTCCCGTGGCTGATGATGATCATTCGCGCACCTCCCCCCGTGTGTACCCGTAGTACCAGCTCGGTCTGACACCTACGTAAGGCTCGATCATGCCAGCGTCTCGGAACAGCTGCCTCACCTGCTCCTGCCGATCCGTCGTCCGTACGACGTAACCGGCGAGCAGGTCGAGAGGAAACTCCCGGTGTACCAGGAACTCGGCCGCTCGCCGACGCATGCGGTCCATGTCGTCGGGAACGTCTTTCCAGATCTGGGCCTCCATCAACGGCCAGTCGACCAACGCCGTGAGCTCGGCCAACTCAGCCGAGAATCTGGTCAAGCCGACTGCGCAGTTCCCATCGCTTGCCACCCACTCGATTCTGGCCGCGTGTACCCGTTCCACCGAACTAACCAGGTATACGAGGGGATCATCTCCTCCTGGATAGCATCCCGGTTTTCCTGCTCGATGATCACAGGCAATCCTGAACATCATGGGCGAGCGTGGGGCGAAGTAGAACGGCACGTAGTCTGCTACGACTCCGCCGGGATGGCATGGCACGGGTCGTTCTCGTCGGCGTGCCTTGATCTCGACCGCGCCGACGTTAATTGCGAGCTGTCGTCCTACACCGCTGTCCGCCAGTAGTCGACCGGCCTTCACGATCCTTGGCAAATTATCAACATGCGTGAAGTGCATGATTCGAATCGGTGTTGGCCGCATGGCTGATTCGGTCACAGATCAGTCCTTGTTGATCAGGCGTTCGGGACCCGGACCAGGACGTCGAAGGTCGGCGCGTTCTCCCACCCCGGCCGAAGTTTGGTTACCTTGGTATAGCCCCAGGAGCGGTACGCGTTCTGAGCAGCGACATTGTCCGGCCGGACCAGCAGCGTGGTTCGTTGCTCCGTGCGGGCCGCGATCAACCCGTCGTGCAGCGCCGCGGCGATGCCCCGGCGTCGCCAGGCAGGGCGGACCATCAGCTCGCTTATCGCGAACGTGCGGGTCCCGTCCTCGTCGGTGAAACCAGGCGGCACAGGGTCATGGAGGCCCTCCCACCAACGCGTCTCGGCGGGAAGCGGAAACCCGTAGATGTAGCCAACCAGACTCCCGTCTACCTCGGCGATGACCAGCTCCCAGCCCACTCGTTGCATGTGCAGGTCGAGCTGACGCCGGTAGCGGTCCTCGCTGTAGAACTCGCCGCCGCCCGCGTAGACCTCCAAGTAGAGGTCCACAAGCTGATCGAGGATCCCCTCGGCCTCGCCGGCGCTGTGATGGCGAAGCTGCAAGCCCTCGATCACACACTCACCGCCCGGTCGTAGGCGGCGACGAACTGGCGCGTTGCCGCGGTCGCCTGCCGTGGCATCGCCAGGTTCGAACGCACCTGCGCAAGGTTCCGGCTGATTCGTCCCGAGTTCATCTGGCTCACCGCGGGCAGGACGTCCAGCGCGATACGGGCCGCCTCGTTGACGTCGCCCTGCTGGTACGCCGCCTTGGCGAGCTCGATTGTGTAGAGGACCTGGTTACGCCGATGGCCGGGTGACGGGTTGGCGATGAGGGCGCGGAACGACTGGGCGGCGCGGTCGGGCCGGTCCAGGGCGAGGTAGGAGAGTCCCTGGATACCGTTCACTTCTTGCTCGTTCACGAAGTCGACAAATCCAAGATCGTCCTCGTGCGGTCCGCGCTCCAACTCGCGGCGAGCCTTGGTCATCTCCCGGCTGAAGCCGCCCGCGTCCGTAAGCACGGCGTATGTGTGCGCTCGTCGCAGATGTAGCAGCGTGGTTAGCCGAGGCGTTGCCCATCTGGCCGAGACGCGTAGCGCGGCCTCGGCACAGTGCAGCGACTCGCCGGGCTGACTCTCGCGGAGCAGCATGGATAGCTGGGCTAGCGCTCGTACCTCCACGCGAGGATCGTCGGCGATGCGGGCCCGAGTAATGGCCTCGTTCAGGTAGGGCCTTGCCTCTGGCCTGCGATCGGCATCGATAGCGAGCCAGGCAGCCTGGATGCCGAGGTCGGCCAGGGCGCTTTGAATAGCATCGCCGACCTCTCGGCTGTAGTGCGCCCTCGCCGCCCAATTTGACAGCCTGGCGTGTGCCTGGACGGCAATGTCGCACAGCTGGTCGGCACCGACTGCCGCATCGGCTCGCCGGAGATCTTCGACCAGCGAGCTGGCCAGGCGCACCTGGTCCATGCCAATGCTCCGCGGCACGTCAGCAGGGCCCGTGAGTAGGTAAGGGTGACCGGCTGCGGCGAGTCCTGCGAGCGCGGCCAGTGCGTTGAAGCGTCGCCGGTCCGTAGCGCCACCCCCTCCGGTTGATGCCCCCTCCACGGTAACCACCATGGCCGGCAGTTTGCCCTGCTCAGTTATCGCGTCATGCGCATAAGGATCGTCTGCTGTGCCCTCTGCGGCGCGGTCGTCGACTCGGTAAGGCTGACCAGGAAGACCGAACCAGAGGCAGGAAGCCGGTATCCCAAGGAGCTTGGCCCAGTGCGCCAGCCTGTCCAGATGCACCAGCGGCGGGCCGTTCTCCACGCGACTCAACTGCGCCTGCGTGATCCCCAGCCACCCCGCCACCACGCTCTGCGGCAACGCGACCCGCCCGTGGTACGGATGGCACCGGTACGCCCGGATCACCCGCCCCAGATGCCGCTCGGTCAGTGCGAGTCGTACCGGTTCGTGGTCCCAGAAGTTCGCCGGCACCACCGGCGGCGCGCTGAGCCGGTCCCGCTCGGCGGCCCGGCACGGCGTACACCGTCCGGTGTCGTTGTCCCGGGCCAGCCGTCCGCCGCATCGAGGGCAGTTCGCGTGTGTCACCGGCGGCTCCGTCCCGTCTCGCCTCATCGAGCCTATCCATTGAACACGCTCCGTGGAGCACTGGTATACGCGCGACGCATATCGCCAATGGACCGCCCAATAAGCGGCGGCTGCTCAGTACGGGCGCACCGCCCGCAGCGCCTCGACGACCACGCCCCAACGCCCCGGCCCGTTCACCGAGTTCAGCGGCTTTCCGTCCGCCATCCTCACGCCGGCGGCGCGCAGGACCGTCAGGTGACCCGCATAGGCGGGATGCGCGGCCAACTCATCCTTGGTGTGCGGGAACGCGATGATCGGCAGCCCCGCGCCCAGCGACTCGTTGAGGACGCCGAGCGCCAGCGTGTCGTTGATGCCCAACGCCCACTTGGTCACCGTGTTGAACGTGACCGGGGCGGCCAGCACCACGTCGGCGGGCGGGTGGGGCTCGGGGTCGCCGGGCATCCGCCACTCCACGCGTACCAGATAGCCGGTTTTTTCTTGTAACGCCGCTCGATCGAGCCACGGCGCGGCGGTCGGGCTGACGATCATGCAGACCCGCCAGCCGTCGGCGATCAGGAGGTCGACCAGCTCGTCGACATTTTCCGCCGGACCCGCGGCGCAGACGACCAGGTGCAGCACTGGGCGTTCCGTCATGCCCGCAGTCTGCCCGACTCGGCAGCCGCGGCGTGGAGCGCATACCGATCCCGTATGCCGTAGACGAGCACCGTGACATGCCGTTGTGCCTGGTCAGGCGCGACAGTCGATGCATGGCCCGGGGCGGGTACTCGGCCCCGGAGTTGCGCCGGCCCTCAACGGCGCAGCTCCTCCCGCCCCGGTGCCAGCCCACGATTCGACGACTTGGAGCCGGTATGCCCACCGTGATCGACGACGACCTCCCGGCCCGCATGAGCCTGGCCGCCGCCTGGGAGTCGGTCGACGTGCGGGCCGCCGGCGACTTCTGGTGCACAGTCGAAGACCGCCGGACCGGGCTGCTCCCACACCGCGACGCGCCGCTGTTCTTCACCGCGTTGGGCCGCCTCCTGGTCGGCGGCGACGTCCCGGCGAACCGAGCGGCGCTGCTGCGGGTACTCGGCCGCGCGTACCGTCACTTCGACCTGCTCCCGCACGTCACCACCGTCGGCGACGCGTTGCTCGCGACAGTGGCCCGTCACGCCCAGCCGGTGTGGACGCCGCAGCTCACCGTCATCGCCGAGCGCGCCCTGTGCCGCGCCACGCAGGCCATCCGCCGGGCCGCCGCGCTCGCCGGCGACGGCCGGGCCTGGTGGCACGTCGAGGTGATCGGGCACGATCGACCGTCGCCCGACATCGCCATCCTGACGGTACGTCCCATGCGGCGACTGCCGTTGCAGCCAGGTCACGCCGTGCCGGTCTGCACGCCGCGTCTGCCGGGGCATTGGCGTTGGCTGTCGCCGGCCAACGCCCCACGCCCGGACGGCACCGTCGAGCTGCACGTCCGCGCCGTACCCGCCGGCACCGTCTCCCACCGCCTGGTTCATCGGGTACGCCCCGGTGAGCTGCTCTGGCTCGGCCCACCCGTCGACACCGGGCTGAGCCTGGACCCGGCGCGTACCGATGATCTGCTGCTCGTCGCCGGTGGCACCGGGTTGGCGCCGCTGCGCGCCTTGGTGGAGCAGGTCGCCGCCGCACCGAATGGCCGGCGGGTGACGCTTGTCGTCGGCGCGCGTACGTTCACCGACCTGTACGACGCGGTCGCCCTCGACAAGCTGCAGTGCGCCCACGACTGGCTGACGATCGTGCCGGCCCTCTCCGACGACCCCTGCGCCGAGCCGGGCGAGCAGGGCGACGCCCTTTCCATCGCCCTCGACCATTACCAGCCCGGCCAGGACATCTACGTCTGCGGCCCACCCGCGATGGTGGCCGGCGCCCGGGCGCGGCTGCTGGCCCTCGGCATACCGAACGCCAGGGTCCACATGCCCCAGAGCTTCGGCCGACGCGCCAGCGGACCGTGTGGTCCCTGAGTGGGTGATGCCGGTGAGTCATCAAGATGACGCACAGGCATCAGGCTCGTCAGGTCGGGGCCGACCGGCGCCGCCTGCGGACCGGCCTCCCGCGCGTGTCAGGTGTTCGTGTCGCCGAACTCGCGTATGCCGTCGACGTCGAGCGTGATCCGCCCGTTCTCGGTCCACTGCCCGGTGGCGGCGAGCCAGCTCGGGTCGTCGCGCTCGTCGATGTCACTCCAACTGTGCCGGTGGTGCCGGAGCTGGATCGGCCCGGTCGACTGGCCCGGCGCGAGCGTACCGTCGGTGAAGGTCAGCTCCACCCAGCCGGGGACGGCAGTGCCCGGCTGCGGATTCGGCGGCGCCGGCGTCGACAGCCCGGCCGGCCCGCCTGGTGGTACGAAGAACTGCACGGTCTGCCGGACCCGTTGGCAACCCAGCGCGGCCCAGTCGCAGTTCGGCACCAGTGAGGTGTTGCCGCCCTCGAAGCGCAGGTGGTAGCGCACCCGCACCGTGCTCAGCTCCAGTGGCGCGGTGCCGGTGTTGGTGACCTTCAGGAGGTGCTGGATCTGGTTGTTCGTCGGTGACCAGTCGAGGTTGAGGTAGCTGACCGTCGCGCGACCGCTGGCGGTGCGCACGGTCGTCGTGGGCGAGGTGTCGGAGTAGCCGCCGAGCGCGCGGGCGGCAACCGCGATCCGGTACGTCGTGCCGGGTGCCAGGTCGGTGAGAGTGATCGTGGTGTCCGTGGTGGAGCCGAGGAAACGGTACGTGTTGGGCCCCAGCGGCACCTGCACCTCGTAGTTGATCGGCTGCTCCGCCCCGGGCTCGACCCAGGCAGAGGACGCCCAGCTGAGCGTGAGCCGATGCGGCTCGTTGGCGATCACGGTCGGAGTGCCGGGGGTGCTGATGGCCGGGCCGTCGGCACGGGCCGCGCCGACGGCGAGCAGGCTCGCCAGCGCGGCAAGGGCGACGGCGGCGGTGACGCGGCGAACGGGCATAGCCGAATGGTAGCCCTCATCTATCAATATCAATAAATATCTCGCTCGGCGGTGAACCACCGGGTCGTCCCGGGCGTAGTGGTGGCGCGCACGACACCACTCCCACCGGAACAGAAAGGACCCCGCGTAGATGAAGACGCGCGTCAAGAAGATCGCCCTCGGTGCGGTGGCGGGCCTCGCCCTGACCATCGCGCTCCCGGCCAGCCCTGCCCTGGCCATCAACTCGGTCGGCTGTGGCACCCGGACGGACTTCCTCAAGCTCGACATCACGCTCGGCACCGTCGGCATGTCCAGGTGCTTCGCCAGTCGGGGCGTCACGGCCGTGAACATCGGCGGCGTCCACCACTACACCTCGGGCAACAACAAGGTGACTGTCAACTACGAGGCCGGCGGCCAGTACCACACGAGCACTGTCGACAAGTGGTACGGAGTGGACTTCGGCCGCACGGTAAGGGTGTACGAGGTGCGGATCTGGTGACCACCGGCCGACCACGTCGGCGACGTCCGTGATCGAGGGGCGTCCTCCCCGCACGTCAGCGCGGCGGAGGGCACCCCTCATGGTCCGCTACGCGACGTAGTCGGCTTGGAGATAATGCCTGGTCAGGTGGCTACCTAGCGTGAACCCGTCATCACGAACGGCCTCGACGTCGGCGTCGCACTGCCGCCCCGTCCGGCCTCAGACGGGAGAAACCTCATGCGTACTCAGAACACGACCCGCCGGTTCGGCGCTCGCGCGTCCGTACCCGTGCTCATTCTTCTCGCGACCGGAGCGGTGCTCGCCCCGGCGAGCCCGGCGTCCGCCGCGGTCCCCGGCCTGGTGCGGATCGCCGCGACAAGCGTCAGCGACTCGGCCGACTTCCACAGCGTCACCGCGACGTGCCCGGTCGGGAAGGTGCTCACCGGCACCGGTTACGAACTCAACGGCGTCACCGGCGAAGGCGTCGTCGACGACCTGCGCCCCAACGGCGGTGTCGCCACGGCACCGACAGCGGTCACCGTCGGCGCCTACGAGACCGAGGCGTTCGCCGGAAACTGGTCGGTGACGGCGTACGCGATCTGCGCCAATCCGCTGCCCGGCCTGGTCCGGGTCACCACGGCCGGCGTCAGCAACTCGGCCGACTATCGCAGCGTCACGGCCACCTGCCCGGTCGGGAAGGTGCTCACCGGCACCGGTTACGAGCTCAACGGCGTCACCGGCGAAGGTGTCGTCGACGACTTCCGCCCCAACGGCGGTGTCGCCACGGCACCCACAGCGGTCACCGTCGGCGCGTACGAGTCGGACGCCACGACCCTGAACTGGTCCGCTACCGCGTACGCCATCTGCGCCAACCCCCTCGCGGGCCTGGTGCGCGCCTCCACGGTGGGTGCCAGCACCTCGGCCGACTTCCGCAGCGTCACGGCGGCCTGCCCGGTCGGGAAGGTGCTGACCGGCGCCGGCTACGAACTGAACGGCGTGACCGGTGAGGGCATCGTTGACGACTTCCGCCCCAACGGCGGCCCCGCGACCGCCCCGACGTCCGCCGCGTCCGGCGCGTACGAGGAGGACGCCTTCGCCGGCAACTGGTCCGACACGGCGTACGCCATCTGCGCCACGCCGTAACTCCGACGTGCGGTGGCCGTCCCGAAGCCAGGGGCGGCCACCGGCCGTGTTCGTTCCCCCGATATGGCGTCAGCGGGCTGTCGTGGGTGTGCCTCGGCCATAGCGTCCGGACAGGGACGCGAGTCGAGGGAGGCCACCATGACGGGACTGCCACCTGATGCCTGGCCTGACGCCTTCCCGGCGAGCGGCGAGGTCTGGCGGCGCGACGTCTTCGCGGTGGCCGAGGCGTGCCGTGCTGGTGCCGCGAGTCCGCGCCACCTGCTGGCGGCCGTACTGGCCTGGGCCTACGGCCCCATCGGGTGCGGCCCATGGCGCGTCACCAGGTCGCGGTGGAGATGGCGGTCCGGCCCGACCGGTGAGCTGGCTATCGGGCGGCGCGCAGTCGATCGTCGAGGGCGTCCAGGTCCGGCACGAACCAGATCTGTTCGCCCCGGTTCGACTCGTGCACCAGGGCGCGCAGCGCCGAACTTCCCGCGAGCTGCGTCGAGATGTCGCCGACCACGGCGAGCCGCAGCCGGTAGTTGACGAACTTCTGCATCACGTCACCGGCGAAGCGGGTGCCGAGCGAGAAGAAACGGTCGTCGAGCCGGTGGGCCGGCACGGCCACCACCTGGGCGCCGAGGAAGGCCGCGCCGATCAGGTCCAGCGCGTCCTGCTCGGTGACGATCGGCGGGCCGGCCGGGTCGCAGACCAGCACCGGCACCCCGGCGCGTTCCTGGATCTCGTCAGGCATCGTGGACCTCCCGGTCGAGCAGGCCGTTGTCGGCGTTGAGGACGACGTCGAGCAGGTGCAGCACCTCGGCGGTGCCGGCGGGATCACCGAGGATGATGATCTTCAGGCGGCGGCGGTCATCGTCGTGCACGGTCTGCACCCGCAGCGGCCGGGCCGGGTCGTGCCCGGTGTTGACGCTGGCCAGTACGAGCGTGCCGAGCCGGTCGGCGGCGGCCCGGTCGACACCGTCGATCTGCACGATGCTCGACACCTCGGCGTGCCCGGCCACGACGGCGGCGGGCGGTCGTCCGGTGAGCGCGTCGAGATCGCTGGCGGCGATCCGATACTGCTTGCCGATCCGGACGGCGCGCAGCCGGCCGGCGCGGATGTAGCCGCGCACCGTTCGTACGTGTAGGCCGAGCCGGTCGGCGACCTGTTCAACCGAGTACATGTCTTCCGTCATCGTTCCTCATCCTACCTTCATAGGGAAGGATGAGGACTAATAGGGGTGACCGCAGCAGCGTCACTGGAATCAGCGTCAGGTGGTGACCGGCCATCGGCCGTGGTCAGGTCACCCCGCGGAGCGGATGATGTCCGCGACCGGGCGGCGTGCCGCGGCGACGGCGGGAATGGCGGTGACCATGGCGACCGCGAGCAGGACTCCGAACGCCGTGGTGAGCGTCCAGGCAGCGGGTGGGTATCGCTCGCCATCGAAGAACAGGTAGAGGCCGATGCCGAACGGGATCCCGAGCGCGACGCCGGGCACGGCGGGGAGGAGTTGTGCCACGGCCAGGCCCAAGCCGGTCTGGGCGGGGGTCGCGCCGAGCGCGCGGGCGACCGCCAGCGGTTGCCGGGTGTCGAGGACCGCCGTCCACGTGCTCACGATGGTGTTGAGCAGCGCGAGGAAACAGGCCATCCCGGCGACGATCAGCATGGCCTGGAGGGTTCGTTCGTTGCGGGGGTCGGGGAGTTCCGCGTAGCCGAGATTCAGCGGATCGTCGTCCTGCGCCAGGATCGTGAGGACAGCGGCCAGGGCGGCCGTGGTGATCAGGGTGTTCACGGTGAGGAGCCGGGCGCGGTGTGCCCGCCGCGCGTTGATGCGTACGCCGATCAGGAGGGCGGTGGGCAGCCGGCGCGACAGCCAGATGGCCCAGCGCCGACGGCGCGGTGGCGTGGGCGCGTCGGCCAACGCGTGCACGGTGGTGGTGACGGCGGCGCGGAGCACCGGTGCCAGGGTCGCCGCGACGGCGATCGAGAGGGCGAGCGCGGTGCTGGCGATCACCACGCGCAGCGGCGGGCTCATGACGCCGACGCCGACGAATCCGGCGCTGGTGCGGAACAGCAGAGGTGCCGCGACCCAGCCGGCGGCCAGGCCGGCCCCGGCGGCGGCGAGCCCGATCACGAGGTATTCGGCCAGGTGGACGGCGGCGATCACGGCGGGCCCGGCGCCGACGGCCTTGAGTAGCCCCACCCGGCGGCGGCGGGCGATGACGCGGCCCGCGACGATACCCGCGACGCCGATCACCGCGAGGCCGGTCAGCAGCCAACTGCCGACCACCAGGGCCGTCTCGGCCTGCCCGTTCTGGCGACCACTGCTGTCGGCGATGTCCCGCGCCGAGCGGAAGCTCCAGCCGCGGTAGTAGGGATTGCTGCCCGAGGGGTCGACGACGCCGGCGCCGACCTCCGGGTCGGCCAGTTTGAGGTTCAGCGTGTACGACAGCGGCTGGTCCCCGGCGATGGTGGCGATGTCACGACGATCGACCCAGACCAGGCCGCCCTTCTCCACCAGGTTCGAGCCCGGCAGGTGCCAGTGGACCTGCGGGTACACCGGCCGGGCGGCGGTCACCGCGAGTCCGGTCACGTGCAGGGGGTGGCCGCCGACGCTGACCGTCTCGCCGAGGTGTAGGCCGAGCGCGTCGGCGAAGGTGCGCTCGACGACCACGCCGTCGGGGCGTACCCAGGTGCCGTCGGTCACGGCCGGTCGGTTGACCGCGGCCGGCGTGCCGTCGCGGCCCTCGACGATGACCCGGACGGTTGTGTCGCGGGCGGTCAGCGCCAGGAAGGCCAATGGATATGGTCCGCTGTGGTCGGTGACGCCGGGCAGGGTGGTCAGTGGCGCGAGCGCGTCCAGGGCCCGCGGACCGGGGAAACCCGTCTCCACCACGAGGTCCGGGCCTGCGGTGGCATCCCGGGTCCGCTCGTACGGGCGGGTCACGAGTTCGTTGAGTGTGAGGCCGAGGGTGAGTGTCGCGGTCGCCGCGGTGATGGCGACCAGCAGCAGCACGGTCTCCGTCCGGTGCCGACGCAGGTCCCGCACCAGCAGTCGCCACACGAGCAGCAGGCGGCCCGCCACGTCAGCGCACCCCGTCGTGGACGCCGGCGAGCATGCTGTCGTCGGCGAACGCCCCGTCACGCATGGAGATCACCCGGTCGGCGACCGCCGCGATGCGGGCGTCGTGCGTAACCACCACGAGGGTCTGCCCGGCGCTGCGCAGGTCCTCGAAGAGCCGCAGCACCTCCAGGGTCGCGGCGCTGTCGAGGTTGCCGGTGGGTTCGTCGGCCAACACGACCTGCGGTTCGTTGCTCAACGCGCGGGCGATGGCGACGCGTTGACGCTGACCGCCGGACAGCGCCGAGGGCAGGTGCGTGGCGCGGTCGGCCAGCCCCACCTGGTCGAGCAGGTGCAGGGCGCGTCGGCGGGCGCGGCCAGGCGACCGACCGGCCAGCAGCGCGGCCATCTCGACGTTCTCCACGGCGGTGAGTTCGTCCATCAGGTGGAAGGACTGGAAGACGAGACCGATGTGGTCGCGCCGCAGCCGCGCCAGGGCGCGCTCGCTCATCGTGTCGATCCGGTGGTCGGCCAGCCACACCTCGCCGTCGGTGGGACGCTGGAGCCCGCCGAGCAGGTGCAGCAGGGTCGACTTGCCGCATCCGCTGGGGCCCATGATCGCCACCGCCTGGCCGGCGGGCACGTCCAGATCCACCTCGTCGACCGCGCGGACCAGCGCGTTGTCCCAGCCGTACCACCTGCTCAGCCCGCGTGCCCGCAGCGCCAACGACCCGTTCATGCCCCCGCCTTCCGTTCCGCGCGACCGCGCTCGGTCCACATGCGTTCGCACGCCTCCAGCCACTCCAGGTCAGCCCGCAGCCTCAACACGACGCCCTCCAGCAGCAATCCGGCGACCGGATCCACCGACCGCTCCAACGCCGCCCGTTGGGCGTCGCGCAGCCGGCGCAGCACCTCGCGCCGCTGGGCGTCCACCAACGCGATCGGATCGGCCAGCCGGGCAGCCGCGGCGGCCACCAGCTTCAGGTGGAACTCCGCGAGGTCCGGCTTCGGCCAGCTCACCTCGGTGAGCCAGCCGGCGACCCGCTGCTGCCCGGCCGGGGTCAACGCGTAGACCCGGCGGTCCGGCCGATCCGGTAGGCCGTCGGCCCGCTCGGAGGTGACCAGGCCGGCCTTCGCCAACCGGGCCAGCGTCACGTAGATCTGCCCCGCGTTCATCGTCTCGCCGAGGGGGCCGAGCGCACCGCGCATCCGGTTGCGCAGCTCGTACCCGTGCGCCGGCTCCTTGGCCAGCATGGCCAGCACCACGTCCTGCACTCCGGCACGCCCCTTGAGATAGACCGCTAATAGATAACCGCTAGCTATGGCACTGTCAAATCTCGACGCTCAGCGTCGGTGGGGTCCAGTACCGTCTGGGAACCATGGACGCGCGCGTCGGCGACGCCATCATCGGGCGGGATCATCCCGCGGGTCTGCTGCGCGCCGAGCTGGACCGGGCGGCCACCAGCCACGGCGGTCTCGTTCTGGTCACCGGCGAGCCGGGCATCGGCAAGACCACCCTCGTCACGTCGGTGGCGCGCGAGGCCCGCCGGCGCGGCGCGCTCGTGCTCGGAGCGGCCTGCTGGGATTCCGACAGCGCCCCCGGCTACTGGCCGTGGGTCCAGGTCCTGCGGGCCCTGCGCCGCTCCGCCGACGACTGGGCGCTCGCCCGACCGGACGCCGAGCCGGCCCTCGCGGCCCTGCTCGGCGAGAGCGGCACCGGTGACGTACCCGGCCTCGCCGCGGCCTGGTCGGCCCGCGACGGCCAGGACGTCGCCGAGCAGGAGGCGTTCGCCCTGTACGACGCGGTGACCGCGGCACTGGTCGCCGTCTCCGCGCGCCGGCCGGTGGTGGTCGTCCTCGACGACCTGCACTGGGCCGACCCGGCCTCGCTGCGGCTGCTGGCGTTCGCCGCCCAGCACACCTGGTTCGAACGCCTGCTGCTGATCGGCACGTACCGCGACGCGGAGGTCGAGGCCGGCGACCACCCGCTGCGCCCGCTGCTGCTGCCCCTGGTCGCCAAGGCCACCACGATCACCCTCACCGGCCTGGCCCGCGACGAGGTGGCCGCGTTGATGGCGCGTACCGCCGGTCGGGAGCCCGCCCCCGACCTGGCGGACGAGGTGCACCGCCGCACCGGCGGCAACCCGTTCTTCGTCGAGGAGACCGCGCGGCTGTGGCACGCCGACGGCACCACCGGCACGATCCCGCCCGGCGTACGAGAAGCGGTGCGACAGCGGCTCGCCCGGCTGCCCGCCCCGGTGGTCGAGGCGCTGACCGTCGCCGCCGTGCTGGGGCGTGAGTTCCACCGGCAGGTCCTGGCGGCCAGCGCGGCGATACCGGTGGCGTCTGTCGACCGGCTGCTCGACGACGCGGTGACCGCCCGGCTCGTGGCCGCCCGGGGTGCCGGCCGGTTCACCTTCGCCCACGACCTGGTCCGCGAGACCCTGTACGACGGGCTCACCACCGACGACCGGCAGGCCCGCCACGCCGCGGTGGTCCGGGCGGTGGATCCGCCGACCGCGCTCACCGACCGGCTCATCCCGGCGGATCTGGCCCGCCACGCCTACCTGGCCGGCGCCGCGCTGGACCGGACCCGGGCCGGCGAGCTGCTGGTCGCCGCCGGGCGGGACGCGTTCGCCCGGCTCGCCGCCGACGAGGCGGGGGTGCACTTCCGCCGGGCACTGGAGATCGTCGAGGACCCCGCGCAGCGGATTCGCCTGCTCGTCGACTTCGGCGAGGTGCAGTACCACCACGCCGGCCGATCCGAGGCCGCACGCCTGTTGGCCGAAGCCGCGACGCTCGCCCGTACGCTCGACGACCCGGTGCCACTGGCCCGCGTCGCGCTCACCGTGCACCGCGCCCGGCAGGTGGACACCACCATCGCCGTTGACACGACGGACCTGGTGCGCGAGGCGTACCAGCGGTTGATCGGCGAGCCCGCCCCCACCGCGTCGACGGGCGCGCTGGTGGCGGACCTGATCACCGCGACGGAGACCATCGCCCGTCGTGGTCGCGACGACGAGGCGCTCACCTTCAGCCTGTGGGCCCGCCACGACACCACCTGGGGGCTGGGCACCGCGGCGGCACGGGCCGCACTCACCGCCGAGATCCGGGACGTGGCCCGCCGCTCGGGCGACCGGGAGACCGAGCTGTGGGCCACCTCGCTGCGCTGGGTGGCGTTGCTGGAACTGGGCGACCCGCGCTTCATGGAGGAGTTCACCGCCTTCGTCACCGTGGGTCAGCACGGCGAGTTGGCCCGTCCCCGGATGGCGGCGGCCGTCGACGGCGGGATCATCGCGGCGTTCCGGGGCGACTTCGCCGAAGCGGACGAGCGATTTCGCGTCATCGTCGACCTGTCCGACCCGGGGCATGCCGAGTTCGCCTTCATGGGCCACCACCTGCGCTGGGCCCGGCTGCTGTTGCAGGGGCGCTTCGACGAGATCGACACGCTGCTGCACGAATGGGCGCCGACCGACTACCCGTACCGGGAGCTGCTGTCGGCCATCACGGCGGCCGAGCGTGGCGACGACGAGCAGGCGGTGCGGTTGACCGCCGGCATCGAGGCGGCCGGCATCCACTACCCGCGTCCGGTGTCGCCGCTGTGGCTGCGGCTGCGCGTCCAGGCCGCCGCCGCGTCCCGCGATCCACGGCGCTGCGACGACGCGCGGGCCGCGCTGGTCCCGCACCGTGGACAGTGGGCGGTGGGGCTGTTCGGCTGCGACATCAGCGGGCCCATCGACCACTGGCTCGCCGTCGTCGACGCCGCGCAGGAGCGTTGGGACGACGCGGTCACCGGATTCACGGCGGCCCGTGACGCCGCCGACCGGATGGGCTCCCGACCCTGGTCGCTCATCGCCCGCGCGGGGCTGGTGAACGCCCTCGCCGGCCGCGACCAGCCGGGCGACGCCGCCACGGTTGCCCAGTTGCGCGCGAGCACCGTCCGGGACGCCGCCGCCCTCGGCATGAGGCAGGTGCTCCTCCGGCTCGCCGACCCGGACCCAACCCACGCCGAGCCGGACCAAGGCGGGCTGGCTCACGCCGTGTCGGGGCCCGCCGTGTCGGGGCCCGCCGTGTCGGGGCCCGCCGTTGGGTGGGCCGAGGGCAGCGTGCTGGGCGATGTCGCGCTCGCCGGCCAGGCCGGCGGGAGAGGCCACGCAGGCGAGGGCGACCAGGTCGTCGGGGGCGGCCCGGCCGTCGGCCGGCGTCAGGTGACGCCGCCCGACCCGACGATCGAGGGGTACGCGTTTCGACGCGACGGGCCGGTCTGGCGGCTCGCCTACGCGGGCGTGGTGGCGCACCTGCCCGACGCCAAGGGCCTACACGACCTGCACCTGCTGTTGAGCCGCCCCGGCGGCGACGTCCCGGCGGTGGAACTGCTCGACCCCGCCGCCGGGCCGGTGCTGGTGGCCGCCCGTCGGATGGGCGGCGACCCGGTCCTCGACGACGAGGCGAAGGCCCGCTACCGGCGGCACCTGACCCGCCTCGACGACGAGATCGACCGGGCCGCCGCCCGCGACGACACGGCGAAGGTGTCCGCGCTGGACGCCGAACGCGGCGCGCTGCTCGAGGAGCTGCGCGCCGCGGCGGGATTGGCCGGCCGGAGTAGACGGCTGGGCGACGAGGCCGAACGGGCCCGCAAGACTGTCACCGCGCGAATCCGCGACACCCTGCGCAAGCTCGACGAACGCCATCCCACGCTCGCCACTCATCTGCGCGATTCGGTCTCCACCGGCGCCACCTGCCGCTACCTCCCACAAACCCTCCCACCCTGGCACCTCTAACCCCCGCCCCCCGCCCCCCGCCCACGCCCGCGCCCCGCCCGCGCCCCGCCCACGCCCGCGCCCGCGATCTTGCCCGCGCCGCCCACGCCCCGCCCACGCCTTGCCCGCGCCGCGATCTTGCACTTTCGGTTGTGGATCTGGGTGCTCTCGTGGCTTTTGTCGCCACAGAAAATGCAAGATCGCGGGGAAGTCGCCATCAGGTCCTGTCGATCATGGAGTTGTGGTGCCTGGTTTGAGCATTTACAGGCCGCTTTGTCACCCACCACAACTTCATGATCGGCGGCCCGGGTGTGGGGGCGGGGAGCGGCGGCGCGGGTGTGGAGCGGCGGCGGGTGGGGGTGGAGGGGCGGGGAGCGGTGGCGCGGGGGTGGGCGGGGCGGGGGTGGTAGGTGGGGGGTGGGGGTTAGCGGCGGTTGTAGCGGTGCATCGTCAGGGTGCCGAAGACGATGACGAAGCCGGCGCTCCACACCAGGAGCCACATGGTGGCGGACGCGTCCGAGTTGCCGGACATGACGGCGCGTACCGCGGCCACCAGCTGCGTCACCGGGTTGACCTTCACGAACGCCTGGAGCCAGCCGGGCATGGTGCTCGGCTCGACGAAGACGTTGCTGAGGAACGTCAGCGGGAACAGCACCATCATGCTGACCCCCATCACCGATTTCTCGCTGCGCAGGATCAGCCCGAAGAACGTCCACACCCAGGAGAACGCGAACGAGAAGACCACCAGCAGCCCGATCCCGGCGGCCACCCCGGCGACGCCGCCGGTGGGCCGGAAGCCGAGCGCCAGCCCGACGCCGAGGATGACCAGGGCGGCGAGGATGTAGCGCAGCACATCGCCGAAGATCATGCCGACCAGCGCGGCGGGCCGCCAGACGGGCAGCGTCCGGAAGCGGTCGAAGATGCCCTTCTCGATGTCGGTGTTGAGGCCGACCCCGGTGTACATGGTGATCATCACGACGCTGGTCACCATGATGCCGGGCAGGAAGAACTGCAGGTAGTCACGCGGGCTGTCGGCGAGAGCGCCACCGAACAGGTACGTGAACATCAGCACCATGATGATCGGGAACGCGGTCACGTCGAAGAGCTGCTCCGGCACGTGCTTGATCTTCAGCAGGGCCCGCCAGCCGAAGGTGAGCGACGCGCCCAACGCGCTCGGCCGGGCCGGTCGGGCGCCCGGCGCGAGGACGGTCGCCAGCGCCTCGGCGGACGGTACGTAGACCGACGGCGCCCGCTCGGCCGTGCCGGCGGTCGTGGTCGTGTCACTCATCGGGCTGCCTCCAGCTCGTCGTCGCGCTCGTCGGCCGACACGGCCGGATGGTCGGTCAGGGCCAGGAAGACCTCGTCCAGGCTGGGCTGGCCGAGGGAGAAGTCGTCGACGACGATGCCGGCGCGGGCCAGGTCACCGAGCGCACGCGCCGCCTGCGCGCTGGCGTCCAGGTCGGTGCCGGCCTCGCCGACGCGGGCGGTCAGGGCCACCGGATCGGCGGCGAGCTGCACCGGCACGTTCAGCGCCTCCCGGAGCACCTGCTCGGCCTGGGGCCGCTGGCCGGGATCGCGCAGTCGCAGGTGGACGGTGCCGGAGCCGACCGACGACTTCAGTTCGCCCGGCGTGCCCTCCGCGATCACCCGGCCGTGGTCGACGACCGCGATCCGCCCGGCGAGCTGGTCGGCCTCGTCGAGGTACTGCGTGGTCAGCAGCACGGTCGTACCGTGCGACACCACGGCCCGGACGATCTCCCACACCTGGTTGCGGCTGCGCGGGTCGAGGCCCGTCGTCGGCTCGTCGAGGAAGAGCAGGTCGGGAGTGTTCAGGATGCTCGCGGCGATGTCGATGCGCCGTCGCATGCCGCCCGAGTACTTCTTGACCTGGCGGTCGCTCGCCTCGGTCAGACCGAACGCGGCCAGCAGCGCCGCCGCGCGGTCGCGGGCTTCCGGCTTGCGCAGGCCCAGCAGGCGGGCCAGCAGCACCAGGTTCTCGGTGCCGGTGAGGTCCTCGTCGACCGAGGCGTACTGGCCGGTGAGGCTGACCCGGCTGCGAACCTTGTCGGCCTCGGCGACCACGTCGTGCCCGAAGACCCGCGCCGTGCCGCCGTCCGGGCGCAGTAGCGTCGCCAGCACCCGGACCGCCGTGGTCTTACCGGCCCCGTTCGGGCCGAGCAGGCCGTAGACGGTGCCGGCGGGCACCCGCAGGTCCATGCCGGCCAGCGCCCGGGTCTCCCCGAACGTGCGGGTGAGCCCTTCGGCCTCGATGGCCAGGCCGGTGGCGCGTCTGTTCATCATTTCTACCTCTCGTCCGATGGCCGGCGACGTCGTGGTCGGTGTGACCAACGACCCCGCCGTCCTACAGGCGCGAGGTGGCGACCGCCGGCCCGCTAGATCGGAACTAGCGAGTGCCGTTCCGGGTCGGAATGTCGGTGGGACCGGCTTGACTGGAGTCGACGAGGGGACGGGATGACGCAGGTACGCATCGAGCCGTGGCACGAGGATGATCTCGAGCTGCTGCGGCAGCTCAACTCACCGGACACGCGCCGACACACCGGCGGCCCGGAGACCGACGAGCAGGTGCTCGCCCGGCACAACCGGTATGTGCACTTCGCCGAGGGTGGGCAGGGGTGCATGTTCACGGTGGTGCTGCCGGACGGCACGCGGGCGGGCAGCGTCGGCTACTGGCGTCGCGAGTGGCGCGACCAACCGGTGTACGAGTTGGGCTGGGCGGTGCTGCCCGCGTACCGGGGGCAGGGGCTGGCCACCGCCGCGGTGCGGGCGGCTCTCGACGTGGCGCGCGCCCGACGGGACCGGCGTCACGCGCACGCCTACCCGTCTGTCGACAACCCCGCCTCGAACGCGGTCTGCCGCAAGGCGGGCTTCACGCTGCTGGGTGAGACGAATTTCGAGTATCCGCCCGGGCACCTGATGCGGGCCAATGACTGGCAGTTCGACCTGACCGCCCCGCCGGCCGACGGGTGAGTCGGCGGGACGGCCGTCGCAGGTCACCAGGTGGTGTCGAGACGCTGCCGCTGCTCGGCGGTCAACTCCAGCTCCACGGCGGCCAGGCTTTCCTCGAGTTGGGCCACCGAGGAGGCCCCCACCAGCGGAATCGTCGGCAGGTCGCCGCCCAGCAGCCAGGCGAGCACCACCTGGTTCACCGTCGCGCCGGTCTGTCCGGCGACCTCCCGCAGGGCGGCCAGTCGCCGGGGCGCGCTCGGCAGGTCGTACGCGGCGCCCAGCGGCGTGTCCGCCCGGCTGTACGCCCCCCTGAGCAGCGGCGAGTACGCCACCAGGGTCAGCTCCGGCTCGGCGCGCAGGTAGCTGAGCAGGTCCGGGCCGACGCCGCCCGGATCGCCGTCCGGGTCCAGCTCGCTGACCAGGTCGGTGCGGTTCAGCAGGTAGCTGCGGCGGTACTGGAGCACCTCGTACCCCGGGAGGCCGGCGGCCGCGGCGAGCGCGCGGGCGCGCTCCACCCGCCAGGCGCGGTGGTTGCTCGCGCCCAACAGGCCGACCGTGCCCTCGGCGACCAGCTCGGCGAAGCCCTCCACGGTCTCGGCGAGCGGCACCGTCCGGTCCTCGATGTGTGCGTAGAGCAGGTCCAGCCGTTCCACGCCGAGCTGGTCGCGGCTGCGCTCCGCCGACTCGCGGATCACCTTCGCCGACAGGCCCTCGGCGTTGTCCAGGTAGCTGGTGCCGGGGGCCAACGGACGGGCGCCGAGCTTGGTGGCGATGACGATCTCGGCGCCGATGCCCCGGCTGCGCCGCCACCGCCCGAGCAGCTCCTCACTCTGGCCGCCCTGTGAGCCGTCGACCCAGAACGCGTAGTTGTCCGAGGTGTCGATGAAGGTGCCGCCCGCCTCGACGTACCGGTCGAGGATCGCGTACGAGGTGGCCTCGTCGGTGGTGCTGCCGAACAGCATGGCCCCGAGGCTGAGCACGCTGACCTCGCGTCGGGTCGCCGGGTCGGTGCCGATCGTGCGGTACCGCATGGGATCTCCTTCCGGGCGTCCTGCCGGCGGGCGCCCGAAGACCACCCTGCTACCTGGAGTGCGCTCCAGGTCAAGCGTCCGTCTCACCAGGGGAGGACGCCGTACCCACCGCCGGCGTCCATCTGGAAGCCCCAGAGCAGACCGCTCGGCCCGTCCGCCGGCAGGGTCGCCAGGTGCACGCTCACCTCGGCGCCCTGCTCGGGCGTACGGAAGCCGCTGTTGCCGTTCAGGTCGGTGGCGCAGTAGCCGGGGTTCGCCGCGTTCACCTTGATCGGGGTATCCCGAAGTTCCTTGGCGTACATGGCGGTGAGCATGTTCAGCGCCGCCTTCGACGACGGGTACGGCACGGAGGTCAACTCGAACAGCGCGCCGTCCGGGTCGGTCATCACCGCGATCGAGCCGACCTCGCTGGAGACGTTGACGATCCGCGCCGCCGGTGCCCGGCGCAGCAGCGGGAGCAGCGCGTTGGTGACCGCCACCGGGCCGAAGACGTTCGTCTCGTACAGCCGGCGCATCGTCGCCACGGTCGTCTCGCTGGGCAGCCCCCGCGTACCGTCGGCGAGCACGATGCCGGCGTTGTTGACCAGCACGTCGAGCCGGTCGTACTCGGCTTCGACGAATTTCGCGGCGGCGGCCACCGACGTCGCGTCGGTGACGTCCAGCGGCACGAACACCGCGTCCGTGCCGCCGTCGCGCAGCTCCCGCTCCGCGGCGCGGCCCCGCTCGGCGTCCCGCGCGCCGAGCAGCACGGTCATCCCGAGGCCGCCGAGCTGACGGGCGGTGGCGAGGCCGATTCCCTTGTTGGCCCCGGTGACCAGGGCGATCATGTTCGTCATGCCGTCGAGCCTGTGCCCGACGACGGCCGGTGGGGAGAGACGCCGCGAGGCTGGGACCGGCGGTACCACCCTGATCGATGCCTCCCGGGGCATCCTGGGCACATGACGAGCAGCGGCCTGCGACGTGACGAACTGGCGGCGTTCCTGCGCGCCCGCCGCGCCCGCCTGCGGCCCGCCGAGGTCGGCCTCCCCGACGGGGTACGGCGGCGTACGCCCGGACTGCGTCGGCAGGAGGTCGCCCAGCTCGCGGGCATGTCGATCGACTACTACATCCGGTTGGAGCAGGGCCGGGGCCCGCACCCGTCCCGGCAGGTGCTCGCCGCTCTGGCGCGGGCGCTGCTGCTGAACCGCGACGAGCGGGAGTACCTGTTCCGGATCGCGGGGGAGAACCCGCCGTCGGCCGTCGGCCCGAGCCGCGAGGTGCCGCCTGGGCTGCGGCACCTGCTCGACGCCATGACCGAGACTCCGGCGTACCTCGTCGACGCCGCGTACCACGTGCTGGCCTGGAACCGGCTGGCCACGCACTTCGTGGGGGATCTCGCGGCCGTGCCGCACGCCGAGCGCAACATGATCCGCTGGACCTTCCGGCAGCCGATGACCGACGCGCACTGGTCCGATGCCGACGCGCGACGGTTCGTGCACACCACGGTGGCGGACCTGCGGGCGGCCTACGGCCGCTTCCCGGCCGACCCGGCGATCCGCGAGCTGGTCACCGAGCTGCTCGGCACCTCGCCGCACTTCGCCCGGCTGTGGGCCGAGCACGAGGTCGGGGAGCGCCGTCCCGTCGTGAAACGGGTGGCCCATCCCGAGCTGGGGCCGCTGGAGTTCGAGTGCCGCGTGCTGCTGGTGCCGGAGACCGAGCAGCGGCTGATCGTCTACGTCGCCACGCCCGACACACCGACCCAGGCGGTGTTCCGCCGGCTTGCCGAGCGCGTCGACGGCTGACCCGGCCGCGAACAGCGCGCTGCCCCGGAGTCATCGCCCCGGGGCAGCGCGCGCAGGTCAGCGGGGCACGTAGGCGAAGGTGTCCGGGTTCGGGCCCTGCCGCCCGGCCTCGCCCTTGTCCAGGCCGGTGATCCGCTCCATCGCCGTGTCGTCCAGCTCGAAGTCGAAGATCCCGGTGTTCTCCTCGATCCGCTTCGGCGTGGTCGACTTCGGGAAGATGATGTCGCCGCGCTGCACGTGCCACCGCAGCACCACCTGCGCCGGGGTGCGACCGACCTGATCGGCGATGTCGACCACCGTCGGGTCGCCCAGCACCTTGCCCTGCGCGATCGGCGACCACGCCTCGGTGAGGATGTTGTGCTCGCGGCCGTACGCGCGGACCTCGTCGTTGGTGAAGTACGGGTGCGCCTCGATCTGGTTGACCGCCGGCACCACGCTCGCCTCGTCGGCCAGCCGCCGCAGGTGCGCCACCTGGAAGTTCGACACGCCGATCGAGCGGGCGCGGCCGTCGCGCTGGAACTCCTCCAACACCTTCCACGTCGAGACGTAGTCGCCGTCGTACAGCGTCGGCAGCGGCCAGTGGATCAGGAACAGGTCGATGTAGTCCATCTTCAACGCCGACAGCGTCGAGTCGAACGCCTTGCGGGCGTCGTCCGGCCGGTGAAAGCCGTTGTTCAGCTTGCTGGTCACGTACACCGAGCCGCGGTCGAGGCCGGACGTGCGGATGGCCTCGCCCACCTCGGCCTCGTTGCCGTACATCTCGGCGGTGTCGATGTGCCGGTAGCCCACCTCGAGCGCCGTGGTCACCGCCGCGGCGGTGTCCTTCGGCTCGATCTGGAACACCCCGAAGCCGAGCTGCGGAATCGTGGTGCCGTCGTTCAGGCTGATGTCAGGAATCGTGAGTGCCACTGCGGCTCCTTCGCGTCTTCGTTACCCGTCATCCATACCCGGGCGGATGGACGATTCACGCTTGGAACGAGTGACGGACGCAACGGCGGTCCGGTTCACCCGGTCGTGTCGAACAACACCGGCCAGGGCCGCGCCGCCGGACCCGGGGGCGACGTGGGTGGCGTCGGCTCGGCGGCGGCCAGCACCTCGGCGGCGAGCTGCCCGACCATCGCCGCCGCCGGGTGCGCCGACCGCTTCGGCCAGGCCGCCGACGTGCGCTTGGTCAGCGCCGCGTCGGCGAGCGGTCGCCAGGCGATCCGTGGTTCCCGGCGGGCCAGGGTCGCCGGCTCCACGGCGACGCCGCCGCCGGCCAGCACCAACCCGAACAGGAACTCCGGGTTGCGCGCCGGCCGCACCCGCGCCGGCCGCCACCCGTGCTGTCGGCACACTTCCAGCAGGTGGTCGTGCCAGCCCGGCGCGGTGGCCCGGGGTGCGGTCACCAGGTCCAGGCCGGCGAGCGCGGCGAGCGGCACCTCCCGCCCGCGTGCCAGCGGCGAGGTCCGCGGCAGCAACACCCCCAGGGGTACGTCGACCGGGGCGCCGAAGCGCAGCCCGTCCGCCTCGACCGGATGGTGCACGAGCCCCACGTCAAGGCTCCGCTCGCTGAGCATCCGCACCTGCTCGGCGGTGGTCAGTTCGTGCAGCTCCACGTCGAGGCCGGGCGCGTGGGTGGCGAGCTGGTCCAGCAGCGCCCGCAGCGTCACCGCCGGCGTCTCCGGCGGCACACCGGCGCGCAGCACGCCCAGCTCGCCCGCGCGGACCTGGCCCATGAGGTTGCGCAGCCGGCCCTCGCCGGCGAGCAGCTCCTCGGCCTCGGCGAGCAGCAGACCGCCGGCGGTGGTGAGCCGCACCTGGCGGCGGGAACGGTCGAACAGCTCGACGGCCAGCTCCCGCTCCAACCGCTGGATCGACTGGCTCAACGGCGGCTGGGCCATTCCGAGCAGCTCGGCCGCCCGCCCGTAGTGCAGCTCGTGGGCGACCACCACGAAGTGCCGCAGATGTCGGAGCAGGTC
This sequence comes from Micromonospora sp. NPDC049801, assembly GCF_040656575.1. NCBI lineage: Bacteria > Bacillati > Actinomycetota > Actinomycetes > Micromonosporales > Micromonosporaceae > Micromonospora > Micromonospora sp. NPDC049801. The sequence continues at coordinate 195,033 of NZ_JBFAMS010000009.1, read as the reverse complement.
CACGGCCGGACCCTACGGCAGCGACGGAGTGTCACTGGATACCGTGCCGGGGTGGACGTGGGGGAGCGGATCGAGGCCATCTTCGCCGACGCCGGGGTGACCGGCAGCCTGCACGTCGTGGACCTGGGCGCGGCGGACCGGGAGGTCGGGCTGCGGGCCGACGAGCAGGTGGTGATCGCGTCGATCTTCAAGATCCTGCTGGTGCTGGAGTTCGCCCGGCAGGTCGAGGCGGGCCAGGTCGACCCGACCGAACGTGTCCTGGTCACCGCCGCCGACCGGCTCGGCGGGTGGGGACTGGCCGGCTGCGCCGACGACGCCGAGGTGTCGTTGCGGGACCTCGCGTACTTCGCCATGTCGGTCAGCGACAACACCGCCGCCGACGTGCTGCTGCGCCGGGTCGGTCCGGACCTGCTGCCGATGCTCGCCGCCGAGCTGGGCCTTCGCCGAACCCGCGTTCTCGGCGGCCCACGGGAGCTGGTCGAGATGATGCTCGCCGACGTGGGGGCGCGTACCGAGGCGGAGTTCGCGCGGATCTTCCCGACCCTGCCGGCGGACCAGGTTCGGGCCATGCGGGTCTTCGACCCGCAACGCACCACCTCCAGTACGGCGCGGGACATCACCCGGTTGCTCACCCTGATCTGGCGGGACGAGGCCGGGCCGGCATCGGCGTGCGCGATGGTCCGCGCCTGGATGGCCCGGCAGCTCTTCTGGACCCGCCTGGCGGCCGGTTTCCCGCCCGCCGTGCGGGTGTCCGGCAAGACCGGCACCCTGCCCGGACTGCACCTGGAGGCCGGAGTCGCCGAATACCCCGACGGCGGCCGGTACGCGATCGCCGTCTTCGCCCGCGCCGAGGATCTCGCCCCGCGCCGGATCGACGTGGACCTGGCCATCGGGCGGGCCGCTCGTACGGCCGTTGAGGCGTTACGCGGCGACTGATTTTTCGCCGTGTCGAGCGACGGGACAGCACCGTCGAGCAGGCCTGATATGCGCTGGCGTATCGGAGGCGACAGCGTTCGATCTTGGACCTGGGCCCGAGGGCGCTGGTTGGCTCGGGTCGACCGATCAACCGACACGGGGAGCAGATCCGTATGTCCCACCTCGACCGCCGTCGCTTCCTCCGCGACGCCGCAGCCACCACCGCCCTGGTCTCGGCCGGCGGACTCGCCGCCTCGACCGCCCCGGCCCAGGCCGCGCCCCCGGCCGCCGCGCCCACGCCGACCACCCGCGCAAAGGGCGCGGTCAGCTTCCGCTGGTGGGGTACGGCCGGCTGGCGCATCGACATCGCCGACCGGACCATCCTGGTCGACCCCTTCCTCAGCCGGATCGACACCGGCCTGTTCGCCGGCGCGTTCAAGACGGACACCCCGTTGACCGTGCGCACCGACGTGATCGACCAGCGCGTCGAGAAGGCCACGACCGTGCTGGTCACGCACACGCACTGGGACCACTTCATGGACGTGCCGTACATCGCCGGGCGGACCGGCGCGCGGGTGTTCGGCACCCTCACCGCGTACCACCTGGGACTGGCGTACGGGGTGCCGTCGGCGCAGCTCAGCGCCGTGAAGGGCGGGGAGGTGCTCGACTTCGGCGACCACACCGTCGAGGTGGTCGGCTCGCTGCACAGCCGCAACGCGTCGTACTCGGTGGCCTTTCCCGGGGTGCGGGTGAGTCAGCCGGCGCGGCCGGCGACCATCGCGGACCTGCCGGAGGGCGACACGTTGGGCTACCTGCTGCGGGTCGCGGGCGGCCCGTCGGTCTACCTCACCGGGGCCAGCGACGTCGCCGAGCGCAACCTCACCGGCCTGGCGCCGGACGTGGCGATGGTGGCCATGCAGAGCGCCACCACCACCGCCGACTACCTGCCCCGGCTGCTGGCCGGTCTGGACTATCCGAAGGTCGTGGTGCCGGTGCACTGGGACAACTTCGAGACGCCGTTGCGGAACCCGCCGGTCGTCGCGCCGGCCGACCGCGCCCGCCTCGACGAGATGGTCGCGGCGGTGCGTCGGATCTCGCCGCGCAGCCGGGTGCTGGTGCCCGAGTACGAGACCGCGTACCACTTCTGACCGGTCCCGGGCGGGCGTCGCGCGCCCGCCCGGTCAACCGGCCGCTATCTCCGCCAGGGTGCGCACCGATTTCCAGTTTCGGGTGGTGCCTACCACGCCGAGCTGCTTCTCCAGGTACGCGTTGGTGAACTTCGTCCGCCCGTAACCGCCGTCGGGGAAGTGCAGGAAGACCTCGCGGCCGGTCACCGTGAACGCCACGTTCTCGCCACCGGGCACGGTGAGCGCGTCGACAAGCGACGTCTTCGGAGCGGTCGCGAGGAAGGCCACCAGCAGCCGCTTCGGGTCGTCGTCGATCTCGGCGTACGGGTTTCCGCCGGCCACCGCCGCCAACTCCCGGCCGCTGCGCACCAGCACCGGCACGGTGAGCCCCAGCTCGTCGGTGAGCGCCCGCTCGATGCCGGCGGCGAGCTTCTCCGCGTCGCGCACCGTGCTGCCGAAGACCACGTTGCCGCTCTGCAGGTACGTCGTGACGTCGTCGTGGCCGAGGTCGGTGACGATCCGGCGCAGGTCGGCCATCGCGAGGCGGGTGCTGCCGACGTTGACCCCGCGCAGCAGGGCGACGTACCGGGTCATGGCTCCTCCGTCCACATGGGTACGACGTCAGCCTAGCGGGGTGGACGTAGCTGTCGGACCCGATCGGTAGGCTCCCACTGCCGGCCGCCACGAAGCGAATCGCCGGTCCTTCCTGGAGGTCAGTTTTGATCCGTTCCCGTTTTGCTGTGGCGGTCGCCGTCGCCGCAGCGACCGCGATCGTGGGGCTTCCCGCGACCGCACACGCCGACGAGATTCCGATCGTCACGTCCGCGCACAGCGACTACGACCTCGATCTGGGGACGTTGCTGGTGTCCATCACGTCGCCCAGCGACGTCACCGACGTCCGTGCGCACATCCGGGAGTACAACACCGGGGCAGAGGTCGCCGTTCAGGAGGACTTCTACCTCCAGTCCGGCACCGAGCGTGACGGGGTGTGGCGATCCAACCCGATCATCCTCGACAAGCTCGGTTACTACCGGGTCGACGTGGAGGTCACCGACGAGGCCGGTCACCACGTCACTCAGACCGATGCCGGCGACCTGAACTACTCGGTGGTCACGTTCTTCGACAACGTCACGCTGAACCGCACCACGGTGACCTACGAGAACCGCAACGTGACAGTGCGGGGATGGCTCAAGGGTCGCTGGCCGGGCAGCGGCGAGATCAGGTCCCTGGGGAGGTTCCCCATGTCGGTGAACGCCGACTCTAGTTGGGAAGCGGTCACCACCAGGGCCGATGGTTCCTTCACCGGCACGGTCACGATCGGTCGCAAGGACGAGATGGTGTACGCGGCCTACAGCTACGACAACGACCATCTCTTCCACGGCTCGTCGCGGTCGGGCGAGACCACCATCGCGATCAACAAGCGGCCGATGCGGATCACCATCGAGGCGGATCGACCCAAGATCCTCAAGGATGAGACCGTCACGGTTAGCGGCCAGCTGACCTGGCGGACGCCGGAGGGTTGGGTGCCGGTGCCTGGTGCGCAGCCGGGGGTTTCCCTCTGCATGAGCGCCGACTACTGCGGCACGTTCCTCGGCTCTGCCACCACGGCCGCGGACGGTCGTTACTCGCTGACCACCTCGCCGTACGAGTCCGGCCGCCTCCAGGTCGGTTACTCGATGAACGACGAGTTCGTCAGCCCCGCGATCGCCAGCACGAACATCTCCGTGCTCCAGCCGGCCGCCTTCCGGAGCTTCTCGGCGGTCCGGGAGAACGCGACGACCGTGACCCTCAGCGGTGAGATGGAGTTCACCGGTGGGTCGTCCCCCGGGACGGTGCCACTGAAGGTGCAGTTCTCGGCCACCGGCGAAGACGGCACCTGGGCTACGCCGGCCACCATCTATGCGGGCGGCAGTTACGACTTCGCCACGTCGATCTACAAGAAGACGGCCGGTTACTGGCGTGTCGTCTATCCCGGCACATCGACCGACTTCCAGTCGGCGACCAGCGCGCCGGTGTACGTCAGCTGATCTTAGTGAGCGCGGGAGCGTCCGGACCGGATGCTCCCGCGCCCAAGACCGTAGGCAGCCCACTCAGCTCACTCGACGACCGGCAGCACGACCTCGTTGCGGCGCAGGAACCACGGCTTCCACGGCGGGTCGAAACGCGCGTACCGGATGGCGCCGGTGGGCTGCAGCCCGGCGGCCGTCACCGACCGGCCCAGCATGGTGGCCCGTCGGCTGAACGCCCGCTCCGTCCACCGGCCGGAGAACCGCATCGCCGCCGCCAGTTGGGCCGGGACCTCGTGGATCCGTACCCGGGCGTCCACCGGCTCGGGCACCGTCGCGGCGGTGACGGTGGCCGGCAGAACGAACTGGATCAGGTACGCGCCCGGCCACTCGCCCTCGACCTGGACGACCGGCAGCGTCATCGGGATCTTCGTCGCGCCGTCGGCCGTGGACGTCGCCGGCAGCGCCGACCCGACCGGCTGTCGGGCCCGGTTGGCGCCCCCGACGTACGCGGCCAGCGGCCGGAACGCCTCGATCGGCGCCCGGGTGAACGACGCCTGGATCCGCATCTCGGCCACCAGGTGAGCCGGATAGCGGCGCAGCTCGAAGCCGGGGTGTCGGGACACCACCCGGTACGGCTGCTGCTCGGTCATCGCGCGCTCCCAGGATCTGCTGGAACAGACGCTACCGCCCCTCCGGCTCCCGCTCTGCCGAAGTCGACTGTCCCGCCCGCCGGGCGACGGTCCGGCAGTACTGGCGTCCGCCCTCGTCGCGCAGCACCACGCCGAGCCGGCCGAGTTCGCGGCGCAGCTCCCGTACGTCGTCGCGGCGGTCCCGTTCGAGGGCCCGCTCCCGGGCGCGCAGCAGAGCGTCCGCGCCGACCGGCAGCCCCCGGCAGGTCGGGCACCCACAGCCGGTACGCCGAGCGGTGCGGATCGTCGTCCGTCCAGGCCCAGCCGTGCGCGCGGAACGCCGCCGCCAGGTGGGCCGCCGGGAGGTCCGTCGACTCCCGGACGAGTTCCGCGCCGTCGCCGTCGAGCAGCACCAGGTGCTTGTCGGCCAGGAAGGCGGCCCGGGTGTCGGCCCGTGCGACGGTGCGTACCTGGTCGGCGCGGCGCAGCCGGACCTGCGTGGAGTCCACGGTGACGATCAGCCGTTCGGCGGTGCCGACCCCGGCGACGACCAGGCCGCCCAGGACGCCGACGGCCATCGCGCCGAGGGTCGCCGGCGGTTCGGGCAGCCGGTCCAACCACCTGATGAGGTCGCCGAACGGCACCCACGACAGCCGGGCCAGCCATCCGGTCGACGCGGCGAGGAGCCAACCGGCGCCCGCGCCGAGCAGCGGAAAGCCACCCCACAGGACGACCAGTTCCAGCGGACCACCGGTGACCACTGTGCGGGGGCGGTAGTCGGCCGCGTCCATGGTCAGGACACCTCGCGGCGCAGCGTCCGGACCAGGCCGGCGGCCAACGGAAGGACCATCCAGACGAGCAGGGACACCGCCAGCCGCCCCCACTGTTCGCCGGTGAGCGCATCGCTGCTGAACAACGGGTCCATGGTCCGGCTGGTGTCCAGCCACCCGGCCGGACCGCGCAGGGGCCGGACCATCTCGCCGAGCACCGACCAGAGGGTCGGCAGCAGCAGGTAGCCGACGATCGCCAACGGCGGGTTGAGCAGCAGCAGACCGAAGGCGGCACCCATCAGCACCACGGCCACCTGGACGATCACCCCGTTGACGATCAGCGTCGCGCCGACCTGCCAGGTGCCCGCACCGCCCGTGGCCGACGCCACGAGCGTCCCGATGCTGGCGACGGCGAGGGCGACCAGCACGGAGGCGATCGCGGCCAGCACCACCGCGATCAGCTTCGCGGTCACCACCCGTTCCCGCCGGGGGACCAGCGCGTACGTGGTGAGGGCGGTGCGCTGGGACCACTCGCTGGTGATCGACAGGATGCCCAGCACCGGCAGGAGCACGTTGGCGGGCAGCAGCGAGGTTACGAAGAAGGTGCCGAAGGTCTGTTCGGCGTCCTCCGCGTAGATCAGCAGGAGGGTGACGACCGCGACGACGACGAGGCCGATGGTGATCAGCAGCCAGCGGCCGGCCCGGGTGTCGACGAGCTTGCGCAGTTCGACGGCGGTGAGCCGGAGCAGTGACGGTCGGCGTACCGGGGAATGGTGCCGGGGCGCGACGGCCCCGGCGGTGGGTGCGGCGGTGGTGGTGGTCATCGGACGGCCTCTCGGGTGGATTCGCCGGCGGTCAGGGTGAGGAAGAGCTGTTCGAGGCCGCCGCTGCCGGCCGGGCGCAGCTCGGCCAGCGCGACGCCGGCGTCGGCCGCGGCCTGGCCGACCGTCTCGGCGTCCGCCGGCACGAGCAGGCCGTCGGGGCTGTCGGTGGGGGTCAGGTCGGCCGCCTCCAGCGCCCGACGCAATGCCCCGTCGTCGCGCGCCCGCACCACCGTGCCGCCGCCGGCCAGCAGCTCGTCCTTGCGGCCCTGGGCCACGATCCGGCCACCCCCGATCACCACCAGCCGGTCCGCGACCGCCTCCACCTCGCGCAGCAGGTGGGAGGAGAGCAGCACCGTGCCGCCCCGGTCGGCGAAGTCGCGCAGCAGACCCCGCATCCAGAAGATCCCCTCCGGGTCCAGGCCGTTCGCCGGCTCGTCGAGGATCAACACCCGGGGGTCGCCGAGCAGCGCCTGCGCCAGGCCGAGCCGCTGACGCATGCCCAGCGAGTACGCCCGTACCCGACGCTTCGCCGCCACCGCGTTCAACCCGACCAGGTCGAGCTTCGCGGCGACCTCGCGCCTGCTCAAACCCAGGGTGTACGCGGACAGCGTCAACGCCTCGCGGCCCGTGCGGCCCGCATGCTGGGCGGAGGCGTCCAGCAGGACGCCGACCTCCCGTCCCGGGTTGGGCAGCTCCCGGTAGGGGTGCCCGGCGACGGTGGCGCGACCCGCGGTCGGTGTGGTGAGCCCGCAGATCATGCGCATGGTGGTCGACTTGCCGGCCCCGTTGGGACCGAGGAAGCCGGTGACGGTGCCGGGCTCGCACTGGAACGACACGTCGTCCACCGCCGGGTGCGGCCCGTACCGCTTGGTCAGGTTCTCCACGGTGATCATGCGGTCGAGCCTGCCGCCGCCGGCCGGCCATCCGCTGCGGCCGCTGGTCGGTGCCGCAGCTACCTTGGTCGACGCCCGGGTCGAGACTTTGGTAGCTGGTTGTCCGGGCCGGTAGCTGCCTAGCATGGGCGCGTGACCAGCATCGCCGTCCCCGAGCACCCCTGGCTGTTGCCCGGGGAGCTGGTGGTGCCGGCGGAGCCCGAGCGTGCCCGTCCGCGTCGCACCACCCGGGACTGGGTGGTGGACAGCCTGGCCTTCCTGATCAGCCTGCTCTGGGTGCTGTTCGCCACCGTCGACAGCCTCTCGCCCACCCCTGAGGCGGCCGTCCCGCTTCCGCACGACTGGATGGTCGGCGTGGACGCGCTGATCGGGCTGGTCTGCTGCGGTCTGCTCTGGGTGCGTCGCCGGTGGCCGCTGGGGTTGGCGCTGGCCACCCTGCCGCTGAGCATGTTCTCGATGGCCGCCGCGATCCCGCTGGTGATCGTGTACTTCACCGTGGTGGTGCACCGCCGGACGGCCGTCGCGGTGGCGGTCACCGGTGTCGGCCTGCTCACCAACCTGGTCTTCAGCTGGGCGCGTCCCGATCCGGCCATGCCGTACTGGCTCACCGTGTCCTGGGGCGCGGTGATCACCCTGGCCGTGCTGGCCTGGGGGATGTTCGTGCGGGCCCGCCGGCAGTTGATCGTCTCGCTACGCGAACGCGCCGAGCGGGCCGAGGCCGAGCAGCAGTTGCGGGTCGCCCAGGCCCGCCACCTCGAGCGCACCCGCATCGCCCGGGAGATGCACGACGTGCTGGCCCACCGGATCTCCCTGCTCAGCCTGCACGCGGGAGCGCTGGAGTTCCGCCCCGACGCGCCCGCCGACGAGGTGGCCCGAGCCGCCGGGGTGATCCGGGGCAGCGCCCACGCGGCCCTGCAGGACCTGCGGGAGGTCATCGGGGTGCTCCGGGCCGAGGGCGACGGCGACGGCGACGGCGACGCGCCCGAGCCGCCCCAGCCCACCCTCGCCGACCTTCCGGCCCTGATCGACGAGTCGCGGACGGCCGGCGTGCGGGTCAACGTCAGCGACGGTGTGGCGCGGCCGGCGGAGGTGCCGGCGGCGCTGGGCCGGGCCGCCTACCGGATCGTGCAGGAGGGTCTGACCAACGCCCGTAAGCACGCGGCCGGCGCGGTCGTCACCGTGGACGTGACCGGTGGTCCGGGCAGCGGGCTGACCGTGGCGATCGCCAATCGATGGCCGGTGGGCACTCCGGTCGGCGGCACGCTCCCGGGCGCGGGCACCGGCCTGGTCGGCATCAGCGAACGGGTCGCCCTGGCCGGCGGCCGGCTCGCCTACGGGCGGGACGACACCGGCGACTTCCGACTGGCGGCCTGGCTGCCGTGGCCGGCGTGACCGCACAGCCCAGCGGTCCCGGCTCTCCTGACGTGCCCAGCGCCCACGACGCTGGTCCGACCGGCGGGGCGGGGCCGGAGCCGGTGCGGGTGCTGATCGTGGACGACGACGCGTTGGTCCGGGCGGGGCTCTCGATGATCCTCGGCGGCCTGCCGGACCTGCGGGTGGTGGGCGAGGCGGCCGACGGCGGCGAGGTTCCCGCCGCGGTCGCCGCGTACGCCCCGGACGTGGTGCTGATGGACATCCGGATGCCCCGGGTGGACGGGCTGGCCGCCACCGAGGCGCTGCGCGGGCAACCGAACCCGCCCGAGGTGCTGGTGCTGACCACCTTCGACGCCGACGAGCAGGTGCTCCGGGCATTGCGCGCCGGAGCGGCCGGTTTCCTGCTCAAGGACACCCCGCCGGTGGACATCGTGCACGCGATACGCCGGGTCGCCGGGGGCGAGGCGATGCTCTCCCCGTCGGTGACGCGCACGCTGATCAACCACGTGACCGCCGCCAACCCGGGCCCGCCCGGCCCCGATCCGCGACGCGAACGGGCGCTGCGCCTGCTCGCCGCGCTCAGCGAGCGGGAACGGCAGGTCGCCATCGCCCTGGGCAGGGGCTACACCAACGCCGAGATCGCGGGGGAGTTGTTCATGAGCGTGGCGACGGTGAAGGCGTACGTCTCCCGGCTGCTGACCCGACTCGACCTCAACAACCGGGTCCAGGTGGCCCTGCTCGTGCACGACGCCGACCTCGTCTGAGCTTGCGAGCTGGCTCGCGCCACTGTCGTTGATACACTCATTTTTGAGTGTTCCAAAAATGACAGCATCAAGGGTGGTTTATGGACGGTTTCGTGGGACGAGAGCGAGAGCTGGCCTTGCTCGACGGAATGCTCGCCCGGGTAGCTCGCGGTGGCCGGGCTGGTCGGCCGGGGCGCGCGCTGCTCATGCGCGGCCGCCGCCGGGTCGGCAAGTCCCGGCTCGTGGAGGAGTTCGTCGAGCGGGCTGAGGTCCCCCACCTCTTCTTCACCGCCTCCGCGCAGCCCTCTGCCGCCGCCGACCTCGCCCTCTTCGTGGAAGCGGCGGCCGCCTCCACGTTGCCCGAAGCGCAACTGCTGAGCGAGCAGCAGCCACGGACCTGGGACGCCGCGCTCACCCTGCTCGTCGCCGCCCTGCCGACCGATCGGCCGAGCGTCGTCGTCCTGGACGAGATGCCGTACCTCATCGCGAGCGATCCGGGTTTCGAGGGCACGCTGCAGAAGGTCTTCGACCGCGAGCTGTCCCGGCGGCCGGTCCTGCTGATCTGCGTCGGCTCGGACCTGGCCATGATGGAGGCCTTGAACGACTATGGTCGGCCGTTCCACCAGCGGGCCACCGAGATGGTCGTCCCTCCGCTGAGCCCGGCCGATGTCCGCGACATGCTCGACCTCTCCGCCGCCGACGCGTTCGACGCCTACCTGGTGTCCGGGGGTCTGCCGCTGATCCTCGACGAGTGGCCGACCGGTGCGTCGGTGCACGACTATCTGGCCGACGCGGTACGCGATCCGACCTCGGCCCTGCTGGTCAGCGGCGAACGCGCGCTCGCGGCGGAGTTTCCACCCCAGTCCCAGGCAGGTCTGGTGCTGCGGGCCATCGGCTCCGGTGAACGGACCTTTACGCTGATCTCCCGTGCGGCGGGGGACCTACCGCAGGCGTCCCTGAACCGTGCCCTGGGTCTGCTGACCCAGAAGCGGGCCGTGGAGGTCACCGTCCCGCTGTCGACCAAGCCGTCACGGGAAACGAGGTATGCGGTGGCTGACCCGTACTTGCGTTTCTGGCTGTCGTTCCTGGGGCCCCACCTGGCCGAGATCGAGCGTGGGCGAGGTGACCTGACCCTGCAGCGGATCCTGCGATCGTGGACGTCCTGGCGGGGTCGGGCGATCGAGCCTGTCGTCCGCGAGACGATGCGCCGGCTGCCCGGAGACACGCTGCCGGCCGAAGCGTCGGCGATCGGCGGCTATTGGACGCGTACGAACGACCCGGAGATCGACATCGTCGGTGCCGATCGGGGGCCGGTCGCTGAGCGCATCTGCTTCGTCGGCTCGGTGAAGTGGCAGGAGAACCGGCCCTTCGACGCCCATGACCTGGGCCGACTACTTCTTCACCGGTCCCGGCTACCCGGAGCGGACGAATCGGTACCGACCGTTGCCGTGTCGCGTAGCGGCACCGCCGTCGATGGGCTCCGTGTGCTATCGCCGGAGGATCTGCTTACCGCGTACCGGAATTGAACCTTCGTCCGATGCCGGCCGTACCAATGCCCGAGGATGTCGGTGCGGTCAGTCCGCCGTACCGCTGCCGAGCTGCGGGAGGCCTGCCGTGCGTGTTGGTGAGCAGTCGACGGATCCCATCGACCAGGTGCTGGGTGAGGTGCCGATGCCGGCGCCACTGACCCCCGAGGATGTCCGGCTCGCGGTCCGGGCGGTGGTCGTGCACACCGCCGAGGAGTGGCCGACCGGACCGCTGTGCCGCAACGACGGCGCGTCCTACCCGTGCCGCCTGCACCGCTGGGGGCGTCGGGTCCTGGAGGCGCACGGGCTCAACGAGCGGCAGATCGAGGCGTTGATCCGGCACGGCAACCCGTTCGTGCACGTGCCGTTCCCGTTCACGGCGACCGGGCCGTCGTCCGCGCGCCCCGCCGGCGTCCGGCCGGCCACGCCCCCCGGCTATCCGGCGCCGGCCCCGGGCCGGGCCGGACTGCCCGCGCGACACCAGGCCGCGCGGGCCACCCCCACGGGGGTACGACCCGCGCCTGCCAGCCGCCCGGTGAGTCCCGGTGTCACCGCGCCGCGCTGGCCCCGGGCGAGCTGAGCGGCGTCACCCCACGGCCCGCTCTGCCCGGGGCGACAGGGCGTCGGCCCGGCGCGGAGGTTTCCCCACCGCGCCGGGCCGACGTCACGCCGACCGGCTGGTTCAGTCGTTGCCAGCGCCGATCCCGCAGTCCGGCGCGGACCAGTTCGTCGTGTTCGAACTGCCGTCGCTGTTGTTCTCGCGCCGCGAGTCGACGTGCACGTGGTCGTCGTGGTCGGGGTAGCCGGGCCCGTAGATCCCGCTGAAGCCGTGGTTACGGGCGTCCCGCGCGACCGTGCACAGGGACGACGTCCGTGAGGTGACGTCGGCCGCGTGGCCGTACAGGTGCTGGCTGTCCGACGCGCCGCCGACCTGGTTGTTGCAGGCACGGCTGCGGAAACCGCTCGTCACGTTCAGCGGCTTGTCGCCGAGGCTTTTGCGCAACGCCTCCAACTTCCACATGGTGCGCAGCGCGTTCTGCTTGGTCTGGGCCGCCGACAGCGGACCGCCGCTCCACCCGCTGCCGCCGCACCCGTTGTCCAACTCGTTGTAGCTGAAGTGCGCGGGCGTGCAGTCGTTGTCCTGGAGCTGGTACAGCTTGGCGTACGTCTGCGGGCCGGCGATGCCGTCGGCGCGCAACCCGTACGCCTGCTGGAACCGCTTCACCGCGGCGGCGGTCTTCGGTCCGTAGCGGCCGTCGTTCTCGACGATGTCCCGGTTGCCGGCCCAGCCAGCGACCCGGATCTGCAGCTGACGGACGTCGTCGCCCGAGCGCCCCTGGTAGAGGTTGCGGTTCCAGGTGTAACAGCCGTCCGCGTACGCTGCCGGCGCGGCGACCACCGAGGCGATCGCTGCCCCGGGCAACGCCAGGGCGAAAGCGACAGCAACTCGCTTCAAGGTGTTTACGCGCACAGAAGTCCTCCCGTTAGGAGAGCGAATGGGGTGGCTCTGGGACATCGACCGGGACGTCCCGCGATTTCCACCTTCGCACTGATCAGTGCGGTTGGCGGCAATAACGAGAATTGTCCTCACGATTCGTCCGTTCCTGGGCAGCGCCTGTGAATTCGGCTGATTTGCGAAACAGCCATTTCCCCCGATCGGCCCGGGAACGCGGGAACGGCACCGAACGTCGCATTCAGTCGCACCCAGGGTGATGTTCCACTTCACTGGGCGGGCGGTAACGTCAGGCCCGGGTGGCGAACTGGCGGAGGTGCGCGTGGCACGCGGTGGCGTCTTCTGTGTCGAGGGTCAGTGGCACCGTGACCTCAACGAACGCGGTTCCGTGCTGCCCACCCTCGAACTGCTGGAGCGACTCGGCAAGATCCGCTTCATCCACAAGGACGCCGCCACCCGCGACGAGTTGTTCTACTTCCTGGACCGCTGGCTGCTCAAGCAGTACGCCGATCACCGTGTCGGCTTCTTCGCCATGCACGGTGAGCCGAGCCGGCTCTGCCTCACCGACTGGCAGTCGGTGGAGCTGAACGAGGTGGCCGAGTTGATGGCCGGCCGCTGTGAGGGGCGGCGGCTCTACTTCGGCAGTTGCTCGGTGCTGCGCGCGTCGGACGCGGTGCTGCGCGAGTTCCTGGAGGTCACCGGCGCCGCCCTGATCTGCGGTTTCACCCGGGACGTCGACTGGGTTGAATCGGCCGCCTTCGAAACCGTCCTGCTCGACGTGCTGGCCAACGGGCAGCGGCACAACGCCGCCGAACTGCGGATGGGCTCCGCGCACTGGGCGCCGCTCGCCTCGTACCTCGGCTTTCGGGTGATCTATGCCAACGGCCGGGCGTGGCGCCCGGCCGGTCGGCCTCGCGTGCCCACCCAGGCGGTGCACCGCACCGCCGCCGACCCGCGCTGACCTCCACGCCCGCTGACCCCCACGCCCGCTGACCTCCACCGCCCGCTGACCCCCACCGCCCGCGGACCCGCCGCCGGCCTGGTAGGAACGAGTGATGGCACGCAGCATCGCGAAGAACACCCGGGTCGACCGGGACACCCTGCTCGACTTCCTCCGGCCGCGACACCGCGTCGTGCTGATGACCACCCGAGCCGACGGCCGGCCGCAGTCCTCCCCGGTCTCCGCCGGCATCGACGGCGAGGGTCGCCTGGTGGTGTCCACGTACCCCGAGCGGGCGAAGGTGACCAACATCCGCCGCGACCCCCGGGTTTCGGCGTGCGTCCTCTCCGACGACTGGAACGGCCCGTGGGTGCAGATCGACGGCACGGCCGAGGTGCTGGACCTGCCCGAGGCGCTGGAGCCGTTGGTCGAGTACTTCCGCAGCATCTCCGGCGAGCACCCGGACTGGGACGACTACCGGGCGGCGATGGTGCGCCAGGGCAAGTCGCTGATCCGAGTGACCATTGATGCCTGGGGTCCGATCGCCACCGGCGGTTTCCCGGCCCGCCTCGCCGACTGAGCGCGCGCTTCGAACGCGTCCGTACCCGCCAGCTGTTCGTCCGCTGTCGAGCTGCCCCGGATGTGGGGCGGCGGTGGTGGGGCGCGGTCGCGGTGGTGGGTTGGCCGTGCAGGGGTGGTGCGCTGTCGAGCTGCCCCGGATGTGGGGCGGCGGTGGTGGGGTGCGGTCGCGGTGGTGGGTTGGCTGTGTAGGGGTGGTGCGCTGTCGAGTTGCCCCGGATGTGGGGCGGCGGGCGACGACGGTGCCGTTCGATCCGCCGGGTGCGGGTGCGGGTGCGGGTGCGGGTGCGGGGGTGCGGGGGTGCGGCGCTGTCTACCGCAAGCTGTTCTTCCGCATCTCGCTGCGTCTGCCCCATATCTGGAGCAGCTCGACAGGGGCTGAGGGGGAGGTCGGCCCGACCGCCGAGCGCCGAGCGCCGACCGCCGACCGCCGTGCCGGTCAGTACGCGGCGGTGAAGCGCGCGTTCATGTGTTGGGGCTGCTCGATCTCGTCGACGATCGCTACCGCGAGGTCCTCGTAGGTGAGCACCGACCGGCCCTGGTCATCGGTGACCGGCTCGTCGGTGCCCGTGCGGTAGTGCCCGGTGCGGTCGCCGGGGTGGAACTCCAGCGGCGGCGGCGAGACGTAGGTCCAGCGCACCCCGTCGGCGGAGCTGCGGTAGTAGTCCAGAGCGTCGGCCTGGCCCATCGCCGAGTCCCGGTACTGCTCGGGGAAGTCGGGCTCGTCGAGGAAGCGGGTGCCGCGCGGGGTGAGCAGGGTGGACCCGCCACCCAGATGGATGATCCGGGGCGCGGCCGGCATGGGCCGCAGGGCGGTCACCAGGGTCTCGGCGGCCGTGCGCCAGAGCCCGCGCTCGCCGCCGCCGATCGCCACCACCAGCGCGTCCGCGTCCGGCGCCAACTCCCGGACACTGCGCTCGCTGGTGGCGTCGCCGGTGACCGTCCGTACCCCGTCCGGCAGGTACGAGGTCGCCTCCGGGCGACGGACCGCGGCGATCACCCGGTGTCCCCGGTCGACGGCCTCGGCGGCGATCCGCGACCCGGCGGTGCCGCCCGCGCCAAACACGACGATGGTGCTCACCAGCCCAGGCTAGGGCCGGCTCGCCCCGGAGATGCCGTTATGACGAACCCGGCCGGGCGTTCAGGGGAGCGACCGACTGGCATGGGCCCACTACGGTGAGCCAAACAAGATCCATTGACTGAACGGGGAATCCATGAAGCACCTCTCCGCCCGTCGCCGGCTGCTCGCCTGGACGGTGCCTGCCACCCTGGCGCTCGCCGTCGTCCCGGCCCTGCCGGCCCAGGCCGCACCGGTCCACACGCCGACCACCGCCGTCACCGGCCCGGTCGACAAGGACCTCAACGGTGACGGCGTACCGGACCTGGTGACCGCCGGCGGCACCACGACGCGCCTCGACTCCGGTGTCTGGACGGCGCGGGGCCGGATCAACGCGACCACCGGCGTCGGCACCGGCCGGGTGAAGGTCCCAGCGGTGAACATCGGTATCTACGGCAACGGCGTCACCGGCAATGAATCGCCGGCCGACTTCGACGGCGCCCAGATGATCACCGGCACCTTCTGGGGCACCGCGAACCAGGACTTCCTGGCCTACTACCCGGGCGGCGACAACGCCGGTGGCGGCGTCATCATCAAGGGTGTCGGCGACGGAACGATGGCAAAGCCCTACAGCGCCTCGGTCAGCCTCGCGCGCGAATTCCTGGCCGACGACTACGGCAACTCCCCGATCCAGCTCGTCAGCGGGTACGTGGCGGACGGCGTCGGCGACTACATCCCTGACCTGGTCGGGATCGTCGGCGACACGACGAACGGTTACCGACTGGCCTACTACCCGAACGCCTGGGCGGTGGGCCTCTACCTCCGGGTGGCGTTGAACACCGCCACCCCGACCGGCGGCAGCGACTGGCAGAACTGGACCCTGGCCAGCACCGAGTTGGCTTCGGGCGTGGCCCTGGTCCTGCGCAACGCCACTACCGGCGACCTGTACCTGTGGCAGGGCGTGACGATGACCGACAACGGCGACGGGACCGGCGCGCTCGCCTACACCCAGTACCGGCTCGCCTCGGGCTGGAACACCGGCGTGGCAGTCAGCAGCCTCCTCGCCGCCGACCTGAACGCCGACGGCGTGGCCGACCTGTGGGCGGTGTTCCCCGACGGCAGCGTGCGGGCGTACCTGATCTCGAACCTCTCCGTCAGCAAGCCGGCGAAGATCCGCGCGATCCAGGCCCAGCAGCTCGGCTGAGCTGCGGTGTGGGGTCCGTCAGCCGTGGGCGACGGACCCCACCCCTCAGTCGATGAGCGCGGAGTAGACGAGTTGGCGCAGCTGGGAGCGGAGGGGATAGGTGCTCGACGGCAGGAGCTGGGTGAAGAGCAGCGCGGTGATCTCCTCGGTCGGGTCCACCCAGAACGCGGTGCTGGCGACCCCGCCCCAGTAGTACTCGCCGACGCTGCTCGGCACCCGGCTCGGGACCGGGTCCTCGACGACCGCGAAGCCGAGGCCGAAGCCGACCCCGTCCAGGGTGCTCTCGGCGAAGCCGCCGGTGGACAGGGTGCCCAGGTCCTGCCCGCCGGGCAGGTGGTTGCGGGCCATGAAACGCACCGTGCGTGGCCCGAGCAGACGTACGCCGTCCAACTCGCCGCCGCGCAGCAGCATCTGGGTGAAGCGGTGGTAGTCGGCGGCGCTGGAGATCAGGCCGCCGCCACCGGAGAGCAGGCCGGGCTTGTGGTGCGCCAGGGCGCCGAGCCGGTCGTAGCGGAACGCCTGCCCGCTGCGCGGATCCGGCGCGTAGAGCGCGGCCAGTCGTTCGGCCTCGTCGCCCTCGACCCACCAGCGGCTGTCCGTCATGCCCAGCGGGGCGAAGATCCGGTCGGCGAAGAAGGCATCGAGGCTCTGCCCGGAGACCACCTCGACCAGTCGACCGAGCACGTCGGTGGCGACCGAGTAACCCCAGGCCGTGCCGGGCTCGAAGAGCAGGGGGAACTCGGCGAAGGCCGCGCAGGCCGTGGCCAGGTCGACGCCGGGCGGCGGGTACATGTCGTAGCCGGCGGCCCGGTAGAGCCCGTCGACCACCGACGTCTGCATGAAGCCGTACGTCAGGCCGGCCGTGTGGGTGAGCAGGTGCCAGACCCGGATCGGCTCGGTCGCCGGCACCGTGTACGGCTTGAGCGTCGAGCCCTTCGAGTAGACCCGCAGGTCGGCGAACTCGGGCAACCAGCGGCTGATCTCGTCGGTCAGCTCGAAGCGACCCTCCTCCCACAGCATCATCGCCGCGACCGAGGTGATCGGCTTGGTCATCGAGTAGATGCGCCAGAGCGTGTCCGCCCCGACCGGCGCACCCGACTCGCGGTCCCGCAGGCCGTACGTCGAGGAGTGCGCCACCTCGCCGCGGCGGGTGACCACCACCTGCCAGCCGGCGAGCCGGCCGTCGTCGACGTACCTGCCGAAGTGTTCGTCGATCCGGGCCAGCCGTTCCGGGTCGAAGCCGATCTCATCCGGGTCCTTGCTCCGCGCCACACTCACGCCGCCGAAACTACTCGCCGGTACGCCGCTACCGGAAGGGGCGGCTCCCCGGTGGTGTCGGTCGGCGGCACTAGCCTGGCCGGATGCCGGAGTTGACCGAGGACGTGACCTTCCGCCACGAGGACTGGTACGGCGAGGAGTTGACCGACCGGCAGTTCGTCGCCTGCGAGTTCTTCGACGTGGATTTGACCGAGGCGGTCACCCGGGGCGCGGTCTTCACCGGATGCACGTTCGGCAACGTACGGTTCAACGCGTCCCGGCACCTCGACTCGGCGTTCACCCGCTGTGTCTTCAAGCGCTGCAACTTCTTCGAGGCCGAGTTCACCGGCTGCAAGCTGGTGGGCAGCACCTTCGTCCAGTGCGAGCTGCGCCCGTTACGCGTCGACGGCGGCGACTGGTCGTTCGTCGCGCTGCCCGGCGCGGACCTGCGCGCTGTCCGACTGAGCGACGTGCGGATGCGCGAGGCCGACCTGACCGGCGCGAACCTCACCGGGGCCACCGTGACCGGCGTCGACCTCTCCGGAGCGCAACTTCAGCGCTGCCGCCTCGGCGGCGCCGACCTGCGGCGCAGTGATCTCACCGCGCTCGACCCGACGTCGGTCGAGCGGGCCGGCGCGCTCGTGGACGTCGAGCAGGCTCTCGTCATCGCGCAGGCGCTCGGCTTCCGCATCGGCTGAGCCGGGGTGACCACCGGAGGGTGAGCCGGCCGTCCCATACCGTCCCGATCCGGACTGGACACGTCATGCTGTCCCGATTTAGCGTGTCGACCACGCCGGTGCAATCGTGAACGACCCACAGTGGACGGTCGATCCGTCACGTGCGGTGGCGGTCGGGCGGCAACGTGGAGGAGTCGGTGGCGGACGAGGACCGTACGCGGGATGGTTCGCGGGTCGGGGACGAGTCGGCCGCTCGACCCGCGTCGCACCGGCCGCGATCTGCCGCGGCCGGACTGGGCCACCGAGCGCTGCGCCGGCTCGCCCGCGCCCGGCAGCGGCGGCGCTGGGCACTGGAAGGGGTCGGCGCGGTCGTCTGTCTCGTGGTGCTCGTGGCGTACCTCGGCACGCGGTCCGGTCCCGATTCGGGCGACGCGACGGTCGGCGGCCCGGGCGGGGTGCCCGCCGGCGCCGCCCGTCCGACGGGCCTGCCGGGCGCGGACGGACGTACCAGCGAGGCCGGCCCGGCGCTGCCGGGTCTGCGGCCCCGGCAGCGGCCACCCTCACCCGAACCGACCCCGTCGACCAGCCCACCGGCCCCCGAGTCGGCGAAGCCGGCCGCGCCGCTGCTGTCGCTGACCCGCGCCGAGGTGCCCGCCGAGGTCGACCTGACGGCCGTGGGCACCCGGGACTGGATGCACTGGGGGCAGCGCGGCGGCAACTCGACGGTCCGCAAGCAGTCCGGCTCCGGGGAGATCGTCGACGGGGGCGGGAAGGGTCGCCGGATCGGCTGGGACGGCAACCAGGAGGTGGTCCGCTGGTCCGACGGCGCGCCCGACCGGTGGGACCGGGGCACCTCCGACGGTGTCTACACCTGCGGTGTGGGCAACGGGTTCAGCCTGACCGTCGTCGGCAGCGATGCGCCGCGCACGGTCCAGGTGTACGCCGGAATCTGGATGGCGCGCGGTCGGCTCGACGTGCGGTTGTCGACGGGCGGGCCGGTCAGCACCCTGCGCCTGGAGGACCCGTACACCAGTCAGAGCGCCCAGTTCGTCATCCGGTTCGCGGCGCCGAAGGACGCCCGGCTGGTGGTGAGCTGGACGGTCGAGAAGGTCTACACCGAGCACTGCGGGAACGTCGGCCTGCAAGCCGTCGCGCTGCGCTGAGCGGGACAGTTTGTCCGTCGCCCTCCGTCGCTGAGGACGTAACTTTCTGCTGTCCCCGTCCACCTTCCATTGTGGAGGCAGCGCAGATGAGCAGCAGTACCGCCCACCGCGTCCGTCCTGCCGTTTCTCCCGGCCACGACGAGCCGGAGGTGCTCCGCGACATCCCCCTGCCGCCGTACGTGACGGGCGAGGATGCCCAGTTCGCGGTACGCGCGGTGGTGGTACACGCGCCCCGGCGCTGGTCCGGTGGGGTGGTCTGTCGCAACGACGCCAGCCCTCACCCGTGCCGGCTGCACCGGTGGGGCACCCAGGTGTTGACGCTCCGCGGGCTGCATGCCGCCGAGATCGCCGCGCTCATCGAGCGCGGCGATCCCGCGGCGGTACCCCCCACACCGAACCGCCCCGCCTGACCCGCGTCCTGCTCTCAGCAGGTGACGAGGCTTATTGCCCTTCGCGATGTCCCGGTCGGCCGAGCCCTCGTTCGTGGCCGCCCCAGTAGTGCCGTTGTCCGCCCATCACCAGCGGGGCCACCAACGCGGCGAGCGCTCCGCCGAGCAGCGGAAAGACGATGAACACCCAGAGTTGGCGGAGCGCCACCCCGCCCTCGAAGACGGCCGGACCGAAGGCGCGGGCCGGGTTGACCGCCGCGCCGGTCAGCGTCACGCCGACGAGTTGGGTCGTGGCCAGGGCCAGACCGATGGCAACCCCCGCGATGCCGGGGTTCTCGCTGCGACTGGTCACGACGAGCACGACCAGGACGAAGAGGAAGGTCAGCACGATCTCCAGTACGGCCGCGCCACCTCGGTTGATGTGGGCGCCGTACCCGTTCGAGCCCAGCGCCCCGGTCTGGTCCGCGACGTCACCCCACCGGGTCAGTGCCCAGAGCAGGAAGCCGGCCACGGTCGCCCCGGCGAACTGCGCGATCCAGTAGGCGACTGCGCCGATCACCGAAATCTTGCCGGAGAGCAGGACGCCGAGCGTCACCGCCGGATTGACGTGACTGCCGGAGAGCGGGCCGATCGTGTAGACGAGGGCCAGCATGACGAACCCGAAGGCCAGCGCGACGACCACGACGCCGCCCTGGACCCGCGCGGCGACGGCGGCGCCTACGCCGAAGAAGACCAGCAGCAGCGTGCCGAGGAATTCGGCAGCCGCACGGCGGGCGTCATCCATCATTTACTCAGCGTAAGGATAGTTCCGCTCGCTGGTGGGCAAATCAGGGCCGTGACCAGCGCGGAAGCGAGAGCGGGACTGATCCGGCTCTATTTGACGTATCGCTCGGTAACGGGCACCGTGGGCTGGGAAGGGGCCCGTCAGCCGCCCCGATTCGACGCGACGGCGATGACCGTCCGTACCTCCCGTCGCCTCCCACGCGTGCTCGTACGCGGGCCGTTTGTCCGCCTCTGCGTGACATCAGGCCGCGAGCCGAGAAACCACGAGGAGTTCCACCAATGCTCACCATGACCGACAACGCCGTGCTCGTCATCCGTGACCTCGCCAACCAGCAGGACGTGGCCCAGGACGGTGGCGTGCGGATCGCCGCCGACGCCGACGCCGGATCGCTCACCGTTGAGCTGGTGCCCGAGCCGGAGCAGGGTGACCAGGTCGTCGACAACCAGGGCGCACGGATCTTCCTCGACCCGGACGCCGCCGACCTGCTCGGCGACGCCTCGGTGGACGCCACCGTCGACGACGAGGGCATCATCCAGTTCGGCTTCACCGAGCAGCAGTAGGGGCTCTCACCGGGGCGATCGCCCCCGCTGCGGTGGCCCCGGCCGGGAGTCCCAACCCGACCGGCCGGGGTCGTCGGGTCGCAGCAGTGCGGCGAGCACGTGCGCCACATGGTGCGACGTGCTCCACGCCGTCCAGTTGGCGGCGGACCCGGCCCCGGCACCTCGCCGTGCCCGGCGCAGCAGCTCGTGGTCGCCCCAGGAGAACGCCGCGCCGACGCTCGACCAGTGTGGTGCAGTCACCAGCGTCCGGCAGAGGTCGGCGAAGCGGTCGTCGCCCCGGCCGCCCCGGCGCGACCAGCGGTAGACCCACCAGCCGTCGTCGGCGGTGTACCGCACGGTGGGTAGCCGGTCGCCGAGGTCGCCCGCGTCGGGTAGCGCCGGACCGACGCCGTAGTCGCCGTAGTCGACTCCGAGGTCGACCAGCCGCTGCCAGAGCTGCCAGTCCCAGCGTTCCAGCCGTACCGGCTCGTCGGCGGGCAGCCGGGACAGCGTCGGCGGCATGCCGCCCGCCGCCACCGTCGCCGAGCGCCAGGCGTGGCGACGGGCCCAGTCCAGCAGCCGCCGTACCCGGGGCTCCGCCACCCGTACGTCCGCCGGGCAGCAGACGTCACCCGCGTCCACCAGCAGGTCGCACTCCTCCGGCGCGAGGCCGGTGTACCGCCAGATCCGCTCGACGGCGGTCGTGTCCGCGTCCGGGCCCGCCCGGTCGTGCGCGGCCCGCACCCGCACCAGCGCCCGCCGGGTGTACGCCCGAGCCGCCGCGCCGTGCGCGACGAGCCGCCGCTCACTCTCCGCGAGGCCGATGACAGGCATCAGCGGTACGCCCCACCGGGCCAGCTCCGTATCGACCGAGTCGGGTTGCGCGGTCACGTCGACGGCCGGCAGCAGGCCGGCCGGCAGTCGGCGCAGACCGTCCCTCGTGGAACGGTCGACGGCGTTGACCTCCAGGATCGGCGCGACGAGCGGGGCGGCCGCGGGATCGAGGTGGGTCAGGGCTTCCAGCTCACCGCGTCGGCGGCTGGTGAGGATGGGGCGGTAGACCGGCGCCACTGCCCGGCCCCCGTGGGCGGGCACCATACTTCAATCTAGTCAGGCATTCGCATGCCTCCACACTTTCTGGTACCGAAAATCCGCTGTCCGGCTGTCGGTTCGGCGACTACGCTCGCCCGATGTCCGCGTCGCCGTACCGTTACCGCTCCACCGACGAGGACAGCGCCCGCTGGCTCGGCTTCCCGTTCCGCGATGGCGACATCGTGATCAGCACCCGCTCCAAGAGCGGCACCACCTGGATGCAGATGATCTGCGCGCTGCTGGTGCTGGGCACTCCGGAGCTGCCGGCGCCGCTGTCCGAGTTGTCGCCCTGGCTGGACTGGTTGGGCGAGCCGCGGGACGTGGTGTACGAGCGGTTGGCCGCGCAGTCGCACCGCCGGTTCATCAAGACGCACACCCCGCTGGACGGGGTACCGCTCGACCCCCGGGCGCACTATGTGGTGGTGGCGCGGCATCCACTGGACATGGCCGTCTCCCTCTACCACCAAGCGGGAAACCTGGACCGGACCCGAGTCGCGGAGCTGACCGGCCAACCCGCGCCGGCGGGACCGCCGCGTGTCCGTCCACCGCTCGGGCAGTGGCTGGCGAGCTGGGTCGACCACGAGGTCGACCCGCGCGTCGAGCTGGACTCGCTGCCCGGGGTGTTCGGGCACCTGCGGGACGCCTGGGCCCGTCGGCACGAGCCGAACATCGCGCTGGTGCACTACGACGACCTCCGCGCCGACCTGGGCGCACAGATGCGACTGCTGGCCGACCGCTGGGGTGTCGAGGTGCCCGCCGGACGGTGGCCCGCGTTGGTCGAGGCGGCCACGTTCGACCGGATGCGCGAGCGCGCCGACCAACTCGCCCCGGACACGCTCGGCGTGTTGCGGGACCGCCAGGCGTTCTTCCGTCGCGGCGGCTCGGGGCAGGGGCGTGATCTGCTCGACGCGGCCGCGCTGGCCCGCTACGAGCGGCGGGCGCGGGGGTTGGCCCCGCCCGACCTGCTCGCCTGGCTGCACCGCGACACCTGAGTCGTACGCGCAAACGAGCGCGCGGCGCCGCTGCGATCGTGGTCGCAACGTCGCCGCGCTCTGGCCGTCTCCCACCACCGCAGCCGTTCGGCGGTACGCCAGCGGGGACCTGGCTCGACCGGCCGTTCGCGCCGGTCAGCGTTGTCGATCCCCGCTCGGCGCGGATCCAAACCTGCCGACCGTGGGGAATTCCACCATCCGCCAGTCCCGGCGTGACGCGGGACCGAACGGGGTATGAGCGGGCCATGGAGCATTTCACGATCGCGACCGTCGCCGAGAAGAGCCCGGACTTCCGGCGGGTGCTGTGGACCGGCGAGCACACCCAGTTGGTGATCATGACGATTCCGCCGGGCGGGGAGATCGGCGAGGAGGTGCACGAGGGCATCGACCAGATCCTGACGTTCGTCAGCGGGACGGGCGAGGCCCGGGTCGCCGGCGAGAAGCGGGAGGTCGTCGCGGGTGACCTGGTCGTCGTGCCGTCCGGCACGAAGCACAACTTCGTCAACACCGGTCCGAATCCGCTGGTGCTCTACACCGTCTACGGCCCTCCGGAGCACGCCGACCAGGCGGTGCACCACACCAAGGAGGAGGCCGACCGGGCCGAGGAGGCCGGCGAGGACGAACCGCCGACCGCGTGACGGCGTCGGCCTGAATCGGGCCGATCCGGGTACGCGCGGCTGGTGACACAGCCGCCGATCTCCGACTACGGGTTCCTCTCGGACTCCCGTTCCGGCGCGCTGGTCGGCGTCGACGGCTCGATCGACTGGTGGTGTCCGCACCGGTTCGACGGCGCCTCCGTCTTCGGCAGGCTGCTCGACCCGGACGGTGGGCACTTCCGGTTGGCGCCGGTCGGTGCCGGTGGCCCCGGTTACCGGGTCGAGCGCGCCTACCGGCCGGACACGCTCATCCTGCGGACGGTACACCACACGCCGCACGGCAGCGTCTCGGTGACGGACGCGCTGGCCGCCGAGCCCGGTGCCCGCGCGCACGAGTTGGGCGTGAACTCGCCCGCCGTACTCGTCCGCGTGGTCGAGGGCCTCACCGGGCGGGTCAGGATGGCGCTGGACTTCGCCCCCCGCCCGGAGTACGGCCTGCTCACGCCGTACCTGCACGAGCGGCCCGGCGGCGCGGTGGTGGCCGGCGCCGGCCCGGTGGTGCTGGTGTTGCGGGCCGGGGGCATGCCGCTGCGGGCTGGCCGGGACCGGGTGACCCACGAGTTCGAGGTCTCCTCCGGCCAGGTGGTGGGGATCGACGTGGCGTTCGGGCAGACGTACGGCAAACCACCGGTCCAGATGGACCCGCTGGCCGCCCTCGCCGACACGACCCGGGCCTGGGAGGCGTTCCGGGAGACGCACACGTACTCGGGCCGGCACCCGGAGCTGGTGCGGCACAGCGCGACCGTGTTGGCCGGTCTCACGTACGCCCGCAGTGGCGCGGTGGCGGCGGCGCTGACCAGTTCGTTGCCGGAGCGGATCGGCGGCGACCGTAACTACGACTACCGGTACTCCTGGTTGCGGGACTTCTCGTTGACGATGCGGGCACTCTGGGTGGCCGCCTGTCCGGACGAGGCGTCGCGACTGTTCGCCTGGGTGTCCCGGTCGATCGGCCAGTTCGGCGACGAGCCGGTGCCGGTGCTCTTCGGGTTGGAGGGCGAGCGTGACCTCTCCGAGCACCACTGCAATCACCTGCGCGGATACCGCGACAGTCGCCCGGTGCGCATCGGCAACGACGCCTGGAAGCAGCGGCAGCTCGACGTGCCGGGTGAGGTGCTGTCGGCGGTGTGGCGACTGCGCGATTACCTCGGCACGACGTTCGAGTCGGAGCTGCGGGAGATGGTGCTCGGGCTGACCGAGCAGGTGGCGGCGACCTGGCACCTGCCGGACCGGGGCATCTGGGAGACCCGGGACGAGGAACGGCACTACCTCTCCTCGAAGGTCTCCTGCTGGTTGGCCATGGATCGGGCGGTGGGGCTCGCCGACCGGTTGGGTGAGCGGGCCGACCCGCGTCGCTGGGCCGGCGTCCGTGACGAGATCCGCGAGACGGTGCTGCGCGAAGGCTGGAACGACCGGATGGGCGCGTTCACCGGCTCGTTCGGCTCGGCGGAGCTGGACGCCTCGGTGCTCGCCCTGCCGGTGGCGCACTTCCTGCCGGCCACCGACCCCCGGATGCGCTCGACCATCGCGATGGTGGAGCGTGAGCTGGGCACGGAGGACGGGCTGGTCCGGCGCTGGACGAGCGACCCGGCCGGCTTCCTGCTGTGCTCGTTCTGGCTGGTGGAGTGCCTGGTGATGGCGGGTGAGCCGCAGCGGGCCGAGGAGCTGTTCGAGCGCGTGGTGGGTCGCGCCAACGACGTGGGCCTGTTCAGCGAGCAGATCGACCTGACCACCGGGGCGCAGCTCGGCAACATGCCGCAGGCGCTCTCCCACATCGGGCTGATCAACGCGGCCTGGCGGCTGACCGAGCCGAACAGCTTCTGAATCCCGCGCCGAAATCCTGCAACAGACCTGCAAGCGTCAGGCATTGACGCTGATATGTGCGTAGTCCTAGCCTCGGAGAGACGGGAAAGCCCTTTCCCACGGCTTTCGTCCCGCTTCACCCCGCTGTCGGATCCGGGCGTCCGACGGGGCACACCGATCCCGCTCTCGCGTCAGCGCGCCGTGCCGGCACGTCCCCGCGCGTCCGTGTCCCGGGATCACCACCACCCGCGTCAAGGAGGACAACCGTGCACAGGAGACGACGACCACTGGTGCTGGCGGTGTGCGCCGGCGTGACCGTGGCGGCCCTCGCCGCCAGCATGACCTCGGCCTTCGCGGCCACCATCTTCACCGACACCTTCAGCGACGGCGACGCCTCCGGCTGGTCCAAGTCCGGTGGCACCTGGACGGTCGACGGCGCGGGCGTGTTCCAGCAGTCCAACACGGGCAGTGAACTGGCCCGGCAGTTCGCCGGCGACACCGGGTGGACCGACTACGCCGTGCAGGCCCGCGTCCGGCCGGTGAGCTTCGGCTCGTCCAGCGCTCTGGTCGGGCTCGCCGCCCGCTCCACCAGCAGCACCAGGATGTATCGCCTCGCCCTGCTCGGCTCCGGCCGGGCCGAACTCCAGGCCGTCAACGGCAGCAGCGTCACGGCGATCGGCTCCGCCCCGCTCGGCGTCACCACCGGCACCTGGTACACCCTGCGTGTCGAGGTCATCGGCAGCACCATCCGCGGCTTCGTCAACGGCGCGCAGATCGCCTCCGGCAGCAACAGCCTGGCCGGCGCCGGGCGGATCGGGCTGGTCACCGCGTACGCCAGCGGCGGCTTCGACGACGTGGTCGTCGACTCCTCCGGCGGCGGCGCCCCGACCACACCGCCGGCCACCAGCACGCCGCCCACCACGTCGAGCCCGACCGCCCCACCACCCTCCGGGTGGCCGACGCCGACCGGCAGCCAGAAGGTGGACGCGACGATCCCGGTGTCCGGCACCTTCGACGGCGGGCTGAGGCGCTACTACGGCATCGGCGACGGTGGGCAGAGCGAGAGTCAGGACCCGATGTTCGAGCTGGCCGCCGGCGCCACCCTGCGCAACGTGATCATCGGCGCGCCGGCCGGTGACGGCGTGCACTGCGAGGGCGACTGCACCCTGGTCAACGTCTGGTGGGAGGACGTGGGCGAGGACGCCGCCACCTTCCGGGGCGGGACCACGTACACGGTCGACGGCGGCGGGGCGCGGTCGGCCAGCGACAAGGTCTTCCAGCACAACGGCGCGGGCACTGTCTACATCAGGAACTTCCGGGTGGAGAACTCCGGGAAGCTCTACCGGGCCTGCGGCAACTGCTCCACGTCGTACCAGCGGCACGTGGTGATCGACAACGTGGTCGTCCGCGACACCGACACGATCGCCGGCATCAACACCAACTGGGGCGACACCGCCCGCTTCAGCCGCGTCACCATCGTCGGCGACCCGGACCGGGAGACCTCGATCTGCGTCAAGTACAAGGGCGTACCCAAGGGCAGCGAACCGACCAAGATCGGTGAGGGCGCCGACGGCGTCAACTGCCTCTACTCGCCGTCCGACATCACCTACCGGTAGGCGCGGCACGCCGGCATCCCGCGCCGCGCGGGATGCCGGCTCAGGCCAGCACGGGTACGCCGGAGACGTCGACCGTCTCCGGATACTTCAACCCCGCGCCGGTGTTGAGCACCACCACCCGTTCCCCGGCCCGAATCCAGCCACCGGCGCGTAGCTGGCGCGCGGCGGTCAGGCAGGCCGCGCCCTCCGGGCAGAGCAGCAGCCCTTCCCGGGCCGCGAAGTCCCGCAGGTCGGTCAGGATCTCGGCGTCGTCGACGGCGACGGCGGTGCCGGCTGATGCCCGCAGCGCCGCCAGGATCAGCTCGTCACCCAGCGGCGACGGCACGGTGATGCCGAACGCCACCGTGTGCGCGTCCGCCCACGGGCGGGCCCGGGACTCACCGGCGGCGAAGGCCCACACGATCGGCGCGCAGCCGGTCGACTGCACCGCCACCAGCCGGGGCAGCTTGTCGCCGACCCAGCCCAGCTCGCGCATCTCGTGCAGCGCCTTGTGGATGCCGATCAGGCCGACCCCGCCACCCGTCGGATAGATGATCACGTCGGGCGCCTGCCAGCCGAGCTGCTCGACGATCTCGTACCCCATCGTCTTCTTGCCCTCGAGCCGGTAGGGCTCGCGCAGCGTGCCGGCGTCGAAGATCGCGCCGTCCGACTCGGCGACCAGCTCGGCCACCCGCCGGCCGGCGTCGCTGATCAGCCCGTCCACCAGGCGCAGGTCGGCGCCGGCGGCCACGCACTCGCGCCGGCAGATGGTCGGCGCCGCCAGCGGCATGACGATCGTGGCGCCCATTCCGGCGCGCGCCGCGTAGGTTGCCCAGGCCGACCCGGCGTTGCCGTTGGTGGGCATCGCGATCCGCTTGATGCCCAGCTCGCGGGCCCGGCTCACGCCGACCGCCGCGCCCCGCGCCTTGAACGAGCCGGTCGGGATCAGCCCTTCGTCCTTGACCATCAAATCCGCGATGCCGATCTCGGCACCGTACGAGGGAGCGCGCAGCAGCGGCGTCCAACCCTCGCCGAGCGTGGTGACGTGCCGGGGGTCGGCGACCGGCAGCAGCTCCCGGTACCGCCACAGGTCGGCTGGGCGCAGGCCGAAGCGCTCCGGGGTGACCGCCTTCGC
Source organism: Micromonospora sp. NPDC049801 (assembly GCF_040656575.1). NCBI lineage: Bacteria > Bacillati > Actinomycetota > Actinomycetes > Micromonosporales > Micromonosporaceae > Micromonospora > Micromonospora sp. NPDC049801. The sequence continues at coordinate 166,911 of NZ_JBFAMS010000009.1, read as the reverse complement.
GACCGCCGGCAGGTCGTACCGGGCCAGCAGCGGCGAACCACAGTCGCAGAGGTTCTGTACCTCGTCGGCGGCGTACTCCAAGCCGCAGCGCGGGCAGTCCAGGTGGGTCAGGTACACGTCGCTCCTCGCCGTCAGGCCGCGTCGACACTCAACCAGCGCCGACTGCGTACGCCCGGCTCGTAGACCGAGTCGAGCCGCTTGGCGACCACACCGGGCAGCCCCTGCTCCCGCCCGGTGCGCAGGGCCTCGTCGCCGGCACCGGAGAACCACGGCGGAGTCTGCCAGTGCGTACCGGCCAACGCCAGCCCATCGAGCAGTTCCCGGCGTTGCGCGTACGGGACGTCGACGCTGCTCACACCCTCCAACCACAGCAGGTCGACGAGCAGGAACTGCGCGCCGGTCGGCACCCGGCCCCCGCTGGTCGGGCGTGCCGGACGCACCCGGCCCGATCCGTCGATGCGCACCAGCACGCCGTCGAGCACCGCCTCGGTCGGCGCCAGGGCCTCGGCCATCGCGCGCAGCCACGGGTACCCGCCGGTGATCTCCTCGTCGGTCTCGGAGAGCAGCCGTAGCCGCCCGCCGGAGACGTACGCCACCGCGCGGACCCCGTCCCAACGCAGCTCGTACCCCCATTTGCCGGCGTCGCGCGGCAGCCCGGCGGCGGGGGTGGCGCGCATCGGGCGGACCAGTTCGGGCATCGGCGTCCAGCCCGGCGGCGCGGGATCGGTGCGGCGGATCATCCAGTCCCGGCCGCCGGTGGCGAACAGCGCGTAGCGGCCCACGGTGCGCGCGCCGGAGAGCGTCACGATGACCTCGTCGTCGCGCCACTTCTCGCAGCGGTACGTGCCCCGGTCGTGGATGATCATCCGGCCGCCCCCGTACTCGCCGGCCGGGATCTCGCCGGCGAAGTCGAGGTACTCCATCGGGTGGTCCTCGGTATGGACGGCGAGGTGGTTGCGGCCCGGGTCGCGGGGCAGGCCGCGCGGCACCGCCCAGGACGCGAGCACGCCCTCGTGCTCCAACCGCAGGTCCCAGTGCAGGCTGCGGGCGTGGTGCTGCTGGATGACGAAGCGGGCGCGGTCGCCGTCGTCACCGGCCGGCCGGGGCGTCGCCCGCGGCACGGGTTCCGGGGTGCGGGCCGCGTCGCGCCGGCGTCGGTACTCGTCCAGCCGGTCCGTCACACCCGCATTCTCCGGCAAAACGGGCCCTTGTGCGGGCCGCCGGAGTGTCCGATTCGCTCGGCGGCCGGGCATGAGGCGGGGTAAAACGGACTTCATGGACCTCCGTGACCAGCCCACCGCCCTGCTTCCGGGTGACGTGCGAATGCCCCTGCTCGGCTTCGGCACCTGGCAGGCCACCGGCCAGGCGGGCTACGACGCCGTGCTGGCCGCGCTCGACACCGGCTACCGGCACCTCGACACCGCCACCGTGTACGGCAACGAGCGGGAGGTGGGTCGGGCGGTCCGGGAGAGCGGGCTGCGTCGGGAGGACATCTTCCTCACCACGAAGCTGCCGCCGGACCGGATCGGCCGGGAGCGCGAGACCCTGGAGGCCAGCCTCGAGGCGCTCGGCGTCGACCAGGTGGACCTCTGGTTGATCCACTGGCCGCCGTCGTCGGCGGCCGACAGCATCCCGCTGTGGCGGGAGTTGCTGGCCGCCCGGGACGAGAACCTGACCCGGGCCGTCGGGGTCAGCAACTACAGCACGAGCGAGATCGATGAGCTGATCCAGTCGACCGAGGAGAACCCGGCGGTCAACCAGATCCGGTGGAGTCCCGCGCTGTACGACCGGCAGCGGCACGCCGAGCACCGGGACCGGGGCGTCGTGCTGGAGGGGTACAGCCCGTTCAAGACCAGCGATCTCAGCGATCCGGTGCTGACCAGGATCGCCGCGGCGCACGGCGTCTCACCGGCGCAGGTGGTGCTGCGGTGGCACATCGACCACGAGATCGTGGTGATCCCCAAGTCGGTGACGCCGGAGCGGATCACCGCCAACTTCGACGTCTTCCACTTCTCACTGACGGCGGAGGAGATGCGCGACATCGACGCGCTCGGCGACGCCTGAAACGGCGGAATCCTTCAGGCTTCGGGTGGCAGGTGAAGGGTATCGACATTGACGCGTGTGACGGTATAGCGTGCCGTCATCACGTCCGTCGATCCGTTCCCCACCCGCCTCAGCTGGAGGATCGCCATGGCCCGACCACCGTCCGTCCGTCTGCGCCGTCGTGGGGTGCTCGGCATCCCCGCCCTGGTGGCCGCCGCGCTGACCACCCTCGCCGTCCGACCCGCACCGGCGAGCGCCGCGCCGAAGGCCGAGTGCCTGGCCGACCTGCTGCAGGACTCCTGATGGCGACCATCCCGTGGCTCGTGGACGTGCTGCGCGCCGCCGGGGTCCAGGTCGTCGTCGAAGGCGACTGGCTCAACCGGATGCGGCCCGGCTCCTTCGACCCGATCGGGGTGCTCTGGCACCACACCGCCTCGACCTCCAGCGCCAGCAACCCGCACCCGGCGCTGGGCATCTGCATCAACGGTCGCTCCGACCTGGCCGGCCCGCTCTGTCAGGCCCTCGTCGACTACAACGGCGTCTTCCACGTGATCTCCGCCGGCCGCTGTAACCACGCCGGGGTCAGCGGCGGCAGCGGACCCATCCCCGCGGGTGACGGCAACACCCTGATGATCGGGTGGGAGATCGACTACAACGGCGTCGACCAGCAGATGACGACCGCGCAGTACAACGCGTCGATCGCCGCCACGGCCGCCGTGCTCACCCGGCTGGGTCGGGACAGCAGCTATGCCCGCGGTCACCGGGAGACCAGCACCACCGGCAAGATCGACCCGTCCTTCATCGACCTGAACGTGATGCGGGCCGACGTAGCCGCGAAGATGGCCGGCGGCAGCACAGCCTGGTCGTCGGTCGTGGACAACACGACCTCGGGTCGCTTCACGGCCAGCGCCAGCTGGGGTGTGTCGACGTTCTCCACCCAGCGGTACGGCGCCGACTACCGCTACGCCGATCCCGTCGCGGCCAGCGACCCGGCCTGGTACCGGTTCAACGTCCCGGCGACCGGCAACTACCGGGTGGACGCGTGGTGGCCGACGAACAGCGGCTACAACAGCGCCACCCCGTACATCGTCGCCACCACCACCGGCAACCGCACGGTCTACGTCGACCAGCGGGCGACCGGCGGGCAGTGGCGCGTTCTCGGCACGTTCACCCTGCCCGCCGGGGACGCCAACCGGGTGGCGGTGAGTCGCTGGAGCAACGCAACGGGCCTGGTCATCGCCGACGCCGTACGCCTCACCCGGGTCTGACCCGCGTGACGCGCCCCGCCCCGGCTTGATCGGCTCGACTTCCCGGATGTCGGGGTGTCCCTCGTCCGAGGATGCCCCGACGTCAAGGATCCCGAGTGGATCATCACCCCGACGGTTGACGGGTCAGCCCCTGCGCCTCCGCAGACCGACGACCCCGAGTCACGCAGAGGGCGGTGCGTTTGCCGGTGCCGAGCCCGTCGGTGCCCGCTCGATGGAGCCACGAGCCGTGCACCTCGCTGACCTGCGCGTTGCCACCGGACCGCGTGTAGGACGCCTGCCAGTCGCGGATGGTCTCGTAGGCGCCGTGGTCGAGATAGTCGAGGTGCAGCTCGACGTCGACGTGCTGCCCCGGGGGCAGGGCGGTGAGTCGGCGGGTGAGCCGTCCGCAGGCGACGAAGGCGAGCGTTCCGGTGATCGACACGTGCCAGGCGCCGGGGTTCGGCTCGGTGACGTGGATGTCGCAGCGGGCCAACCGCCACAACATGAACAGCGCGGCCGTCGCCATGCCCAGCCCGACCCCGATCAGCAGGTCCGTCGCGGCCACGCCGAGCGCGGTGACCACGTAGATGGGCAGCTCCCGGTGTCGGGCGTACGTACGGATCTGGGCGAGGCTCACCAACCGCAGGCCGACCACCACGAGAACGGCGGCGAGGGCGGCCATCGGGATCATCTCCAGCAGCGCGGAGCCGGCCAGCACGAACCCGGCGATCCAGACGCCGTGCAGGATGGCCGACGCCCGGGTGCGTGCCCCGGCGGCGACGTTGGCCGAGCTGCGCACGATGACGCCGGTCACCGGGAGGCCGCCGAGCGTTCCGGACACGGCGTTCGCGGCGCCCTGGGCGATGAGCTCCCGATCGAGGTTCGCGCGTGGGCCGTGGTGCATGCGGTCGACGGCCACCGCCGAGAGAAGAGACTCCACGCTCGCCACCAGGGCGATGGTGACGACTGCCGGGAGGACCTCCCACGGCGGCGAGTCGGGCCAGCGGGGGAGGGCGAGCGCGTTCAAGGGGTTGGCGGGCAGATTCACCCGCTCCACGTCGGCGCCGAGGACCGTCGCCACCACGGTGGTGACCACCACCGCCACCAGGGTCGCCGGCAGCATGGTGGTCTTGACCAGGCGGGACCAGACCAGCAACAGCCCGATGGTCAGCGCGCCGAGCAGCACGGACACGCTGTGGTGGTCGGCGACCTGGCCGGGCAGGTCACGTAGGTTCGCCCACGCGGAGCTCTGGGGCGCGCCGCCGAGCGCGACGTGCACCTGGCTCAACGCGATGACCAGGCCGATGCCGGCCAACATTCCGTGTACGACGGTTGGCGACAGCGCGAGCGCGGCCCGCCCGAGGCGGGTGATGCCCAGCAGGATCTGCAGCAGTCCGGCGACGGTCACGATCGCGGCGGTGCCGGCGAAACCGAACTCGGCGATGGTGCCCGCGACGATCACGGTGAGCCCGGCCGCTGGTCCGCTGACTTGAAGCGGCGCTCCGCTGAGCGCGCCGGCGACCACCCCGCCCACGACGGCGGCGATCAGTCCGGCCAGCAGCGGTGCTCCGGAGGCGGCGGCGATGCCCAGGGACAACGGGATGGCGATCAGGAAGACCACGATCGACGAGGGGATATCGTGCCGAAATGACGCTAAAGTCGACATCTTGCGAAAGCTACCGAGATAATATTAATGCATAGTTAAGCGTGATTCTTTCACTCGCGACGTGAACGGGGCGCGACCGCTCGGTCGCGCCCCGCCGTTGTGCCGTCGACTCAGTTACGCGTACAGCTCCTGCCGTTCAGCGAGAAGCTGCTCGGGGACGAGTACGACCCGTTCAGCGTCCCCTGGTAGCCGAAGCTGGCCGTGCCGCCGGGGGCGAGCGACCCGTTGTGGCTCACGTTTCGGGCGGTCACCGCGGATCCGCTCTGGCTGACCGTCGCGTTCCAGGCGTTGGTGACCGTCTGCCCGCCGGGCAGGTTGTAGTTCAGCGTCCAGCCGTTGATCGCGCTGGACCCGGTGTTGGTGATCTGCACGTCGGCGGTGAAGCCGTTGTTCCACGAGTTGGCCGTGTACTTGACCGCGCAGCCCGAGGTGCCGCCCGGCGGCGGGGTGGTCGGCGGCGGGTTGGTGGGGTTGCCGCCGCCGTTGACGTTGGCCGAGAACGAGGTCACCGCGAGCCCGACGCCGCCCTGCCACGGCTCGAAGCCGGCCTGGATGCTCGTCAGGTACCAGGAGTTCGTGATCGCGCCCCGGTTGCGGGTGTCGTTGACGAAGTCCATGACGCTGAAGTTCAGGCTGGAGGTCGTGGACTGCGCGACGTACGAGATGACGTTGTTGGAGCCGTTGCTGCCGCGCCAGACCTCCCAGGTCCGGCCGGCCAGGTTCGTCGTGCCGACCACCGAGCCGATGGGCTGGATCGGGCCCTGGCGGTTGAGCCAGATCATGATCTCCATCTGGTTCACGCCGTCCCGCTTGGGTGACGGGTCCAGCCAGATGTCGTACGAGGCGTTGTAGGTCGCGCCGCTCACGTACCGGTAGCTGATGCTGCTGGTGGCGCTGCTGATCTGCGACACCTGGATCGGCAGGTTCGTGCCGGGGGAGCAGTTGGTGTAGTGACAGCCGAAGAAGATCGAGGGGTACGCCGTGGGCGCGCCATTGGTGGGGCTGCTGCCGTTCAGCGTGGTGATCTCGAAGCCGTTGCTGGTGGCGTTGATGCACTGCTGGGCGGTCGTGCCCCACCGGTTGTTCTGCACCACGTAGCGGCCCTGGATCACGGTGGAGCCGTACTGCTCGCAGATCAGGGTGTCGGCGGAGGCGCTGCCGCCGAAGGCCACGGCCACGAGGGAACTGGTGAGCAGCAGCCCGGCGGCGGCCAGGGCTCGAAGGTGACGCTTCATGACGCTCCTTGACTCGGCGCAAGCTGGGCGCCGGCTGTGGTGGGGTGGTGCGGGAGCGCTCCCACGCTCAACGACACATTTACATGTCTGAAACTGTGGCGCAACCGCATGCGTCAAACTGGCGAATTGTGAGGATTGCCATGCCCCTCCGGTCGGCTGTCAGCCCACCTCCCGGTCAGCGGCAGCGGCCGACGGCGAGCGGTTCGCGCCGGGCCGATCGGCTCTGGTGTGCGTCGATCGCTCCGAGTAGCGTGTTGCCTCCAACGCGTGCCGTTCCCCTCCGGAGGCGTACACCACCATGCGTAGCTCCCCCCTGCGCATCCTCATCGTCGGCGCGGGCATCGCCGGCCTGGCCGTGGCCCGGGCCCTGCGCCTGGCGGGCTTCCGGCCGGATGTGACCGACAAGCTGCCGGCGGGAGAGTCGACCGATGTCGGCCTCTACCTGCCCGGCAACGCCGCCCGCGCGCTGCACCGGCTGGACCTGCACGATCCCGTCCGCCCGCTCGGGCAGGTGATCCACCGGCAGCGCTTCTTCGACGCCTCCGGGGCCCCGCTCTGCCAGGTCGACCTGGACGCGCTCTGGGCCGGCGTCGGGGAGTGCCGGGCGCTGCCCCGGAGCGACCTGCACCGGGTCCTGCTCAGCGGCGCCGGCGGCGCCGTCCGCCACGGCGCCGAGGTCCGCACCCTGGAGCTGCTGCCGGGCGCCGTCGGCGTCACCTTCACGGACGGCACCCGCACCGAGTACGACCTGGTCATCGGCGCCGACGGACCGCGATCGTCGGTCCGGACCCTGGCCGCGCTCGGCGGGCCACCCCGCCCGGCCGGGCACGTCGTCTACCGGGCCGTCCTGCGCGACGGTCCGGCCGTCACCGACTGGACCGCGCTGCTGGGGCAGCGCTGCGGCCTGCTGCTCGTGCCGATCGGGGAGGGCCGGCTGCACTGCTACGCCGACGAGGTGGGCACCGAGCCGCCCGCGGACCCGCTGGCCCGGCTGCGGGAACTCTTCGCCGACTACCGGGGCCCGGTGCCCGAGGTGCTCGACACACTCGACCGGGTGGACGTCGGGATCACCGACGAGGTCGAGCTGGGTCGCTGGCACCGGGGGAGGGTGCTGCTGGTCGGCGACGCCGCCCACGCCACCGCGCCCACCCTGTCGCAGGGCGCGGCGATGGCCCTCGAGGACGCCGTGGTGCTGGCCGAATCACTGCGCGCGGCCGGCAGCGTCGAGGCGGCGCTGATGGCGTACGAGAGTCGTCGTCGCCCGCGTACCCGATGGGTGGCCGACCGGACCCGGGACCGCAACCGGACCCGGGACGTCCCGCCGGCGCTGCGCGACCCGCTGCTGCGCGGACGCGGCGGCCGGATCTTCGGGGAGCACTACCGGCTACTGGTCGGCCCGCTGTAGGCCCGTTGTAGATCGTGTCACGCCACCCCACGCGGCGCTGCGACCTGCCGGGGACTATCCTCCTTGCGGATGACGGCCCGCCGATAAACAGCGTGAGCCGAGCGGGACAACCGAGAACCGGAGGCCACTCGTGACCACCGTCGCACCCAAGCCGGTCGTGACCCGGCCCTGGCCGGTCCGGGAGCCGGTCAAGGGGTCGGCCATCGCGCGGCTGCTGCGAACCACGGACGCGAAGCAGATCGGGATCATGTACATGATCACCGCATTCGTGTTCTTCCTGATCGGTGGCGTGATGGCCCTGATCATGCGGGCTGAGCTGGCCCGACCCGGGCTGCAGTTCCTGTCGCCCGAGCAGTACAACCAGCTCTTCACGATGCACGGCACGATCATGCTGCTGTTCTTCGCGACGCCGATCGTGTTCGCCTTCGCGAACTACATCGTGCCGATCCAGATCGGCGCGCCCGACGTCTCCTTCCCCCGCCTGAACAGCTTCGCCTACTGGCTGTACCTGTTCGGCGGCACGATCGCGACCGCCGGCTTCATCACCCCGGGCGGCGCCGCCGACTTCGGCTGGTTCGCGTACTCGCCGCTGAGCAGCGTCGAGAACTCGCCCGGCGTCGGCGCCAACATGTGGATCATGGGTCTGGCCATCTCCGGCCTGGGCACGATCCTCGGCGCGGTGAACATGATCACCACGGTGCTCACCCTGCGCGCGCCCGGCATGACCATGTTCCGGATGCCGATCTTCACCTGGAACATCCTGGTCACCAGCCTCCTGGTGATCCTGGTCTTCCCGCTGCTGGCCGCCGCGCTGTTCGCGCTCGCCGCAGACCGCATGATCGGCGCCCACGTGTACGACCCCGCCACCGGCGGGCCGATGCTCTGGCAGCACCTGTTCTGGTTCTTCGGGCACCCCGAGGTGTACATCGTCGCGCTGCCGTTCTTCGGCATCATCAGCGAGATCATCCCGGTCTTCTCCCGCAAGCCGATCTTCGGCTACAAGGGCCTGGTCGCCGCGACCATCTCCATCGCCGCGCTGTCGATGAGCGTCTGGGCGCACCACATGTTCGCCACCGGCCAGGTGCTGCTGCCGTTCTTCAGCTTCCTGAGCTACCTGATCGCGGTGCCCACCGGTATGAAGTTCTTCAACTGGATCGGCACCATGTGGCGGGGCCAGATCAGCTTCGAGACGCCCATGCTCTGGGCGGTCGGCTTCCTGGTCACCTTCCTCTTCGGTGGTCTCACCGGCGTGCTGCTGGCCAGCCCGCCGCTCGACTTCCACGTGTCGGACTCGTACTTCGTGGTGGCGCACTTCCACTACGTGCTCTTCGGCACCATCGTGTTCGCGGTCTTCGCCGGCATCTACTTCTGGTTCCCGAAGATGTTCGGCCGGATGCTCGACGAGCGCCTGGGCAAGGTGCACTTCTGGCTCACCATGATCGGCTTCCACACCACCTTCCTGGTGCAGCACTGGCTCGGCGCCGAGGGCATGCCCCGTCGGTACGCCGACTACCTGCCCGGCGACGGGTTCACCACGCTGAACACGATCTCCACGATCGGCGCGTTCATCACCGGTATCTCCACGCTGCCGTTCATCTACAACTGCTGGAAGTCGTACAAGACCGGTCCCGTGGTCGAGGTGAACGACCCCTGGGGTCACGGCAACTCGCTGGAGTGGGCGACCAGCAGCCCGCCGCCGCTGCGCAACTTCGACCGGATGCCGCGCATCCGCTCCGAGCGGCCGGCGTTCGACGCGAAGTTCCCGGAGCTGGCCGCCGGCCAGAGTGTGGCCGGCCCGCCGGAGGGTGGCGCCAAGCCGCTCACCAGCGAGTCGGACGGCGGCGCCACCTACACCGAGGACACCGCCAGCAACCTCGACCGGCACTGACGCTCGACCGAACCAGCACGACGGGCGCCGCCCCCCGGGACCACCGGGAGCGGCGCCCGTCGCGTTACCCCCCAGCCCCGCGCACTCCGCGCGTCGCTCGGCCCAGCCCCGCGCACTCCGCGCCGGCCCAGCGCACCCGCGCCGCACCCCGCTCCGCGCCGATCTTGCACTTTCTGTCGCGGCCAAAGGGGTGAAGTGGGCAAAACGGCGACAGTTTGTGCAAGATCGGCGCGGGGAGGGGCAGGGCTTCCTGTTCGCGAGCGCACTCAAGGGCAAGATCCGCGCAACATCAGGGATGTTGCTGCTTCCCGCGCTCTCGAAGCAGCAACATCAGGTAAGTTGCGCGGATCTTGGTGCCGGGGTGCCGGGGTGCCGGGGTGCCGGGGTGCCGGGGTGCCGGGGTGCCGGGGTGCCGGGGTGCCGGGGTGCCGGGGTGCCGGGGTGCCGGGGTGCGGGGTGCCGGGCGTGCGGGGTGCCGGGCGTGCGGGGTGCCGGGCGTGCGGGGTGCCGGGCGTGCGGGGTGCGGGGGGTGCCGGGGTGCGGGGGGTGCCGGGTGCTAGCGGGTTGTGGCGGCTAGTTCCTGCTCGGTTGGTGTCGTCGGGGGGTGGGTGGTGGCGTTGCGACGGCGGCGCAGTTCCAGCGGGAGCACGGCCACGGTGACCAGCGCGCCGAGCGCCCCCGTCACCACGAAGCCCCACAGTGGCGCGCTGGCGTCGATGACCGCGCCGGCGAGTGGCGCGCCGACCGCGATGCCGACGGTGACGGCCGAGCCGTGCAGGCCCATCGCCTCACCGCGTACCTCGGCCGGGGCGAGCCGGCTGACGGCGTCGGCGGAGGCCGCGATGGTCGGCGCGCAGAGCGCGCCGGCCGGGATCAGCGCGAGAGAGAGCAGCCACCAGTGTGCGCCGCCCAGCCCGACCGGGATGGTGCAGAGCGCGAGCGCCGCGGTGAGCGCCAGCGGCGACAGCGAGCGGTGCACGGCCCCGTAGGCGAAGCCGCCGATCAGCGAGGCGATCGCCCAGCCGGCCAGGACGACGCCGGTCCAGCCGGCCTCGCCGCTGGCCCGCAGGACGGCGACCACCGCGACGTCGGTACCCCCGAGGACCAGGGTGGCGGCGGTGCTGAGCGCCAGTACGGCGAGCAGCCGGGGCGTCAGCCACTCCCGGCGGGACACCTGGCGTTGTGGGCCGACCGGCTCGGCCGCGCCCCGAATCGGCGGGTTCAGCAGCCACAGCGCGGCCCCGGCGGCGACGATGCCGCCACCGACGAGTTACATGGTGGTCTGCGCCGAGATCGCGGTGACCAGGGCCACCGCCAGCGCCGGACCGATCATGAAGGACAGCTCGACGGACATGGAGTCCAGCGCGTACGCCGGCCGCCGTTGATCTTCCGGGACCAGCGCGGCGATCGACTGGCGGACCACTGAGAAGATCGGCAGGGCCAGTGAGCCGGCCACGAAGGCGGCCGGCAGCAGCAGCGGGTACGCCAGCGAGGGCGCGGTGACCCAGAACACCGCCTCGGCGATCCCGGTGAGGACCAGCACCGGACGCAGGCCGCGCCGGTCGACCAGGCGGCCGAGCAGCGGGCCGCCGATCGCCGCGCCGATCGTGATGGCGGCGCCCACCAGGCCCGCCGCGCCGTAACCCCGGTCGAGGTCGAGCACCACGTGGAAGGTCAGGGTGACCCCGGTGGCCGTGAGCGGGATGCGGGCGAGGACGGCGACCAGCAGCAGCGGCCGCAGGCCGGGCAGGGCGAGCGCGGTCCGGTAAGGCTTGATGTTCACGTTGGTCCGTACCTCCGGCGACATCCTCGACGGGTCGCGGACCGTTGGCCAACCAATTAGCGCCTCATGCGGCCCTGATCACAGGCTCACCGTGCAGGACCACGCCGGCGCCGTCCATCGCGCGCAGCGCCACGTCGGTGGTCTCCGGGGCGACCGCGGCGGTCAGTTCCAGCAGGACCGTGGTGGCGAAGCCCTCCCGGGCGGCGTCGAGCGCGGTGGCGCGGACGCAGTGGTCGGTGGCGATGCCGACCACATCGACGGTGTCCACGTCGTGCCGGCGCAGCCAGTCGGCCAGGCACTCGCCGTCGTCGGCGTGGCCCTCGAAGCCGGAGTACGCGGCGGCGTGCTCGCCCTTGTGGAAGATCGCCTCGACCCGTCCGGTCTCCAGCTCCGGGTGGAACTCCGAGCCGCTGGTGCCGACCACGCAGTGCCGCGGCCAGGACTCCACGAAGTCCGGCGGATCGCCGAAGTGCGCCCCCGGGTCGACGTGGTAATCCTTCGTGGCGACCACGTGCCGCCACCGGTCCGGCTCGGTGGCGAGCAGCCGGGAGATCCCGGCGGCCACCCCGGCCCCACCCGGGACGGCCAGCGAGCCGCCCTCACAGAAGTCGTTCTGCACATCCACGATGATCAGCGCGTTGGCCATCGGGGGTCCCTTCGAGGTCGGATCGGCGGGCTCAGCCGGCGGGTACGACGGTGACCGGCACGGCGGGGTCGCCGGCGGAGAGCTTCAACCCCTCCCACGGGATGGAGATGAGGCACTCGCGCAGGTGTTCCCGGGACTCATCGAGGGTCGGCAGGGCCACGGGCTCGCCGTCGACCACGTACGAGCGCTGGAGCACCCGGTCGTTGGCCTGCCGGTCGGGCACGCCCTGCGGGACGATGATCTCTTCCGTGGCGGTGCCGGTGGGCTTGTGTCGGCGAACCGCCACCTTGCGCCCCCCGATGGTGGCCTTGTGCTCGGACCGCTTCACCACCGGCCGGCCGTCGACCTCGACGAGCTTGTAGACCAGCCCTGCCGTGGGCGCTCCGGAGCCGGTGACGACGGCCGTACCCGCGCCGTACATGTCGACGGGCTCGGCGGCCAGCGCCGCGATCGAGTACTCGTCCAGGTCGCCCGAAACGATGATCTTGGTCTCGGTCGCGCCCAGGGAGTCGAGCAGTTCCCGGGACTGCTGCGCGATCACCGCCAGGTCACCCGAGTCGATCCGGACCGCCCGCAGCTCCGGTCCGGCCACCGCGATGGCGTTGCGGATGCCCTGCGAGATGTCGTACGTGTCGACCAGCAGCGTGGTGTCCTTGCCCAGCGTGGCGACCTGCGAGGCGAAGGCCGCCCGCTCGTCGTCGTGCAGCAGCGTGAACGCGTGCGCCGCCGTACCCGCGGTGGGGATGCCGTAGCGCTCGCCCGCGGCGAGGTTGGAGGTGAACCGGAAACCGGCCAGGTACGCGGCGCGCGCCGCCGCCACGGCCGCCTCCTCGTGGGCCCGACGTGACCCCATCTCGATCAGGGCGCGGCCCCGGGCGGCGGTGACCATCCGCGCCGCGGCGGCCGCCACCGCGCAGTCGTGGTTGAGCACGGAGAGCGCCACCGTCTCCAGCACTACACACTCGGCGAAGCCGCCGGAGACGGTCAGGATCGGCGAACCGGGGAAGAACAGCTCACCCTCGGCGTACCCGTCGATGTCGCCCGTGAAGCGGTAGTCGGTGAGCCAGGCCGCCGCCGCGTCGTCGACCACCCCGGTGCGACGCAGGAAGTCGACCTCGGCCGGGTCGAACCGGAAGTCGCGGATCAGCTCGATCAGTCGCGCGGTGCCGGCGACCACGCCGTAGCGTCGGCCGCTGGGCAGCCGGCGGCTGAACACCTCGAAGACGCAGCGGCGGTCGGCGGTGCCGTCCTTGAGTGCCGCGCTGACCATGGTCAGCTCGTAGTGGTCGGTCAGCAGCGCGGGGCGGAGGGTGCTCACCGTCCCAGCCTAAGGTTCAGGCCGAGTCGTCGCCCTCGTGGCCCGGGATCGACCGCAGCGCGGCCCACAACTCGGCCCGGCCGGTCACGCCGAGTTTGGTGTAGATCCGCTGGAGGTGGTTCTCCACCGTGCGGGCGGAGAGGTACAGCCGTTCGGCGATGGCCCTGCTGGTCGCGCCGTGCACGGCGAGGCGCGCCACCTGCCACTCGCGTTCGGTCAGCACCGGCGCTCCGGCCCGCAGCGCCGGCGTCCGGATCAGGTTGCACCGCCCGAGCAGCCCCGCGAGCCGTTCGCGTGCCTCGCCGGCCACCACCGAGTGCTGCTGACGCAGCCGGTGCAGGGCCTGGGCGGTGGCCTCGGCGGCGTACACGGTCAGCTCCAGCGCGGCGTAGTCGTCGGCGACCGACAGCAGGTCCGCCGCCGAGTCGGTCACCGCAGCACGGGCGTGCCGGGCCAGCAGCGGCGGCAACACCCCGTCCACCCGCTCGGACAGTTCGGCGAGGCGCTGCGCCACGGTCCGCCGCCCGCCGTCGGAGCAGGTGGGGCCGATCGGCGCACCGGCCTGGTCCAGCCGGACCAGATCGTGCAGGACGTGCACCTCGTGCCCGGCGAAGCCGTCGGCGCGAAGCCGGTCGGCCAGGTCGCCGAGGTGCTTCACCGCGCCCGGCAGGTCACCCGACACGGCCAGCACCGCGCCCCGGGCCTGTTCCAACCACGGGTAGAGCACCGCCATCCCCGGCGCGTGGGTGCGGTCGGCCTCGGCCATCGCCTCGGTGGCCTGCGCCGCGTCGCCGCGCAGCGCCGCCGCCTGGGCCCGTTCGGCCTGGGCCAGGCCCGCGTAGACCCGGCTGGTGGCCAGCACCGCGCAGGCACCCAACGAGGTACGCATGGCCGCGTCACTCTGACCCCGCAGCCGCGCGGCGTACGCCGCCAGGATCGCCAGGTAGCCGGTGCCGAGCCGGAAGTCACCGGCCCCCGCGAGGTCGGCGAACTCGTCGGCCACGATCGCGTCGATCCCGACGAGATCGCCGGTGAGCATGAGCCGGGTGCCGCGCGCCAACTCCAGGGCCAGTTGCAGGTACGGCATGTCGGTGCGCCAACTCGCCGCGGCCGAGTGCACCTGCGCGATGGCCGCGCCGCTGCGCGTCAGCTGACCCTCGGCGGCCTGGACGTACGCGATGGTGCTGCGGGCCAGCTCGCGGGCGGCGATGCTGGCCGCGGGCCGGTCGAGCACGGTCTGGCTGAGCCGTACGGCGGTTGCCGTGTCCAGTCGGTGCAGCCGCATGATCGCCTCGAAGGCGTGCACCCGGGCCCGGTCGGCGGAGTCGCCGAGTTGCTCGACGCGGCTCGCGATCTCCTCCACCGTGGACTCCCGACTGAGCCCCCAGTAGCTGACCATGCCGCGGACGGTCAGCCATCGGCAGAGGCGGCGCTCGTCGCCGGGCTCCAGGGTCACCGCGTCGAGAACGCTGAGCGCCTCGTCCGGTCGGTCGGCGAACATCAGGATGGTGGCCAGCAGCTCCGCCGCGTCCGAGCCGCCGTCAGCGTGCAGCGCGGCCCGGGCCAGGCGGGTCGCCAACGGTACGTCGTACCGGGTGAACGCCTGCATCGCGGCGTCCACGAGCAGGGCGGCGTCCTGCGCGGTGCCGGAGTCGAGCCGCCAGACCGCCACCCGCAGCAGGTCGTCGCGGCGGCGCTTGCCGACCTGCTCCAGCAGTTCGGCGAGGTGCGCCTGGAGGCGTCGGGTGCGGCTGACCGGGCATCGGCGGCGCATCACCTCGCCGTAGAGCGGGTGCGCCAGGCGTACGTTCGTCCGCCGGTCGTGCTGGACGACGGTGATCAGCCCACGCTCCTCGGCGCACTCCACATCGGACTGCTCGGCGGCCTGGTTGAGCAGGTGCAGCCCGAGTGGCTCGCCGAAGGCGACCAGCTCGACGACCGTACGGACGCCGTCGGTGAGCTGCCCGACGCGGGTGTCGATCAGATCGGTGAGGCTGGGCGCCAGCTCCAGTCGCCCGGTCCACTTCCAGAGGCCGTAGGTGCGCTTCAACTCCTCGCTGCCGTTGGCGGCATGCACCAGCTCGCGCAGCAGCAGCGGGTTGCCGGCCGACAGCCGCCCGAGCCGGTCGGCGGAGTTGGCGTCGACGGGCCCGCCCAGGATCGCGGCCAGCAGGCCGGCGGTCTCCGACGGTGGCATCGGGGTCAGCTCGACGTGCTCGACCAGGTCGTCGGTCCACAGCGCGCGGATCGGCAGGGGGATCTGCTCGCCGTCGCGCAGGGTGCCGACCACGGTGGCGTTGTCCGCGCGGGCGACCAGGTGCACGAGCGCGGCGGACGGCGGGTCGAGCAGGTGCGCGTCGTCGATGGCGAGCACGATCCGCCGGCCGGCGGCCTGCTGTTGCAGCACGCCCAGCGCCCAGCGCAGGATGCCGGCGGGGGAGAGCCCCTGTGGCTGCTCCGCCGGGAGGACCTGCACCAGCCCGCCGAACGGCAGCGCCGCGGTGGTGGCGCTCGCGGCGATGGACCAGATGGCGTACCGGTCGGTGGGCAGGGTGTTGACGCCCTCCCGCAGCAGCCGGCTCTTGCCGATGCCGGCGCTGCCGCTGAAGAAGAGCCCTCGGCCGGCCTCGCCGGTAACCGCCGCCAGCAGGCGGTTGAGTTCATCGGTCCGGCCGACGAACTTCCATCGACTCATCCGCGCAGCATATCCATCGAGTTCGGTCCGCGCCCGCACCGTCACGCACCGAAGTTGAGTAGTCGCACAATTACCGGTGAGTACCTGCGGTATTCCGCCTGGTCGGCGGGCCACACGTACTCTTCGGGCATCCGGGTAGTGTCACCGGAATTTCCATCCGACCGGCGTGCCGGTCGCCAGCTCCGGGAGGCCACCCGATGCAGCAGGGCCCTCTCCCCTCGCTCGACTCGCCCGGCGACATGGCCAGCTCAGCCGACCCGCCGAGTTGCGCCCCGTTGCCCACCGAGCTTGAGGTTTCCAATCCCCGGTCGGACGAGCCGCTCGGCGTCGTCGCCGTCGGTCCCGCCGGCGCTGACCGGCGTGCCGTGCTCGCCACCCTCGTCGGACTCGACCCGGTGATGCTCACCGTGCCGGCCGGCAGTTGGCTGGTGGTCCGGCACGCCAAGGTGCCGACGCGGGCGGCGTTCGTCCCGGGCTACCGCCAGCCGCACTCGTACGGCGCGGACCGGGACGCGGCCGGCCCGGCACTGGCCCGCCCGCCCCGGCGGGTCGAGCTGAGCGTGCCCGAGCCGCTGCTGCGCCACTTCACCCTGATCGACACGCCGGACACCGGCGCGCTCGGTGTGGCCGGCGTCCGGGTGCTGCGTGACGCCGTCGGCCGGGCCGGCGCGCTGCTCTTCGTGATCGCGGCCGACCAGGCGTTCACCGCCCAGGAGTTGAACCTGCTCGCCGAGGTGGCCGCGGCCCCGGTGGAGGTCGTCTTCGCGGTGACGCCCGGCACGGCCGGTTGGGCGCCGCTGGCCGACGGCACGGCGACGACGGAGGACACGGGGGCGTCCGTCCCGCCGGCGGCCGGCCGTTCGGGGGAGGTGGACCCGGTCGCGGTGACCGTCGCGGCGCACCGCGCGGCGCTGCTGGCCGCCGTCCCCGACCTGGCCGCCGCCCGCTGGTTCCCGGTCGACGGCGTC
This sequence comes from Micromonospora sp. NPDC049801, assembly GCF_040656575.1. Taxonomy (NCBI): domain Bacteria; kingdom Bacillati; phylum Actinomycetota; class Actinomycetes; order Micromonosporales; family Micromonosporaceae; genus Micromonospora; species Micromonospora sp. NPDC049801. The sequence goes on along the minus strand of NZ_JBFAMS010000009.1, from coordinate 150,017 downwards.
GACAGCGCGGCCGACCTGCGCCGGGCGTTGGTGGGGTGGTCGGCGACCGAGGGGTTGCAGCGGGCCAGCGCCGAACCGCCCGTGCTGCCGGGGCAGCACGACCGCGTGGCGGTGGCCGCCGACCCGGGCGACTGGTCCGAACGGCTCGACCGGCAGGCCCGCTCCTGCGCCCAGCGGATCCGCCAGCACCTGGCCCTGGAACTGGCGAACATCCATCTGCGGGCCGTTCAGGAGATCGTCTTCGGGGTCGGCTGCGCCGGCCTTCCCGATCTGCTCGACCGGGAGATGGCGGCACTGTCGCTGCTGGCCACCGCGCAGTGCGACCGCGCGGTGCGGGGCATCGTGTCGGACACCACCGCCCAGGTGCTCGGCACGCCGCCCACGGAGGGCGTACGTCGGCGGATCGCCACGGCCGTCCAGTACGGCCTGGCCGACCACCGCACGGGACGCGACCTGGACCGGGTTCTGCTGGTCACCAGTACGGCGGGAGTGGCCGGACTGACCGGCGTCGAGGCGATCGACGCACTCGCCGGTTATCCGACGGCAACCCGTGACGAGGTGCTTCCGCCGATCGCGGTGGGGCTCTCCGGCGGATGCTGGCAGCAGTGGCGTACCCCGGGAAACGACGACCACAGCGCGGCGCGGGCCTGGTCGCAGCGGGCGCTTCGGGAGGTCGAGTTGGAGCTCGCCCGCGAGATCTCCCGGCGGTTCGAGGTGATCCGTCTCTCGCTGGGCGTGGTGCTGTCCGATGCGATCGACCACGGCATCCTGCTTGCCTGAGAGCGTGCCCGCCGTGCGGCTCGACCTCGCTCCGCGTCTCGCCTCCGCCGAGGTGCGAGGCGGCTTCGTGGCGGGCACGACGGGCGATCCGGATTCGTCCGGCGTTCCGGTTCCTCGGTTCCGGGAAACCGGTGGCACGATGGGGGGCATGGCGGCTCCACAGGTTGCACCGGTCGAGACGCCGGCCACTGACGACGTGCCGGCGCCCGACCGGCAATGGGTGACGATCGTGTGGGACGACCCGGTCAACCTGATGACGTACGTGACCTGGGTCTTCCAGAAGCTGTTCGGCTACAGCCGGGAGAGGGCGGAGCAGCTCATGCTGGACGTGCACCACAAGGGCCGCGCCGTGGTCTCGACGGGCGCCCGCGAGCGCATGGAGCACGACGCGTCGCAGCTGCACGCGTACGGGCTCTGGGCAACGGTGGATCGCTCGTGAGCGCGAGGAGTGAGCCGGGGTTGCGAGCCCCGCAGTCGCGAACCGGGCTGGCATCGTGAGCATGTTCCGGCGGCAGGCGGGCCGCTACGTCGCCACCTTCGCCGTCGACGAGGTGCGGGTGCTGCGCAAGGTCGCCTCCGAGGTGGTCGGTCTGCTCACCGACGGCTTCGACCACACCGACCCGGTCGTCGGCCGGCTGTTCCCGGCGGTGTACCCGGAGGACGCGGCCAGCACGTCGGAGTTCCGCCGCTACACCGAGGGTGACCTGAAGACCGCGAAGATCGACCAGGCCGGGGCGATCCTGGCCGCGCTGCCCGACGATGCCGGCGGCGAGGTGCGGTTGGACGCCGAGGCGGCCGAGGCGTGGCTAAGGGCGCTCAATGACGCACGGCTGGCGATGGGCGTGCGGCTGGAGATCAAGGACGGCACGGACCTGGGCGAGGAGTTGGACGACGCGGTGACCGAGGATCCGGGGTCGAGCCGGGTGTTCCAACTGTCGGTCTACGCGTATCTCGGATATCTCCAGGAGTCGCTGCTCAACGCCTTGATCGACTAGGCGTGACCCGCGCCACTTCAGGCCCTGCCTGGGAGGCGTTAGGCTGGTACACGTGCTGAGCATCGACCGGTCGATCATCGACGCGATCGTCGCCCACGCGCGCCGGGACCACCCCGACGAGGCGTGCGGCGTCGTCGCCGGTGCCGTCGGCAGCGACACCCCGACCCGGCACATCCCGATGGACAATGCCGCGCGGTCGATGACCTTCTACGAGTTCGACTCGATGGAGCACCTGCGCGTCTGGCGGGAGATGGACGACCGCGACGAGGAGCCGGTGGTCATCTACCACTCGCACACCGCGACCGAGGCGTACCCGTCGCGTACCGACGTGTCCTTCGCCGGCGAGCCGAACGCGCACTACCTGCTCGTCTCGACCCGCGAGCCCGACTCGGAGGAGATCCGCTCGTTCCGGATCGTCGACGGCGTGGTGGCCGAGGAGCCGGTCCAGATCGTGGAGGCCGGGGTCGACCCGCACGCCGTGCAGTCCTACATGTTCGGGCAGAGCCCGGCGACGGTCGACTACGAGTGTTCCGGCCGCTGAACCGTCAGCGTCCGCACCCGTTTCCTCCCGTCACCGTTGGCACACCCGATCAAGGAGCACGACATCATGGCCATCGAAGTTCGCATCCCCACCATCCTGCGTAGCTACACCGGCGGCGCCAAGGTCGTCGAGGGCGCCGGCGACACGCTGGCGGACCTGCTCACCGACCTGGACTCCCGGCACGCCGGCCTGCGCGGCCGGCTGGTCACCGACGCCGGCGCGCTGCACCGCTTCGTCAACGTCTACGTCAACGACGAGGACGTGCGCTTCCTCGGCGCGCTCGACGCCAAGCTCTCCGACGGCGACAGCGTGACCATCCTGCCGGCCGTGGCCGGCGGCGCGTTCGGCTTCGCGGCGGCAGCGGCGATCAGCTCGCACAGCGCCGCGGCAGCGGCGATCAGTTCGCACAGCATCAGCCGGGACAGCGCGGCAGCGGCTCGCGACGCCGTCGCCGCTCACTGAGGGCGGCCGTCGTGGCGCGGTACGACAGCCTGCTCGACGCGTGCGGAGGTACGCCGCTCGTCGGGCTGCCCCGGCTCTCCCCGACGGTGCCCGACGGGGCGCCGCCGGTGCGGCTCTGGGCCAAGCTGGAGGACCGGAACCCGACGGGCAGCATCAAGGACCGCGCGGCGATGTTCATGGTCCGCGCGGCGGAGGAGGCGGGCCGGCTCCGGGCTGGTGACACCATCCTGGAGCCGACCAGCGGCAACACCGGTATCTCGTTGGCCATGGTGGCGAAGCTGCGCGGGTACCGGCTGGTCTGCGTGATGCCCGAAAACGTCTCGACCGAGCGGGTTCAACTACTCCGCATGTACGGGGCGGAGATCATCTTCTCGGAGGCGGCGGGCGGCTCGAACCAGGCCGTCGCGACGGCCAAGCAGATCGCTGCCGACCACCCGGACTGGGTGATGCTCTACCAGTACGGCAACGAGGCCAACGCGCGGGCGCACTACGAGACGACCGGCCCGGAGCTGCTGCACGACCTGCCCACCATCACGCACTTCGTGGCCGGACTGGGCACCACCGGCACCCTGATGGGTACCGGGCGCTACCTGCGCGAAAAGGTCGAGGGCATCCAGGTCGTGGCGGCCGAGCCGCGCTACGGCGAGCTGGTCTACGGGCTGCGCAACATCGACGAGGGGTACGTGCCGGAGCTGTACGACGCCTCGGTGCTGTCCCGGCGTTTCTCGGTCGGCACGCGGGACGCGGTGCTGCGCACCCGTCAGCTCGTGGAGGTGGAGGGCATCTTCGCCGGGTTCTCCACGGGCGCGATCCTGCACGCCGCGCTGGCGGTGGCCCACGAGGCGGTCCGCGCCGGCCGCCGTGCCGACGTCGCGTTCGTGGTGTGCGACGGCGGCTGGAAGTACCTGTCCACCGGCGCGTACGGCGGCACCCTCGGCGACGCCGAGGACGCGCTGGAAGGTCAGCTCTGGGCCTGAGGGCCGGGTCCCTGCGCGAACGGGCCGTCGGCGTACGCGTCGATGGCCCGTCGCGCGTCGCGGCTCGCCGTGAGCGTGTGTCACGTTCGTGACAACTTCCAACGGATGATTCTTGTCCTCGGGTACCCCGGCGTAGGCTGCGCAGCGTGGCGTACGCGTCGGTAGAGATCATGGCCGGTACGACCGCCGGCAGAGATACTACCGACAGTGACAGTGAGAAAACCCGATGCGACTGACTGTCCTTGGGTGTGCCGGCAGCTTCCCGGGCCCCGAGTCACCGTGCTCCGCCTACCTCGTCGAGGCGGATGGTTTCCGGCTCCTGGTCGACTTCGGCTCGGGGTCGTTGTCCAGCCTCCAGCGGTACGTGGGGCTGCACGCTCCGGACGCGATCCTGCTGACCCACCTGCACTGTGACCACATCCTCGACGCGGTGACGTACGTGGTGGTCCGCCGGTACGCCCCCGAGGGCCCCTACCCGGCGCTGCCGGTGTACGCCCCGGCCGGCGCCCCGGACCGGCTCAGCGCCGCCTACGGCGACGACGGCACGGTCGACGACGTCTACCAGTTCTACGCCCTCCAGCCGGGCACGTTCCCGATCGGGCCCTTCACGGTCACCGTCGACCGGGTCAACCACCCCGTCGAGACGTACGGCGTGCGGCTCGAGCACGGTGGGCGGTCGCTGTGCTACTCGTCGGACACCGCCGAGTGCGACGCGTTGCTACGGCTGGCGCAGAACGCCGACGTGTTCCTGTGCGAGGCCAGCTACCTGGACGGCGTGGACAATCCGCCGGATCTGCACCTGACCGGCCGGGAGGCGGGTGAGATCGCGACGAAGGCGGCGGTGGGTCGTCTGCTGCTGACCCACCTGGTCGCGGCCTGGGGCAGCGAGGCGCACACGCTGGAGTCGGCGGCCGGCGCGTACAGCGGGCCGCTCGAAGTGGTCCGGGCGGGCGCCAGCTACGACATCTGACCGCCTCGCGGCCACCCGGCGCTTTCGTGGGCGTCGTCGATGGTCCGGTGTGTCGATGGCCCGGTGTTGTGCCGTACTGTTCGCCGGCCGGTCAGCGGCTGGTCGTCTGGCGCACCCGTGGCACCCGCACGGTGTGGACATGCGGATCGCCATCGTGACCGAGTCGTTCCCGCCGGACGTCAACGGCGTCGCGCACTCCGTGGTGCGTACGGCCGAGCACCTGCTGGCCCGTGGCCACGAGCCGGTCGTCATCGCACCCGCGCCCGCCGGGGCGGACCGGCGGGGCGTCGACCGTCTGGCGTACCCGGTGGTGCGTATCCCCAGCGTGCCGTTGCCCCGCTACCAGGGCTTCCGGCTGGGCGTGCCGACGGGTACCCGGCTGGCGGGGGCGCTGCTGTCGGCGGCGCCGGACGTGGTGCACCTGGCGAGCCCGTTCGTTCTCGGCGCGCGGGCGGCCACCCTCGCCGACCGGTACGGGCTGCCGATGGTGGCGGTCTACCAGACCGACGTGGCGGCCTACGCCAGGGCGTACCGGGTGAGCTGGGGTGAGGCGGCCGCGTGGCGGCGCCTCCGGGAGATCCACAATCTGGCCCAGCGGACGCTCGCGCCGTCGACCCGGGCTGCGGCCGATCTGATCGCCAACGGGGTGCAGCGGATCTGGTTGTGGGGCCGGGGCGTCGACGCCGTCCAGTTCGACCCGGCCAAGCGCTGCGCCGACCTGCGCCGTCGGCTGGCCCCGGGCGGGGAGCTGCTGGTCGGCTACGTCGGCCGGTTGGCCCCGGAGAAGCGGGTGGAGCTGTTGGCGGCGACGTCCCGGCTGCCGGGCGTACGGGTGGTGGTGGCCGGTGACGGCCCGGCCCGTCGTCAGCTCGAGCGGGCGTTGCCGGGGGTCACGTTCCTGGGGGTGCGGCACGGCGAGGACCTGGCACGGCTCTATGCCAGCCTGGACGTGTTCGCGCACACCGGTCCGCACGAGACGTTCGGCCAGACCGTGCAGGAGGCGTTGGCGTCCGGGGTGCCGGTGGTCGCCCCGGCCAGCGGTGGGCCGGTCGACCTGGTCGACTCGGGCCGGACCGGGCTGCTGGTGCCGCCCGGCGACGGGGACGCGCTGGCCGCCGCCGTGGCCGAGCTGACCGGGGACGCCGACCGGCGGCGGGCGTACGGGGTGGCGGCCCGCGCCGCGGTGCGCCGGCGTAGCTGGGCGGCCGTCGGCGACGAGCTGGTCGGGCACTATCACGCGGTACGCGCCAACGCCGCCACCGTCGGCCTGCCGGCCGCGTCGTGACGGCGACAGCCGGTGGGCTGCGGATCGTCCGGCTCGCGAACTTCGTGACCGAGCGCTCCGGTGGCCTGCGTACGGCGCTGCGGCACCTCGGCGAGGGCTACCGCACGGCGGGACACGATCCGGTGCTGGTGGTGCCCGGCCGACGGAACACCCACGAGTGGCACCCGTGGGGTCGGGTGGTCACCCTGCCGGGTCTGGAGCTGCCGGGCACGGGTGGTTACCGGCTGCTGGCCGGCCGGCAGCGGCTGGCCCGGGTGCTCACCGAGCTGACGCCGGACCGGCTGGAGGTGTCCGACCGGTCCTCGCTGCGCTGGACGGGGGCCTGGGCGAAGGCGCACGGGGTGCCGTCGGTGATGGTCTCGCACGAGTCGCTGACCGGCCTGCTCGGCCAGTGGGGAGTGCCGGACGTGCTGCGCCGGCCGACCGCCGACCGCCTCAACCGGGCCACCAGCCGGGCGTACGACCGGATCGTGTGCACGACCCGGTGGGCGGCCGAGGAGTTCGCGCGCATCGGGGCCGACAACGTCCACCTGGTGCCGCTCGGCGTGGACCTGGACACCTTCGGACCGGAGCGGGCCGACCCGCGGCTGCGGGAACGCTACGCCGACCCGACCGAGCTGCTGCTCGTACACTGCGCGCGGTTGTCTCCGGAGAAGCGGCCGGAACTGGCGGTCGAAGCCCTCGCCGAGCTGCGCCGGGCCGGTGTGCCGGCGGTGCTCGTGCTGGCCGGGGACGGCCCGCTGCGCGCGTCGCTGGCCCGCCGGGCGGCCGGCCTGCCGGTCACGTTCACCGGCTTCCTGCCCGACCGTGCCGCGGTGGCCGCGCTGCTCGCGAGCGCGGACGTGGTGCTGGCGCCCGGCCCGGTGGAGACCTTCGGCCTGGCCGGGCTGGAGGCGCTGGCCTGCGGCACTCCCGTGGTGGTGAACGCCGCGAGCGCGTTGCCCGAGGTGGTCGGCTCGGCGGGGCTGGCCGCGTACGGCTCCGGGGCGTCGCTGGCCGAGGCCGTGCTGCGCCTCGTGGCCCGTCCGGAGGCGCAGCGGCGGCGGGCCGCTCGGGCGCGGGCCGAGGAGTTCGGGTGGCCGGCGGCGGTCGCCGGATTCCTGGCGGCACACGGCGCGGACGTGCCGCAGGGCACCCGGGGCGAGGTGGATCCCCGCACCGCATAGGGTGCAGGGATGGCGCGACCTGACGGGCGAGGGCCCTCTCAACTCCGACCGGTGACCCTGACCCGAGGCTGGAGCACCCACCCGGAGGGGTCGGTGCTCGTCGAGTTCGGCGGCACCCGGGTGCTCTGCACGGCGAGCGTCACCGAGGGCGTGCCCCGCTGGCGCAAGGGCTCCGGGCTCGGCTGGGTGACCGCCGAGTACGCGATGCTGCCCCGGGCCACCAACACCCGCTCCGACCGGGAGAGCGTCAAGGGCCGGGTCGGTGGGCGTACCCACGAGATCTCCCGCCTGATCGGTCGCAGCCTGCGCGCCTGCATCGACCTGAAGGCGCTCGGCGAGAACTCGATCGTGCTCGACTGCGACGTGTTGCAGGCCGACGGAGGTACCCGGACCGCCGCGATCACCGGCGCGTACGTGGCGCTGCACGACGCGGTGGGCTGGTTGGCCGCCCGCAAGGCCCTCGCCGGCAAGCCGGAAAAGGTCATGCACCGCTCGGTGGCCGCCGTCAGCGTCGGGATCATCGCCGGCGAGGCGCGCCTGGACCTCTGCTACGAAGAGGACGTGGCCGCCGAGGTGGACATGAACGTGGTGTGCACCGGCACGGGCGACTTCGTCGAGGTGCAGGGCACCGGTGAGGCGGGCGTGTTCGCCCGGGACCAGCTCGACAGCCTGCTCGACCTGGCCGTGGCCGGGTGCGCCGAGTTGGCCGAAGCCCAGCGGAAGGCGCTTTCCTCATGAACAAGGTTTTGCTGGCTACCCGGAACCGGAAGAAGCTGGTGGAGCTTCAGCGGATCCTGGACGGCGCGCTCGGCGCGCACCGGATCGCCCTGCTCGGCCTCGACGACGTCGAGGAGTACCCGGAGCTGCCCGAGACCGGCCTCACCTTCGGCGAGAACGCGCTGATCAAGGCGCGGGAGGGCTGCCGCCGGACGGGGTTGCCGACGATCGCCGACGACTCGGGCATCGCCGTGGACGCGCTGAACGGGATGCCCGGGGTGTTCAGTGCCCGGTGGGCCGGTAAGCACGGCGACGACCAGGCCAATCTCCAGCTCGTGCTGGACCAGATCGCCGACGTGCCCGACGAGCACCGGGCGGCGTCCTTCGTCTGCACGGTCGCGCTGGTGCTGCCCGGCGGCAAGGAGCACCTGGTCGACGGCCGGCAGCCCGGTCGGGTGCTGCGCGCGCCGCGTGGCGACGGCGGATTCGGGTACGACCCCATCTTCCTGGGCGACGGCCAGGACCGGACCAACGCCGAGCTGACCCCGGCCGAGAAGGACGCGGTCAGCCACCGGGGCAAGGCGCTGCGCGAGCTGGCCAAGCTGGTCGCCAAGGTCCTGCCGCCCGCCGCCTGACCGGCGCGAGGTCCTGCCGCCCGCCGCCTGACCCGCGGCGGACGACAGCGACCCGTGGAGGTCAGCCCAGCGGGCCGACCTCCCGCTCGATGGCGGCGCGCAGCTCGGGGCCGGCGACGACCGCACGGGCCGCCTCCATCACCGGGGCGAGGAACACGTCCGGGCCGGGGTCGCCGGCCGCCGCACCGAGCGCGGCGACGGCGGCCCGACCGGCCGGCGACGGCACCAGCGGTTCGCGCAGTTGCAGGCCACGTACTCCGGCCAGCAGCTCCACCGCGAGCAGGCTGGTGAGGTTGTCCAGCACGGTGCGCAGCTTCTTGGCCCCCGCCCAGCCCATCGAGACGTGGTCCTCCTGCATGCCGCTGGTGGGCAGCGAGTCCACCGACGCGGGCGCGGCCAGCCGCCGGTTCTCCGCGACGATCCCGGCCGCCGTGTACTGGGCGATCATCAGCCCGGAGTTGACCCCGGCGTCGGGCGAGAGGAACGCCGGCAGCTCCCGGGAGCGGGTCACGTCGAGCAGCCGGTCCACCCGCCGCTCGGCGATCGCACCCACCTCGGCGGCGGCGATGGCGAGGAAGTCGGCGGCGAAGCCGAGCGGTGCGCCGTGGAAGTTCCCGGTCGACTCGACCCGACCGTCCGGCAGCACCACCGGGTTGTCCACCACGGACACCAGCTCCCGGCCCGCGACCGTGCGGACGAAGTCCAGGGTGTCGCGGGCCGCGCCGGCCACCTGCGGCGCGCACCGCATCGAGTACGCGTCCTGCACGGCGTGCGCCAGGTCGTCGCGGTGCGAGTCCATGACCCGCGAATCCTGCAACAGCCGGTGGATGTTCGCCGCCGACGCCGCCTGACCGGGGTGCGGCCGGATGGCGTGCAGCTCGGGCAGGAACGGCCGCTCCGAGCCGAGCATCGCCTCGATGGCCAGCGCCGCGGTCACGTCCGCCATCGCGAAGAGGTGCGCCGCGTCGTGGATGGCCAGCAGCAGCATGCCGAGCATGCCGTCGGTGCCGTTGATCAGCGCCAGCCCCTCCTTGGCGGCCAGCTCGATCGGCTTGAGCCCGTTGGCGGCCAGCACGTCGGCCGCGTCCTGCCGCTCGCCGGCCGGGCCCAGCACCCAGCCCTCACCGAGCAGCACCAGCGCGCAGTGCGCCAGCGGCGCCAGGTCGCCGGACGCGCCCAGCGAGCCGTGCTCCGGCACCCACGGGGTGATGTCGTGGTTGAGCAGGTCGACGAGGGCCTCGGCGACCAGCGGCCGGACCCCGGAGCGGCCCAGGGCGAGCGAGCGTACGCGCAGCAGCATCATGGCGCGGACCACCTCGCGGGGCATCGGTGCGCCCACCCCGGCGGCGTGCGAACGGATCAGCGCGTGTTGCAGCTCGGCCCGCCGCTCCGGCGCGACGAAGGTGTTCGCCAGGGCCCCGAACCCGGTCGAGACGCCGTACACCGGTCGTCCGGCGGCCTCGATCCCGTCCACGATCGCGCGGCTGGTCGCCATCGCGTCCCGGGCGGCCGGAGCGAGGACCACCGTGGCGGTGCCGCGGGCCACCGCGAGCACGTCGTCGGCGGTGATCCCGGTGGGTTGGATGGTCACGTGCGTCATTGCGGAACTCCGTTGCGAATTACCTGGCGGATCAGGGGGACACCGGGCCGGTAGGCCAGATGCAGGTAGGACGGCGCGTCCAGGACGACGAGGTCGGCCCGCGCGCCGGGGGTGAGCACGCCGAGGTCGTCGCGGCGCAGCGCCCGCGCGCCACCGGCGGTGGCGGCCCAGACCGCCTCCGCCGGGGTCATCCGCATCTCGCGGACCGCGAGGGCGATGCAGAAGGGCATCGACGAGGTGTACGACGAACCGGGGTTGCAGTCCGTCGCCAGGGCCACGGTCACACCGGCGTCGAGCAGCCGGCGGGCGTCCGGGTACGGCGAGCGGGTGGAGAACTCGGCGCCCGGCAGCAGGGTGGCGACGGTGGTGGTCCCGAACCCGTCGGTGTGGGCCGTGCCGGCCAGCGCGTCGACGTCGGCGTCGCTCAGGTGGGTGCAGTGGTCGACGCTGGCCGCTCCCAACTCCACCCCGAGCCGCACGCCCGGCCCGGGGCCGAGCTGGTTGGCGTGCAGTCGTACGCCCAGCCCGGCGGCCTGGCCGCAGGCGAGGATGGCGCGGGCGTGGTCGACGTCGAAGGCGCCCCGCTCGCAGAACACGTCGATCCACTTCGCGTGCGGCGCGGCGGCGGCCAGCATCGGCCCGCAGACCAGCCCGACGTAGTCGTCCGGCCGGTCGGCGTACTCGGCGGGCACCACGTGCGCGCCCAGGAAGGTGGTCTCGGAGCTGGTCTCGGCGGCGATCCGCAGCGAGCGGGCCTCGTCGGCGACGTTCAGCCCGTACCCACTCTTGATCTCCATGGTCGTGGTGCCCTGGCGCAGCGCCTCCCCGCGTAGCCGGCGCACGGTGGCCCGCAGCTCGTCGTCGGTGGCGGCCCGGGTCGCGCCCACGGTGGTCCGGATGCCGCCGCCGGTGTACGGCTCGCCGGCCATCCGCGCGGCGAACTCGGCGGCCCGGTCCCCGGCGAAGACCAGGTGGGCGTGGCTGTCCACGAAGCCGGGCAGTACGGCGGCCCCGCCGACGTCGATCCGGTGGTCGGCGGCCGGCGCGTACGCGGCCGGCCCGACCCAGGCCACCCGATCCTCCTCGACGAGCACGGCCGCCCTGCGGCGGATGCCCAGCGGATCCGCGCCGACGCCGTTGGTGACCAGCTCCCCGATGTTGTCGACAAGCAGACTGCTCATGCGGGGGTCACCGCCTCGATCGACGCCGACAGCTCGGCCGGGACGTCGACGCTCAGGTGCCGGCCGTCGGCCACCACCACGCGACCGTCCACCATGACCTGGTCGACGTCCGCCGCGCCGGCCGCGAAGAACGCCCCCATCGGCGGTACGCCGGCGGTGCGGGCGCTGTCGAGTCGTACCGTCACCAGGTCGGCGCGGGCGCCGACGGCGATCCGACCGGCGTCGGTCCACCCCAGCGCGGCGTGCCCGGCGGCGGTGGCCGTGGTGAACAGGTCGACCGGGGTGAAGTGCCCGCGCCGGCGGGTACGCAGCCGTTCGTCCAGCTCCACGGCGCGGGCCTCCTCGAACAGGTCGACCACGGCGTGACTGTCGCTGCCCAGGCTCAACCGGATACCCGCGTCGGCCATCCGGCGGGCCGGACCGATGCCGTCGGCGAGGTCCCGCTCGGTGGTGGGGCAGAGGCACACGCCGGTCCGGTTGTCGGCGAGCAGGGTCAGGTCCGCGCTGGTCGGATGGGTGGCGTGGACGGCGGTGGTGTCCGGCCCGAGCACCCCGTGCTCCGCGAGCAGCGCGGTGGGCGTACGCCCGTGCACGGCCCGGCACTCGTCGTTCTCGGCGGGCTGCTCGGAGAGGTGCACGTGCAGCGGGGCCTGCCGGTCGCGGGTCCAGTCGGCGACCGCGCGGAGCTGGTCGGCGGGCACCGCCCGGACCGAGTGCACGGCCGCGCCGACCCGCACGTGGGAGTCCGTCGGCTGGAACGCCCCCGCCCGTCGCGCCCAGCCGGCCGCGTCGCCGTCGCCGAAGCGCCGCTGCGGCCCGGCGAGCGGCTGACCGTCCACCGTGGAAGTGAGGTAGCAGGTGTCCAGCAGGGTGAGCCGGACCCCGGCGTGCGCGGCAGCCTCGACCAGCGCCGCGCCCATCGCGTTCGGGTCGTCGTACGCGCCGCCGTCGGGCCGGTGGTGCAGGTAGTGGAACTCGCCCACGCAGGTGATCCCGGCAAGCGCCATCTCGGCGTACACCGCCCGGGCCAGCGCCAGGTAGGTGTCCGGGTCGAGCCGGTCCGCGACCGCGTACATGCGCTCCCGCCAGGAGAAGAAGTCACCCCGCCCGCCGTGGGTGCGTCCCCGCAGGGCCCGGTGGAAGGCGTGCGAGTGCGCGTTCGCGAGGCCCGGCAGCGTCAGGCCGGGCAGCGGCACGGCGTCGGCGTACACGTCGACCCCGGACGGCGGCCGGCTCCCGGGGGTCAGCGGCGTCACCGCGCTGATCCGACCGTCCTCGACCTCGATCAGCACGTCGGGCGTGGGCTCGGCGTGCGCGGGCAGCCAGGCGTACTCGGCGAGCCAGCGGGTGGCGGTCAGCGGCATGTCAGCTCCTCGAGCACGCGGGCCAGCGCGCGCACCCCGGCCGCGCAGTCGTCGTCGCTCGCGGACTCGGCGGGGGAGTGCGACACCCCGGTCGGATTGCGCACGAACAGCATCGCCGTGGGCAGGTACGCAGCGAGCACCCCGGCGTCGTGTCCCGCTCCCGTGGGCAGCACCGGCGCGTCGAGCAGCGTCGCCAGCCGGGCGGCCAGGTCGCCGTCGAAGGCGACCAGCGGGGTCACCGACTCCTCGGTGACCAGCACCTCCGTGCCGTCGCGGCGGGACCGCTCGGCGAGCTTGGCCCGAACCGCGTCGACCAGCCCGGTCAGGGTCTCCGGGTCGGCGGCGCGCGCGTCCAGCCAGCCGGTCACCCTCGACGGGATCGCGTTGGTGGCGTTGGGTTCCACGGCGACCCGACCCACGGTGGCGTGCGCCCCACGCAGCCGGGCCTCCTTGTTCGCGGCCAACACCCCGAACGCGTAGGTGAGCATCGGGTCGCGGCGGTCGGCCATCCGCGTCGTACCCGCGTGGTTGCCCTCGCCGACCACGTCGAAACGCCAGCGGCCGTGCGGCCAGATCGCGCTCGCCACCCCCACCGGCGCGTCCGCGTCAACGAGCGCGCGGCCCTGCTCGACGTGCAGCTCCACGAACGCGCCGAACCGGCCGAGCAGCTCCGGGCGGGCGCCCGCCGGCCGCCCGCCGAGCGCGTCGGCGAAGCTCACCCCGGCCGCGTCGCGCAGGCCGGCCGCGCGGTCGGCCGCCAGCACGCCGGTGAGCAGCCGCGACCCCAGGCAGGGTACGCCGAAGCGCGCGCCCTCCTCCTCCACGAACGCGGCCACCACCAACGGCCGGACCGGGGTGACACCGGCGGCGCGCAGCTCGTCCACGGCGAGGAACGCGCTGACGATGCCGAGCGGGCCGTCGTACGCCCCGCCGTGCGGCACCGAGTCGAAGTGACTCCCGGTCAGCACGGCGTCCGCGCCCTCCGGGTCACCCCAGTGGGCGAACAGGTTGCCGTTGCCGTCCTCGGTGACCGGCAGGCCGCGACGGTCGGCCTGTGCCCGGAACCAGGCCCGCAGTTGGTGTTCCGGCTCGGTCAGCGCGTACCGCAGGTAGCCGCCGCTGCCGGCGTCCCGCCCAACCGGCGCGATCTCGTCCCACAGCGCCCGGAACCTGAAAGGAAGGGCCCCTTCTTCAACAAAATCCGATAACAAGGTGCCCTTCCTTACTGCTCGGTCATCGGGACGCGGACGCCGGTGCGGTCGGCGACCTCGCGGGCGCTGTCGTAGCCGGCGTCGACGTGCCGGATGACGCCCATCGCCGGGTCGTTGGTGAGCACCCGCTCGATCTTCTGGCCGGCCAGGGCGGTGCCGTCGGCCACACAGACCTGCCCGGCGTGGATCGACCGGCCGATGCCGACACCCCCGCCGTGGTGGATGGACACCCAGGACGCCCCGCTGGCGGTGTTGACCAGCGCGTTCAGCAGCGGCCAGTCCGCGATCGCGTCGGAGCCGTCCGCCATCCCCTCGGTCTCCCGGTACGGGCTCGCGACGCTGCCGGTGTCCAGATGGTCCCGGCCGATCACCACCGGCGCGGAGAGCTCACCGGAGGCGACCATGTCGTTGAACCGCACGCCCGCCCGGTCCCGCTCGCCCTGGCCGAGCCAGCAGATCCGGGCCGGCAGGCCCTGGAACGCGACCCGCTCACCGGCCAGCTTGATCCAGCGGGCCAGGGACTCGTTCTCCGGGAACAGGTCCAGGATGGCCCGGTCGGTGGCGGCGATGTCGGCCGGGTCGCCGGAGAGCGCCGCCCACCGGAACGGTCCCCGGCCCTCGCAGAACAGCGGGCGGATGTACGCGGGCACGAAGCCCGGGAAGTCGAACGCCCGCTGGTAGCCGCCGAGCTGCGCCTCGCCCCGGATCGAGTTGCCGTAGTCGAAGACCTCGGCCCCGGCGTCGAGGAACCCGACCATCGCCTCGACGTGCCGTGCCATCGACGCGCGGGCCCGATCGGTGAACTCGGCGGGCTTCGCCGCGGCGTAGTCCCGGGCTTCGGCCAGCTCGACGCCCACCGGCAGGTACGCCAGCGGGTCGTGGGCGCTGGTCTGGTCGGTCACGATGTCGATCTCGACGCCTCGGCCCAGCAGCTCCGGGAAGACCTCGGCGGCGTTGCCGACGACTCCGACGCTCAACGCGCGCCGGTCCCGCTTCGCCGCGCGGACCCGCGCGACCGCGTCGTCCAGGGAGTCGGCCACCTCGTCCAGGTAGCGGTCGTGCACCCGGCGGTCCAGACGGGTGCGGTCGACGTCGACGATCAGGCAGACGCCGTCGTTCATGGTGACCGCGAGGGGCTGCGCGCCACCCATCCCGCCGCACCCGGCGGTGAGCGTCAGCGTCCCGGCCAGGGTGCCGCCGAACCTCTTGGCGGCGACGGCGGCGAACGTCTCGTAGGTGCCCTGGAGGATGCCCTGCGTGCCGATGTAGATCCACGAGCCGGCGGTCATCTGCCCGTACATGGTCAGGCCGAGCTGTTCCAGGCGACGGAACTCGGGCCAGGTCGCCCAGTCGCCGACCAGGTTGGAGTTCGCCAGCAGCACCCGGGGCGCCCACTCGTGCGTACGCATCACACCGACCGGTCGCCCGGACTGCACCAGCATCGTCTCGTCCGCGCGCAGGTCGGTCAGCGTACGCACCAACGCGTGGTACGACGGCCAGTCCCGCGCCGCCTTTCCGGTCCCGCCGTAGACCACCAGGTCGTCGGGGCGTTCGGCCACCTCCGGATCGAGGTTGTTCATCAGCATCCGCAGGGCGGCCTCCTGCTGCCAGCCACGGGCGGTGAGCTGGCTGCCCCGTGCGGCACGGATGGGCTGGGTCATCTCCGGTCTCCTCCTCATCCGAGGAACAACTGTCGGCGGGCCGCGGAGGCTTCGAACGCCTCCAGGCGGCGCTGGGTGTCGGCCGGCGCGGCGTCGCAGATCGCCTGCAACAGGACCATCGCCAGGGTCATCGGGGCGGTGTGCAGGTCGAAGACGAGTTGGGCGCCGACGGCGGCCGGCAGCACCACGTCGGCGTGTTCGGTGGCCGGGCTGACCGGCGAGTCGGTGATCGCCACGACGGTCAGCCCGGCGGCACGCGCGTCGCGCAGGGCGTCCAGGGTTTCCCGGGGGTAGCGGGGCAGCACGAAGGCGAGCACGGCGGACGCCCCGGCCTCGGCGGCCTGCTCCAGCCGGTCGGTGAGCAGGCTGCCGCCGTCGTTGAGCACCCGCACGTCCGGGTGGACCTTCGCGGCGAAGTAGGCGAAGTACGCGGCCAGCGGCGCGGCGGCCCGCAGGCCCAGCACCGGCAGCGGCCGGCTGGACGCGAGCAGCCGCCCGGTCTCGGCGATCCGGCCGGTGTCGGCGAGCTGTCCGGCCAACCGGTCCAGGTTGCCCATCTCGGCGCGTACCGCCTGCTGGAGCTCGTTGGCGGTGTCCGCCGGGCCGCCGGTCGTGCGGGCGGTGAGGTCGCGCAGGCGGCGGCGCAGCGCCGGATAGCCGTCGTGGCCGAGCGCGACGGCGAATCGGGTGACCGAGGGCTGGCTGACCCCGGCCAGCTCGGCGACCTCCGCGGCGGAGAGGTACGCGACGGTCGGCGCGTGCTGCACGAGACAGTGCGCGATCCGGCGCTGGGTGGGGGTGAGCCGTACCCCGTCGAACAGGTCGAGGACCTGCTCGGCCGTCGCTCCTTCATTCACACCGTGACTCTATGCATGAAAACTTTCAGTAGGCAAGGGCGCCGCACCCTGCCGCTCCGCCGGCGGGCGGCACGCTGAGATGGCGACACCTCTGTAGGATCCACGGCGGTTGAGCTAAGGAGTGGCATGCAGCCGGAGAGCCCCTACAGGTACACGCACATGCTGGGCGCGTGCCAGGTTGGTAAGGCCTGGGCCGCAGTGGACGGGCAGGGTCAGTTCGCCACCGTGGCGGTGCTGGACGGCGTGGCCGCGTCCGACGAGCGCTGGCGGGTGGCCTTCGGCAACGCGGCCAACGCGCTGGCGCAGGCCGTCGGCGGTCACCGCTACGCGGACGCCGACCTGTCCGCCGCCCACCCGTGGGTGGCCTACCGGGCCGAGGAGGGGCACGCGCCGCAGCGGCTCTTCCAGAGCCTCGGCATGGACTACCAGCCCGTGCCCGACCTGCCGGTCTCCGCCCCGCCCACGTCGGCCCCGCCTGCCTCCTCCCCGCCCGTCTCCGCGCCGCCGGTGTCCGGTGTGCCGCAGCAGGCCAGCGGACCGCCGAGCCCGGTCTCCGGCGCTCCGGAACTCCTGGCGTACCCGCCGCAGCTGCCGTGGGCGGTGCACGCCAACCCGGTCTCCGGGCAGCCGGTGTCCGCGTCCCCGCAACCGGTGTCGGCAGCGCCGGCCTCCCCCGCGCCGACGCCGGCAAAGGCCGCGCCGCAGTCCCCGGCGTACGCCTCCAACGCCGCACCGATCCCGTCGTTCGATCCGCTCTCGTCCTCGGGCGGACGGCGGATCGCCCCGGTGGCGCGCCCGCCGCGGAGTCGGACCGGCCTGTGGGTCGGTGCCCTCGTCCTGACCGCGGTGGTGGCCGCCGGCGCCGGGCTCCTCGGTGGCGGTGCCCTCGGTGGTGACACGAAGCCCGAGACGCAGCCTGCGGCCAGCCCTCCGGTGCCGCTGTTCGAGAAGACCCAGTACGCCCTCAACAAGGCGAAGTTCGACCCCGATCTGGTGCCGCTCGCCGAGCCCTGGCTCGCCCGGATGGGCGACTGCGCCTCGGACCGGGAGGCCGGCGGTCCGAAGCTGCCGAAGGACGAGAAACGGCATGTCTTCTGTCGGTACGGCAACGTGTTCGTCCACTTCGCACTTTTCGAGTCCACGACGACGAAGGACGCCGCACGCGCCTACCGTGAGCAGCTCGCCTTCCTCGCCGGCACCCTCTCACCGGGGATCAGGCAGGGCGCGCGGACCACGGGTGGCTCCAGCGGAGCAACCGGCAGCTACGTCGAGTACGCCGGCGACCCCGGGAACGGGCCGGTCATGTGCGGCATCTGGTGGGACCGGGACGACCGGCTGGGCGCGGTGTACTTCGAGACCCCGTGTGAGGCCGGGATCGCCGGCAACTGGGACGCGTTGCGCGATCTGTGGCATCGGAACAGCTGACCGCCGTTCACCAGAACTCGTAGATGAGGAACGTGGCCTCCGGATAGCGGACCGTGGCCCGCAGCTTCAGGCACGACTCGTTGATCTCGGTGCCCGTCACGAGGTACTTGACGCGATGCTGGCGGAGGAAGGGGCCGCACGGCTCGGTGTTGACCCGGAAGTGGTCCGGCGCCGTGAGGGTGAAGGTAGTCGTCGACATGACGGCGGGGTTCCGGTCGAAGGTGAACCAGACGTGCGCGTAGCGGTTGACGATGTACTCCTGCTGGCCCTGCTGGTCGGCGGTCCGCCACAACGTCAGCTGCGGGTACGCGTAGACACCGGACAGTGACCGGGCGCCGTTCATGGTGGGGAAGTTTTGGACGATGCCCACCTCCGCCGTCCACACGGCATCCGGATCCTCGGCGGCGATGGCCCGGATGGATCGGGACAGCGGCGTCTGGGTCAACGTGGCGGTGCCCCGGTAGAGCGGATGGATGAAGGCCGTCATGGCCACCGAGAACGCCAGGAGAACCGATGTCGCCCAGACGAAGCGGCGGCGCAGTGCCAGATGGACGACCAACGGCACGGGGACGAGGGACAGGACGAAGCCGCCGAGGCCCAGGAAGCCGGGGGATGTCTGCGCCACGTGCAGGCTGAGTAACGCCTGGACGAGCAGGAGCGCGAGTGTGTAACCGATGATGACGGTGCGCCCCGGCAGAGTCGACCGCTGGTCGCGGAGCCGCCGGACGAACAGCACCAGCCCGATGAAGTTGAGCAGGCCGATGCCGATGAGCAATCGCGTGTGCGGCACCCGGTCCAGATACAGCAGCCTGCCGAAGAAGTCGAGATGGGGTACGAACAGCCGGACGAGTGCTCCGAGGAATGCGAGGTTGACGAGCAGCAGCGGCCAGTCGACGACGCGTCTGGCGCGGTACGACTGGTACAGCAGATAGAGGCACGGCACGCACAGGTACGGGAGCATGAGCAGGAAGTTGGAGTTCTCGCTCTGGTTGGTCAGCCCCTTGTCCGGAATGCTGTATTGCGCCGCTGATCTGCCCGACTCCAGGCCGAAGCTGGTGTGTCCAGAGAGCAGGTGGGCCAGGTCGAAGCCGCCGCTTCGGGTGAGCCGTTGCCCCGGGTAGGCGGTGTGCAGCACCGCGTTGATGGCGTCCAGCCGGGTGCCGACGAAGAGCCCGACCAGGAGGCCGGCGACGAGGAGCGCTGCCGCCACGAAGGCCAGCGGCCGCAGCATGGGACTTCGTGGCACGGTGTACCGCTCGATGAGATGGCCCACGCAGAACGCGGCAAGCGCCAGGGCACAGGGAATCTGGAAGGGCGGATAGAGGACCAGCGCGAAACACGTGAGCAGGTACGCCAGTAACGCCGCCCAGGCGACGGTGGCGAGCAGGCGGGTCGACCGCAGCAGAAGGACGAAGACCGTCGCGATGAACAGTGCGTAGTACAGCGGCCCGAGGGTGATGTACTGGTACCACCAGTGCACGAACGGGCTGAAGAAGAGTGTCGACGAGAGACCGGCGGCTAGCCAGTGCTGGCCCGGCATCAGCACCAGGACGAAGAAGTAGGCGCTCAGGATGAGCAGCACCGCCATCAGCCACCACTTGAACGCGAAGGCGTAGTCGAGCGGAAGAACCAGGAACGCGAGGTTGTGCGGCTTGAAAGCCGCCGACCAGTCCCGGTACGGCACGTCCACGACCAGGGAGACGTCCGCGCCCTGACCCATGTTCGGGTTTATCCGGGGGTAGCCGGCGGCGTCCTGGGCGATGGTCAGCTGGGTGTTGACGGCCCACTCGTCCGATCGGATCGGCTGCGGTGCGTTGAGCAGCAGGTTCGCGTCCGGTTGCGAGCCGTACAGCATCGACTGGTAGACGCCCATCGACGACCCGCTGATTTGCAGGACGGTCAGCAACGTCAACAGGACGGTGAGCAGGGCCGGAAAGAACCAGATGCCGCGGACGAAGCTCCGGCCGAGCCGCGCGACCCGGTCGCGGCTGCCGGACGGGACCGCCCAGGTGTCCCGAGCGTCGGCGGTGGTCACTGCCAACGCGCCCCCTTCAGGTCGTCGCCCGCTGGCCCGGCGCGTTCACCGGCTGGGCCGCGCTGTCGTTCACGACCGGCACCGGCGAACCGACCAGCCGCGCCGCCTGCCGATGCCGGCGTGGTGCCGGCGGCAGTCCCGTCAGGAACTCCGGGAACATGCCGAAGAACGTCCGGGCGCTGCGCAGTTCCAGGGTGTGCGCCCGGGACCAGCGGAACGAGTTCGTCGCCCGGCCCCAGTGGTGTGTCCACCGCACGTCGCCGAGCAGCGCCACAGGGAGCCCGTTGCGCCAGGCGCGCAGACCGAGCTCATGGTCCTCGTAGTAGAGGAAGAACCTCTCGTTCCAGCCGCCCAGGTCGATGAAGTCGGTGGTCCGTGCGGCGACCGCGGCACCCATGACCCAGGCCACCCAGACCGCCGTGCCCGGTTCGGCCGTCATCCGGTACGAGGCGTGCAGCCGGGACAACGGCCACAGTTTCCGGTTGCCCAGCTTGGCGGTGGCGTAGGGGAAGCCACGGCCGTTGGGCTGAACGACGCCGTCCGAGGAGAGCAGTTGCGGCGCGGCCAGGCCGCCGTGCGCGTCGAGGTGCCGCCGCAGCACCTCGAAGCCCTCGGTCGAAGTGATCTCGAGGTCAGGGTTGGCGAACAGGACGTACTCGCCCGCCGCTTGGCGCAGACCGATGTTGTTGGCGCGGGAGAAGCCGACGTTCTCCGGCAGGCGGATGACCTGGGCGCCCATCTCCTGGGCTACGCCGGCCGAATCGTCGGAGGAGCAGTTGTCGACGACGATCCACTCGTACGGCCGGGCATCGCCGCGCCAGCACGCGCGCAGCGTCTCCGCCGAGTTGTAGGTGACCGTCACGACACTCCAGCGACGTCCTGTCATCACGCTCTCCGAACTGTCAAGTAGCTGAACAGGGCGGCGAAACCGAACCGGTCGCCCTGCCACTGGCGTCGGGCGCGCAGCCCTCCACGCAGGCCCTCGCCCATTCCCCGCAGGAAGGGCCGCAGCAGGCCCTGTCGTGCCCGGCGTACGGCCAGCGCGAGGTGCGCCAGGGCCAGCACGGGTGTCGCGACGATCATCAACGGCCAGGTGAAGGTGCGCGCCGCGACGATGAGCCGGTTGCGGGCGAGCAGGAAGGCGCGGAACGCCTGGAGCTTGTGGTCGCCCTCGACGCTGTGGCCTCCGGCGTGCGGCAGCACCAGCTCCGACCGACGTGTGCGCACGCCGGACGCGTAGAGACGGAAGGCGAGGTCGGCGTCCTCACCCCAGGCGAACAGCTGCTCGTGGAAGCCGCCGAACCGACGGAACAGCTCGGTCGGGAAGACGGCCGCGCCACCCGACGGACCCAACGGCCCCCGTACCGCGGATGCCGGGCGATCGATGAACAGCGAGATCGGGTTCAGGTCGATGCCGACGTACTCGCCGCCGTGCATCGCCAGACCGACCGCGATCGGCAGCGCGGGCGTCTCGGCCATGGCGGCGCAGATCCGCTTCAGCGCGTCCTCGGGCAGCCAGACGTCGGGATTCAGCAGGAGGACGTGGCTCGTGGCCGTCTGCGCCACCGCCCGATTGCAACCGGTCGCGAAGCCTGGGTTCGAGGCGTCGGGCAGGTAGTCGTAGCGGTCGTCGTCCAGGCAGTCGGCGATGACCTTCCGGCAGCCGTCCTCCGGCGAGTTGTCCGCGAAGAGGAACCGCACCGGGAGACGGTCGGCACTGCGTACCCAGGTCGGCAGCGTGTCGGCGAGCATGCCGGCGGACCGGTAGAGCACCGTGACGACGGTCAGCGTTTCCATGTCGGCATCACCACCTTGGGCCAGGCCGGCATCGCCAGCCTGGACGGGTTGCTGACCAGGTAGAACGCCACGATGCCGGGCACGAGAGAGAGCCAGAACGGCTGGATGACCGGGTAGAACTCGTAGATGCCGAAGGTGGCGTAGTAGATGAGGAAGGCGCGTCCGATGTGGTGCGCCGGGCTGTTGGTGTCGCTGAGCCGACGCTCGGCGAAGCCGACGACGAGCCCGGTCAGGGCCAGCACGAGTCCTGCGCCGACCGGCCCGAAGTCCATCAACGGCACCGCCACGAAGGTCGCGGTGTTCATGTAGAACGGTTGACTGAGCCCACCGGTGATCTTGTAGAGGTCGACCGGTCCGAGGAGTCGCTCGCCCACCGAGCCGGTGAAGGTCAGCGAGTAACGACCCCATGCCGGGTCGTACTCCTCCCGGTGTTCCCAGAGCCGTCCGAACGTCTCCACCGACGAACTCAGCGACAGGTCCAGAGATCCGACGCTCGTGTAGATCGGGTTGCCGCCGTACTGGGCCCGAAACTGGTCCTCGAAGGTGCCGGTGCCGGCCAGGGTGCGTTGCCCGCCGAGGTAGACCGCGCCGCCCACCACGCCGAGGCCGACCAGGACCACCACCAGAGCAGCGACCTGCCGCTGACGGGCACTCATCCCGCCCGACTCGCGCCGGGTGGAGAGCGCGGCGACAAGTGCCGGCACGATTCCGACCAGGACCGAGTTCTTGCTGGCGCCCAGAGCCGCCCCGAACGTGAAGACCACGACCAGGAGCAGGTAGCGCCAGCGGGCCTCGCTCCTGCCGTTGAGCGCCCGAAGCAGTGAGATCGCCATACCGAGCGTCCACGCCTCCGCGAGCAGACCCACCACGATGTTCGACCGGAGGCCCAGTTCGGCTCGGGCGACGTCCGGGTTCTCGGCGAAGAGTGGAGGCACCTCACCGCCGAACTTCAGCGCGCCTCCGATGATCGCGATGAGCAGCACGACCAGCAGGAAGCCGGTCAGGCGGCGGTCGGCAGGCCACTGCAGTGTCGGCCGGGTCGACCGGTTCGCGCGGCCGAACGAAGGGCTGGCGAGCCGGTCCTGCCCCGCTGGTTGGATCCACCACAGTGGCGGCCCCGCCGGCGGCTCCACGGCGGCGGCCGGCCGGCCCCGCTCGGCCAGCCGCCGACCGGCGTACCAGGCGGCGAGGAAACAGGCGACGAAGACCCCGAGCACCGGGATGACGGCGCGGCCCGCCGGGGAGTCGTACGGCCCCGGGACCGTGATCACCGCGAGGAAGACGAGCGCCCACGCGGCGGAACAGACCGCGAGCCACATGGCCGACCGCACCGCGATGACCGCGACGGCGGCGAACGCCGCCACCACCCCGGCTGCCGGGTTGACCAAAAAGAGCGGTACGACGACGGCGACCGCGGCCGCCCAGAGCCCGACGGTCAGGTACTTCTGAATGATCATTCTGCGTTCCTCGTGAGGAGTGACCGGTACAGGCTCTGCCACCGCTGGACGCACCTGTCGAAGGCGTACTCCTTCGCGTACCAGTCCGCGACGGCGCTCCGCTGCTCCGCAGTCGTCGCTCCGACGGCATGGCGGATCGCGGCGGCTATCGACGAGGGTGTGAGATCGCTCTGGAACGCCAGCGTTCCGGCCGCGTGTCGGGTGACCTCGGCCAAACCTCCCGCGCCCGAGTGGACCACCGGTACGCCCAGGGACATCGCCTCGAGAGCGCTCAGGCCGAAGGCTTCGACCCGGGACGGTACGACGAGGCAGTCGATCTGGCGGAGGAAATCGGCGGCATCGACCCGGCCGACGAGTTCCAGGTTCGGTCGGGGAGCGAGCGCCAGCGCTCCGCTGCCGGCGACCTGGAAGGTGGCGTCCGCCATGAGCGACGCCACGTCGGGTATCAGGTCGACGCCCTTCTCGGGCTCCACCCGGCCCAGGTAGCCCACCACGAGCGGACGGGTTCCCTCCGGCATCCGTGGCGGTGCAGACGCCGGCCAGGTCGCCGGGAGGGGGTTGGGGATCAGGTGGACGTCCTGGACCTGGCCACGGTTGCGCAGCTCGTCAGCCTCGAACTCTGAGACGGCCACGCTCGCGTGCGGACGCAGACGACGCATGACGAGGTCGAGGGTGATGTTGGATTGGATGCTGGCCTTGCGCTTCAGCGAGGGTGCCGTGTCGCGGAACTGCCACAGGCTGGTGTGCATGGTGACCACCAGAGGCGTACCGCGGCGCTCGGTGGCCAGCGCCGCCCGGCAGTGCATCGCCGCGGACAGCAGGTGAGCACAGACCACGTCGGGCTTGACCTCGTCGACGAGACGCCGAAGCGCCCGGGCGTACCCCAGGTCGACCCGACTGGTCGCGCTGATGTCGACCCACGGAACTCCGGATTCCCGCAGGGAGGCGCCCACCTCGTCGTCGGAGGTGGCGGCGATGACGTCGACTCCGGTCCGCGCGTGCGCGGGGATGATCTCCGTCAGGATCCGTTCGGCGCCGCCGAACTGACGCCGGCCGGAGCCGCCGGTGGTGCAGACGAACAGCACCTTCATCGGGAACGTAGTCCCTCGACAGCGCCCCGGGCGATGGCTCGGCGCACCGGATTCGGCCCGACGGCCGCCCGCAGCAGCACCCCCACCATGAAGGCGGCGCTGGCGACCCGACCCCGCCGGCCGGCCATCTGCCGGGTGGCCCGGATGAACTCGCGCGTCCGTCGCTGGGAGATCTCCTCCTCGGTCCAGCGCCGCTTGGCGGTGGCGTCGTCCTCGTGCATGATCACCGCGTCGGGCCGGTACGCCAGGCGCAGGCCCCGCTGCCGCACCGCCCAGCAGAGGCGCATGTCCTCGCCGTAGAAGAAGGACGTCTCGTCGACGCCGCCGATCGCGTCGAGGGTGCTTCGCCGCAGAGCCACGAACGGCCCGGTCAGCCAGTCGGCCTTCGCGGGCTCCGCGATGATCCGCAGGTTCGGCAGGACGAAGCTCAGGCCGGTGGCGTGCGCGAGCCCGACGGGCACGCTCAGAAAGCGACCGCCCTCCGTCTGCGCGACGCCCGACGGGGTGACGACACCCGGGAAGGCCGCACCCACGGCTGGATCGTCCAACGCCTCCAGCAGGCGCTCGACGGCGCCCTCGTGCACGATGATGTCGTTGTTCGACAGGATGACGTTCGTCCTGGTGGTGTGCCGGACGCCCAGGTTCATCCCTCTCGCGTAGCCGAGGTTGCTGCCGGATTGCACGTAGCGGACGCCCTTTTGCGCGCAGAACTCGCTCAGCGCCTGTCGGATACCCTCGGAGCTTCCGTTGTCGACGACGACGATCTCCGCCTCGCGGGGCAGAGACAGCACGCAGGCACGTGTGCGGTCGTAGTCTTCCCAGGCGAGGACCACAATGGAGACATCCAACTCAAACCGTCCCAGGACTTCGCGGCCGCGACCGGCGCAGGCTCGCACGAGAGATGAAGGCGTGCACGCCGTAGGCGAGCGATGAGGCGAGCGCGGCTCCCACCACGCCACCCCAGGGGATGACCCCGAAGTAGGCGGTGATCGCGACGGCCAGCGTGCTGACCGCCGCGACCGTCGTCGCCTTCTCGCCACGCTTCTTCAACAGCAGGGAACTCCAGGTCTTGCCGGCCGCGGCGGCCAGCGTCCCCGGCAGGAGGCAGAGCCCCAGGATCCAGGCGTACCGGTACTCCGGCCGCAGGAAACCCAACACGGCCAGCGCGGCCACGGCCGCCAAGGCCACCGGGACCGCCGCCCGGACAACGGGGCCGGCCCGGTGTGTCGTCGCGTCGACGTCCCGCTCGGCGAGGATCCGCTGGGCGCGCACCACCGCACCGGCCTGTGCGAACTCCAACGCCGCGACGGCCAGGGCGTACACGCCGAGCGGACCGGCACCGACGAACCTGGCCACCAGGATCTGGTTGAACCGCAGCGTCATCATCTGCGCGAAGATTCCGGTGTGCAGGTTGCCGACCGCGCGCAGGTCGGAGCGGTAGTCCAGAGCGTCAGCCGTCGGTGCCGGCGCGGGGCCGACGCGCCGGACCATCCCCAGCACCAGGACGCACACGGCGAGCGCGCCGACCCACTGGACCGCGAGCCAGACCATGCTCCACAGGTCGCCGTCGAGGCGCCCGGCGGCGTAGAGCGCGAGGTAACCGCCGACCAGGACCGCCCCGCTTGCCGCCCGCATCGAGTAGACGACAAGGAAGCCCTTCTGTCGCAACGCGATCGACGAGACCGTGTTGAACACGGTCAGAGCCGCGGCGGAGCCCACGCCGATCAGGTAGCTGCCGATTCCGCCCAGAGCCGTCAGCAGCGCGGCGGCGACAGCGGAGAGAAGCACCGAGATGACGAGCATCGCGAGGACCCAAACGCGGCCACGGGAGAGGACCCACCCGGCCGGACGGGACAGCAGGAAGGTGTCCAGCGACAGCCCGCCGACGGCCGCGCCCAACGTTGCGCTCACCATGTTGGCGGAGAGTTCGCCGCGCTCGGCGGCGGGTAGCGCCACCGACACGACCGCCGCCAGGCCCGTGAGCCCCAGTGCCGCGATGTAGAGGCGCTCCGGTGCGAACAGCCGCCGGAGCAAGCCGGGTGCGGGTACGTTGGGGGAGCGTTCCGGGTCGGGGTCGTTCGGCGACGACCGCTCGGCGTGAAACGACGAAACGCTTTTCACTCGTCTCCCCAGAACGGTGTGCCGCGCAGGCGGGTACGACGAGGTCCACGCCGCTGGCATTGTCTACCCGAACGGTTCGGCACCCGCAACCGCCGTACCGGCGTCGACCGGAGACCCTCCGGCGTCAGGCTCGGCAGATCACCTACCGCCGCCACGGAACACCTCCGCGACCGTCCGCAGCACCACCTTGACGTCCAACCAGAGCGACCAGTTCTCGATGTAGTAGTTGTCGAACCGCGCCCGGTCAGAGATCGGCGTGTCTCCGCGCAGGCCACTGACCTGCGCGAGTCCGGTGAGGCCCACGGGGACGCGGTGGCGTGCCGCGTACGTCGGGTACTCGGCGGAGAACTTCTCGACGAAGTGCGGCCGCTCGGGCCGGGGACCCACCACGCTCATGTCGCCGCGCAGGATGTTCCACAGCTGCGGCAGTTCGTCGAGCGAGGTTCGGCGCATGAACCGACCGATCGGCCCGACCCGCTGGTCGTGGGCGATCGACCAGTTGGTCTGCGACTCCTGCTCGTCCACCGGTCGCATGGACCGAAACTTGATGACCTTGAACGGCTTGCCGTACCGGCCGATCCGCTCCTGGTGGAAGAAGATCCCCGGACCGCCGTCGACGAACGTGGCGATGGTGCAGAGCAGCAGCAGCGGGCTCAACAGGAGCAGGGCGACCGCGGCGAACAATATGTCCGACGCGCGCTTGATCGCCCAGCGGGGACCAGTGAGGGAGATGTCCGCGATCTTGACGATCGGGAACGCGCCGATGTGGTCCGGATAGCCGCTGTGCGATCGCGATCCCCACAGGCGCGGCACCGCCCAGAGGTCACAACGGGAACTACGGGGACGCAACAGCGTCTCCATGAGCGTGGACTCCGGACAGTCCGGGTCGGCGATGACCAGCACCTCGCACTCCAACAACCGGACGAGGTGATCGAGGTCCGAGAGCGTGCCACTCAACGGAAGCACCCCGCTGCCCGCACGCGACGGCGCGTCGACGCAGCCGACGAACCGCAGACCGTACTGCGGGTAGCGGCGCAGCAGCCGAGCGAGCTCGACACCGATCGGCCCGCCGCCGACGATTATCGCGTTGTGCTCGATCCAACGACGGCTGCGCGACAGGACGATGAACGCCCGGCTGGTCGCGCGCCCGAGGATAACGAGCCCCGCCGACAGCGCGACGCCCCGCATGAAGCCGCCCACGTATGCCACCGAGGAGTGGCGTTCCGCCGCGATGATCGCCACCACGGCCGCGGAGGCCAGTAGCCGCCCGCACAGGCCGGGCAGCTCGTCGAGGATGCTCACGTGCCGCCGGGGTCGGTAGAGGCCGCCGGCGGCGAAGAAGGCCACCGTCAGGACGGCGTTGGCGAGCGTCCCGCGCCAATAGGTGTGGCTCAGCAACAGTGGTGCGACGAGCGCCACGGCATCCACCGGCGCCGTCATCATCCACGCGCGCGCCCATCGGATGCGCGACGACGTCCGGGACCGGGCGTAGGGCAGCACGGCGGTGGTGCTCGACCCGGTTGCCTCCGGCTCGCGGGTGTGCGGGACTGGCGGGGCGCCGAAGAGCCGGGCGCCGTCGCCCGGCAACTCGAGCGGCCCCTCGGCGACCGGCGGCGTTGGCGTACGGCTTGTCGCCGGTTGGCCTGACACTGTGGACCTCCCCCGTGAACGCCCCAGTCACTTCCCACGACCAGAACGGCGACCGAAATCTACGATCGGTCGGGACGCGCCACCATGGTCGGCAGATGAACGTCGATGTCCTACTGTGCCGAGGACAGGATCTCCGGCACGTTGTCGCTGCGCACCGCCCCGAAGACCCTTGCGGCCTTCTCCTTGTCGGCCAGCACCACGCTCTCGCTGCCGATCATGCCGGTGCCCTTCGTGGGACAGGTCAGGAACGTCAGGTTGCCGCTGCGCAGATCACGCAGCTCGGATGCCAGGTCGAGCAGATTCAGCGACTTGTCCACCGCCACCGCGTCCGCCGTGGCCTTGACGAACGAGTTGAGCTTGGCCGGGTTGGCCAGCGTCCCGCCGGATGCCGCCTTGTCGAGGATCGCCTTGATGACCTGCTGCTGGTGCCGGATCCGGGCGAAGTCGCCGTCGGCGAAGGCGTGGCGTTCTCGTGCGTAGTCGAGCGCCGCGGCGCCGTCCATCCGCTGCCGGCCCGCCTTGAACGTACGGCTGCCGTTGAGCGCGTAGAGCGTCGTGAAGCCCTTCTCCACGTCCACGTCGATGCCGCCGAGGGCGTCCACGATCTCCTTGAAGCCACCGAAGTCGACCATCGTCACGTGATCGACCCGTACGCCTGTGAACTTCTCCACCGTCTGCACCATCAGCGGAACGCCACCCCAGGCGAACGAGGCGTTGATCTTCGCGTCGCGGCCGCCCCGCCCCTGCGCCGACTTCGGGATGCTCACCCACGTGTCGCGAGGAATGGAGATGAGCTGCGCGCTGGACCGGTCCTTCGGAAGGTGGGCCAGGATGATCGTGTCGGTGCGGGAGCCGTCGTCGCTCTCCGGGTCACGCGAGTCGCTGCCGAGGATCATGATGTTCATGGCGCCCTTGGCCTTCTCGGCCACCTGGGGACGCTCGGCCTCGGGCACACCGTCGAACGCGTCGACCCGTTCGATCCCGTTGTTGATCGATCGGTAGTAGAGGCCTCCGGCGACCGCGCCGCCACCGATGACAAGCGCCAGAACCACGAGCGTGATCAGGGCGATCTTCTTCCACCTGCGACGCTTCGGACGCGCCTCTTCCGTCGGCTCAGTCGGCTCGGTGGGTGACTGCGCCGCGATCTGCTGAGTCTCGGGTTCCGCGTACTCCTGGCGATACTGCATGGGCGCGATGCTACTGATTTCACGTTCCAGCCATGTACCCCCAATGGTGCCTATCCGGGTCCGTTTGGCGACTGAAAGTTTTTTCTCGACAGGCAGTGGCCCAACCTGGTGCGAAGCAGCCGTGGACGCAACGAAGCTCCGACGGGCCATCGCCTGCGAGAGCCCCTCCGACCACCGGCATCCCGGCGACGGCATCGGCATGTCATGGTTACCGGGTGCGGCTGACCTCGATCCACACGTACCCCGTCAAGGGTTGTCACCGGCTCGACCACGACGGCGCGTTCGTGCAGCCGTGGGGCCTGGCCGGCGACCGACGCTGGATGGTGGTGGACGCCGACGGCGTCGGCGTCACCCAGCGGGACACGACCCGCCTGGTCGGCCTGCGGGCCAGCGTGCGCCCCGGCGGCCTGGTGCTGCGCGCCGACGGCAGGCCCGACCTCGACGTGCCCGAGCCGGCCGGCGGCGAGCCGGTGCGGGTGCGGACCTTCCGCAGCCGGACGACCTCCGTCCCCGCGCTGCACGCCGGCCCAGCCGCTGACGCCTGGCTCGGCGGGCTCCTCGGCCGTCCCGTCCGGCTGGTCTGGTTGGCCAGTCCGACGCGACACCTGCCCGCCGCCGGGCGCGAGTACGACACCGGCGACCAGGTCAGCTTCGCCGACGCCTACCCGCTGCTGCTGACCAGCACCGGCTCCCTCGACGCCCTCAACGGCTGGCTCGCCGACGCGGGGGAGGAGCCGGTGCCGATGACCCTATTCCGGCCCAACCTGGTCGTCGACGGAGCGCCGGCCTGGGCCGAGGACGGGTGGGCGGGCCGGTCGCTGCGCGTCGGCGACGTGCGGCTGCGCGCCGCCGGGCCGTGCGACCGCTGCGTGGTCACCACCACCGACCAGGAGACCGGGGTACGCGCCAAGGAGCCCCTACGCACCCTCGGCCGCCACCGCAACGTCCGCCAGAAGCTCCTGTTCGGACTGAACGTGGTGCCCGTCGACAGTGGACCGATAAGGATCGGCGACCCGCTCGTGGTCGAACCCTGACCGGCCAGCGGCGGGCTCGTCACCGTCCGTCGATGCTCTCTTAGCTTTCGCTTAGCCGCCTTGTCCGGCCGTACGCCGTTCCGGCAGCATCGCGACGTGACCGACGGAAGCGCTCCCGGCGGCGTCGAGGATCCCGCCCTCGCCGTCAAGGACGTCGACATCGACCTCGACCTGGACCGCGTTCCGGACGACCGGCCCGCGTCCTCGTCCGGCCCGATGCCCTGGCTGGTCGCCACCGGCGTCACCGTGCTCGCGGCGGCCCTCGGACTCACCCTGACCCTGCGGTCCGGCTCCACCCCGGCCTGCGCCGCCGGGCGGACCCTCGCCGCCGCGCCACCTACCGGCACCGCCACCCACAGCGGCAAGGCCACCTTCTACGACTCCAAGGGCGCCGGCGGCAACTGCTCGAACCCGGCCGCGCCGGCCAACCGGCTCTACGTCGCCCTCGGCCCCACCGAGTACGCCGCGGGCGCCGCCTGCGGCGGTTTCCTCGACGTCACCGGCCCGAAGGGCGCCGTCCGGGTCCTGATCATGGACCAGTGCCCGGAGTGCGAGCCCGGACACCTCGACCTGTCCCGGGAGGCGTTCGCCCGGATCGCCGACCCGGTCCAGGGGCTCGTCCAGGTCACCTACCGCGCGGCCGTCAACCCGCCGCTGCCCGGCCCGCTGACCTTCCGCATCAAGGAGGGCGCGTCGCAGTTCTGGTTCGCCGTCCGGATCGGCAACCACGGCAACCCGCTGCGCGCCGTCGAGGTGCGCCAGGGCACCAGCGGCCCGTGGCGGGCAACCGCCCGGCAGGACTACAACTACTGGCTGCTGGCCTCCGGCGCGGGCCCCGGCCCGTACAGCGTGCGGGTCAGCGACGTGTACGGACACCGGGTCACCGTGTCCGGCATCCGCATGACGCCGGGCCAGGTGCAGACGAGCGTGGTGCGGATGTACGAGCGCGGCGTCGTCGCCGCGACCACGCGTCCGCCTACGACGACCCGTCCGCCGGTCGCCCGACCCAACGGCACGCCGACACCGGCCCGCCGCGCCGACAAGGTGGCCGTGGCGAACGCGCCGGCCACCCCGGCCGCCGACGGGCCCTCCACGCGACCCGCCGGGGCGACCGCCCGCTGGTGCGGCTGAGCCCTGCGCGGCGCTCCGGTCCCTCAGTCGGTCGGGGTCAGGTCCAGCCACATGAGGATCTCGTCCCGGTCGTCGCCCGGCGCCACCCGCAGCGCGCCCGGCAGTCGGCCGATCTCCCGGTACCCGAGGCGGCGGTAGAACCCGTCCAACCCCAACCCGTCGCGCACCGTCACGTGCAGCGCCTCGTGGCCCATCTCGCGGCCCAGCCGCGCGGCCTCGCGCATCAGCGCCGACCCGCAGCCCGTGCCCTGCTGGTCCGGGTGGACCATCACCCGTTTCAGCACACACCAGTGCGCCTTGAGCCCGAACCGGTTGTCGCGGAAGACCAGCACCGCGACGGTCCGGTCACCGTCGTATCCGACCAGGAGCCGGTCCGGCCCGTCGGCGACGCCCGCGAACGTCGGGTCGGCGATCGTACGGACGTCGGTGGCGGTCACCGGTGGCACGAAACCCACCGCGCCGCCGGCGTTGCTGACGTCCACCCAGAGGGCGACGATCTCGGCGCGCAGCCGAGGGGTCAGCTCGGGATCCAGGACGAAGCGCAGAGTCACGGCGCCCATCCTGACCGGTCGACCGGGCTCGTGGCCCACCACCGTGACGCGGTCGACAACCGATCTGTTGTGGGGCCGACGGGATTCGAACCCGCACTGGTGCGGACCTAAACCGCATGCCTCCTGCCGTTGGGCTACGGCCCCTTGAAACTGAACTCCACCGGCGTCCACGGCCATTCTGGTCGACGAGGTAGTCGTCGGCCTATCCGAAAACCCGTTGGAGTAACCGCCTCAGGATCGTAGACCACCTCGGGCGCGATGGGTGCAGCCCGTCGTTGCCCAGCGTAGGTGGAGGTCTGGCTGTGGCAGTTCGGGCATAGCAGCCGCAGGTTGCAGGGCCGGTTGTCGAGGAAGTCGCCGTTGATGTGATCGACGTGCAGTGTCAGTGGTCGTCCCTGCCATGACGATCCTGTCCCGCACATCTCGCAGGTCTCGGGAAGGCCGATTGTCGCCAGGGCGCGCTTGAGGCGGAACCCAGGGATCCGGCGAGAGCCATCGGGTAGTACGACCATCAGCTCGACGGGGGACAGCCGCCGCCACCGCACGCCTCGGTTGTGCGCCTGGCCCGTGAAGTGCGACGTGTCGATGCCGAACTTCTTCAACTGGCGGCTGATGTGCGCGTGCGAGCCGCCGCTGACGCGTACGCCGAGCATCCGCATCACCTCGGTGATGTTGCGGGCGGCGGCGGCCGCCTCGGCGAGCAGCTCCGGTGTGTATTTGTATCGGACCATTGACGCACGGTAGTGGTCCGGTGGGACAGTCTCAGTCGAGCCCGAGGTCGCGGCGGAGCTTGGCGACGTGCCCGGTGGCCTTGACGTTGTAGAGCGCCCGCTCGATCTTGCCGTCGCCGTCGATGACGAACGTGGAGCGGATCACGCCGGTGACGGTCTTGCCGTACAGCTGCTTCTCGCCGTACGCGCCGTACGCGGTGAGCACCGCCTTGTCCGCGTCGGACACCAGCGGGAACGTGATCGCGTCGCGGTCGCGGAACTTGGCCAGCTTCGCCGGCTTGTCGGGGGAGATGCCGACCACCTCGTAGCCGGCCGCCTGGAGCGAGGCGAGCGAGTCGCGGAAGTCGCAGGCCTGCTTGGTGCAGCCGGGGGTCATCGCGGCCGGGTAGGCGTACAGGACCACTTTGCGGCCGCGCAGGTCGGCCAGGGAGAGCTGGTCGCCGGTGTCGGTGGGCAGGGTCCACTCGGGCGCGGGGTCACCGGGGGAGAGACGATCGGGCGCGGTCATGGCCCTGACCCTACCGCCGGGCGTGCGCGCCCCGCGTCGCCGGCGCGCGCCGGCTCGTGTTCCTGGAAAGCGCGGTGTCCCCGAGCCGCGGACACCGCGACATCAGGGAAACCGGGGTCGACCGAAGTGATCAAGACCATGCGTTGTTGCCAGAGTCTGGCAACAACAAGTCGTAGGAAATAGGCTGACCCCCGCCGGGTCCGGACGGGTCCGCTGACGCGTGGGAGGTCGCGTGGAAACACTGGCGATGCACATCTCGAACGGGATCATCGACGGTCCCGTGGCGGCGATCTTCGCTGCGCTCGCGCTCGTCGCGCTCACCTACTGCGTCCTGCGTGGCCGGCGGGACCTGGACGACCGGCTCGCCCCGATGGCCGGCCTGGTGGCGGCGTTCATCTTCGCCGTGCAGATGCTCAACTTTCCGATCTTCACGGCGGGCGTGAGTGGTCACCTGCTCGGTGGCGCGCTCGCCGCGATGCTGGTCGGCCCGTGGGTCGGTGCGCTCTGCGTGGCCGTGGTCCTCGTCGTACAGGCCCTGATCTTCGGTGACGGTGGGGTGGCGATGCTCGGCCTCAACATCACCAACATGGCGCTGCTCGGCACCGCCGCCGCGTACCTGTTGATCTCGGTCCTGCTGCGGGTGCTGCCCCGCACGCGGGCGGGGCTGGCGGTGACCGCGTTCGTCGCGGCCCTGGTCAGCGTGGTGGTCGCGTCCCAGGGCTTCGTCGTGGAGTACTGGCTGGGCGGCACCACCGACCTGGGCAACAACCTGGCCGGTCTGGCCGGCACGATGGCCGGCGTCCACGTGCTGATCGGCATCGGCGAGGGCCTGATCACCGCGACGACCGTGCTCACCGTCGCGAAGGTCCGCCCCGACCTGGTGTACGCGCTGCGTTCCCTGCGTACCCCGACCACCACCCCCGCCGTCCCGGTCACCGGAGGTGTCCGATGAAGAACCGTTCCTGGGCCTTTCTGGCCGGTGGCCTGCTGGTCGCCCTGCTGCTCGCCGGCGTCGTGAGCAACTACGCCTCGTCGCACCCGGACGGGCTGGACTCCTCCCTGCTCAAGGGCTGCACCGTCGACGCCGACGACAACATCGTCGGTGGCAGCTGCCCGGCGCAGCAGGCCAGGGACCACGAGTTGGGCGACAGCCCGCTGGCCGACTACGGCGTGCGGGGGGTGGAGAACAGCTTCCTCTCGACCGGTCTCTCCGGGGTGCTCGGCGTGTTGGTGACCTTCGCGATCGGCCTCGGCGGCTTCTGGCTGCTGCGCCGCCGGGACACCGCGCCGGCCACGGGCGACGGGGGCACGTCCGCCGAGGGCGCGGCGGTCGCCGTTGGGCACGGCCGCACCGGCACGAGCGACTGAGCAGGGGGTACGCGATGGGCGCCGGTCACGGGCACGTGCTGTACCGCGAGTCGGCCTCGCCGGTGCACCGGCTCCCACCCGAGGTCAAGATCGTGGCGATGGTGGTCTTCACGATCGCCGTGGTGGCCACTCCGCGCGAGGCGTTCTGGGCCTTCGGGGCGTACGCCCTGTTGGTGGCGCTGGTGGCGGCGCTGGCCCGGGTGGGGCCGCGCTGGCTGCTCAGCCGCGCGTTGATCGAGGTGCCGTTCGTGCTGTTCGCGGTCGCGCTGCCGTTCCTCGGTGCGGGCGAGCGGGTCGAGGTGCTGGGTCTGCGGCTGTCCGAGGACGGCCTGCACGGCGCGTGGAACATCCTGGCCAAGGGCACCCTCGGCGTCCTCGCCTCGCTGCTGCTGGCCGCGACCACCACCACCCGCGACCTGATCGTCGGGCTGGACCGGTTGCACTGCCCGCAGATCCTCACCCAGATCGCCACGTTCATGCTGCGCTACCTCGACGTGTTGGTCGGCGAGGCGCGGCGGATGCGGGTGGCGCGCATCTCGCGGGGCGACGACCCGCGCTTCCTGTGGCAGTTGCGTGGCTTCGCCGCCGGCATCGGCGCGCTGTTCCTGCGCGCTTTCGAACGCGGTGAGCGGGTCTACCTGGCGATGCTGTCGCGGGGCTACACCGGGCGGATGCCCGCCGTGTGGCAGGGCGACGGCGCGGCGACCGCCGGTCAGTGGCTGGTCGCGGCGACCGTGCCGGTGGTGGCGGCCTCCATCGCCGCGACCGCCGTCGTGCTGACATGATCGGAGTCGTGCAGACCGCCCTCTCGCTGGACGTTCGTGGTGTTCGGTACGCGTACCCGGACGGGCACGTGGCGCTGCACGGCGTGGACCTGGCGGTGCCGCGCGGCGACCGGGTGGCGCTGCTCGGTCCCAACGGCGCCGGCAAGACCACGCTGGTGCTGCACCTCAACGGCATCCTCACGCCCACCGAGGGCAGCGTGAGCGTCGGCGGGCTGACGGTCACTCCGGACCGGGCGACGCTGGCCGAGGTGCGCCGCCGGGTGGGCATCGTCTTTCAGGACCCGGACGACCAACTCTTCCTGCCCACGGTGGCGGAGGATGTGGCGTTCGGGCCCGCCAACCTGGGGTTGCGCGGGGCGGAGTTGGCGGCCCGGGTCGACGAGGCGCTGGCCGCCGTGGGGATGAGCGAGCACCGCGCCCGAGCCCCGCAGCACCTCTCGTTCGGGCAGCGCCGACGGGTGGCGGTGGCGACCGTGCTGGCCATGCACCCGGAGATCCTGGTGCTGGACGAGCCGTCGTCGAACCTGGACCCGGCGGCCCGCCGTGAGCTGGCCGAGATCCTGCGGGGCCTGCCGGTGACCCTGCTGATGGTCACCCACGACCTGCCGTACGCGGCGGAGCTGTGCGAGCGCTCGGTGATCCTGGACGGCGGCCGGATCGCGGCGGACGCCCCAACCCGCACGCTGCTCGGTGACGCCCCCCTACTGGCGAAGCACCGCCTGGAGCTCCCGTACGGCTTCACCCCACACCTCTGACCCCCGCACCCCGGTCCCGCGATCTTGCACTTGCTGTCCCGACAGATGCCGCGAATGCCGGTACTTCGGCGACACAAACTGCAAGATCGCGGGAGGTCAGGGGGTGGGGGTGAGGGCGGCGGCCCGGGAGGCCGCGTGTAGGCGGAGGACGCCGGCGGCTGTTGCGCCGACGCCGGTGATCAGGAACGCCGCCACCATGACCCGGGCGACCCCGGGCGACCAGGGCACCGGGGCGACGGACCGGGCGAACACCGCGGCGTTCGCCACCCCGGCGAAGAGCGCCAGGCAGGCCCCGGCCAGCGCCACCGCGAAGTCAGCCGCGGGGCGGCGGCGCAGCGCGTACCAGCCGGCGGCGACCGCGCCGAGGCCGGTGAGCAGCGACCAGATCTGCCCGGACAGCAGCCCGGACAGCACCCCACCGACGCCCTGGGCGCCCGCGTCGATCTCCCGTCCCACCGGATAGCCGACCGCTACCGCGCCGCCGACGACGAGCAGCGCGCCGAGTACGGCCAGCGCCCGCGCACCGGCGGTGGAGGCGGCGGCGAACAGGCCGAGCGCACCCACCGCGAGCAGGCCGACGATGCTCACCGCCCACCAGGTGTACGCGTCCGGCGGCGGCACCCAGTCCAGGGTGCCGCCGATCGTCAGCGGGTCGGTGCCGTCGCGCAGCGGCACCGTCCAGTCCCGGACCCGGTGCTCGCGCTCCGGCGCGGCGCGTACCTCCGCTGGCGGCGTCGACTCCGGCCACAGTGCCCGCTGGTCGTGCCAGCGTGCCGTGGTCCCGTCGGCGATGCGCCGCCAGGACGGTGCGGCGGCCGGGTCGGCGTCGGCCGGAAGCGCGGTGTCGCCGGCGAGGGTGCGGTTGAGGTACGTGGCGGGGGAGCGGGTGTTCTCGAAGACACCGTCGGGACCGATCCGCAGGTACGGCTCGCCGGAGTAGCCGATCACCTCGACCGCCCGGCCGGTGCGGTTGGTCAGCTCCAGGCGTGCGCCCGCCTCGATGACCCGGACCGTCAGACCGGGCCGGGCCGGCGTGACGCCGGTGACGCGGGCGCGGTAGTCGGTGCCGTCCGGGGCGTCCGCGCCGTGTGCGGCGGCGGGCGCCGCGCCGAGCAGCGTCGCCGCGCACGCGGCGGCGGCGATCAGGCCGGCGCGCGCCAGGACGGTACGGATCACTTGCCGGCCGCCGCCACGGCTGCGGTGAGGCCCTGCGGGGTGCGGTCGGCGAGTGGCTGACCGTTGACGAGGATGGTGGGCGTGCCGGTGACGTCGCTGCGGCTGGCCTCCTCGGTGACGTGCTCGGTCCACGTCTTGTACGTGCCGTCCTTCACGCAGCCGCCGAACGAGCCCCGGTCCAGCCCCACGCCGACGCCGATGTCGATCAGTTCGTCGTCGCTGAGCCCGGCGCTGTCCTCGGGTGGCTGCTTGGCGAAGAGCGCTTTGGCGTACTCGCGGAACTTGCCGCCGGCCGCCGCGCAGCCGGACGCGGCCGACGAGCGGGTGGAGTACTCGGTGCTGGAGAAGCGGTTGAGGTAGGCGACCGGGTGGTACACCACCTTCGCCTTGTTCTCGGACGCCAACTGCTCCAACGTCGCGCCGCTGCTCTGCTCGAACTGGTTGCAGACCGGGCAGAGGAAGTCCTCGTACACGTCGACGGTGACCGGGCCGCCGCCGGTGACGATGCCGGTGCCGGGCCCGTTGGCGCCGGGCGGCGTGGTGAAGCTGTCCGAGCGCTGGTTGGACCAGACGCCCCAGCCGATCAGTCCGGCGATGACCAGTACCGCGACGGCGGCGGCGGACACCCAGATCGTGCGGCGGCGACGTCGTTCGCGGGCCAGTTGCTCGCGGACCACCCGGGCCGCGTCCCGCTGACCCTTGCGACTACTCATCCTCGTCCTCCATGGCGGGTTCGGCGGACAGCCAGCCGTCCACTGATACGGGCGTACGCGGCCACACCACCAGAAATCCGGCCAGTACCAAGAATCCCAGGTCCCGCAGGATCTCCGGGAGGTAACTCGGGGCCTGCCCCTCGGCGAGCTGCCCGCCGCTGCCGAAGCAGCCGCAGTCGATGGCCAGGCCACGCGCCCAGGCCGAGGAGATTCCCGCGATGAAGACCAGCAGCAGGGCGGTCGAGATCGCCGCGGTGAGCCGGGAGGCCAGACCGAGCAGCAGGAGCACGCCCAGGGCCAGCTCGACGAAGGGCAGCGCCGCGCCGATCACGGTCGCGGCGTCGTACGGCAGCACCTGGTACGCGTTCACGGCCCGACCCGAGGCGGCCAGGTCACCGACCTTCGACGCCCCGGCGACGAGCCAGACGGCGGCGAGGCCGAGGCGGGCCGCCGTGCCGAGCCAGGGCCGGACAGCCGTCCAACGGCCGACCCGCGTGGGGGGTGCAGTCACGCTCATTTGTCGTTCCGTCTCAGCCGGAAGTTCCCGGCTCAGCCGGTGCGGGCGTCGTCGACCGCCGCGACCAGCTCGTCGCGGGCTCGGGCGACCCGGGACCGGATGGTGCCCACGGGCACTCCCTCGACGGCGGCGGCCTCGGCGTACGAGAGGCCGAGCAGTTGGGTGAGCACGAACGCCGCCCGTCGCTCGGGGCTCAGCCGCCGCACGAGGTCGTCGGCGCCGAGCTGCCCGGCGTGGTCGGGGTGCGGACGGTCGGTGTGGGCGTTCGCGACCAGTCGCTCGTCGAGGCGACGTCGGCGGACCACCGTGCGCAGGTGGTCGGCGCAGGCGCGCCGGGCGATGCCGAGCAGCCAGGTGCGGGCGCTGGACCGGCCCTCGAACGCCGGCAGGGCCTTGAACGCCCGCAGGTACGTCTCCTGGGCGAGGTCGTCGGCGCTGTCCGGGCCGACCAGGGCGGCGGTGAAGCGCCAGACCTCGGCCTGGGTCAAGCGCACGAACACCGCCTGGGCGGTGGGGTCGCCGTCGCGCGCGGTCAGGGCCGACTCGGTCGCCGGGTCCGGGCCGGCGTCACCGGACGGACCGGTGGGGCCGGCGGGGCCGGTGTCGCGCGGGACGGGGATCACGACAAACCAGGTTACGCGGCGTCGGGTGCGGCGTCAGGGTCCTTCGGCCCTTGGATGGTCTGCGACACGTCGGGAACTTTTCCCCGTCGTCAGCCGACTACCTGCTCATGACACGCGACCTCTCCCGCGCGGCGATGGCGGCTGAGCGGAATTGAGCCGTTCGCCCGACTCGGTTCGCCGAGATCCACTGGGGTCGGCGACCATGGCAGGCATGACTGTCGCCCCCCGCCGCTGGGCCGCCCGGTTGGCTGCCGCCGCCGGCCTCCTGGTCACCGTCGTCGCCCTGTTGATCGCGCCAGCCACCCCGGCCAGCGCCCACGCGGTGCTGTCCAGCAGCAGCCCGGCCGCCTCCTCGGTGGTGCCGAACGGCCCATCCGAGGTGGTGCTCACCTTCAGCGAGTCGGTCCGCAAGGTCCCCGACAAGGTTCGGGTGATCGCTCCGGACGGCTCCCGGGCCGACCGGGGTGAGCCGTCGTTCGCGGGCGCGGTGGTGACCATTCCGGTGGATCCGGCCGCCGGGCGCGGCACCTACCTGGTGAGCTTCCGGGTGATCTCCGCCGACAGCCACCCGGTCTCCGGCGCGTTCACCTATTCGGTCGGCGCGCCCTCGACGCCGCCGGTTGACTCCGGCAACGACAGCCGCGCCAACCCGGTGGTGAGCACCGCCGTGAAGGTGGCCCGGTTCCTCGGGTACGCCGGTCTGGTGCTGCTGGTCGGGCCGGTCCTGGTGCTCGCCGCGCTCTGGCCCCGGCGGCTCTCCCGGCGGGGGCCCGCCCGGCTGGCCTGGGCCGGTCTCGGCCTGACGGCGCTGGCCACTCTCGCCGACCTGTGGTTGCAGGTGCCCTACACCGCCGGTGGTGGCCTCTTCGACGTGACCGGCGCGGGATTCGGCAGCGTCTTCGGCAGTACCTTCGGCGCGGCCCACCTGGTCCGGCTCGGCCTGCTGGCCGCGGCGGCGTTCCTGCTGCGGCCGCTGCTGGAACGTCCGGCCGGCCGTACCGACGCGATCATCCTGGCGCTGCTCGGCGGGGCGGCCCTGCTGACCTGGCCGCTGGCCGGGCACCCGGCCGCCTCCCCGGCGCCGGCGGTGTCCGTGGTGGTCGACGCGGTCCACCTGGGCAGCATGGCGGTCTGGTTGGGCGGCCTGCTCATGCTCGCGGTCTTCCTGCTGCGCCAGGCCGACGAGCGGGAGTTGGGCGCGATCCTGCCCATCTGGTCGCGCTGGGCCGCGCTCGCCGTCGCGGCCCTGCTGCTGGCCGGCACCGTGCAGGCGCTGATCGAGGTGGCGACCCTCGACGCGCTCTTCAGCACCACCTACGGGCGGCTGCTGCTCGCCAAGATCGGGCTGTTCGCGATCGTGATCGCCGTGGCCGCGTACTCCCGGCAGTTGGTCCGTCGGCGGGTGGCCGCGCAGCGACCGGCGCCGGTGCGCCGGGCGGTCCTGGTGGAGTTGGCTGTCACCGCCGTGGTGCTGGCCGTGTCCGCGACCCTGGTGCAGACCGCGCCCGCGCGGACGGCGGCGGCCGACTCCTCCGGCGTCGAGGCGGGCCTCTTCTCCACCACCCTGAACAGCTCGCTCTTCTCGATGCAGGTCGAGTTGAGCCCGGCCGAGCGGGGCAACAACTCGGTGCACCTGTACGCGTA
Organism: Micromonospora sp. NPDC049801; assembly: GCF_040656575.1. Classification (NCBI taxonomy): domain Bacteria; kingdom Bacillati; phylum Actinomycetota; class Actinomycetes; order Micromonosporales; family Micromonosporaceae; genus Micromonospora; species Micromonospora sp. NPDC049801. The sequence continues at coordinate 109,316 of NZ_JBFAMS010000009.1, read as the reverse complement.
CAGCAAGGACAACCTGCCGCTGCCGGTGGTGGAGTGGCGGGCGACCGCCGCGCTGCCGTCGGCCGGTATCGAGCCGATCGACGTGCCGCTGCTGCCGTTGACCGACAACCACGCGTACGGCGACATCAGCCTGCCGGCCGCCGGCGAGTGGCAGTTGAAGATCACCGCTCGCACGACCGACATCGACCAGGCCACGGTGACCGCCACCGTGCCCATCCGTTAGAGAGGTCCACGACACCCATGACCCGACTCCGGCGTACCGCATCCGCCGCTGCCGCCCTGGCGCTGACCGCCGTCGCCACCGCCGTGCTCGGCTTCGCCGGTCCGGCCTCCGCCCACGTCACGGTGAACCCGAAGGAGGCGACCCAGGGCGGCTACGCCCGGGTGGCGTTCCGGGTGCCCAACGAGAGCGACACCGCCTCGACCACCAAGCTCGAGGTGGTGCTGCCGGAGAACGCCCCGGTCGGCTCGGTGTCGACCATCCCGGTGCCGGGCTGGACGGTGGCGACGGAGAAGCGCAAGGTGGAGCCGCCGATCGAGGTGCACGGCAGCCAGCTCACCGAGGCGGTCTCCAAGATCACTTGGACGGCCACGGGTGACGCGGCCGTCAAGCCGGGGCAGTTCCAGGAGTTCGGCGTCTCGATGGGGCCGCTGCCGAAGGTCGACACGATGGTCTTCAAGACCCTCCAGACGTACTCCGACGGCAACGTCTCGCGCTGGATCGACGAGCCGCAGCCGGGCGGCGAGGAGCCGGAGAAGCCCGCCCCGGTGCTCACCCTCACGGCTGCCGCGCCGACGGCGTCGGCCGCCGCGCCGTCCGCCGTGGCCGTCGCCGACAAGGACGACGACGAGGGCGACGGCGTCGCCCTCGGCCTCGGTGTCGCGGGTCTCGTCGCCGGCCTGGCCGGCCTGGCACTGGGCGGCTTGGCGTTTGCCCGGACCCGCCGGGAGCCGGCCGCCAAGTCCTGATCCCGTCGCTCACCCGCTGGCCCGCCGGAAATCCGGCGGGCCAGCGTGCGTCCCGGGCCGGGAGCGGCCGTGCCGTGGATATCCCCTGATCAGCGGGCGTACGTCGGTAAGGTCGGCCGGGTATCTGGCTACGGAAGGGGACGGCGCGAATGCGGTTCGTGCGGGTAATCGCCGGAATGCTGCTGTTGGTCATCGGGATTCCGGCGCTGCTCGCCGGCGGTGGGCTGTGGCTGGTCGCCCGGCACACCGATCCCGGTGGGGCCTACGCCGCCCGGTTCGAAACCGTCCGCACACCGGGCCACGCGGTCGTGGTCACCGACCTCGACCGGCTGCTGCGGCGGGAGGCGCCCTTCGCGCGCGGCACGCAGACCCGTCTGCGGCTCGACGCCCGGACGCCCGATGGCCCGGCGTTCGTGGGGCTCGCGCCGACCGCCGAGGTGCGCCACTGGCTGGAGTCCGTGCCGTACGCCTCGGTCCGCCGGGTGGCGCTGGCCCGGGGGCCGCTGCCGGTCCGTCTGGAAGCCGCGGTCCCACCCGTGGCCCCGGCCGTCGATGCGGTCCGCCCGCCGCTGGGCCTTCCGTTCTGGGTACGCGAGGGCATCGGCACCGTCGAGTGGAGCGCCGACGACCTCGCGGGCGAGCCGATGAGCCTGGTGGTGATGCGCCCGGACGGCCGTGCCGACCTGACGCTGGAGCTGCGCGCCGAGCTGCGGGCCGGCTGGGTCGGCCCGGTCGCCTGGGGACTGCTGGTGGCGGGGGTGTTGCTGGTGGCGTGCGCGGTGCTGCTCCTGCTGCGCCCACCGCGTCCGCGTGAGGTGGTCTTCGTGGTCGAACCGGACCAGGTGCCCGTCCTCGCCGGCCGGCTCGGGGTCACGTCGCTCAGCGGCCTGGGCGTCCGCGATCCCCATCCCGTCCGGTCGGTGCCGGCCGTACGACAGCTCGCCCCGGTCGGCTCCGGCGTGTCCGAGTGGTCCCGGTCGGCGATCGGCGCGGAGCCGGCCCGGCCGACGCCGGAGGACTGACGTGGCAAGTGGCCCTTCGCGCTGCCGACGCGAAGGGCCACTCTCACCGGGGGAGCGGTGCTACCCGAGCGACGCTTGAGGTAGATGGGTTCAGATTAGCGGCGATGGACATTACTGGGGACTTGTGTCCATTTGGCGCGAATTTTCCTCCGTGCGGACCGGGCGGTACACGCGCACCGGCAGCGCCACCAGCAGCAGCAGACTGAGCAGGACGTAGGGGTTCTGCAGGACGAAGTCGACCGGATCGTGGGTGCGGACCGGCGCCGTACCCCATTTCTGGAACGTCACCACGCCGTAGACGATCACGGCGGTGGTGCCCACGGCGAGCGCGGCGGACCACCACCGCTGGCGTGCCTCGTCCGGGCGTTTCGCGCTGAGCGCGGCGTCGGCGAGCAGCACCACCGCCGGCACGAACCAGTAGATGTGGTGGGTCCAGGTGATCGGACTGATCAGAGCACCGACCAGGCCGGTCAGGGTCAGGCCGGTCAACGCGTGACCAGCCCGCGCGGCCCGGGCAGCCCGCCACAGTCCGTAGCCGGCCACCGCCGCCACGATCACCAACCACAGCAGCCGGTCCGGCTTCTCCGGCGCGGTGAACCGGCTCAGCAGACCGAAGACCGACTGGTTGCCGACATAGTCGGTGCGTCCCACCCGGTCGGTGTCCCACAGCTCCTGCGTCCAGAACCGCCAGGAGTCGCCGGGCGCGACCGCCGCCGCCAGCAGGGTCGCCGCCGCCGCCGTCACGCTCGCCACCGCGGCGGCCCGCCACCGGCGGGTGGCCACCAGGTACACGATGAAGATGCCCGGGAAGAGCTTGAGCGCCGTCGCCAGCCCGATGCCGACCCCGGCCCAGCGCCGCGCCTGCGGTACGGCGAACAACAGGTCCGCCAGGATCAGCACGACCAGCAGCATGTTGATCTGCCCGAGGGTGATCGTCTCGCGGGTGATCTCCACCGCCAGCACCAGCAGCACGGCGGCCGTCACGGTGAACGTGCGGGGCAGGTCATGGCGGACGATCACGGGCATCACCAGCCACCGGGTGGTCAGCACCACCGCCGCCACCGTGAGCACCGTGAAGATCGTCACGGTGACGCCGAGCCGGAGCAGTCCGAACGGCCACAACAACAGGGCGCTGAACGGCGGGTACGTGAAGTACAACTCACCCTGCACCCGGTCCGGCTGGACGTAGTCGTAGAGCGGGTGACCGGCCGTCCACCAGTCCATCGCCGACATGTAGATCTTCAGATCGAAGAAGTTGTGCACCAGGTTGCGCAGGTAGAGCGCGGGCAGCACGGCGACCAGCGCCACGATCGCGACCAGCCGACGGACCGTACGGCCACCGGGATCGTCGTCGGTGACGGCGGGCGGTGCGATGGGTTCGGCTGGCACTTGAGAAACCCTAGCGGTCCACCCCCTGAAGAGCGCGCAGCAGCGGGGCGTGGGCTGCGCGTAGGCTGTCCCGGTGGCTGACCTCCTCGTCTGGATCGACTGTGAGATGACCGGGTTGGACCTCGGCAGTGACAAGCTGATCGAGGTCGCGGCACTGGTCACCGACCCCGACCTCAACGTGCTCGGTGATGGTGTCGACGTGGTGATCCACGCCGACGAGGCGGCGCTGGAGGCGATGCCGGAGATCGTCCAGACGATGCACGCCAAGTCGGGCCTCACCGAGGAGGTCCGTCGATCGGCGGTCACCCTGGCCGAGGCCGAGGACCGGGTGCTGGAGTACGTGAGCACCTTCGTGAAGGACCCGCGTACCGCGCCGCTGTGCGGCAACTCGATCGCCACCGACCGCGGCTTCATCGCCCGGGACATGCCCCGCCTCGACGCGCACCTGCACTACCGCATGATCGACGTGTCGTCGATCAAGGAACTCTGCCGCCGCTGGTACCCCCGCGTGTACTTCGGCCAGCCGCAGAAGGGCCTGGCGCACCGGGCGCTCGCCGACATCCGCGAGAGCATCCGCGAGCTGGAGTACTACCGGCGCACCATCTTCGTGCCGCTGCCCGGCCCGGACGTCGAGACCGCCAAGGGCATCGCCGCCGAGCTCTGATCCGGCGCCGCTCGGCCGGCGGGGAACCCGCTGGACGCCGTGCGCGGTGGTGGGGCTATTATTGGTCCGCACGACGCCCGGGGCGACAGACCGAGTGTCGGAGGCGTGGTGGCTGTAGCTCAGTTGGCAGAGCACCGGGTTGTGGTCCCGGTTGTCGTGGGTTCAATTCCCATCAGTCACCCCAATAGTCAGGCCCCCTCCTCGGAGGGGGCCTGAGCTGTTTGTGCGGGCCGCGCGCCTGGCTGATCCACTCCAGGTCGCCGATCTGCGGGTATCCAGCCGCCCGGACACCCCGACATCGCCGACCTGGAGTGGATCAGCCTCTCGGCTCAGCTCGTCGGCGTCGGCGACGGGGTGCCGGCGGCGTCCGGGGCCGCCGGGGCGTCCGGGTCATACGGCAGGGCACTGCCCTTGACGTACTCGTCCCAGCTCATGTTCCAGTCCGTCCAGCCGTTGCCGTTCTGGAGCTTGCGTTCGGTCCCCTTGACGGTGATCGGGTCACCGACCTCGGTGTTCTTGAACAGCCAGTCGCCGTTCGCCATCGACACGTTCACGCACCCGTGCGAGACGTTGACGCTGCCCTGCTGACCCTCGGACCAGGGGGCCGCGTGGATGAACTCGCCGCCCCAGGTGAGGCGCTGCGCGAAGTCAATCTTGGTGCGGTAGCCGTCCTCGGGGCCCAGCTCCTCGAACGTGTCGAAGACCGTCTTGCGCAGCTTCTCGATCACGATCATGGTGCCGCTGGACGAGGGGGTGCTCTTCTTGCCCAGGCTGACCGGGATCGTCTTGATCACCTTGCCGTCGCGGGTCACCGTCATCCGCTTGGTCTTGTTGTCGACCGTCATGATCAGCTTGGGGCCGATCTTGATGTCGACCGACAGGTCCGCGCGGCCGTAGTAGCCGTCGCCCATCGGCAGGCCACCCGCCTGGACGCGGTACGAGACCTTGCTGTTCGTCTTCCAGAACTCCTTCGGCCGGTACCGGACCTCGGTCGGGCTGACCCAGTGCCAGATGCCCGGCTGGGCCGGCGTCGAGGTCACCGTCATGCGGCGCTGCACGTCGTCGCGGTAATCCTCCGGGATGTCCCGGCTGAACTTCACGATCAGCGGCATCCCGACACCGACCTGCTGGTTGTCGCCGAGGAAGCTGCTCACCCGGACCTGCTTGTCGGGCTTGGCCATCGTGGTGAAGGTGCTGGTCGCGGTGGCCGGCCGACCGTCGTCGCCGGTGGCCGTGACCGTGGCGGTGTAGCTGGTGCCGTACGCCAGGGCTTCGCTCGGCAACCACGACTTGCCGTCCGCCGCGAGGGTCCCCTTGACCGCCTTGCCGGCCGCGTCCTTGAGCTCGACGGCGGTCTCCTGGGCGTCCTTCGTGGTGAAGGTGATGCCGGTGGAGGCGGGGACGTCCTTGGCATCGGCCGCCGGTTCGGCGATGGTCGCCGACGCCTTGGGCGCGGGTGTCTCGGCCCCGCCCTGCCACGAGGACGGCTTGCCGCCGCCGTCGCCGTCGGTGCAGCCGGCGGTGAAGGCCAACGCCACGGCGAGGAGCCCCGCCGCGAGCACGCGGCGTCGTCCGCGGGGCCGGATCAGCTGGTCCTGGCTAGCTCGCATGATGTCCTCACAGTCGTGGTCGCTGACCCATCGTCTCCTAAAGACGTGTCAGAACCGGTCCTGGTTGCCGAGGGTGGGCAGGAACACGCCGCGCACGATGTCGGATTTTTGTTACTATCCGGCGTTTCGTGATTGAGGTTCGTCTTCCTGCCGAAGCCGAAGGGTCGCCGCCGCCGTCGTCACGGCGCGGGCAGTGCAAGGGTACGCGCCGGCCCGTGCCATCGGCAGGGCCGGCGCGACGACGCCGGACGCTCAGAGCGCCGGGCCGGACCCACCCTTGGGTACCGGCAGCGCGCTGCCCTTGATGAACTCCGACCAGCTCAGACTCCACGCCGTCCAGCCGTTGCCGGCGGCGATCTTGCGCTCGGTGCCCTTGATGGTGATCGGGTCACCGATCCGGGTCTTCTCGAACAGCCACCTGGCGTTGGCCGTCGACACGTTCACGCAGCCGTGCGAGACGTTCTGCCGTCCCTGCACGTGCTCCGACCAGGGTGCGGCGTGGATGTACTCGCCGCCCCAGGTGAGCCGCTGGGCGAACTGGATGTCGGTGACGTAGCGGTTGGCCGGATCGGGATCGTCACGGGTGTCGAAGACCGTGGCTTCCTTCTTCTCCATCACGACCATCGTGCCGCTGGACGACGGGGTGCTCTTCTTGCCCAGGCTCACCGGGATGGTGCGCGTCAGCGCGCCGTTCTCGTACACCGACATCTTCTTCGTGGCGTTGTCGACCTTCATCACCAACGACCGGCCGATCTTGGCGGTCGCCTTGCGGTCGATGTCGCCGTACCTGCCGTTGCTCAGCGGCACCCCGGCCAACGCGATCCGGACGCTGATGGTGGTGCCCGGCTTCCAGTACTCCGGCGCCCGGTAGTACGCCTGCGTGCCGTTGTCGACCCAGTGCCAGGCGCCCGGCTGCGGCGGGTCGGTCTTGACGAACATCCGCTTCTGCACCGCCGCCCGGTCCTTCTTGGGGATGCCCGGGTGGAACTCGGTCACCACCGGCATCGCGACGCCGTAGCTCTTGTCGTCGAAGAGGTACAGGCCGGACCCGATGGTCGACTTCGGCTTGGCCATCGTGGTGAAGGAGCTGGTGCCCTGGCTGCTCGTGCCGTCCGGCGTGCTCGCCGTCACCGTGGCCGTGTACTTCGTACCCCACTTCAGGGGCGCGGACGGCACCCAGGCCGAGCCGTCGGCGCGGAGCTTGCCCTCCACGGTCGCGCCGCCGGCCGCGGTCAGGGTGACCGCGGACACCTTCCCGCCGCTCGGCAGCTTGGCGCTGATCTCCGTACTCACGGGCTTGTTCTTCGTGCCGTCGGCCGGGCTCAGCGTCAGCGCCGGCCCACTGGGCGCGCTGGGCTCGCCGCTCGTCGACGGGGCGGCCGAGTCGGGTGCGGTACCCGCATCCGCCGACGTCCCGCCGACGAATTCCGGTTTCTTCTGCTCGTCGCCGCACCCGGTCAGTGCCAGCGACGCCGCCAGAGTCAGAGCGCCCACCACCGCCCCGGCTCGCGTGAACCGTGCCATCCCCACCTCTGTTCTCGCGTACCTGGCGGACATCGTGCCGTATCAGTGGCCCGACCTACGCCCCCGTCCCAGGCCCGATGGATGGTTTGTGGCTGTATGCCCGTTAAGCTCGACCGAAGGGGGGAGTCGGGTAACCGGATTGGAGCCCGCCTTGGCGGGGTGCTAATGTTCTCTCCGTTGCCGAACGAGCGCCGCTAGCTCAACTGGCAGAGCAGCGGACTCTTAATCCGCGGGTTCGGGGTTCGAGTCCCTGGCGGCGCACCAAACGAGCAAGGCCCTGACCGGGTTGATTTACCGGGTCGGGGCCTTTTTCGCGTGCGACGGGCGGTGGGCACGGGTCGAAAAGTCGAAGGACCGGAGCGACCGACTTTCCTCGAGCATTCTCGCGAGGGCCGGGTGTTGACGATTACGGTGGTGGCGTGGGGGGACGTCGGCGGGTTCGCGTGCGGGGAGACCTCTACCACCCGGTTGTGCCGCCTGGCGCCGTGTACGTCGGACGGCAGGGGTTCGGGTTGCGACGTTCTCCGTGGGCCAATCCGTTCAGCCTGCGGCAGCATGATCGGGCGGAGGCGTTACGCCTCTATCGGCAATGGCTTGTGGGGCAGCCTGCTCTTGTTGATCGAGCGCGGCGGGAACTCACGGGGAAGCAGTTGGCGTGCTGGTGCCGCACTGAGGACCCGTGCCATGCCGACGTGCTGGCCGAACTCATCGGTTGACGTGCGATCGGTGTCGAGCTGCGGGCCGTCTCGGTGCGTAGACACCGCCGATGCTGAAGGATTGCGGTCGTGCCGCCTGGTTGCCTACGTAGAAGGCGACGTCGCGGTCAGCCCCGCAGAGTTGGGTGAGGAACTTGTCTCTCAGCTGCTCCGCAGCCTCCGCGTCGGTGAGTCGGTCCAGCCTGCGTTGTAGGGCGACGAACTCCCAGTCCCAGAGGGTCTGCTGGTGGCCGCGGCAATGGCGGTCCGCGCAACGGTAGCGGTACGCACCAGTGAAGCGTGGTGCTTGAAGTGCGCTGCGCTTGGTCGGTTCCAGCAGATCGAGCTGGTTGAGGTAGCCCTCGATCTTCTTGCGGTCCTCCGCTGACCAGCCGGGATGTCGCTTGACCTGTAGAGCTGAGATGTCAACCGCGCGAATCAACGCGATCGATCGTCCGCTCGGATCCTCACGGATCTGCTTGTTGAGCCGGCACATGGAGTCTTCGACGAGTGGATCGAGGAGACTCCGACGCGATTGCCGACTGGCAAGATGCCGCTCGGTCGTGATCGTGTCCACGATCGGCTTCCAGCTCTCGCGCCGCTGGTCTTGCCTGGCTGGCAGCGCCTCAACGTGGATGACGTCGTACTTGTGGAACTTGCTGTCGTCGTCGAGATCCCGGTAGTGCACGGGATAGAGGCGGATCCACCCCGTCCAGGGCGGGTCCAGGCCCAGTGCCCCGACGCAAACCGTCTCCCCGTACCGGGCGGAGGGGTTGGGGGCCGCCTTCACTGTGATCAGGAGGCGAAGTCTTGCTGGTCGTGCCAGGACTGGCTTTGGCTCGTCGTCGGTGCTCGGTCCCCACAACGGAAGCTGTTCCATCGAAACCACCTACATCGCTAGATGTAGCTACAGGAACGCACTGAGTTACATAGACAGTCTCATGTTCGGCGGATCTGGCGCTAGTCCATCGCGGGTTGCCCTCGGCCTGTCTCATCCGTTTCGTGGACGAAAGAAACGAAGGTGGTTACGATGATTTCGACTAGGAGGCGTCATGACTGCGGCTGCACTGAAGGAAGAGACGTACCTGCCAGAAGCTGATGGGCAGGTTGCCCAGGTCCACGACTTCATCCAGGCCCACGAGCGGACGGGACGGGGGCCGGTCGCACCACGTTACTTCCTGGCCGGAGCCACCCCAGGTGACCGCGTCGAGCTTCCAGCCGAGGTCTACGGGGTGCTTCGCCAGGTTGTCGAGGCGCTCCAGCAGGGGTTTGCGGTGACTGTGGCTCCGCGGACGCTGAAGCTGACAACCCAGCAAGCCGCCGACCTGCTCGGAGTCAGTCGACCGACGGTCGTCAAGTTGCTTGACGAGGGCAAGGTTCCGTTTGAGCGATTGGGGACTCACCGACGCATCCTTCTCCCCGACCTGCTTGCGTACCGGGCGCAGCGCAGGGCTGACCAGTACGCCGCGCTTGAAGCAACCTCAGTGGACATTGATGACGAGGAAGACCTCGACGCGTTGACGCGGCGACTGCGCGAAACGCGTCGCGCAGTCGCACGACGCCGCAAGGGCCTGACAGAATAGGCCAGTGTTCACGGCCCTTCTCGACACCTGTGTTCTCTGGCCAGACCTGCAACGCGACTTTCTTCTATCCCTTGCGATCGAGGGCTTGTATCGGCCTGTGTGGAATTCGGTCGTGCTCGAGGAGTTGGAATACGAGCAGAGAGCAAAGTTGATCGAGCGAGGGCATGAAGCTGACGAGGCCGCCAAGCGAGCACAGCACCTCATCGAGCAGATCAGACAGCATTTCGACGATGCGGAGGTCGGTGGGTGGGAGGGTCTGGAAGGTACCTACGGCCTGCCCGACCCCGACGATGAGCATCTCGTTGCTGCCGCGGTTGTCGCCAACGCCGGCGCTGTCATTACGCTTAACGTGCGAGACCTGCCTCCGGGTAAGTTGCCTCGCGGGTTGCAGGTGCTCTCGCCCAAAGAGTTCGCAGCCAATACCGTCTCCCTTGATCCGGTTAGAGCCTGCGCTGCCGTGGCTGCCATAGCCAAACGCTCCGGCAGACTGGGTCGGGTTCAGGCCGAAGAGGACATCTTGGAAATTCTCGACCGCCGCTACGGGATGACGTCTGCGGTCGAGATGATGCGACAGGCGGCGGTCGATCTGCTGGTGCCGCCTCCGCAACCTCGGGTCGGCGAGCCGGCGACGCGCTTTGACGCCCGCGGATCGGCTGCGAAGTGACCAAGCAAGGCGCGAGTACCGTCCGTCATACGTGGTCGGCGACTCGCAACCGTGGCCACTGCTGCTCGGTCCAGGCCCGCAACAGCCACTCCGCCGGCCCGTACCGGAACCGTGCCATCCACGCCGCGCTGGCTGCGACCTGCACGCCATAGATCGCGACCGCGACGAGGAGCACGACCGGGGGTGCGACGGCACCGGCGAGGCCCAGGCCGACGCCGGTGAAGACCAGTACGCAGAGCACCGACTGACCCAGGTAGTTGGACAGGGACATCCGTCCGGCCGGCGCGAGCACGGTCACGATCCGTCGTCCCCGGTCGGTCGCGAAGAACTCCAGGAGCGTGGCGGCGTACGCGGCCGCGAGCAGCGGCGCGGTCAGGACGCCCACCGTCACTCCGGTCAGGTTGCCGGTGCCTCCACCCGAGGCGAAGACCACGGCGCCGGCCAGGCCGACCGGATAGCCCACGCGCTGTACCCGGCGTAGGAGCTGCCGGTTCCCGGCGATGTCGGTGAGGAGCCGGCGACGCCCCGCCGCGTACCCGAAGAGGAACGCCGAGAGGGCGAGCGGCCCCTGCACGAGGAGCGTGCCGACCATCGCCGGCAGTTGGCGTACGTGCTCGGCGATCACCGATCCGAGCCCGCCCTGTAGCGCCTCGGTGGACCGCTGCCCCGCGGCGAGCGCCGCCGCCGGGTCGGTGACCAGTTCGGTTCCGCCGACGGCCGCGAGCGCGAGGACGAAACCGATCCCGGCGGTCAGCAGTACGGCTGCGCGCAGCGCGGTTCCGACCGCGACTCGTCGCATGGCGAGCAGCACCAGGCCGAGAAGCGCGTACGTGGTCAGGATGTCGCCCTGGAACAGCAGCACCGCGTGCAGGACGCCGAGGACGAAGAGCCCGGCCAACCGTCGCCGGAACCGGGGGACGATGTCGACGCCGCGCCGGGCAGCGGAGTCGAGCTGGAGGGTGAAGCTGTAGCCGAACAGGAAGGCGAAGAGCAGATACGCCTTCATCGCGAACAGCAGCTCGACCGACCACAGTGCCGCCTGGTCACCCCATGAGTCGTGGGCGGGATCGGGAACCAGGTGGAAGGGGTAGCCGGAGGCGAAGAAGGCGATGTTGACGAGCAGGATGAGCAGCAGTGCCACGGCGCGCAGGGCGTCGACGTCGGCGATCCGGGAGGACGTCCCGGGCAGCTCGGCGAGCACGACTGGCGGGTCTTTGCTGGAGAATTTCACGACTACCCCCGTAAGCGACAGAGAACCTGTTCGCAGGCTATGAAGCGGCCGGTCCAGGTGACAGCCGGTGAGCGGGACTGTCGCCGGTGGGGCAGGCCCTACCTCCACGGCGACCGGTCCCCGACAGAGCGCGGGAATCCCGTCGCCGCGCCCCTACAGTCCCCACCATGAGGTGGACGCTTCGATCGGCTACCGGACTCGCCGTACTCGTGACGGCCCTGGTGGCCGGGGCGGCGAGCGCCGCCGCGGCGCCCGACGGCGACGGCCTCGGCCTGACCCTGCGGCCCGAGCAGGCGGACTACCGCGCCGGTGACCAGGTCCGCCTGGACCTCACCGTCACGAACTCCACCGGGTCGGCGTGCGCGCTGCCCACCACGGCCGTCGGCACCGTCCAGATAACCGGGGTACGCCGGGACGGGCGCGATCTCACGCCCACGCTCGCCCGCAGCTTCCACGACGACGGGATCGCCGCGGCGGCCACCGCCGGTCTGACCACTGTCGAGCCCGCGGCGACGGCGACCGTGACGCTCACCGGGATCCGGCTGGGTGACGCTCCCGGCGAGGTCGTGCTCCGCTCGGTGGCGGCCACCGGGGACGGCGGCGGTCTCGACTCGCTCTGGCCGGTCGGCGCTCCCGGCCGGTACGAGGTGACGGCCGGCTACGTGCCACTGCCGGTCACCGGCGCGGTCGACCCCTGCACGGGCGCGACGGCCCTGCGGAGCACCACGTTCACGGTCGGCGACGGCGGTGCGTCCGGTCGCCGCTGGCTCTGGCCGGCGGCCGGCGTACTGCTGCTGGTGCTGCTCCTGGCCGCGCTGGTGATCCTGCTGAGGGTACGCCGCCGGCCGACCGCCGCCACCGTGGTCCTGCTGCTGGTGGCCGTCGGTGCGCTGGTCGGCGGCGGGGCCCGCCCGGCGCGGGCCGACTACTCGGTCGACCCGACCTCCGGTGTGCCGATCAAGGGCGTCGACTTCCAGGCCGCCGTGGACGGCTGTCTGAGCGGGTTCGCCGCGCCGGGCGGGGACCCGTCCGGCATCCTGCCCCGGCTGAAGGACAAGAAGAGCCCGAAGGTGCGGATCATCCCCACCCCGGGCGGCTCCGGCGCGTTCGAGACGCCGGACAGCCCCGACGGCAAGGGCTCGTCCACCGTCACCTGGAATCCGACCTCCACCGACCCGTACGAGGACGGCGTGGCCCGCGATCCGTGCGCCGCGCTCTACCACGAGCTGAACCACGCCGACGACATCTCCCGCGACGCGGTGCCACCGGGCGAGTGCGGAAGCACGGGCATTCCCACCGCCGAGGTGCGGGCGACGTTGGCGGAGAACCGTTACCGGGCGGCGAAGGGCCTGCCGCCGCGCAAGGACTACAAGGGCAAGCCGCTGCCGAAGAGCCTGGACGAGTGCAAGAAGCCGCCGAAGAAGACGCCCCCGCCAAAGGGGCCGGTGAAGATGTGTGAGGACGGCGCCGACTGCGGCGGCAGCAACGGCGACCCGCACCTGGTCACGTTCGACCGGGTCGCCTACGACTTCCAGGCCGTCGGCGAGTTCACCCTGGTCGCCGCGACCGAAGGTGACCCGCTGGAGGTCCAGGTCCGGCAGTCGCCGATGACGGGCTCCCGGTCCGCCTCGGTCAACTCGGCGGTCGCGTTCCGGATCGGCGTCCACCGCGTCGCGCTCACCCTCACCGACGGCGCCACCCGGGTGCACGTCGACGGCACGCCGGTCGCCGCGCCACCGGAGCGGACCGACCTGGCCGGCGGCAACCTCACCCGCCGCCCGTCCGACACCGGCGAGACCGACGGGTACGACGTGACGTGGCCGGACGGCTCGGCGGCGGCGGTGGACCAGATCGGCCGTTACGGCTACCGGGTGCTCGTCCGGCTCGCCGACGGCCGGGCCGGGAAGGTACGCGGCCTGCTCGGCGACTTCGACGGCGACCCGGCCGACGACATCGCCCCCGCCGGCAGCGCGGCCCTCGCCCAGCCCGTGCCGTTCGCCACGCTCTACCCGTCGTACGCGGACAGTTGGCGGCTCACCCAGGACCGCTCGCTGTTCCCGTACGGCGACGGCGAGGACACCGGCACGTTCACCGACCGGACCTTCCCCGAGCGGGAGGTGACCGTCGCCGACCTCGACCCGGCCCGGCGTGCCGCCGCCGAACGGATCTGCCGGTGGGCCGGCGTCACTGCGGCGGGCCCGCTCGCTGACTGCGTCTTCGACGTCGCCGTCAGCGGGCGTGGTGAGTTCGCCGTCGCCGGGGCCACCACCGAACGGATCGCCCCGCCGATCGCCCCGCCGATCAGCGCCGTGCCGATCGCCACGGCCAGCCTCACCCCGGGCGGCGAGCCGCTGACGTTCAACGGGCGCACCGGGGACGCCGTCTTCGTCGACGTCACCGCGCCGGGGATGGCCGACCGCTGCTCGCCGTACGTGCTCACCGACCCGACCGACCGGCTGCTCGGAGCCGGCTGCGCCATCGGCGGCGTCGGGTACATCGACCGCGTCGACCTCACCACCACCGGCACGTACGCCGTGCGGGTCACCGCCGCCGCCGGCGACACCGGACGAGCCGCCGTCCGGGTGTACGTGGCCCGGGACGTCGACGGCACGCTGCAGGCGAACGGCCCGGAGGTCACCGCGACCCTGGAGCAGCCCGGCGCGTGGGCCCGGTACCGGTTCGCCGGGCAGCAGGGCGAGCGCGTCTTCGTCGAGGCGCCCACGAGCACACTGCCCAACCAGTGCACCCCGCTGGAACTGCGCGACACCGAAGACCGGCTGCTGAGCAGCGGCTGCGTGATCAACGGCGTTGGCGAGATCGACGGCACGCTGTTGCCCGCCGACGGGACGTACACGGTGGTGGTCGATCCGACCGGACGCACCACCGGCACGACCACACTGCGGCTGGTCAGCAGCCGCGACCGGGCGGCGACGATCACCGTTGGCGGTCCGCCGGTCGTCGCCACCGTGGACCGGCCGGGGGCGGTGACGAGCTACCGGTTCACCGCCGCCGCCGGGACGTCGGTGAGTCTGACCGCGACCGCCTCCGACCTGCCCGACCAGTGCGGTGTGCTGGAGCTACGCGCCCCCGACGGCAGCCCGATCACCAGCGGATGTGTGATCAATGGGGCTGGTGACATCGACCGGACGACGCTGCCGGCCGCCGGCACGTACACGGTGGTGGTGGACCCGTCCGGGGTCGCGACCGGGCAGGTCACGCTGGCGCTGCGGTGATCGGTGGCGGCTGGGCGACACGAGACGCCGGGCGGCGCGCTGCTGAGCAGCCACCGATCGACCCTCGGGCGGCCCGGGTCTAGGTTCTTCCCGGTTGGTATCGACGACGGGGGTACGGGGTGGGCGACGAGAAGCTCGACGATGCGGGCGTCAGGGACGGGTTCGACCTGCTGGTCACCCCCGACGTCCGGTACACGCGGTTGCGGCGACGGGATCTGCGGCGGATGAGTCTGCTGTTCGTCATCTCGGGGCTGCTGTTGTCGATCACGAGTCTCGGTACGTTCTCGGCCGATGGTGGCTGGCTCCTCGCCGGGCTGTTCGGCCTCCCGTTCGGGGTGGTCTGGTTCGTCGTGGGGCTGATCAACGGCTCGGCGTACCTGCGAGGCCACGCCGAGTTGAGCGCGCCGGTGCGGTACGTGTTCACCGCGGAGGCCATCGAGTGGCACGCCGCCCATGCGACGTTGCGGTTGCCGTGGACGGCGATCAGGCACGCCGTTCGGATGCGGGAGGCGTACCGTCTGGACTGCGCAGACCAGCAGCCCCGCTACCTGTGCCGGACAACACTGACGCCGGCTGAGGACGCGCGGCTGACGGCGTACCTCGATGAGCGGTTGGCCGCGCGGCTGGCCACCGAGGCGTCCGTGCGGCCGATGCCACCGGTCGGTGCCGGCTCGTAGTCGGGCCGGCCGGGCGAGGTCCGGATCCGTCGGTCGACCACCGGTGCGCCCCCATCGGTGCGAACCTACTGCCGCTTGGGGAGCAGCAACTCCTCGTGGTCGAGTTCCCGCTCCAGGACCCGCAGCTCCTCGTCCGGGAGCCGCCCGGAGTCACGCCAGCGCACCAACTCCTCGCGCTGCGCGTCGAGCGCGGTACGGCGGACCCGCAGCGCCGTCTCGTACTGCGGTGACGTGGGGATCTCCGACGATCCACTCTGTTCGAGCAGGTCGAGCCGGCCGCGGTAACGCGCGAGGCGGGCCAGCAACTGGGTACGCGTGGTGTTGACGGCCACCGCGCTGTCCGGTTCGGCGGCGGCGACCTCGTCGAGACGGGCCAGAGCCGCCTCGACCGCCGCGGAGCGGGCCTCGTTGCGTACCCGGGCCTGGTCGGTTTCGTTGGCGCGCAGGCCGAGCATCCGCACGAGCGGTGCGAAGGTCAGACCCTGACCGACGAGCGTCACGAGCACGACCACGAAGGTGCAGAACAGCAGCAGGTCGCGGTCGGGAAAGGGTGACCCGTCGTCGGTGGTCAGCGGCAGGGTGAAGATCGCGGCCAGGCTGATGACGCCGCGCGTGCCGGACCAGCTCAGCGCCACCACCTCGCGGGAGGTGAGTCGGCGGGCGTTGCGGTCGGCCCGCGCGACCTGTCGGGCGGTGTTCGGCTCGTCGGCGTCGTCCTGCTCGGAGATGCCGCCGAGGCGGGTGTGCAGGGACCGGGGGAGCGACTGGGTCAGCACCAGCCACCCGGGACGCAGGAGCAGCACCACACCCACGGAAACCGCGACGGCGATGACGATCGTCGACGTGTCGTACTGGCGCAGTCCCTTGACGACCTCGGGGAGCTGCTGGCCGATCAGCAGGAAGACGAAGCCTTCGAGGAGGAAGTCGACGAGCCGCCACACCGCGCTGGTCTGGAGCCGGGCGGCCCCGGACCCGACCTGGGGCGTCTGGTGGCCGACGATCAGCCCGGCGATCACCACGGCGAGTACGCCGGAGACGTGCAACGCCTCGCCCAGCAGGTAGGCCACGAACGGTGTCGCGAGCGAGATCGCGTTGGACAGCAGCGGGTCCGCGGTGAGCGGGCGGGCCAGTCGTTTCGCCCAGGCGACGGCGACGCCGACGGCGACCCCGCCGACCGCCGCCAGCACGAACTGGGCCACGGCGGCGGGGAACGAGAACGTGCCACCGACGGCGGCGGCCACCGCGACGCTGAGCATCGTCAGCGCTGTCGCGTCGTTGAGCAGCCCCTCGCCCTGGATGATCGTGACCATCTTCGGCGGCAGGTTGACCCGGCGGCCCACCGCGAGGGCGGCCACCGGGTCGGGCGGGGCGATGGCGGCGCCGACCGCGATGCCGGCGGCCAGGGTCGCGCCCGCGACGAACAGGTGGAACCCGAGGCCGACGAGCAGCCCGGTGAGGAGCACCAGCATCACCGAGAGGCTGACCACGATGCGCAGGTTCCGGCGGATGTCCAGCAGTGAGGAGTCCAACGCCGCGCTGTAGAGCAGCGGCGGCAGCACGACCATGAGCACCAGCTCCGGGTCGAGGCCGATGTTGGGGCCGGGTAGCAGCGCGTACACGATCCCGATGAGCGGCAGCAGCGCGGCCGCCGGCAGGCCGGTACGGGACGCCACCCACCGGACGGCGACGATGACCGCCACGGCGGCGAGCACGAACAGCACCATCGAATGGGCGCTCACCTGGTGACGTCCCCCCGGATCGGCGCGTGGGTCTCGGGGTCGACCCTACCCGGCACCGGACCGTACGGAATCGTCGTGGACTCGGCGCGCGAGCGTCCGGCCTTGCCCATCAATTGGTGCGCTTCTATAGTTGCGCGATCACCACATTCATGGCCGTGGTTACGCGGCCGGGTCGTCGAAGCGCTTCGACGATTCGTCGTTCAGGCCCGTCAGCCGGGTGTCGAGCCTGGCCACGCCGGTCTTGGCGCTGAATCGCGCCTGTCGTACGACATGAGGAGAATCGCATGCGGAAGTGGCGCCTTCGGCGCGGAATCACCGCGCTCGCGCTCGCCCTGCTCGCCCTGCCGACCGTCCCCGGCGCGGCACACGCCGACCCCACCTACCCGTTCCGTGACCCCAGCCTGCCCGTCCAGGTCCGGGTCGACGACCTGCTCGGCCGGCTCACGCTGGACGAGAAGATCTCCTGGCTGCACCAGTACCAGCCGGCCGTTCCCCGGTTGGGCATCGGCCTGTTCAAGACCGGCACCGAGGCGCTGCACGGCGTCGCCTGGTCGACCGACATCGACAACAACGGCGCGGTGGTCAAGGCCCGCGGCACGTCCTTCCCGCAGCCGGTGGGCATGGCGAGCACCTGGAACCCCGACCTGATCCAGCGGGTCGGGTCGGCCGTGGGCGACGAGGCGCGCGGCTACCACGCGCAGAACCCGCGGGTCTGGGGTCTCAACCTCTGGGCGCCGGTGGTCAACCTGCTCCGCGACCCGCGCTGGGGTCGCAACGAGGAGGGCTACTCCGAGGACCCGCTGCTCACCGCGAAGATCTCCACCGCGTACGGCTCGGGGATGACCGGGGGCGACCCGGACCACCTCAAGAGCGCGCCGACCCTCAAGCACTACCTGGCCTACAACAACGAGGTCCGGCGCGACGTCACCTCGTCGAACGTCCCGCCGCGGGTGCTCAACGAGTACGACCGGGCCGCCTTCAAGCCGGCCATCGCGGCCGACGCGGCGACCGGCGTGATGGCCTCGTACAACCTGGTCAACGGCCGCCCGGCGACCGTGGATCCGGACCTGGCGACGGTGGTACGGAGCTGGACCGACCAGCCCCTGATGAACGTCACGGACGCCTGGGCGCCGAACAACCTCGTCGCCTCGCAGGGCTACTACCCGACCCAGGCGCAGGGGAACGCCGCGATCGTCAAGGCCGGCCTCAACAGCTTCATCACCGACGACACCAACGCCCAGCCGACCGTCAGCGCCATCAAGCAGGCCCTCGCCGACGGCCTGCTCACCGAGGCGGACATCGACGCCCGGATCGCCGAGATCCTGAACCTGCGCTTTCGCCTCGGTGAGTTCGACCCGGGCGGCGGCCGGTACGGCGGCATCACCCCGGACGTCATCAACAGCCCGGAACACCAACGGCTGGCCCGTCAGGCCGCCGGCGAGGCGATGGTGCTGCTCAAGAACTCGCGGCAGGCGCTGCCGCTGAACCCGGCCCGGACCCGCAAGGTGGCCGTGCTCGGTCCACTCGCCGACACCCTCTACACCGACTGGTACGGCGCCGACCTGCCGTACCAGGTGACCGCGCTGGACGGCATCCGCGAGCGGTTGGGCAGTTCGGCGAGCGTCGACGGGCTCGACGGGGCGGACCGGATCGCCCTGAAGGACCCGTCCACCGGCCGGTACGTGACGGCCACCGGCACCACCGACGCGGACCCGGTCGCCGCCACCGGCACCGACGCGTCGCTCGCGGCCCAGTTCGACAGCGTCGACTGGGGACAGAACGTGGTGACCCTGCGCAACGCCGCGAACGGCCGTTACCTCGGCTACAACTGGGGGCCGTTCGTCACCCGGGACGAGCAGCCGAACGGTTGGTACGTCCAGCAGCAGTTCACGCTGGAGCCGCAGGCCGACGGGACGGTCGCGTTGCGCTACGCCGGCTACGAGACGACGGAGAGCTGGTTCGGCGTCAACACGTACGTCACGGTCGGCGACGACGGCGCGCTCAAGCTCGGGGCGTCCAGCGCGGCGGAGGCGACCCACTTCCAGCGTGAGGTGATCAGTAGCGGGGTCGACCGTGCCGTCGCGGCGGCGAAGGCGGCCGACACCGCCGTCCTGGTCGTCGGCAGCAACCCGTTCATCAACGGGCGCGAGGCCCACGACCGCACCTCGATGGCGTTGAGCGCGGGCCAGGAGGCGCTGGTCAAGGCCGTGACGAAGGCCAATCCGCGAACGGTGCTGGTGTTGCAGACCAGCTACCCGGTCACGATCGGGTGGGAGCAGGAGCACGTGCCGGCGATCGTGTGGACCACCCACGCGGGCGCGGAGACGGGTCACGCCGTTGCCGATGTCCTGTTCGGTGACCGCAACCCGTCCGGCAAGCTCACCCAGACCTGGTACCGCTCGGACCGGCAACTACCGCCGGACCTGCTGGAGTACGACGTCATCTCGTCCGGGCAGACCTACCTCTACAGCACCGCCAAGCCGCTCTACCCGTTCGGCCACGGGCTGTCGTACACCGGGTTCCGGTACGGCCAGCTCCGCGCGGACGACCGTTCGGTCGCGGCGGACGGCACCATCACGGCCCGCGTCGACGTGACCAACACCGGTAGCCGGGCCGGCTCCGAGGTCGTCCAGCTCTACAGCCACCAACGCACCTCGCGGGTGAAGACGCCGATCCGGGCGCTCAGGTCGTTCCAGCGGGTCGACCTCGCCCCCGGGCAGACCCGCACCGTCACGCTGCGGGTGCGCGCCGCCGACCTCGCGAACTGGGACGTCACCCGGAGTCGGTGGGTGGTCGAGTCGTCCGCGTACGACCTGATGGTCGGCGCGAGCGCCACCGATGTCCGGGCCCGCACGGCGGTCACGGTCCGCGGTGAGACGATCCCGGCCCGGGACCTGACCCGGACGACCCGCGCCGAGAATTTCGACGGGTACGCGGGGGTCCGGCTCGTCGACGAGACGAAGGTACGCGGTACGGCCGTGGGCGCCACCGCAGCCGGTCAGTGGATCTCCTTCGGGAAGTCCGCTCTGCGCCCGGGCGGCCACACCTTCACGGCTCGGGTCGCCAAGGCCACGGCGGGCACCGGCACGATCCAGGTTCGGCTGGGTTCGCCCACCGGCCGACTGCTCGGTACGGCCACCGTGCCGAGCACCGGCGACGACTACCGGTACGTCAGCGTCAGTGCCGAGGTTGCCCGGGTTGCCGGGACCCACGACGTCTACCTGGTGTTCGACTCTCCACTGCGGCTGGCGGACTTCTCGCTGCGCTGATCCGGACGGCTCGGGCCGGGGTGCTGGTGTCCCTCGGCCCGAGCCGATTCCGAATTCATCGGATGATCGACGATCAAGCATTGTGCTGCTCGTCTGCTTTGCGCTTTTGACAGGCATTTAGACATAGATGGGACCCAATCTCGTATTGCATTCGTCACACGTCTGACATACGCTCCGCCCAAGACTTCGTAGCGATTGGCAAAAGAGTGTGGTCGGGCCGCACCACGCGCCCCCCGCCGATCCTTGGTGGCGTCGCTGTTCCCTGCTTGTCGCTCGATGCACGTCCCAGGCACCAACGTCGACGACAAGTGAGAGAGGACAGCACGTGAGACCAGCCGCATCCACCACCCGCACGGCACTGCTCGCGGCGGCGCTCGTCGCCGCCACGCTGCCGGCCGTGGTGATCAGTCAATCGCCCGCCTCGGCCGCGGTTCAGGAGACGTACTACGTCGCCCCGGACGGTAACGACTCCAACGCAGGCACGCAGGCGTCACCGTTCAAGACGGTGCAACGCGCGCGGGACGTCGTCCGTACTGTTAACGCGAACATGTCCGGCGACATCAACGTCTACCTGCGTGGCGGCAGATACCCGGTCACCAGCACCGTCGAGTTCGGCGCCAGCGACTCCGGCACCAACGGGTACCGGATCAGCTACGCCGCCTATCCCGGCGAGACCCCCATCCTCGACGGCGGCGTCCCGGTCACCGGCTGGACCCAGCACAGCGGCAACATCTGGAAGGCGCCGCTGGATCGCAGCACCAAGCTGCGCACGCTGTACGTCAACGACAAGCGGGCGCAGATGGCGACCAAGACCGTCAGCTCGGGCGGGTGCTACGGGACGTACAACGTCACCGCCGGTCAGGCGTCCTGGGCGTGGGAGTCGGGCTCCCAGTGCGACGGCGCGAAGTACAGCCAGAACGACTTCCCCGCCATCCCCCGCAACCAGGACGACATCGAGATCGAGACGGGCACGACCTGGACCACCGCCATCGTCGGGGTCCGCCAGGTGACCACCGACGGCTCGAACCGGGTCGCCCTGTTCCAGCAGCCGGGCGCGGCCATCGCGCAGGGCGCGTTCAACGGCAACGCCCAGGTCGGCGGCAGCCACAAACTCATGAACGCGTACGAGTTCCTGGACGCCCCCGGTGAGTTCTACTTCGACAAGGGCACCAAGACGGTCTACTACTACAAGGCCAGCTCCGAGGACATGACGAACGCGTCGGTGTACGCGCCGAACAACGTCACCACCGTGCTGCGGGTCGCCGGCACCTCGACCACCAGCCACGCGCGCAACATCACGTTCTCCGGCCTGACCGTGCAGCACTCCGACTGGAACCTGTTCAACGTCGCCGGCTCGTCCTTCAAGCAGGCGCAGCAGGGCAACCTCGGCGCGCAGGCGTACGCGAAGGGCAACTTCCACGTCTACTACTACCGCAACGTGGACGTCACGCCCGGCATCGTCCAGGTGCAGAACGCCGACGGGATCCTCCTGCAACGCAACCGGGTCCAGCACACCGGCGCCGACGGCATCAGCATGGTCAACGACGTGCAGAACTCGCAGTTGATCGGGAACTACACGAACGACGTCGCCGGCTCCGCCATCGACGTCGGCCATCCGCAGCACGTCTACATCGGAGACGGCACGTCGAGCAACCGGGAGAAGTACCTCCCGCAGGTCGAGGGGTTGCCGAAGAACATCGAGATCAAGAACAACTACCTGTACGACAGCGCGGTCCTGTTCAACGGGCACAGCCCCATCTCGGCGTACTTCGTCGACACCCTGACGATCCAGCGCAACCGGATCGAGAAGGCCCCCTGGTCGGGCATCACGATGGGCTGGGGCTGGTGGAACTTCGACGGGTCATCGGGCTCGATCGCGCCCAACCGGCCGACCACGACGGCGCGGAACAACACCATCAGCTACAACCACATCATCGACACGGTCCAGCGCCTCAGTGACACGGCGCCCATCTACACGCTGGGCAGCCAGCCCGGGACCACGATCACCAACAACTATTTCCAGGGTGTGCCCTCGGGCCACAAGTACGGACTCCACCCCGACGAGGGCTCGGCGTACATCACCTTCCGGGACAACGTCCTGAGCATCGACAAGAACGTCACCTGGATGATCAACTCCGACGACTTCGGTCGGAAGCACGATCTGAGCATCACGCAGATCTACGGCCCGATCAACAAGGTGTCGAACAAGAACCTGCCGAACAGCACGGTCGCCGACATCCTCGTCTCCTCCGACTACGTCTGGCCGGCGGCGGCGTACGGCATCGCGGCCAGCTCCGGTCTTGAGGACGCCTACCGGGACATCATCCCGGCCAGCAGGTTCTCGGTGTCCAACTACGTGCTGCCGGCCAGCACGTACGTCACCAGCGCCACGGCGACGATCCCGATCCGGAGCACCGGCGACGCCGGCAAGTCGGTCTGGCTGGCCCCGTTGGGCACGACCACCTTCACGGCCGGGGCGACGATGACCCGGGCGGCCGGTAACGCCACGTCCATCGCCGTGCCGTCGACCCAGGGCGAGTACCGCCTCTACGTCGTCGACGCCCAGGGCAACCGGTCGGCGGAGTCGACCTCCCTCGTCCGGCAGCAGAGTGGCGGCGGCACCCAGCAGGGCGGCCAGCTCGTGGGCGGCCAGTCCGGCCGCTGCGTCGAGGTCCCCAACTCCTCGACCACCAACGGCACCCAGGCGCAGCTCTGGGACTGCGGCAGCGGCACCAACCAGCGGTGGACCGCCACGTCCAGCAAGCAGCTGATGGTGTACGGCAACAAGTGCCTGGACGCGTCCGGGGCGGGCACGGCCAACGGCACCCAGGTCATCATCTGGGACTGCCACGGCGGCGCGAACCAGCAGTGGAACATCAACAGCAACGGCACCATCACGAACGGCCAGTCCGGGCTCTGTCTCGATGCCAACGGCGCGGCCAGCGCCAACGGCACGAAGATCATCCTCTGGTCGTGCAACGGCGGCGCCAACCAGCAGTGGACGCTGCGTAGCTAAGGGCCTGTTTCATAAGAACTGGCCGGCCTGCGGCGGGCCCGGACGACGACCGGCGGCGTTGCGGTGTCGTCCGGATACAACACCGGTATCCGGACGAAACCGCGCCTTGCCGGATCGCCGCCCGGACTCCGCCTCGGCTCGACCGCCCTTATGAAACTGGCCCTAGGCGATCGTCAGTCGGGGCCGGGCCGTTCTCCGGTCCGGCCCCGACTACTTCTGGTAGCCGTAGTTGTCGCAGGTCCTGCGCCCCAGGACGCAGTTCTTGGTGCGCTTGTTCATGGTGTTGACGTCCCACACCACGAACGCGTCGCCGTGCATCGACGAGGCGCTCTTGCCCGCCTTGTCGGAGGAGAGGTAGTAGCCCGCCGGGGTGCCCTTGGCCGGGTACTGGATGTCGAAGGTGATCGCCGGGATCCGAACCGGGTGGCCGGGCGGGCAGGTACCGCCGCTGCCGTACGCCACATGGTCCTTGTGGTTGGGGCTGTCCAGGTGCTTGCCGTCCCAGCAGTCCGGGAACTGCAGCATGAAGTGCAGCGTGGCGGTCCCGCCGCAGATCGGCCAGTTGCCGTTGGTGCTGCGGGCGACGCCGTCGAGGTCGCCGGGACCGTAGAAGGCGCAGTAGAACTGGCCGGTCGCGCCGCGCGGTGTCGGCTGCTTCTTCTTGGCATCCCCGGAGATCATGCGCAGGCCGTTGGGCATGGGCATCTGGCCGGTCGAGTTCTTCGCGAGCGAGCGGTAGTAGACCCGGAAGCCGGTGGTCTCGACCGGCTTACCGGTCGCGTTGTCGTAGAGCGTGGGCACCCAGTACGCGGAGTGATCCTGGATCGGCTTGCAGGACGTGGCCGTGAACTTCGTCAGGTCTCCGGCGACGGTGTTCGCGTCGACGGCCTTGTTGCCGACGAAGGAGTGCATGTGTGAGGCGCCCGGGAGGCCGGGGGCGACGATCGGGTCGTCCGGCAGTCGGTGGCTGTACTGGCAGTCCGCCCGGAACTCCGGCAGGTCGCCGACACCGGCCGGGGCGGGGTCGATCTTCAACGCCTGGTACGCGTCGGCCTGCGCCTTCCAGGCCGCCCGGTCGATCGGAACCCAGCCGGTGGTGGGAACCTTCGGTGCGGCAGCGGCCGACGGCGTCGCGTCGGTCGACGGAGTCGCGGAGACCGAAGGTGTCGCCGGGGCCGACACCGCCGTTCCGGACGACTCCGGCTGCCCGGCCGACGGCGACGGGTACTCGGCGGCGTTGGCCGCGTTTGACGGCTCGGACTGCGCGGCGCCGTTGCCCAGGTACACGGCGCCGGCCGCGACGACGAGCACGACGGCCGCGCCCGCGGCGACGCTCAGTCTCTTGTGGGTGGCCCACCCCGGGGGACGATGACGGGACGGCGGCGGGCCTTCGTACGACACGGGTCACTCCCAACGAACACACGACAGGCTGACCCGAACGGTCACGGCCGCCGTATGGTAGGCATTCGCCGCGCGTGCCGGACAGGGTCTTTAAACACCCTTAATCAAGCCGGTCCGGGCGTACGTCTGGACGAAAAATGGGTAATGGTGGGCGATGAAGTCGACCTGGAAGCCCCACGAGAAGCACGGCGGCCTGACCGACAAGGACAAGCGCGAGCTGCCGGAGACCGTCTTCGCCTTCCCCGGCAAGCGCAAGGAGCCGATGACCGACGCCAGCCACGTCCACAACGCCATCGCCCGCTTCGACCAGGTGCAGGGCGTCACCGACGCGGACCGCGACCTGGCCTTCCAGAACATCCTCGCCGCCGCCAAGCACTACGGCGTGGACGTCGCCGAGACGAACTGGAAGCAACTCGGCAAACTGCCGCACACGCCCAACCCGGCGCACTGAACGCGGGCCGGGGAGGGGTTCCGAGGTCGGTTCGCGCACGTGTTAGCGTGCTCGTCGTTGTCAGCGAGCGCCGCTAGCTCAACTGGCAGAGCAGCGGACTCTTAATCCGCGGGTTCGGGGTTCGAGTCCCTGGCGGCGCACCAACGAGATAGGCCCTGACCTGGTGGTTCACACTGGGTCGGGGCCTTGTTCGTGTCCGGCCGTGGCGGGTGGTCAGGAGCATCGGGGGCGGTAACGGTGGGATGCGGCGGGCTGCTCTAGGACACCGCTCCGTGGCTGCTCCGCACGATGGTCGGGTGGTCGGGGGCTGCGGCAGTCGGCGGTTCTTGATCGGTTCGGGGGGCGAATCCCGAATGGGCTCGGAGCCGAGGTCCGGCGATCTAGGGCAGAACGCGGTAGCCGGGCCGCAGTAAGGGGTGTAGGAGCCGCAATGCATTCGGCGCCCTGAGGGGCAACGTCGGCCATATGAAGCAACTGCCCCTGCCCGAATTGAGTCCGTTCGCTAGGGCGACAAACGTGGCCGACGAGCGCTCGGGCGATTAACGCAACAGGCTGCTCAGCTACCGAGCACCGCCGACTAGAAACGGCAGGAACGCGATGTGCATCTCGCGGGCAGGGTCACCGTTCGCGTGGACCACGAAGTCGTACCGCTCGTCCGAGGCGGTCGAGCCACGCCGCTTGAAGTTCGGATGCGCCTCGAACGCCGCGACGGCCTTGCCGATCACGCTGGTGACGTCGCGGTCCCGGATGAACAGCAACAACGCGGCCTTGGTGTCGCGCCAGGTCAGGTAGCCCAAGAGTTGATCGATCGTGTCCGTAATCTTGGTGGCGCCGTCCTTGGGTCCGAAGATCTTGCACTCCCCGATGAACACGTTGGCGTCCTTCTCGCGGATAAGGATGTCGGTCTTGCCGCCGCAGTTAAATAGTTCGCCGCCAGCTCTGCCCTCGAATTGAGCGTTCAAGAGGATCAGCAGCAGATCACGGATGAGTTCTTCGCCGAGCTTTTCGGTCAGCGATGGACTGCGCTCGAACGCGTTACGCGCGTTACGCAGGACCGCGAGTGCATCTTCGTAGCTTGCTTTTTCAAGGGCCGGCTCGGGCTCAAAGGGATTAGCCTGGGCCCGGCTCGACTGCGTCGTGCGGGTGACGAGGCGACGCCGCTGTACCGGCAGTGCGTAGACGTTGGCGTCAGCCCGCCGCCGGATCGGAATGCCGATACTGGCATGGACTTGCCGCGCCGCGAGCAGTCGTGCGCGGCGTTGGGCCACCCATTGCGGCATCTGGTTAAGTAGGTTGCTGTTATGGGCGTTGATGTCAGCGCGAGCGAAGCCCAGACCCTTCTCGATGCGATCGATTCGTGTGCGAAACCACTGTCTGACTGCCTCCGGATCGGGGCGGGTTCCCTCCCAGACGATCACCAGCTCGCTGGCCTTCTCGTCGACCTTAGCCTCTATCGGCGCAATGAAGTACTGACTTGCTTTCATCGTGAACGGAGCCGGGTGGCCGCTGAAGGGGATCCGGACTGTGTACTGAACGACTCGTTCGCGTACGCGCTCTCCGAACATATTGACCACCGAGCGCTCAGCCTCGGTGGGCCTCTCGTCCATGTACCACTCGTCCGGATGCAGCGCCGGGCATTCGACGGCGCCGACGGCGACGAGCTCGGTGATGAGGTCGGCGTCGGTGCGCGCCAGGAAGTCGTCATCGTTCCAGGCGTTCAGGGCGTCCATGACCTGCTTGAGGTTGGTGCCCAGGTCTGCCGCTAATTCGCGGCCGTTGAATAGATGGTTGCTCGCCACCCGGCTACTTTACGGGGCAGGTCTGACATCTTCTCTGGTCGACTGCTGCAAGCTCGTGCGGCTGGCATTTTTTTGCGTGCAGTTGTTCGCATACGTCCCATCTGATGCTGCGCGAGGCTGGGGTTCTGACGAACTCTCCTATCGTAGTCAGTCGCTACGATGTTGGTCATGCCTGACTGGGGAAATGCTCCTGAATGGGTGGCCGCAGCGATCGCGGCCGCCGCTGCACTGTTCGCGTGGCTTTCGTATGTGGCCTCGGCAGAGTCAGCAGCGACGGCTGCGAAGCTGCTCCAGCAGCAGCAAGCGCCGCAGTTCACTGCTGAGGTGGAGAACCCTAACGGTGATGAGACCGGCCACCATGGTTGGCACAGGCTGATGATTGGCGTCGCAGCGTCGCCAGCTGGCCCACTTGATGAGCTGCGAGTCGATCTGCTAACCGATGGCGTCTCGTTCACCCCCGGCATCAACGGAGTCGAGCCGGGGGAGCCGCGGTTCACTGCGGTGCATGCGTACGAAGGGGTCAAGCCGGCCGGGCTGGATGTCGGCGACCGGGCACATTGGCGGGTGGAGTTCGCGGAGAGCGATGCTGGTATGCCTACCCTCGATCAGGTCGAGATCCGCGTAACGGCGACTCGCGGCGGACACAGCTGGACCAGCAAGTTGCACGCGGACGTCGCAGCGTGCCGGACAGAGCGGGAAGCGCTGCGAAGTTGGCGTCGTTCGGATCGGAGCTGAAAACACCAGTCCGGGTCGCGAAACTACAAGCGCCTCGCCCTACCGAGGCGCTCATCTGCCGCAGATCGCGTGGGCTCGCTCCGTGCGCGGTGCGGCCGTCCGCGAGGCTGGCGAGATGGCGTTGTGGGTTCAGGTACGCGAGCGGGCACCGACGGAGGGAGCGGCTGCCGATGGCGCTGATGGTGTCGGCCCTACCTGAATGCCCCCCGCTGGACAGACGTGCTGTAGCTGATCTGCGTCGCCCGGCCTGCCCTACGCTGACATCATGAGTAAACGGGGCGTGAACCAAACTCCAGCGCTCGCCCTACCTGGCGGGCGCTGATGGAACGGCAGACCGAAGTGCCGACTCACGTGCTCTCAGACGAAGTCCGTGCTCACGTGGCGACGCTGTGGCGATACCACGACATGCACCACGAGCTACGCCCGTGCGACGTGGGCATCGGGCTGGGCAGCCATGACCTCGGCGTTGCAGTGGTCGCATCGCGCCTGTTTCAAGCAGGCCTGTTCCCATGGATTGTTTTCACCGGTGCGAACGCCCCGACCACGGTCGAAAGGTTCCCGCGTGGAGAGGCGGTGCACTACCGCGAGTACGCCGTCGAGCAGGGTGTGCCCCCGGAGGCGGTTCTCGTGGAGCCGCGGGCCACGAACACCGCCGAGAACCTCGAATTCTCCCGTGCGCTCCTGGCCGAACGCCAGATCCCGGTGAAGTCGGTGCTGATCATGTCGCGGCCCTACCAACAGCGTCGGGCCTACGCCACCTGCAGGCTGATCTGGCCGGAGGTCGATGTGGTGTGCGCCTCAAACCCGCTCGAGCTGGACGACTACGTGCGCAGCATCGGCGACCCGCGGCGGGTGGTGGACATGCTGGTGGGCGACACGCAGCGGATCGAGGTGTACGCCGAGCGCGGGTTCGCTATCCCCCAGGAGATGCCGGACGAGGTGCGGGCGGCCTTCGAGCGCCTGGTGGCGGCTGGCTACACGAGCCGGTTGATCTGAGCCCAGCTACCAGCGAGGGCCTCCCGTCCGGACGCCCATTCGGTCGCTGAGTTCGACGGCCAGTCGTGGTGGCCGGGGGCGGGTGAGGATGTCTCGGACGAGGTCGCGGGAGAGCTGGTGGTAGCGCACCTGGTCGGGCCCGAGGGTCTCGGCGTCTAGGAGCGCGGCGAGCGCGTCGTCGATGCGGTTCCACCGGGCGAGGGCTCGGGCGGTTTCGATGGCGTGGCGAACCTGCCGCTCGACGGGCACGGTGCTGGTGTCGAGTGGGGCGCCGATGGCGATGGCGCGTTGCACATCGCCGAGTTCCATCGCCACGGTCGTCTTGTGGATCGATACGTTGGTCGGCCCGAACGCGGTCCACACGTGGTTGCCGTCGGCGCCGAGCCGCTGTGCGGCGGTATCGGCTTCGTTGATGTGGGTGTCGGCGGAGGCGCGGTCGTCGTCTCGGGCGGCGGCGAGCGCGCAGACGAGGTGCAGGCTGCCGTAGACCGACAGCAGCTGCGGAGTCGGCCTGACGAGCCGGGGTTCCAGGAACCGCGCCGCCGTGGCGGCGAGGCCCAGGGCTTGGGCGTACTCCCCGATGGAGGCGAGCGAGTGCGCGGCGGAGCGGCTGAGTGAGCCGATGACGACGTGGTCGTGGCTGGCGTTGGCGGCGGCCAAGCCCCGGCTGGCGGCGGTCCACGCGAGGTCACCTTCGCCGAGCTTGGTGAGGAACAACGCGGCGAGCTGGTGGGCGTAGGCGGTCATCGCGTGCGCTCGCTGGCCATCGTCTCCGTCGTACGCCTCGCTGGCGGTGAGGCAGTCGTGGATGAGGTAGGGCAGCCGGCGGGCGAGGGTGCCGTATCGCGAGTGCTGGTAGGCGGTCCAGATCTCGGCGACGTCGTTCTCGATCTCGCGGAGGGCGGGGGCCTCGACGTCCCCCGTGCTGGCCAGCGTCGGCGCGAGGTGACGATAGTCGTGAAGCGCGGCCCGCAAGGCCGGGATGGTCTCGCGCCCTGAGTCGTCCGACCACTCGAACAGGCTCGGTGCACCGATCAGGTCGCCGAGGGACACGTCGAGGGCTTTGGCGATCGCGCGTATGACCGATAGCCGATCGAGGTCAGCCCGGTTCGTCTCGACCTTGCGTAACCACTCCTGGGTCTTGCCAACCAAACCGGCCAGCACCTCCTGGGAGAGCCCTCGTCGACGCCGGTAAAAGGCGACGCGCTGGCCGGTGGTCATGTCTTCCGTCATCCCTCGCACACCATCACCCTGCCCGCTGAAGACCGCCGGACCCGGTACGGATTTTCCCGGTCCTCCGTACGGACCGCCCCTACGTTCAGTTCACCCCAGATCACCGGCGCGTGTCGATGCCGGTGTCGGGGATGACTAACAGGGAGCTGCAGATGGAGGGATCGATGAGCGGCGCACCACACCACGGCTTGGGCCGCTGGCTCGGCCCGTCCTGGAACGAACTGTCTCGGTGTTCTCCCCGCCTGCGTACCGCCATGAGGGCTGCGTGGGTGGGTGATCGGCGGCCTGCTCCCAGCCGCCGTGATGCGGCGGCGGGCTCGCCATTCCCCCGGCGAGCCCGCCGCTCATCGATCCTGGCGGGGGTGGAGGCATGACGGTGTACGTATCGCGTAACGCGATAGCCAGCCAGTCCCGGCGCCCCGAGCCCAGGTGGACGTCCTCACAGGGTCAGGTGCGGCGCGCTGATCCTCCGCTGCTCACCTTCGTGTGGCGTCGGCTGTTCGAGCAGCAGGCCCGCGAGGGCGGTCGCCGGTGACCGGGCAGCAGCGCCGTCTGGCGGCGAACGGGCTCGCGCCAGCCGAGGTGGAACATCTGCCGATGCGCCCGCTGTGGCTGTGCCGCCGGTGCGGGCAGCCATGGCCCTGCGGCGCGGCGAAGCTCGCGCTCCTCGCCGAGTACCGGGAAGAGCCGGTGAGCCTGTTCCTCTACCTGGCCGGCTGCCTGCACGACGCGATCGACGACCTGCATCGGCTCAACCCGAGCGTCACAGGCAGCGCCGCCGACATGTTCGACCGGTTCCTCGGCTGGCCCGCCCGCCACACCCACGCCTACCGCGTCAGTACCACCACGGCCGCCAGCATCGAAGAGGCCTCCTCGTGAACGGCATCGGCCTCATCAACGCTACCGGCCAGCCGGCGGTCGCCGGCAGCTTCCACACCCTGGTCGTGCAGCCGACGAGCTTTTGCAACCTCGACTGCACCTACTGCTACCTGCCCGACCGGAGATCCCTCCGCCTGATGAGCAGCGCAGTCGCGCAGGCTTGCGCCGAGTCGATCGCGCAGCAGAACAGCGGCCATCCGGTGAGCGTCGTGTGGCACGGGGGCGAACCCACCGCAACACCCACCGGGTTGTTCCGGGATCTACTAGACCCATTCGAGGAGCTCCGCCGCGCGGGGATGGTGCGTCACGAGATCCAAACAAACGCGACGTTGATCAACAGGCAATGGTGCGAAGTTTTCACCGCTCATGGGTTCGAGGTCGGGGTCAGTATCGACGGACCGGGCGCGTTGAACCGGAACCGCCTCGACCGGGCCGGCAACCCGACGGACGCCCGAACCCTGCGCGGCATACAGACCCTGGCCGAGGCAGGGCTGAGGTATTCGGTGATCTGTGTTGTCACCCCGGAAACCATCGACCACGCGGAAGCCCTCATCGACTTCTTCACCGGCCTGCCCGGCTGCGAGTCGGTGGGCTTCAACATCGAAGAGCAGGAGGGCGCTGACCGGGCACCGGTGTCGGAGGACGCCGCGTACCGGTTCTGGCAGGGCCTTATCGAACGTCGCGTCGGCGGCAGCCCGCTCCGGATCCGCGACGTGGACCGGCTGGCCGACTATCTCGCCGCCACCCGCGCTGGCCGCGTCGACCACGAGCCGTACGAGCCGATCCCGACCGTCTCTTGGGATGGACAGGTGGTGCTGCTGTCACCGGAACTGCTCGGCATCACCGAGCCGCGATACGGCGACTTCATCGTCGGCAACGTCCTTCAGCAATCCATTTCCGCCATGCTTGCCGGCGCCGGCGACCTGGGCTACGTCGCCGAGTTCATTACGGCCCTCAACGGCTGTGCCGACCACTGCGCCTTCTACGACTTCTGCCGTGGCGCCCAGGCCGGCAACCGCTACTTCGAGCACGCGACGTTCACCGCCCGAGAGACGACCTACTGCCGGACCACCCGACAGGCCCTCGTTCGCGCCGCCGCGGACCACCTCACCCCTCAAGGAGTAGCACCATGACCAATGCTCTCGCGATCCTCGTCAACGCCGCACCCGAGCAACTCGCTCGCCTCGGCGTCGACCCTGAGCGGTCAGTAGCGTCGATCGACGCGGCGAAGTTCGACAACCGCCCCGCCTGGGCTAACAAGGGTAAGTTCGACAGCCGACCCGGCTGGGACAACTGGAACAAGAAGAAGTAGCCCCAACCACGGGAATGCGCGGGGTGGCGTGCCCACCCCGCGCCTACACAGGTTGAGGACACATGCGCACCACCACGATCGGCGACGTGAAGGTCCTGCTGCCGGACCTCGAACCGGACGACCTCGACATCACCGCGGACCTCGCCGGCGGCCTCACCGAGGCTCTCGTCAACGGCGCAGCGTGGCACGGCTCGCACCTTGAGGACGCCCGCATCCGCAGCAGCCTGATCACCGGCGTGGACCTGAGCGAGAGCACCTGGGAGGCCGGCAGCCTCTACGGCTGCGAAATCACCCGCACCGACTTCTCCGGCGCGACCCTGACCGGCATCACCATCGAACGCTGCGCCATTACCGGCTCCCGGTTCACCGGCACCAGGCTCACCGACGTACGCCTCAAGGACGTCCTGTTCGACGGCTGCCGCTTCGACTACGCCACCTTCCAACGCGTCACCGCCGCCGGCTCGGTCGCCTTCACCGACTGCACTCTCACCAACGGCGCGTGGTCCTCCTGCCGACTACCTCGCATCGCGCTGCGGTCATGTGACCTCGCCGGACTGGAATTGGACTCCTGCCAGCTCGACGGCACCGACCTGCGGGGCAGCCGGCTCCAGGGCCTCAAGACGCCGCTG
This sequence comes from Micromonospora sp. NPDC049801, assembly GCF_040656575.1. Classification (NCBI taxonomy): domain Bacteria; kingdom Bacillati; phylum Actinomycetota; class Actinomycetes; order Micromonosporales; family Micromonosporaceae; genus Micromonospora; species Micromonospora sp. NPDC049801. The sequence continues at coordinate 76,596 of NZ_JBFAMS010000009.1, read as the reverse complement.
GACAACCTGCGCGGCGTCACCCTCGGCGAGGACCAGCTTCCTGACCTCACCCAGCTGACCGTCGCCGCCCTCGACCTCAGTGTCCGCAACGACTGAAGCCGAGGAGGCATCGTGCTCGCTGAACCCACTGGCAGCCCGGACACGATCCTCGTCTGCATCCGGGGCAACTCCGGCTCCGGCAAGAGCAGCATCGCCCGCGAGCTACGACGCCGGCACGGCCGGGGCTGCGCCCTGGTCGAGCAGGACTACCTGCGCCGCATCCTGCTGCGCGAACGGGACAAGCCCGGCGGCATCGCGCCTGCGCTGATCGCGCAGACCGTTCGGTTCGCGCTTGACCACGGCTATCACGTGGTGCTGGAGGGCATCATGCACAGCAGCCGCTACCGAAGCATGTTGACCGCGCTGCGGGACGACCACCGCGGCCGGTCGCTGTTCTGCTATCTCGACGTGTCGCTGGCCGAGACCCTGCGCCGGCACCTCACTCGCCCGCAGGCCAGTGAGTTCACCGCCGAGCACATGAGCGGCTGGTACGCCGCTCATGACGTCCTGGGCTGGCCTGACGAACTCGTCCTGCCGGAGACGACCGGCCTGGACGAGGCCGTCGAGGCCATCGCCGCTGCGTCCGGGCTACCCCAGAGCGGATGCGACGACGACCTGCTGCCCGGCCGGCCGTACTCGTGAAGGTGCCCCGAACGCTCTCAGGCCTTGGCGAACCTCGTGGTGAGTCGTGCGGTTGCCTTGACCTCGTACTTCAGGTGGTAGCCGGCGGCGATCACCATCGCCTCGGCGACCTTCGCCGCGTGCTCGTGGCCCTTGACGGCGGCGTTGGCGGCCAGGTCGACCGGCTGCCCGGTGGCGAGGCTGCCGGCCAGGGCGAGCAGTCGTTGGTCGTCGGCGGACAGGTGCTCGACCGCCGGTAGCGCGAGCAGCGCCGCCCAGTCGCGGATCACCGCCACCTGGATGTCGTGGCCGTCGTCGTACTCGGGGATCTGCACGACCTCGACCAGGTCCGCGAAGCCGGGTTGGTCCGGGAACTTGGTGAAGGTCAACAGGTGTACGGCGGCCTTCTCGGTGTCGGAACGGCCGACCCAAGCGCCGGCGCGGATCAGCGTACGGAGGGCGTCGGGGCTGAACTCGGAGGTGGACATGGCAGTGCCTCCTTCGCCGAGGGAATCCTCGTGTCGAGTACAGCAGACGTCGACAAGCATGGATCCCAAGCGATTGGCGCAGCCGGGATAGGTTTGCGCGCTCCGGGTAAGCGGCGCGGATGTGTGCCCACCAGGAGTCGGCGGCTGTCGGCGAGCCGGCGGACCACCGGGAGGCCCGGTTCGACCGCCTGCGGGCGTGGGCACAACGGGCGCTGCGCTCGCGTGCCTGGCGGCTGCGTCTGTTCGGTCTGCTCGCGGTGCAGGCCGGCGTCGCCGCCGCGATCGCCTGGTTCGTGGCGTACCAGTTCTTGGACAATCCGTCCCCGGTCCTGGCGCCGACGACGGCGGTCGGCATCGTGGCGGCCTCGATGGGGTCGCGCCTGCGGCGCACCATCGAGCTGCTGGTCGGGGTGACCCTGGGGCTGGCCGTCGGCGACGTGCTGATGCCGTTCTTCGGCATCGGGTTCTGGCAGACCGGTGTGGTCGTCGTGCTGGCGATAACGGTCGCCATCCTGCTCAAGGGGGGCGGTTCGCTGCTCACCCAGGCCGGCGGCACCGCAGTGCTGATCGCCACCCTGGAGCCGCCGCTACGGGACCTGTCCGTCCCCCGCTTCGTCGACGCGGCGGTCGGGGGGCTGGTCGGGCTGGGGGTCGGTCTGCTCCTGGTGCCCATCCATCCGCAGCGGACGCTGCTGCGGCTGGCCGAGCCGGTGGTCGGGCCGGCAGCCGACATCATGCATGACCTGGCGACGGCGCTACGTAAGCGCGATCTCGGGGACGCCGAACGGAGCCTGCGCGGGTTGCGCGAGCTGGATCCCCGCCTGGCCGCTCTCAACGACGGGCTCAGCGCCGCCCAGGAGGTGACGCGGCTCGCGCCCCTGCGGTGGCGCGACCGTGACTCCTTGGCCTTCCACACCACGGCGATCCGGCACCTGGAGCGGAGCCTGCACGGTTGCCGTTCACTGTGCCGGCGACTGACCACCGCGCTGAAGGACGACGAGCCGATTCCCGAGGAGTTTCCGCAGGCCATCGACCTGCTGGCCGACGCGATGCCAACGCTGCGCCGAGCTGTCCAGGTCGGTCGGGAGCCTCAGGAGACCCGCGACCAGATCCTGGCGGGCGTCGAGCTGGTCGGGCGGGCGCAGGGAGCCGTCCGGGACTCGACCCGCCCGTACATCCATCGTCTCGGCTATTCGGGTTTGGTCGCGGTGGGGGAGTTCCGGGCGGCCGCCCACGATCTGCTGATCGCCAGCGGAATCGAGACCGTGCGAGCGGCGGCGCTGGTGCGGCAGGCGGTGGATGAGGACTACCAGGATCGAGCGGCGGAAACGGGGACGCCGAGCTCAGGCCGCCCGGAGTGAGGCGAGGATGTCGAGGTAGTGCGGGTTGGTCATGACGCCCAGCACGTTGCCGAAGGGGTCCACCACCGACGCCGTCACGAAACCAGTGTCTCCGCGAGGCGTGATCGGTTGGTACTCGGTGGCGCCCAGGGCCAGGAGCCGTTCCACGGTGGCGTCGAGGTCGTCGACGTGCCAGTGCATGACCGCCCCGCCAGGCCCGCTCGCCGCGCCCGGGGGCGCGTACCGGCGGTCGATGATGCCCAGCTCCGCCTGGTAGTCGCCGAGGCGGAACTCGGTGTAGGCGGGACGCCCGTCCGGGCCGGGTCGCGAGAAGTAGGCCTCCTGGCCCAGGAACCGGGCGTACCAGTCGGTGGCCGCCGCCACGTCGTCGGCCCAGATGTTGAGGGTGGCGAATCCGCGCAGGCTCATCCGGTGTCCTTTCGTCGATGTCGTCGAACGGTCACGCTATCGGCGGCCACCGACACCCTCGCCGGATCTCGGGGCTGCGTTCGTGTAGCGACGGGTTTCCCGGGTAGTCGCCGTCAGCCTGACGAGGGGGGTCAGTGTGCAGACGCGATATCCGGGGATCGAGGAGCACGGCCTGATCGGCGACCTGCAGACCGCCGCGCTGATCAGTAGGGACGGAACGGTCGACTGGTTCTGCGCGCCGCGCTTCGACTCGCCGAGCGTCTTCGCCGCCCTGCTCGACCGCGACAAGGGCGGACACTTCCAACTCTCGCCCGACGAGATCGAGTATTCGAGCAAACAGCTCTACCTACCCGGCACGCCGATCCTGATCACCCGCTTCCACAGTGCCGACGGCGTGGGCGAGCTGTTGGACTTCATGCCCGTAACGGGCGAGCAGGCCACCGACCGGCACCGGCTGGTCCGGCTGGTCCGGATGGTTCGGGGAAGCATGCGGTTCCGCTTCGACTGCCGGCCCCGGTTCAACTACGGGCGCGACCCGTACGAGTTGGAGGTCCATCCGGAGGGCGACGTCTTTCGCAGCTCGACCCTCTCGCTCACCCTGACTGCGTTCAAGGACGCGAAACGGCTTGTCGACAACGGGGCGATCCACCGGGACGCGGAGGGCGTCTGCGTCCGTTACGAGTTGCACGAGGGCGACATCGGTGGGGTCGTGCTGGAGACGGCCTGCCCCCACCCACCCCGGGCTCTCACCACGGAAGAGGCCTGCGAACTGCTCGCCGAAACCCGGGACTACTGGCGTCGGTGGGCCCTGCGAACCTCCTACACCGGTCGCTGGCGGGAGATGGTCGAAAGATCGGCCATGACCCTCAAGCTCATGACGTACGCCCCGACAGGCGCCCTGGTCGCCGCGCCGACGGCGGGGTTGCCGGAGCAGATCGGCGGCCCGCGGAACTGGGACTACCGCTACACCTGGATCCGCGATGCCTCGTTCTCGGTGCACGCGCTGCTCAGCGTCGGTTTCACCGATGAGGCCCAGAAATATCTGTCGTGGCTCGAAGCGCGTATCCAGGAGGCCCACGACGGCGGCCTGCCACTGCAGATCATGTACCGCATCGACGGCTCGCCGGACCTCCCCGAAGAGGTGCTGCCGCACTTGGAGGGGTATCGCGGGTCGGCGCCGGTGCGGATCGGCAACGGCGCGGCGGGCCAGCTGCAACTGGACATCTACGGCGAGGCGCTGAACTCGCTGCACCTCGCCGACCAGAGCGGGCTGATGACGTCGTACGAGGGGTGGCGCAAGACGGCCGGCCTGATGGACTGGCTCTGCGACCACTGGGACCAGCCCGAGGACGGCATCTGGGAGACCCGGTCCGGCCGGCAGGACTTCACCTACGGGCGGATGATGTGTTGGCTCGCGTTCGACCGTGCCATCCGCATCGCGCACAACCGGGGGCGTCCCGCGAGCATCACCCGGTGGGCGGACCAACGCAACGCCGTTTACGAGCAGGTCATCGCACGGGGATTCCATCCGGGACGGCAGGCCTTCGTGCAGCACTACGGGAGCGACATCACCGACGCCTCGCTGCTCGCGATGCCCGGCGTCGGCTTCATCGCGCCGAACGATCCGATGTGGCTGTCGACGTTGCGGGCGATAGACAACGAGTTGGTGTCGGACAGTCTCGTCTACCGGTACGACCCGAAAGCCTCGCCCGACGGGCTCGTCGGCTCCGAGGGCACCTTCAGCATGTGCACCTTCTGGTACGTCCAGGCTCTCGCCCAGTCCGGACGGCTCGACGACGCCCGGTTGACGTTCGAGAAGATGCTGACCTACAGCACGCCGTTGGGGCTCTACTCGGAGGAGATCGCCCCCACCGGCGAGCAGATCGGCAACTTCCCGCAGGCGTTCAGTCACCTCTCGCTGATCAGCACCGCCCATCACCTCGACGCGCTGCTCGACCGACAGCCGTGACGTGGGTGCTCAGAAGAGGGTCAGCGGCTCGACGGAGATCGGGTCGGGCAGCGGGTCGAGACCCGGCACGTGGGCGCGTACCTCGTCGTGGAACCGCCGGGCGAGCCGCGGCGCGTCGGCGTTGTCCGGCGTGTGGACGAACATGGTGGGGGAGCGCCCCTCGCGCAGCCAGCCGGCGGTGACCTCGACCCAACGCCGCCACCCCTGCACGGTCCGGGTGTCGTCGTCGCGGCCCAGGTAACGCACGATCGGGCGGTCGGTCAGCGCGACGGACCGCAGCGGCACCCGGGGTTTCTTCATCCAGGCGTCGCGTTCGGCGTCACTTGTCGGCGGGCGGCTGAAGAAGGCGGTGGTGTCGAAGGGGATCCATTCGGCCGACGCCCCGGTCAGGGTCTCCTCGAGCAGCCGGGTCGCGCGGGGCTCGGTGAAGAACGCGGGATGGCGGACCTCCACGGCGTAGCGGTGGGAAGCCGGGAGCTGCGCGAGGAACCGGCCGAGCGTGGGTACGTCGGCCGGCGCGAACGACCCCGGTAGTTGAATCCAGAGGGCGTGGACGCGTGGGCCGAGGGGCTCGATCGCGTCCAGGAAGGCGTGCAGCGGTTCGTCGGCGTTGGTGAGCCGACGTTCGTGCGTGACGACCTTGGGCAGCTTGAGGACGAATCGGAAGCCGGCGTCGGTCTGCGCCGCCCAGGATGCCACGGTGTCCTGGGTCGGGGTCGCGTAGAAGGTGGTGTTGCCCTCCACGGCGTCGCACCAACTGGCGTAGTGCCGGAGGCGTTCTCCGGACGGCAGCGAGTGCCCCGGCCACGACCGGTGACTCCACATGGCGCACCCCACGTGCAGACGCATGCCGGCCCCTCCTCCGCTGTGCGGCCGCGCCCACCCTAGCGGGCGTCTCGCGACTGATGTCGTCAACCAGTGGTTGACGGAATGCGGGCGTCAACCTATGGTTGACGCATGACCGAACCTTTCCAGATGAGCAACCCCGTCAAGCTCGACGACCTCATCCAGGCGATCAAGAAGGCGCACACCGACGCGCTCGACCAGCTCACCGACGCGGTGATCGCCGCCGACCATCTCGGTGAGGTCGCCGACCACCTGATCGGGCACTTCGTCGACCAGGCCCGGCGCTCGGGAGCGTCGTGGACCGACATCGGCCGCAGCATGGGGGTCAGCAAGCAGGCCGCCCAGAAGCGCTTCGTGGCCAAGGGCTCCACCGAGGCCGCGGCGCTCGATCCGAACGCCGGCTTCGGCCGGTTCACCCCGCGAGCCCGCAACGTGGTGATGGCCTCGCAGGAAGAGGCCCGCGCCGCCGGGAACCCCGAGATCGGCCCCGCGCACCTGGTGCTCGGGCTGCTGGCCGAGCCGGAGGGGTTGGCCGCCCGGGTGCTGGTCGGTCGGGGTGCCACCCCCGAGGCGGTGCGGGAGGCCGTCGGCGCCGTCCTACCGCCGTCGGTCGACCAGGTTCCGGACCTCATCCCGTACGACGCGCGCGGCAAGAAGGCGTTGGAGCTGACCTTCCGGGAGGCGCTGCGCCTCGGGCACAACTACATCGGCACCGAGCACATCCTGCTCGCCCTGCTGGAGCAGGAGGACGGTGCCGGCGTGCTCACCGACCTCGGCCTCGACAAGGCGGCGGTCGAAGCCGACCTGTCCGCCGCCCTCGCCGCCGCCGTCGCGCAACAGTAGGAACCGGGGTCAGGACGCCTCGGGGAAGCCGTAGCGCAGGGCGTGCTCCGGATCGGCCGGGTCGATCTGGCGTACGCCCGCGTCCGCGAGCCGCTTGTTGACCTCGTCGAGCTGCTCGCGGACCAGCCGGGCCTCCTCCTCGGTGACGCGGCCCCGGTGCGGCTTGCCGGCGTGCTCCAACGTGCCGTAGTCGATCTTTTCGGCGCTCTTGCGGGCCTTGGGCGGGCGGACCCGTTCGGCCGTCTTCAACAACTGCGCCATCGGGACGTCGGTGGCCATCGCGTCGAACTCGCTCGCGGTGAGGACGACCCGTCGGGGCTCGCCCCCGCCGTGCCGGTCGTGGATCTCGACCACCGCCACGTCCAGCGCGGCGTCGTCGATGTTCTCCACCTCGCCCGGGGTGGCGTCGAGCTGCACGGGCCCGGCGACCAGGTCCGGGTGCTCCAGGACGACGACACGAACCACCTCGTCGTCCTGCTGCAGAACGGTTCCGGTGAAGTCGGAGACGTGGATCGTCTTCTTGCCCATGCGCGGAGCTTCTCCTGTCGTAGGCCGGGTGCCGGACCTGGAAGAAATTACCCGACAGGTGTGCGAATGCCGTCGCTGGTCCTCCTGCGGTGTGTCGTCCCCGACGCTGTCCGTCGTAGCTGACGCGTCGGTGTGTTCAGCGCCGGTTGAGGCCGTGCCGGCTGGAGCTGGCCGGCAGCTCGTTCAGCGCCGCCCAGGGCAGCCCGCCCGTCGCACGGACCACCCGGTACCCCGCCTGGGTGGGGGTGCCCTCGGCGGTGCCCGCCGCTCGCCAGAGTCGCGCGGGGTGCTGGTGGAAACGGTCGTTCGGCTGAATCGGCATGCCCATACCGTGGCAGAGAAAGGTGTCCAGATAGGGAAATGCCTATGACGGTCGATGTCGCGAGCTGATTCCCGGATCTCGGGCAGCGTCCCACCCTGGCGCGATGGTCCGCCCGGTCGAGCCGCCCGGGCGTACGGTGATCACGACGTGTGGGGCGACGGGAGGTACGCATGCTGGACCGGCGGTTGCAGCTGCACCTCGCCTCCTGGCTCGGCCAGTGGCCGGCCGGACCCGGGCTGCACGTGGTCGCCTCGCGCCGGCGGGCACTGCCGGCCTGGGACGGCCGGCTGCGTCCGGCCCTCGCCGTGGACACCGGTCGGAGCGCGGTGCTCTCCGTCGCGCCGGACCGGGCCGCCGCTATCCGGGCGTTGGTCGAGCGCACGCCGGAACGGCTGCTCGCCGCGCTGCCGGAGGCTGTCGGGCACCCCGCCTTCTGCGTGCACGACGGCCCCTTCCGCTGGACTCTCTCGCCCGCGCCCCTGCCCGACGCGGGCGAGTGGGTCGCCTCGACGACCCCTGGGCTGCCGCCCTGGCTGCGGCTGTTCGACCGGCCGGTGCTCGTGGTGCGCGATGCCGACGGCGGCTACCTGGCGGGCGCCGCCATCAAGCGCCACGACGCGTACGGGCACGAGCTTGCCGTCGGCACCGCGCCGGCGGCCCGCGGCCGTGGCCTCGCACGTCGGCTGGTGGCGCAGGCGGCGCGGCGGGTCCTGGACGAGGGCGCGGTGCCGACCTACCTGCACGAGCGGGACAACCAGGCCTCGGCCCGGGTCGCGGAGGCGGCGGGTTTCCCGGACCGGGGTTGGCGGGCGTACGGGGTGTATCCGCGCTGAGGTGGGCTCAGTGCGCGGACCGTGGATCCCGGGCCGGATCCACGGTCCGCAACCTGCCCCCAGGCCCCGGTTCGCTCCGATCGGCCGTGCCACTGACACGCCGATCCGATATCGATCACGCTACGTATCGAAACTGCAAGCTGCAAGATGCGAGCAGTCGGGTCGGAGTGTCGAATTGTGGACTTGACCTGCGACGAAGCGCGGTGACGTTGGCGAGCCGATCAGTAACGCAGGGTCAACCCGCGAGGCCGAGCGCCTCCGCCGCCGCCCGTCCGTTGGCGTGGCTCGCGCCGTACGTGGTGACGAACGCCCGTGCGCCGGACGGTCGCCACGCCCCCGGCCAGCCCATCTCCACGACGGTCACCGGATGCGCGGCGGCCAGCGCGTCGACCAGTTCCGGGCCGCCGGGCAGCCGATGCAGGTGCCGCCCGACCAGCACGATCGGCCGGTCCCCGGCCAGCTCGCGGACGGCCGCCTGATCGGTCTCGCTGGCCACGACGCGGATCTCGCGTCCACCGTCGAGGTGTGGGCCGAGGCCCCACGGCACCCGGCCCTCGGCCATCGTGGACTCGGTGTGCAACTGGACCACCAGCGGCTGGTCCAGGTCGGTGAGCAGTCCCTCCACCCGCACCGCCCGGCGTGCCACCGCGTACCCCAGGTCGGGGTCGGGGGTGGCCGACGACCGGCCGGCGGCCCGGGTCCAGGCGGCGAGCGCGGCGGCGCGGCCGGCCGCCTCCTCGACCCGGGCGACCGGCAGCCGGCCGTCGGTGGTCGCCGCGGCGATCTCGGCGGCCACGCGCTCGACCAGCGCGGCGTCGACCTGCGCGCCGATGCAGAGCAGGTCGGCGCCGGCCGACAGCGCCCGTACGGCGGCCGGCCCGACGCCCCCGGCGGCCACCGCCGCGCCCTTCATCTCCAGGGCGTCGGTGATCACCGTGCCGGTGAAGCCGTACTCGGCGCGCAGCAGGTCGACCAGGACGGCCCGGCTGAAGGTCGCCGGACCGTCGCCGGTCAGCGCCGGCACCCGGATGTGCGCGGTCATCACGGCCTGCGTGCCGGCCGCGACGACCGCGGCGAACGGCGGCAGGTCGCGCTGGCGGAGCAGTTCCAGCGGTACGTCCACCGTGGGCAGCTCGTGGTGGGAGTCGGTGACCGTCGCGCCGTGTCCGGGGAAGTGCTTGGCGCAGGCGGCCACACCGGCGGCCTGGAGGCCACTGACGGCCGCGGCCGAGTGTGCGGCCACCCGCAGCGGGTCGGCGCCGAACGAGCGGGTGCCGATCACCGGGTTGTCGTCGGCGGTGTTCACGTCGACGGTGGGGGCCAGGTTGACGGTGACGCCCAGCGCGGCCAGCTCTGCGCCGATCGACTGGTAGACCCGGCGGGTGAGCGCCACGTCGCCGACCGCGCCGAGGGCGGCGTTACCGGGGTACGGGCTGCCGGTGGCGTGGGCCAGCCGGGTCACGTCGCCACCTTCCTCGTCGATGGCGATCAGCACGTCCGGCCGGCCGGCGCGCAGCGCCGCCGTGCTCGCCGCCACCTGCGCGGGGTCGTGCACGTTCGTGCCGAACAGGGTGTGCCCGGCCAGGCCGTCGGCCACCAGGTCGACCGCCCAGCGCGGCGGGACCGCTCCCGGGTACGCGGCGAGCAACGTGCCCAGCGCGAGCCGGCGCAGTCCTGGATCGAGCCCCACGAGATTTCCCCCTTCGCTTCCCGTGGATACGAACGTGTACCCGCGGTGGTCGTCGCCCTGCCGGGTTGGCCGAGCACTCTGCCTCGGGGTGACCGTTACGCTACGGCTACCCGTTCGCAGGTCGGTTTACAGTTAGCAAAGTTTACTAAAACTAGAGGACGTGGCATGAGTGCGACCCGGCTGCCCGGCACCCCCCGCCTGTTGCGGGCGCTCAACGACCGTGCGGCGCTGGAACTGCTCCTCGAGCGGGGACCGCTCACCCGGGCCCGGCTCGGCGAGCTGACCGGCCTGTCCAAGGTCACCGCCTCGCAGCTCGTCGAGCGCCTGGAGGAGCGTGGCCTGGTCAGCCGGGTCGGCGAGCAGGCCGGCGGGCGAGGGCCGAACGCCCAGCTCTACGCCGTACGCGCGAGCAGCGCGCACGTCGTCGGGGTGGACGTCGGGCCGGACCGGGTGGTGGCCGCCTGCGCCGACATCACCGGCGCCGTCATCGGCCGGGTGGAGCAGTCGACGCGGGACACCGACGATCCGGTGGGCGTGGTGCACAACGCCGTGGTGCAGGCCGCCAGCAGCGCCCAGGCGCAGCTCAGCAGCGTCCGACGGATCGTGCTCGGCACGCCGGGCCTGGTCGATCCGCAGACCGGCGACATCACCTTCGCCTTCAACCTGCCGCGCTGGCACAGCGGTCTGCTGGCCGCGCTGCGGGACGACCTGCACACCCCGGTGGTCTTCGAGAACGATGTCAACCTGGCCGCGGTGGCCGAGGCGCAGTCCGGCGCCGCGCAGGGAGTGGGGGACTTCGTCCTGGTCTGGGTGGGTGCCGGTGTCGGCCTGGCGATCATGTTGGGTGGGCGGCTGCACCACGGCAGCAGCGGAGCGGCGGGCGAGATCGGCTACCTGCCGGTGCCCGGCGCGCCCATCCCACGCGATGTCTCGCGGCGCGCGAAGCCCGCCTTCCAGCAGGTGATCGGCGGTGACTCGGTGCGCTCGGTGGCCCGTGAGCACGGCTTCTCCGCGTCGGACGCCGCCGGCGCGGTGCGTGCGGCGGTCGAGGCCGGCGCCGCCGGTGGCCCGATGCTCGACGAGTTGGCCCGCCGGCTCGCGCTCGGCGTGGCCAGCACCTGCGTGGTGCTCGACCCGCCGTTGGTCGTGCTGGCCGGCGAGGTCGGCCAGGCCGGCGGCACGGCGCTCGCCGACCGGGTGCAGCGGGAGGTCGCCGCGATCACCCTGGTCCGGCCGCGGGTGGTGCCCACCGGCCTCACCGAGGAGCCGATCCTGCGGGGTGCCCTGCGTACCGCGTTGAACGCCGTCCGTGACGAGGTGTTCGGCTCCACCGTCGGCTGAGCCCGCTGCGGCGGTCATGTGAAGGAATATTTCACCGCTGGCCGCCCGGCTGCAAGCTCTTGCCACCGGGCGGCCATTGCCACCTCAGTTCAGATCACGGCGGCGGAAGGCGGCGAAGGCCAACACGGTCAACCCGCCGGCGACCGCGAGCAGCACCGCCAGCGACGGTCTCCAGGTGAGGGTGTAGAAGCCCTCGCAGGACGTGCCGCTGAAGTTTCGCCGACAGAGCTGGGAATCCCAGATCCGTACCTCACCGCTGAGCCACGCCCCGACGTACGTGGAGAGCATCATCTGTTCCGGCCGCCGGGCGTCGACGATCGCCAGCACCAGCCGGGCGCCCAGCTCCCACACCACCGCGTACGCGGCGACCACTCCGAGCGCCGCCGACGTGTGCCGGCCCAGCGTCGCGATGGCGAAACCTGACGCGGTGGCCAGCAGCACCAGCACCAGGCCACGGCCGTGGATGGCGCCCAGCGAGCTCCAGAAGTCACCGTCGAGCCGACCGGCAAGCCCGGCGGTCTGCCCGATCACCCAGAAGGTGGCCAGGTAGGCCACCGAGGCCACCACCGCCAGCGCCAACATGGCAGCCAGCAGGGTGCCCAGCTTCGTGCCCAGCACCGTCAGCCGGCGTGGCCGCCACAGCAGCAGGTTCACCACCCCACCGGAGTTCAGGTCCGCCCCGATGTACGAGGCGCCGACCAGGAAACCGAACAGCACCAGGAACGCGATGAGGAAGAACAGCAGCGGTTTGGCCTGCTCGGCGAAGTTGAACACCCCCGACAGGTAGTCGGACGCGATCGGCAACCGGTCCTGCTGGGCCGGGTCCATGTCGGAACAGTCGGCGGGCAGGTAGTCCTGGGTGTCGGGGGTCGAGATCCCGTCCCGCCGGGCCAGGCACTGCTGGTAGCTGACCTCCATGCTCCGCCGCGCCTCGATGGCCTGCTGCCGCGCCGAGGAGAGTTCCTGGGCGCTCGGCTGATGCGACCCGGCCAGCGTGGTCGCGGCCGTGATGCCGAACGCCAGCACCAGCAGGACGATCATGAGCTGCACGAAGCGGCGTGCGGAGAGGCGCTCCAACTCGGCCCGGACCAGGTTCACGCGTCCACTCCCCGTACGTCGAGATCGATCACCGGCGCGCCGTCGGCGTCGATTGGTCGTGCCGCCTCGTCGACCTGGCGGGGCACCGAGGGGTGCTTCCCGGCCCCGGTCAGCTCCAGGAAGACGCTCTCCAGGTCGGGTCGCAGCGGCGTCAGCTCGGCGACCCACAGATCCTGTTCACCGAGGACGCGGCTGATGATCGTCGGGTCGGTCGCTCCGCTCACCACCAGCGTCTCGCCCTCGACGGCAGCCGTCAGCTCCGCCGCACGCAGCACGTCGGCGGCGCGCTCGGGCTCGGCCACCCGGACCAGGAACTCGTGCCGGTCGTGACCCGCCAGCACCTCGTCCACCCGGCCGGCCGCCACCCGCCGCCCCTGCGAGATGATCGTGACGTGGTCGCAGATCAGTTGGATCTCGCCCAGGATGTGGCTCGACACCAGCACGGTCACCCCCGCCGCGGCGAGTGACCGCATCAGGTCGCGCATCTCGCGGATGCCCGCCGGATCGAGGCCGTTCGCCGGCTCGTCGAGGATGAGCAGACGCGGATCCTTCAGCAGCGCGGACGCCACCGCGAGCCGCTGCTTCATGCCCAGCGAGTAGCCCTTTACCCGCTCGTCGCCCCGGTCGCGCAGGCCCACCAGCTCCAGCGTCTCGTCCACCCGCGAGATCGGCACCCCGCCGGCGCGGGCCAGCAGCCGCAGCGTACGACGACCCGTGAAGTTGCCGAAGAACTGCGGACTCTCCACGATGGCGCCGACCTGCCCCGCCACCCGGGGCAGCAGCTCCGGCGACGGCTGGCCGAACACCGTCATCCGGCCGCTGTCGGCGCGGACCAGCCCGAGCAGGGCGCGCAACGTGGTGGTCTTACCCGAGCCGTTGGGCCCCAGGAAACCGTGGATCTGGCCGGCCTCGACCAGCAGGTCGAACCCGTCGACCGCCACCCTCCTGCCGTTGCGCAGACTGCGGAAGGTCTTGCGCAGACCCTCGATCTCGATGACCGCGCTCATCCGCGCGGCGCCAAACCTCGACCGGGCATGGGCCGTCCCTGGGGTGTGGTGATCAACGACACGGTGCCTCACCCTATGGCCAGAGCGCCGCCCGTGGGGGGCACGCCACTCCTGCGTGGTTGGATGGTCGGGTGACTGGTGACCTGATCCCCGGCGCTGCCGGCGCCGCGCCTGCCGCCGCACCCGTGGACCCGGATCTGGTGGTCAGCCTCGACAGCGTGGGCGTACGCCGCTCCGACAACGCCCTGTTGCAGGACCTGACCTGGCGCGTCGAGCTGGACGAGCGCTGGGTGGTGCTCGGCCCCAACGGCGCGGGCAAGACCACCCTGCTCAACCTGGCCGCCGGCCGGCTGCACCCCACCACCGGCGTCGCGTACGTCCTCGGTGAGCGGATCGGCCGCACCGACATCAACGAGCTGCAGACCCGCATCGGGCTCACCACGGCCGCGCTCGCCGCGCGGGTGCCCGCCGACGAGCAGGTCAGCGACGTGGTGGTCACCGCAGCCTGGTCGGTGGTCGGACGCTGGCGGGAGAGCTACGAGCACGGCGATGTGGCGCGGGCCAGGGCGCTGCTCAGCCAGCTCGGCGTCGGCAACCTCGCCGAGCGCCGCTACGGCACCCTCTCCGACGGCGAACGCAAGCGCGTCCAGATCGCCCGGGCGCTGATGACCGACCCGGAGCTGCTGCTGCTCGACGAGCCCACCGCCGGGCTCGACCTCGGTGGCCGCGAGGACCTGGTCGGCCGGCTGGCCGAGCTGGCGTACGACCCGGACGCCCCCGCCATGGTGCTCGTCACCCACCACGTGGAGGAGATCCCGCCCGGGTTCACCCACGCGCTGCTGCTGCGCGAGGGCGCGGTCGTCGCCCAGGGCCTCCTGGCCGAGACGTTGACCGGCGACAACCTCTCCAAGACCTTCGGTCTGCCGTTGGTGGTCGAGCGCTCCGGCGACCGCTACACCGCGCGCGCCGCCTGAGCGGGTGACCATGTCGCCGACGCGGGTGGTGGTGGTGGGCAGCGCCAACATGGACCTGGTCGCGATGGCCCCCGCGCTGCCCCGGCCGGGCCAGACCATGCTCGGCACCGACTTCGTGATGGTGCCCGGCGGCAAGGGCGCCAACCAGGCCATCGCCGCCGTCCGGGCCGGCGCCTCCTGCACCTTCCTGGGCGCGATCGGCTCCGACGCGTTCGGCGTGACGCTCCGCGCCCGCATCACGGCGGCCGGCGTGGACACCGGTCACCTGCGGGTGGCGTACGGCACGTCCGGCGTGGCGCTCGTGATGGTGAACGGCCAGGGGGAGAACGCCATCGTCGTCACCCCCGGCGCGAACGACGCGCTGGTCGGCCTCACCGAGGAGGAGTTGGTCGCGGTACGCGAGGCGGACGTCCTGGTCGCCCAGTTGGAGATCCCGGTGCGCACGGTGACCGCCGCGGCGCTGGCCGCCCGCGCCGCCGGCACCCGGGTCGTCCTCAACGCCGCACCGGCCCGGGACCTTCCTCCGGAACTGTTCGAAGCCGTGGATTTGCTCGTCGTCAACGAGGGTGAGGCGCAGGCGTTCACCGGCCGGGGCCGGGACTACCCGAGGGCGCTGCTCGACCTGGTGCCCCGCGCGGTACTCACCCTCGGTGACGCGGGGGCCTGGTACGTCGACCGGGAGGGCGTCGAGGTGCACGTGCCCGCCGTCAGAGTTGACGTGGTCGACTCCACGGCGGCCGGCGACGCGTTCACCGCCGCGCTGGCGGTCGGCTGGGGCGAGGGACGGGACGTCGTCGACGCCGTACGCTGGGCGGCGGCGGCCGGCGCGGCCTGCGTACGCAAGCTCGGCGCCTCGGTGGCACTGCCGCAGCGGGCCGAGATCGACGCGCTGTACGAGCCGGGCTGACCGCCCGTCCCGCGCGGTCAGTCGACCGGTTCGTCGCTCAGTTTCTCGCCCCGTCGGCGCAGCATGCCGAGGCCGGGGATGCCGGCCACGGCGAGCTTGAGGTCACGGGTGACATCGAGCAGGTCGTGCAGGTCGGGCCCGACCCGGTCCAGGGTCGCGAGGATCGGCAGGATGTCGGCGGTCAGGTGCTCCTTGAGCTTGGGCAACTCGTCGATCAGGTGGATCGCCGCCGTGATCTCCTCGTGGCTCAACTCCGCCACGAACCTGTCGGCCATCGGCGCGGCCCGGCGCAGCGCCGGCTCGTACGCCGCCAGCAGTTCGGCCGCCGTGGCCGCGGCCCGCGCGGCCGTGTCCACGGTGACCGCGGCGTTGCCGGCCACCGCGTCGGCCCCGGTGACCACCGTGCCCGCGAGGCGTGCGACCTTGTCGGCCTCGTTCACCACCACGGCGGCTGCGGCGGCCACCTCGGTGGCCGTGTCGACGGCGGTGGTCGCGGCGGCGCTGATCACCGCCACCTCACGGACCGCCGTCTCGGCGTCGGTGAGCACCCCATCGGTCCGGTCCAGGGTCGTCTCGATCCGATCGACCACGCCGTTGATCCTGGCCAGCAGCGCTTCCACCCCGTCCAGCACCGCGAACGCGCGGGCGGGCACGGCGGCGAACGAGGCAGCCGAGCCGAGCGCCTGGTCGAGGGCGGAGCGGGTCAGGCCGACCACCGCGGTTGGTGTGGGGAGGGGGAGCGCCATGGGGTCAAGTGTGCGTCGGTCCTGCCACAACCGCTCGTTCGCGGCTGTCGGCCCGGTCCGGGACGGGGTGCTCGGCGGTAGGGTGCCGGCATGTCGGCCGTACCGCCGCGCCACCCACCGAGCACCCGGACCGCCGTCCTGCTCGCCGTCCTCGCGGCGGTCACCGCCGCGCTCGGCACGGCGGTGCTGGTACGCGCCGACGCCGGCCTCACCGTGCGGCAGATCACCGTCGACGGGGTGCCGATGACCGAGGTACGCGCCGGCCCGCCGAACCCGGACGTCCGGCGACCCGGCGTGGTGATCGCACACGGCTTCGCCGGCTCGGCACGGCTGATGCGTCCGATCGCCGACACCGTCGCCCGTCGCGGAGCGGTCGCGCTGGTGTTCGACTTCGCCGGGCACGGTGCCAACCCGGCCCGACTCGGCACCGGCATGTCGCCCCCGACGCTCGCCGCCGACCTGGACATCGCCGTCGGACACCTGCGTTCCCAACCGGACGTGGACCCGACCCAGATCATGCTGGTCGGCCACTCGATGGGCGCCGGCGCGGTGACCCGCTACGCGGCCGGGCATCCCGAGATCGCCCGGACCGTGGCGATATCGCTGCCCGAGGCCGGCGAGCTGCCCCCCGGTCGGCCGACCGACCTGCTGCTGATCGTGGGCGGCGCGGAGTTCCCGGGGTTCCGCCGAGCAGCCGACGACGCCGCACGGCGGGGCGCGACGGTGGGTCGCCGACCCGCCGTCGTGGTGCCGGGGGTGGAGCACATCTCGGTGCTCTTCGCCCCGCGTACCCACGAGGAGATCGCCCGCTGGCTGCCCAGTGTGGACGGGGACGCCCCACCCCGTCCGTTCGCCCGTCTCATCGGCGCGGCGCTGCTCGTGGTCGCGTTCGCCGTCGGACTGGTCCCGCTGGCCGCGCTGCTCCTGGGCCGGCGGGCCGCCGTGACGCTCGCACCGGCACGGCCGCCTGCCGTGACGCTCTCGCCGGCGCACTCCGCCGGGCGGCGGACGGCGGGGGGATCGGCGTCGGCGCTGCGGGTTCCCGTCCTGTTCGGGCTGGCCGTCCTCGCCAGCGGGCTCGCTGCGGCCGTCGCGGCGATCCTGCCGACCAACCGCCTGCCGCTCGCGGTCGGCGGTTACGTCAGCGGATTCCTACTGGTCACCGGCATCCTGACGGTCGGCGGTCAACGCTGGCTACCCGCCGCGACACGCGTGCCGGAGATCGCCGACGAGCCGGTCGGCAGCCGGACACCGATACGGATCACCGGCGCGGTGCTGGCGCTGACGGCGTACGCGATTCTCGCCGTGGCGCTGCCGATCCACCTCGGGCTGACCTCGGCGCTGCCGGTCGGCGCCCGCTGGTGGCTCCTTCCGCTGGTCATGGGCGCGTGCCTGCTGTTCCTGCTCGGCGTCGAGCTGGTGGCGGTCGGCCGGACGTGGCGGCGTCTGCTCGTCGTCGCGGTCACCGTGGTGGTGCTGAGCACGTCGGCGGTGGTCGGCCTGGCGCCCGGGTTCGTGCTACTGGTGGTAACGCTGTTCGCCGTGCTGCTCGGCTGGCACGTGCTGTGGGCCGCCGTCCTGCGTCGCTACGCGTCACCGCGTTGGCTGCCGGCCGTCGTGGGCGCGGCCCTGCTGGGCTGGCCGATCGCCACCACCCTGCCGCTGACGTGACCGGCGGCTGGGCTCTATCGAGTGGCGCGTGCGACGCGCAGCGCCCACCAGATCAGTGGTACCTGTAGAGGCACCCGACCGTAGGCGATCGCCCGTCTCGTCGGCCGGCGGTGTCGCCAGTCCACGGCCATCTTCACGTTGGCCGGCAGGACGGCGACGAACAGCGCGGCGGCGGCTCGACCGCCGGCCCGTCGGCTGGCCGGGTGCGCGACCGCTGCCGCCACCGTCAGTTCCGCGACGCCGCTGGCGTACGTCCAGAGGCGGGCGGGACCGGGCAGCGTACGAGGCACGATCGGGTCGTAGTAGCCGGGGCGCAGCAGGTGGGTGACGCCCGCCGCGGCGAGCAGCCCGGCCAGGGCGACGGCCTCGCCGTGTCGGCTGGTCATCGATGGTCCCCCTGCTGTTCGACGGCGCGCTGCACCGCCCGGTAGATCTGCCCGAACCGTAGCGCGTCCGGCGTACGCAGGAGCAGGTGTTCCTGACCGTGGTGCTGGACCCACAGTTCGTGCACGTGGCTGCCGCGCTCGTAGGAGCGGTCCAGCCAGCCGAGGGGGATCTCCAGGAAGGGCGCCAACGCCAGCGCCCCCACCGCGCAGGCGGCGAGGATGATCAGCGCCAACTGCCAGTTGCCCCGGTCCTGGGCCGACCACGCCAGCGACACCACGCAGACCAGCGCGACGAGGGGCGGCAGCGACAGCAGCAGGACCAGCACACCGCGACCCAGCACCCGGCCGCGTACGGCGAGCGTCTTCGGCCCCCGTTGGTGCCAGACGAACGTCACGTCGGGCAGGGCGATCACCTGACCGCCCGCCCGGATCGACTCGGATGTCACCTGCACCGCGTCGTCCCGGTAATAGAGGGTCATCACTAAGCCTAACCACCCGCAGGCAAACCCGCGCCTCCTGCGCCCGTCCCGCCTCGCGCTGCCCTCCGCCCGTCCCGCCTCGTCGATCTTGCACTTTCTGTTGTGACATAAAGGGCATGAACGCCCATATTGACAACAGGAAGTGCAAGATCGGCGGGAGAGCGGCGGAGGGCGCCCGCGCGGGGTGGGCTAGCGGCGGGCGGCGGGGCGGACGGGCTGGCTGGCCTCCATGGCCCGCTGGACCGCCCGGTAGATCTGGCCGAAGCGCAGCGCGTCGCGGGTGTGCAGCAGGCGCACCGGCTGGCCCCGCCAGCGGGCCCAGATCTCCAGTTGGCGACTGCCCCTGGCGTACGAACGGTCCAGGTGCTCGAAGAGGAAGTCGGCGACCGGGCCGACGGCCAGCCCGACCAGCACCGAGGCGCCCACGATCGCGATCGTGACGGTGGGTGAGCGGTGCAGCCAGACGGCCACGCCGATGCCGATCACCGCAGCGACCAGTGGACCGGCCAGGGCGGCGCCGATCGCGCCCCGGCCGGCGAGCACCCGCCAGGAGCGGCTGCCACGGCGGTGCCAGACCATGGTGATCTCGGCCAGGGGGTAGCTGCGCCCGTCGACCTGGACGGCGGTGGAGGTGACCCGTACCGACCTGTCGTCGTAGAAAGTGATCATGGCTGGACTCCCGCCCGCGGGGCTGACACCACACTACTTACCCCAACGACCCGGGTCGTAAGGTTGGCACGCGACTTCGACGAGGAAGTGAGGGCAGCGTGGGCGAGTTCGTTCGGCTGGAGACCAGGGACGGCATCGGCACCATCCGGCTGGAGCGGCCGCCGATGAACGCGCTCAACACGCAGGTGCAGGAGGAGTTGCGCGCCGCCGCCACGGCGGCCACCGTCGATCCCGAGGTCCGTGCCGTCATCGTGTACGGCGGGGAGAAGGTCTTCGCCGCCGGTGCGGACATCAAGCAGATGGCCGACATGTCCTACGTGGACATGGCCGACCGGGCCGCGGCCCTGTCCAGCGCGCTCGGCGCGATCGCCCGGATCCCGAAGCCGGTAGTGGCCGCGATCACCGGGTACGCGCTCGGCGGCGGCTGTGAGCTGGCGTTGGCGTGTGACTGGCGGGTGGTCGCCGAGGACGCCAAGCTCGGCCAGCCGGAGATCAAGCTGGGCGTCATTCCCGGCGCGGGCGGTACGCAGCGGCTGGCCCGTCTGGTGGGTCCGGCGCGGGCGAAGGATCTGATCATGTCCGGGCGGATGGTGGACGCCCAGGAGGCGCTGCGGATCGGTCTCGCCGACCGGGTCGTACCGGCCGCGGAGGTGTACGACGCGGCCGTCGCGCTCGTCACGCCGTACCTCAGGGGTCCTGTGCAGGCCCTGCGCGCCGCGAAGCTGGCGGTCGACGGCGGCCTCGACATGGACCTCAACTCGGGCCTGGCCTGGGAGAGTCAGCTCTTCGCGGCGCTGTTCGCGACTGACGACCGGCGCGAGGGGATGGCCGCGTTCGTCGAGAAGCGCAAGCCGGACTTCACCGGTCGCTGATCGGTCGGGCCGACGGCAAACCGAGAGCGGTTCACATTCTGCCTACCGGCCAGTAACGTGTGACGTCGGCCATCTGCGACCAAAGGAGCGGCGATGACGGAGCGGATCGAGGGTCACGGCGGCGAGTTGGCGCTCGCGGCACTGCGCGCGCACGGCGTACGGGAGATGTTCACGCTCTCCGGCGGGCACGTCTTTCCGCTCTACGACGCCGCGCACAAGACCGACTTCCCGATCTACGACGTCCGGCACGAGCAGTCGGCGGTCTTCGCGGCCGAGGCGGTGGCGAAGCTCCAGCGCCGACCCGGCCTCGCCGTGCTCACCGCCGGCCCCGGTGTCACCAACGGCATCTCCGGCATGACCAGCGCGTTCTTCAACGCCTCCCCGGTGCTGGTGCTCGGTGGTCGCGCGCCCGCCTTCCGGTGGGGCTCGGGCAGCCTCCAGGAGATGGACCACCTGCCGCTGGTCGCCCCGGTCACCAAGCACGCCGAGACGGTGTTCAGCACCGACGACATCCCGCGCGCGGTCGGGGCCGCCCTCACCGCCGCGCTCACCCCGCACCGTGGCCCGGTCTTCCTCGACTTCCCGCTGGAGACGGTCTTCTCGGTCGCCGACGCGGACCTGCCCACGCCGGCCGGCGTCGACGCGGTCGAACCCGACCCGGACGAGGTGAGCCGGGCCGCCACCCTGATCGCCGGCGCGCAGCGGCCGGTCATCATCGCCGGCTCGGACGTGTACGCCGGTAACGCCGTGGCCGCGCTGCGCGAGGCTGCCGAGGCGTTGCAGGTGCCGGTGTTCACCAACGGCATGGGCCGTGGCTCGCTGCCGCCGGAGCACCCGCTCGCCTTCGCCAAGGCCCGCCGCGCCGCGCTCTCCGGCGCCGACGTCGTCGTGGTGGTCGGCACGCCGCTGGACTTCCGGCTCAGCTTCGGCGACTTCGGTGACGCCAAGGTGGTGCACATCGTCGACGCTCCCAGCCAGCGCGCCACGCACGTGCAGCCGGCCGTGGCCCCCGCCGGTGACCTGCGGCTGATCCTCTCGGCGTTGGCCGACCACGCCGGTGACCGGGCCGACCACGCCGACTGGATCGCCGACCTGCGGGTCGCCGAGGACGCGGCGAAGGCCCGGGACGCCGCCGAGATGGCCGCCGAGACCGACCCGATCCGGCCGGCCCGGATCTACGGCGAGCTGCGCCGGGCGCTCGCCCCCGACGCCATCACCATCGGTGACGGCGGTGACTTCGTCTCGTACGCCGGGCGCTACCTGGAGCCGTCGCAGCCCGGCACCTGGCTGGACCCGGGCCCGTACGGCTGCCTGGGCACCGGCATGGGCTACGCGATGGGGGCCCGGGTCAGCCACCCGGACCGGCAGATCTGCGTGCTGATGGGCGACGGCGCGGCCGGCTTCTCGCTGATGGACGTCGAGTCGCTGGTCCGCCAGAAGCTGCCGGTGGTGATCGTCGTCGGCAACAACGGCATCTGGGGGTTGGAGAAGCACCCGATGCGGGCCATGTACGGCTACGACGTCGCCGCCGACCTCCAGCCGGAGCTGCGCTACGACACGGTGGTCAGCGCGCTGGGCGGTGCGGGGGAGACGGTCGCGAAGGCCGCCGACCTTGCGCCGGCACTGCAACGGGCCTTCGACTCCGGGGTGCCGTACCTGGTCAACGTGCTCACCGACCCGACCGACGCGTACCCCCGCTCGTCGAACCTGGCCTGAGTCGAGCCGGCAGCCGCCGTCGTCCCGCGCGGGGCGACGGCGGCGCTGTCACACCTCCGGCCGGTCGCCCTCGCGGGGCGGCTCACCGTCGCGGCGGCGCAGGTCGTCCTCACGCCGCCGCAGGTCCTCCTCCCAGCGGCGGAAGAGTTCCTGGTCCTGCTGCTTGGCGCGGTCCTGCACCGAGCGGAGGAACTCCGGGTCGTCGTCGGGAGCGAGTGGACGGCGCGGCTGCCGCTCGGCTGCGCTCGGGCCACCCGGCCACACCGTGCGGCTCGCGGTGCCGGGCTCCCGACCGGCGACGAACCAGGCGATCGACCCGACCAGGGGGAAGAACAGGATGATCAGCACCCAGGCGATCCGGGGCAGGGCACGGATCTGACCCTCCTCGGCGGACAGGCAACTGATCAGCGCGCAGACGGCGAGGACGATCTGCGCCAGGAAGAGGAGAACGTACAGCCGGGCCATGCACCCATCATGGCGCACGGCGTCCCGTCAGCGTAGTCCGCGAACTGTCAGCAGCACGCCGAGCAGCGCGAGCCCGACCGTGCCCAACGCGACCAGCGGCAGCGTCCGGCCGCCGGTACGGGCCGCGCCGACGCCGGTGGCCCGCGGCCAGCAGAGCACGAGCAGGCCGCCCCAGACGAGCACGGCCGCGCCGACGACGAGCGCGCCGAACGGGCCGCCGTTCGACGCCAGCCGGACCGCCAGCGCGGTCACCACGGTCAGCGTCAGCAGGGTGCGCCGCCAGGCCAGCCGGGTCCGCTCCGGTTGCAACCCCGGGTCGCGTACCGCGCTCACCGTTCCCCGATCGCCCGGACCAGGACCGCGAGGACCAGCAGGATCGCCCCCGCGCCCACGGCGAGGGCGAGGATGGCGGGGAAGCGGGAGGCGGGCAGCTCCTGACCGAGCCGGATGGCCCGTTCGGTACGCGCCCAGTGGTCCACGGCGCGGATGGCGACGGCGCCACCGAGCAGCAGCAGCGCGACCGCGATGACCTCCCGCAGGTGACTCATTGGCAGCGGCGGCAGGAACTGCGCGGCGGCCAGCCCGCCGCCGACCAGCGCGAGACCGGTGCGCAGCCAGGCGAGGAAGGTCCGCTCGTTGGCGAGGGAGAACCGGTAGTCCGGTCTCTCACCGACGGTGCGCGCCTCCGCCGGGTCGAACCATCGCCTGATCGCTTCCCACACGCTGGGAGATTATCCGCTTCCCTCGCCGCTTAGCCTGGTCAGGTGACCGATCTTGATGTGAACACGCTGCGCGCCGCCTACGACAACCAGATCCGCCCGGAGATCCCCGACCCGGTTCCGGCCGGCGTGACCGTCGAGCGGGATGGTCCGCTCGTGCGGATCATCGGGCTCGACGCCGGCGGCTTCCTCACGTACCGCGACCTGGGCGGGCTGACCGGCGACGCGTTGGACGAGCTGATCGCCCGGCAGGTGCGGTTCTTCCGTGAGCGCGGCATGTCGGTCGAGTGGAAGCTCAACGAGCACGACGAGCCGGCCGACCTGGCGGACCGGCTGCGCGCCGCCGGGTTCGTGCCGGAGGACCGGGAGACCGTCGTGGTCGGGCCGGTCGCGCCGCTCGCCGCCGCGCTGCCGGTGGTTCCCGAGGGGGTACGCCTGCGTGAGGTGACCGCCCGGGAGGACCTGGAGCGGATCGCCGCCATGGAGGAGGAGGTCTGGCGCGAGGACCGCTCGCACCTCGTGACGGGTCTGGCCAAGGAGATCGACGCTGACCCGAACTCGATCACGGTGGTGGTGGCCGAGGCGGACGGGGTGGTGGTGAGCGCCGGCTGGGTGCGGTACCTGGCGAACACCGGTTTCGCCACCCTCTGGGGCGGCTCGACCCTGCCGCAGTGGCGGCGCAAGGGCATCTACCGGGCGTTGGTCAACTACCGGGCGCGGCTGGCCGAGCAGCGGGGTCGGACGCTCGTGCAGGTCGACTGTTCCGAGGACAGCCGGCCGATCCTCCAGCGACTCGGACTCGTAGCCGTCACCACCACCACGCCATACGTCTACACTCCGTGATCATGGAGCAGCGGTTGACGGACGAGGAGCGCCTGACCCTCAAGACGGGCGCGTTCGGCGCGGTCTTCCTGGTCTCGAACGCCGACCCGGGGATGCTGGGCGTGATCCGGGAGAGTGTGGCCGCCTCCGGCGCGCTGGCCGACGCGAGCGGCGTGGTCAAGGACGCGCTGACCACCGGCCCGCTGCCCCGCCTGCCCCGGGACTCCCAGTTGGAGATCGAGGCGGTGGTGCTGCCGGCGCTCGGCCGGGCGGTACGGATCCTGCGGGAGAAGTCGCCGGCCGACGTCGAGGCGTACCGGTCGGTGGTGTTGAACGCCGCGGACCGGGTGGCCCACGCACACGACGGGGTGGCCCCCGCCGAGGCCGCGGTCATCGACCGGATTCGGGGCGCGCTGGCCGAACCCGTCTGACCTGCGCCACGCCGGTGACCTGTGTCACTCTGCGTGCCCGGCAGCGGTAACCTACTGGCAGGTAACATTGCTGCGTGGGCAACTGCACAGCAGCCCGCGGTTGACCGGGCGTCGACCGACACGCGAGGCTGCGGCCCAGACCGGGCGAGCCAATCGCAACACCACACAGGAGGGTCGTCGAAGCGCGATGAATATCGTCGTACTCGTCAAGCAGGTGCCTGATTCGGGCGCGGACCGCAACCTGCGCAGTGACGACAACACCGTCGACCGCGGTTCGGCGAACAACGTGATCAACGAGATGGACGAGTACGCCATCGAGGAGGCGCTGAAGATCAAGGAGGCGCACGGTGGCGAGGTCACCATCCTGACCATGGGTCCGGACCGGGCGACCGAGTCGATCCGCAAGGCGCTCTCCATGGGTCCCGACAAGGCCGTGCACGTGGTGGACGACGCCCTGCACGGTTCCTGCGCGGTGGCGACGTCCAAGGTGCTCGCCGCCGCCCTCGGGCAGCTCAACGCCGACCTGGTGATCTGCGGCGCGGAGTCCACCGACGGCCGGGTGCAGGTCATGCCGCACATGATCGCCGAGCGGCTCGGCGTCGCGGCGCTCACCGGCGCGCGCAAGCTCACCGTCGACGGCGCGACGCTGACCGTCGAGCGGCAGACCGAGGAGGGGTACGAGGTCGTCACGGCCGCCACCCCGGCCGTGGTCTCCGTCTGGGACACCATCAACGAGCCGCGCTACCCCTCCTTCAAGGGCATCATGGCCGCGAAGAAGAAGCCGGTGCAGACGTACTCCCTGGCCGACCTGGGCGTCGCGCCGACCGAGGTGGGCTTCGACGGCGCGACCAGCGCCGTCGTCGAGCACACCAAGCGCCCGCCGCGTTCCGGCGGTGCCAAGATCACTGATGAGGGCGAGGGCGGCGTCAAGCTGGTCGAGTTCCTCGCCACCGAGAAGTTCGTGTGAGAGGGGGATCTGACATGTCTGAGGTTCTCGTCGTCGTCGAAGCCACCAAGGAATTCGGCGTCAAGAAGGTCACCCTCGAGATGCTCACCCTCGCCCGTGAGCTGGGCACCCCGAGCGCGGTGGTGCTCGGCGGCGTCGGCGCCGCCGAGGCGCTCAGCGGCAAACTGGGCGAGTACGGCGCCCAGAAGATCTACGCCGCCGAGGGTGACGACATCGACGGCTACCTGGTCGCCCCCAAGGCGAGCGTGCTGGCCGAGCTGGTCCAGCGGGTACAGCCGGCCGCCGTGCTGCTGGCGTCGGCCCAGGAGGGCAAGGAGATCGCCGCCCGCCTCGCCGTCAAGCTCGACAACGGCATCCTGACCGACGTGGTCGGCCTGGACGCCGACGGCACCGCCACCCAGGTCGCCTTCGCCGGCTCCACCATCGTCAAGTCCAAGGTCACCAAGGGCCTGCCGCTGGTCACCGTGCGGCCCAACTCGGTCACCCCCGCCCCGGCGGCGGCCACCCCGACGATCGAGCAGCTCACGGTGTCGGTCACCGACACCGACAAGCTGGCCCGGGTCGTCGAGCGGGTCGCCGAGCAGAAGGGCTCGCGGCCCGAGCTGACCGAGGCCGGCATTGTCGTCTCCGGCGGTCGTGGCGTCGGCAACGCCGACAACTTCAAGCTGGTCGAGGAGCTGGCCGACCTGCTCGGTGGCGCCGTTGGCGCGTCCCGCGCGGCTGTCGACTCCGGCTTCTACCCGCACCAGTTCCAGGTGGGTCAGACCGGCAAGACCGTCTCTCCGCAGCTCTACGTGGCGCTGGGCATCTCTGGTGCCATCCAGCACCGGGCCGGCATGCAGACCTCGAAGACGATCGTCGCCGTCAACAAGGACGGCGAGGCGCCGATCTTCGAGCTGGCCGACTTCGGCGTGGTGGGCGACCTGTTCAAGATCGTTCCGCAGGCCGCCGAGGAGATCCGCAAGCGCAAGTGAGCGTGTGACGCAGAAAGTGGCCGCCCGTCGTGACGGGCGGCCACTTTTTCGGTGGGGAGCTGATCGGCGGGCCGGGGAGCTGAGCCGGCCCGCCGATCAGCCCGTCAGGGTGCCCCTCAACAGGCTGTCGCCCGAGTGGCGGGTGTTGTTGTCGTACTGCTCGGCGGACACGTCGACCACCGAATAGCTCTTGAGGTCGACGTTCGGGGGCAGGGGCAGCAGAGCGTCCGCGTCGCCACCGAGGGTGCCGATCGAGAACATCTCCATGGTCGTCGGGTTGATGAGCCAGACCTCGTAGTACCCCGGCACGCGCGGGAGATTCGCCACATGCAGATGTAGTTGGCCGCCCTGCAGGACGCGCGCGTCGCCCTGGGCCGACTTCGGCGTCGAGCCGAACGCCGCCAGTGGCGCGCTGGCCAGCACCGTCGGCGTTTTCGCCGGCTCCGGTTCGGTCGGCTTCAGCACCGAGACCGTGCCCAGCACACCGATCGCCGCCGCCGCGACGGCGGTCACCGCCGTGGCCGCCCAGCGGGACCAGCCGCGACCCCGGTGGGGCCGGCGCGTCGGGTCCAGCCGGGTGACCGTCGCGGAGGTGGTGCCGCCGTCGGCGTCCTCGGCCGCCGTCCCGTGCGCCTGCGCGGGCACCTGCTGCCGGCCGGCTCCGGTCAGCACGGCTACGGGCGCGTGGACCGCGGTGCCCTCGGCCGCCCGGATCTCGGCTTCGATGCCCTGCCAGATGTGCTCCGGCGGGTCGGGCAGGTCGCCGAGGCCCTGCGTCTCGGCGCCGAGCCCGGCCACCTGCCGCAGGGTCGTCAGCTCCGTCCGGCAGTGCGCGCAGGTGTCGAGGTGGGTGCGCTCCCCGTCGTCCGCGTCGCTCTCACCGAGCGCCAGAAAGACCAGCCGCTCGTGCTCCAGGTGCTGCACCATCCACCTCCCATCTGCGTTTCAAGCTCGCCATGCCGCGCCGGATGTGACTCTTCACGGTGCCCAGCGGCACCCCGGTCACCGCGGCGATCTGCTGGTGTGTCAGGTCGTCGTAGAAGGCCAACTCCAGCATGCGCCGCTGGTCGTCCGGGAGTCGTGCCAGCTCGTCGGCGATCACCAGCCGATCCACCACCCGGTCCGGGTCCGGCCCGGTCTGCGCCGGCTCGGGCAGTTGCCGGACCGTCTCCACCACCCGGGTTTCCCGCGCCGAGGCGCGCATGCGGTCGATCACCTTGCGCCGCCCGATGCCGAGCAGCCAGCCGACCAACGAGCCCTTGGCCGGGTCGAAGGTCTCCCGGCCCAGCCACGCGCCCACGAACGTCGCCTGGGTCACGTCCTCGGCGTCGGCCCGGTTGGCCAGCATGGTGGTCGCCAGGTGCAGGACGGCGCGGCCGTAACGCTCGTACGCCGTACGCAGCGCCGCCTCGTCCCCGGCCCGGAACCGGGCCGCGAGGTCGTCCGCCGGTGGGTCCGGTTGCGGTGGCAGCGCCGTCACGGGGCGGCCCGCCTTCGATGGGGCATGCCCGACTGTAGCTGCCACAGCCCTCGCCCCACTCTCCCGGTCAAAGTCATCTCACCTGCTCTTCGGCCGCTGACGGTGATCTGGATGCGGCCGGAACCGAGAAAAAGAAACGCGTCGAGAGCGCATCCGCCCGTCGCGGAGCCGGCGTAACCCGTTCTGCAAGCCAGGCCTGACGAATCAGCACCAATCACCAGGAGGCAGACATGCAGCTCTCGTACTTCCGTCGGGTCGCCGCGGGCGGCGCGGTCGCCGCGCTCGCCTTCGCCGGTGTCGGCGCGTTCACCGCCACGCCCGCGTACGCCGCCACGTCGAAGGTCTCCGTCGTCCACGGCATCCCGGACACCCCGGTCGACGTCTACGTCAACGGCAAGAAGACGCTTGACAACTTCAAGCCCGGTGACGTCGCCGGTCCGCTGAACCTGGCCGAGGGGGAGTACGACATCGCCCTCACCAAGCCCGGTGAGCCGGTCGGCAGCGCGATCCTCAAGGTCGACGACGCCAAGGTGCCGGGCGGGGCGAACATCAGCATCGCCGCACACCTCGACGCCGCCGGCAAGCCGAAGATCACGCCGTTCGTGAACGACGTCTCCAAGGTCGACGCCGGCAAGGCCCGTCTGATCGTCCGGCACACGGCGGCCGCCCCGGCGGTCGACGTACGGGCCGGCGGCACCCCGGTCTTCAAGGGCCTGACCAACCCGAACGAGGCCAAGGGCGACGTCGACGCCGGCGCGGTGAAGGCGGACGTGGTGCTGGCGGGCACCGACACCGTGGCCATCGGCCCGGCGGACCTGAACCTCAAGGAGGGCACCGCCACGATCGTCTACGCCATCGGCTCCGCCGAGGGCAAGAACCTCGACGTGGTGGCCCAGACGATCACCGGCCTGCACTCCGCGCCGGGCGGCGTGCCGAGCGGTGACGGTGGTCAGGCGGGTACCGGCGTGGGCACCTGGTGGTACGTGCTCACCGGTGCCGGCGTACTCCTGCTGGTCGGTGGTGGGGCGCGGATGGCGACCGCGCGGACCGGCCGCAAGTGACGGTGCGCAACCGCGGCGCGCTGGCGGCTCTGGCCGCCGGCGCTGCCGCGCTCACCGTCGCCACCCTGGTGGCGTGCAACTCGCAGCCGGCCGGAACCGTCGGTGCCGAGGAGGCGACCGCGCTGGCCAGCGCCACCCCGACCACGGCCGTCCCGTCGGTGCCGGTGACCGGCGGTGACCTGCCCGCCGGCGTTCAGGCCGTCCCGCCGGTCCGGCTGGTCATCCCGGGAATCGGTGTCACCGCCACGGTCAACGCGGTCGGCATCAACGAGCGCACCAACGAGTTCGAGGTGCCGCCGAGCGTCGACGAGATCGGCTGGTACCGCTACGGCCCCGGCCTGGAGGCCGACGCCGGATCGGTGGTCATCGCCGGGCACGTGGACAGCGCCAGACAGGGCAAGGGCGCGTTCTACCGGCTGCGCGAGCTGGACCGGGGCGACACGCTGACCGCGACCGGCAGTGACGGCACGGCGCGGCGGTACCGGGTCGTCGCCCGGGAGGAGTACGCCAAGACCAAAATCCCGTTGGACCGCTACTTCGCCCGGGACGGCAAGCCGCGGCTGACCCTGATCACCTGCGGTGGGCCGTTCGACGCCAAGGCCCGCAGGTACCGCGACAACATCGTCGTCACGGCGGTGCCCGCCTGAGCGGGCCGCGTCCGCTTCGTGCCGGGGTGGCCGTCCCACCCCGGCGCGTCGCGCGCAGGCCACTCCGCCCTCAGGTCACTGGCCGGTCGGCCGTACGCTGAAGGGTGATGGCTTACCTGGATCACGCGGCTACCACCCCCATGCTCGACGAGGCACTGGAGGCGTACGTCGCCACCGCCCGCGAGGTCGGCAACGCGTCCTCCCTGCACGCGGCGGGTCGTCGTGCCCGTCGCCAGGTCGAGGAGTCGCGCGAACGGGTGGCCGCTGTGCTGGGCGCCCGACCGTCCGAAGTGATCTTCACGGGCGGTGGCACGGAGAGCGACAACCTGGCGGTCAAGGGCCTCTTCTGGGCCCGCCGGGACGCCGTCGCCGACCGTCGGCGGGTGGTCTCCAGCGCCGTCGAACACCATGCCGTGCTCGACTCGGTCGACTGGCTGGCCGAGCACGAGAACGCCGAGGTCGGCTCGCTGCCGGTGGACCCCACCGGCCGGCTCGACCCGGAGAACCTGCGCGCCGAGCTCAGCGCGCACGCCGACCGGGTGGCCCTGGTCACCGCGATGTGGGCCAACAACGAGGTCGGTACCGTGCAGCCGGTGGCCGAGCTGGCCGCCGTCGCCGCCGAGTACGGTGTGCCGTTCCACACCGACGCCATCCAGGCCGTCGGCCAGGTGCCGGTCGACTTCGCCGCCAGCGGGGCCGCCGCGCTGACCGTCACCGGTCACAAGCTGGGCGGCCCGATCGGGGTGGGCGCCCTGCTGCTCGGCCGGGACGTGGCCGCCGTACCGCTGCTGCACGGCGGCGGTCAGGAGCGCGACGTCCGTTCC
The DNA here is from genome assembly GCF_040656575.1 of Micromonospora sp. NPDC049801. Classification (NCBI taxonomy): domain Bacteria; kingdom Bacillati; phylum Actinomycetota; class Actinomycetes; order Micromonosporales; family Micromonosporaceae; genus Micromonospora; species Micromonospora sp. NPDC049801. The sequence goes on along the minus strand of NZ_JBFAMS010000009.1, from coordinate 46,392 downwards.
GGCACGCTGGACACCGCCGGCATCGTCGCCTTCGCGGTCGCCGTCGAGACGGCGGTCAAGGGCCAGCAGGAGTACGCGGCCCGGGTGGCCGCCCTGCGCGACGACCTGATCGAGCGGGTCCGCCGGGCGGTGCCCGAGGTGATCTACAACGGCGACCCGACCGACCGGCTCCCCGGCAACGCGCACTTCTCCTTCCCGGGTTGCGAGGGCGACGCCTTGCTGCTCCTGCTCGACGCCCAGGGCATCGCCTGCTCGACGGGCTCGGCCTGCTCGGCCGGGGTCGCCCAGCCGTCGCACGTGCTGCTGGCGATGGGCGCCGACGACGACCGCGCCCGATCGTCGCTGCGCTTCACCCTCGGCCACACCAGCACCCAGGCCGAGATCGACGCCCTGGTGTCGGCCCTCCCCGCAGCCGTGGAGCGAGCCCGGAGAGCCGCCGCCCCCCGAACCCCCCGCTAACCCCCCCGCCCCGAAACGCCCTCGCCCGCGCCTCCGGTGCGGTCGATCATGAAGTTGTGGTGCCCGGAGTGTGGGGTTCAGAGGCCTTTGTCAACCACCACAACTCCATGATCGACCCGGTAAGGCGGGGTGGGGGTTTGGCGGGGTGGTGGTTAGGGTTGGTGGGGAAGGGGGTTCGCTGGTGAGAGTTCTGGCGGCGATGTCGGGCGGGGTTGACTCGGCCGTGGCGGCGGCGCGGGCGGTGGCGGCCGGGCACGACGTGACCGGCGTGCACCTGGCGTTGGCCCGTAACCCGCAGACATACCGGACCGGGGCGCGCGGCTGCTGCACGCTGGAGGACTCCCGGGACGCCCGCCGGGCTGCCGACGTCATCGGCATTCCGTTCTACGTGTGGGACATGGCGGACCGGTTCCACGAGGACGTGGTGGACGACTTCGTCGCCGAGTACGCCGCAGGTCGTACGCCTAATCCGTGCCTGCGGTGCAATGAGAAGATCAAGTTCGCGGCGGTGCTGGACCGGGCGATCGCGCTGGGCTTCGACGCGGTGGTCACCGGTCACCACGCCCGGCTCGGCCCGGACGGGCTGTTGCGCCGCAGCGTCGACATCGCCAAGGACCAGTCGTACGTGCTGGCGGTCCTCACCCGCGAGCAGCTGGACCGCTCGATGTTCCCGCTCGGCGACTCGACCAAGGCGCAGGTCCGCGCGGAGGCCGCCGAGCGCGGCCTGGCGGTGGCCGACAAGCCGGACTCCCACGACATCTGCTTCATCGCCGACGGTGACACCCGTGGCTTCCTCGCCGGCCGGCTCGGCGAGACGCCCGGCGACGTCGTCGACGCGAGCACCGGCGCGGTCGTCGGCAGCCACACCGGGGCGTACGCGTACACGGTGGGCCAGCGTCGCGGCCTGCACCTGGACCGGCCCGCCCCCGACGGTCGCCCGCGTTACGTGCTCTCCATCACGCCCAAGACCAACACCGTGACGGTCGGTCCGGCCGAGGCGCTGGAGGTGTCCGAGGTCCGGGCCGTCCGCCCGGTCTGGACCGGCGGTCCGCGCCCGGACGCGCCGGTCGAGTGCGAGGTGCAGCTCCGCGCGCACGGGGACGTGGTGCCGGCGACCGTCGACCTCGACGGCGACGCGCTGCACGCCGAGCTGCGCCGACCGGTCCGCGGCGTCGCCGCCGGCCAGGCCCTGGTGGCCTACCGACCGGACCCGGCCGGCGACATCGTCCTCGGCTCGGCCACGATCTCCGGCTGAGCGGGCGGCTGCTGGCCGGCGACCGACGTCGGGATCGGCACGGCACCCAGCCGATCGGCGTGCACGTCTGCTGGTCGTTGGCGCGGCGTGCAGGTCGGGCGGTCGTCGCACGGCCGGCAGGGGCGCCGGGATAGCCTTCGGCCGTGACAGATCAGGCGTGGCCCTGGCCGGCGGGCGCGGCGACCGGCATCGGTTCGCTGCCCGGCACCGACATTGCCGAGGCCCAGCGGGTGGTTCTCGGTGAGCTTCCCGACCTGCCGCACCTGCCCGAGCTGCCGGCCCGAGGCCCCGGAGCCGACCTCATCGGGCGCAGCGCCGGGCTGCTGGTCGAGCTGCCCGTCGAGCTGTACACCGGGCGTTGGCGGGTCGCCCCCCGCGCCGGCCGTGACCTGCGCCGGGCCCGGGACCTGATGGAGCGTGACCTGGACCAGCTCGCCGAGCAGGCCGAGGGGTACGCCGGCCCGATCAAGGTGCAGGCCGGCGGCCCGTTCACCCTGGCCGCCGCGCTGGAGCTGCCGATCGGTGGCCGGCTGCTGCGCGACCCCGGTGCCGTGCGCGACCTCACCGGCTCGCTCGCCGAAGGGCTGCGCGAGCACGTGGCGGCGGTCGCGCGACGGCTGCCCCAGGCGTCGGTGCTGCTGCAACTGGACGAGCCGTCGCTGCCGACCGTGCTGGCCGGACGAGTGCCGACCGAGAGCGGGCTCGGCGCGTACCGGGCGGTGGAGTCGGCCGACGCCGCTGCTCTGCTGCGCACGGTCGTCGACGCCGTGGGCGTACCCACGGTGGTGCACTGCTGCGCCCCGGACGTGCCGTTGGAGCTGATCCGCTCCACCGGGGCCGTCGCGGTCGCCCTCGACCTCGGTCTCGTCACCGACCTGGATCCGCTGGGCGAGGCGATCGACGCCGGCCTCGGGCTGTTGGCCGGCGCCGCGCCGACCCGGCCGCCGTCGGCCGGTGGCGTGCCGACCTCCGGGCAGATCGCCGATCGGGTACGCCACATCTGGGACCGCCTCGGCTTTCCCCGCCGGCAGCTCGCCCAGCAGGTGGTCGTCACCCCGGCGTGTGGCCTGGCCGGCGCCACCCCGCGGTACGCCCGGGAGCTACTCGCGGCCTGCCGGGACGCCGGCCGCCGGTTCAGCGAGGAGTGAGGTTTTTCTGTCGTACCCGCTGGGCAGAATGACCGCCATGATTGGACAGCTACGTTCAGTGGTGATCGACTGCCCCGATCCGCAGGCGCTGGCCGCGTTCTACTCCGAGCTGCTCGGCATCCCCTTCGCCGAGGGCGCCTCCGAGGACGACGACTGGGTGGTGCTCGGTGGCCCGCCCGGCCACCAGCCGCGACTGGCCTTCCAGCGAGCGCTCAACCTGCGTACGCCGTCCTGGCCGGATCCGGAGCGCCCGCAGCAGTTCCACCTGGACGTGACCGTGGACGACATCGAGAGCGCGGAGAAGGCGGCGCTCGCGCTCGGTGCGCGGCGGCTGCCCGGCGACGGCGAGGGTTTCCGGGTCTACGCGGATCCGGTCGGCCATCCGTTCTGCCTCTGCTGGGACTGACCGCGCCCGACGGCGGTCGCGGCGGCCGGGCATGATGGCCGCCGTGACCTCCACCGCCGTGCTGCGCGCCTCCGGTTCGCTCTTCGGTCTCGCCTACGGCGACGCGCTGGGCAAACCCACCGAGTTCCTGACCGTCGCCGACATCCAACGCCGCTATGGTCCGACCGGCCCACGTGAGCTGACCGGCGACCCGGCGCTGGTCACGGACGACACGCAGATGGCGCTGGCGGTGGGCTGGGCGCTGCACGAGGCCCCGACGTTCACCCCGGACGCGGTGGAGCCGTTGCTGCGACGCCGCTTCGTGGCCTGGTCGGTCAGCCCGGATAATGACCGCGCCCCCGGGATGACCTGCCTACGGGCCTGCGCCGACCTGGATCGGGGGCTGCGCTGGCAGCAGGCGACGGTCGCCGGTTCGAAGGGCTGCGGCGCGAACATGCGCGTCACGCCCGTGGGGCTGTTGGACGTCGACCTCGACACGATGGCCGGTCTGGCCCAGTTGCAGGCCGGGCTGACCCACGGCCACGCGACCGGTCTGGCCGCCAGCGAACTCACCGCGTACGCGGTCGTCGCCCTGCGCGGTGGCGTCACGCTGCCCGAGCTGCCCGCGATCCTCACCGAGCGGGCGCGATCCCAACGCCAGGTCTACCGGCAGGACTGGCTGGGTGACCTCTGGCGACACCCGGGGGTCGACACGCCGGAGAGGTTCATCTCCCACGGTTGGGACGAGTGCCTGACGGCGCTGCGCCGGCTGACGACCGCCCTGGATGCGCCGGACGACGGCGGCGATCCGTGCCGGGCCACCGGGCAGGGTTGGGTGGCCGAGGAGGCGCTGGCCACCGCGCTATTCTGCGCCGTACGCCATGCCGACGATCCGGTCGCGGCGCTGGCCCGGGGCGCGACCACCGCCGGCGACTCCGACTCGATCGCCGCCCTGGCCGGCGCCTTCGTGGGCGCGGCCAGCGGCCTGGCCGCCTGGCCGTCCGAATGGGCCGAGCGCATCGAGTACGCCGATCAGCTCGCCGCCCTCGGCGAGAGCTGGGACTGACCGCACGGCCCGGCCCGGCCCGGCCCGGTCCGGCCCGGCTGCCCATGATCGACTCGATTTCCTGGAAGTCGGGGTGCTACCGACAGGTAGACGGGACGCTTTCCTGAAAGTCGAGTGGATCATGGCCTGCGGTCGGGGTGCCTTCGGCTCGGCCGGCCTCAGCCGGTGGGTAGGTGGCGCAGGCCGCGGACCTTGCGCCACAGGTCGGCGTCGCAGCGGCCGGCGCGGTCGGCGAAGTCGGCCGAGCTGATCCGGACCGGCTCAGTCAGGCTGAGGTAGCTGTCGTGCTCGGCGCCGGGATCCCAGTCCCGGGTGGGAATCCGGACGTGGTCGTCGCGGTCGCTCTTGTCCTGACTGGTGATCTTCAGGACGTCGGCGCCCCGCGAGTCGGTGCGTAGCACCAGGCAGGGGCGAATCTTCGAGCCGCTGCCGTCGGCGTACGGGACGTCGGCCCACCAGATCTCGCCCGCCGCCGGAGCATCGGTAGCCCGATCGGTGTCACGGGAACGGGGCGTCCCGCCCGGCCGATCGGTGCCGCGTGGCCTCGGGGGCGCGGGACGACGCCCACCCGCGCGGGTCGTGGCACCCGGACCGGTTCGGTTGGTCGGTCGGCGCGTGGCCGCCCGGTGCCGCCAACTGTTCCACGCCCAACCGGCGGCCACCGCGAGCAGGATCGCCACCGCCCAGAGCAGCGTCTCGTTCATCGCCACCTCCGTGTCAGGCGGCACGCCGGCCGCATCGTCCGGCGATCCTCGCACGTCACCGCCCCCGCCGCCCGTCGACGACACCGCCGCTCGTGCCGCCAGCCAGCGTCCCCACCCGCCGGGGCGGTCGATCCCGCGCCCGTGCCGGCCCAGCCGCACCCGCGCCCGGCCGATCCCGCGCCCGCGCCCGGCCGATCCCGCGCCCGCGCCCGGCCGATCCCGCGCCCGCGCCCGGCCGATCCCGCGCCCGCGCCCGGCCGATCCCGCGCCCGCGTCGATCTTGCACTTTATGCTGCGACATCCGGGGCATCCCACCCCTATCGACGACCGAAACTGCAAGATCGCCGGGAGGTTGGCAGCGGGCCCGCCTATGCCTTTCGGGGGCACCGCCGCCGGAGTGGCCGGTGTCGCCGCGAGGCCGGCGTTTATCCCCGCTGGCGGCACCTCCGCCTGGGTCGCGTGGACGGTCCCGCCGGGTCCGCGCAGTTGCGGGGCCTTGATCCACTCCAGATCGCCGATGTGGGGGCATCCGGGGCATCGGGACACCCCGGCATCGGCGATCTGGAGTGGATCAAGACTGCGGGTTCGGTGGCGACGTGCGGCGGGGCCTGGGGCCGGGCGCGCGGGGGTGTCACCGTCGGCGCGGGTGGGCGGCGGATTGTCAGCCCGGACCGATACCGTGCCTTAGTAGCGTGATCAGGGAGGTCGCAGGCGTGTCCGAAGGTGGCGGGGTGTCCGAGGAGCAGATCGGTCAGCGGGTCAGCCCGGCTCAGGAGGCGGCGGCCGGCGCGGAGCCGACGCCGCAGGCGCGGGAGCGGCACGCCACGCTGAGTGGCGAGCTGACCGAGCATCAGTACCGCTACTACGTGCTGGATTCGCCGATCATCACCGACGCCGAGTTCGACAAGCAGCTGCGCGAGCTGGAGGCGTTGGAGCAGGAGTTTCCCGCGCTGCGCACGCCGGATTCGCCGACCCAACGCGTGGGTGGCACCTTCTCCACCGACTTCACCCCGGTCACGCACGCCGAGCGGATGCTCTCGCTCGACAACGCCTTCGCCGACGAGGAGCTGGCGGCCTGGGCCGAGCGGGTCGAACGGGACGCCGGCGGGCCGGTGCCCTACCTCTGCGAGTTGAAGGTCGACGGTCTGGCGATCAACCTGACCTACGAGGCCGGTCGGCTGGTCCGGGCCGCCACCCGGGGCGACGGCCGTACCGGCGAGGACGTCACCGCCAACGTGCGCAGCATCCGGGACGTGCCCGTCCAGCTCACGCCGTCCGCCGAGTTCCCGACGATCCCCGAGCTGCTGGAGGTCCGGGGCGAGATCTACTTCCCGGTCGCCGCGTTCGCCGACCTCAACGCGGGCCTGGTCGAGCAGGGGCGCGCGCCGTTCGCCAACCCGCGCAACGCCGCTGCCGGCAGCCTGCGGCAGAAGGATCCGAGGGTCACCGCCTCCCGGCCGCTGCGTCTCGTGGTGCACGGCATCGGCGCGCGTCGGGGGTTCCAGCCCGCCGCGCAGTCCGAGTCGTACGCGGCGCTGAAGGCGTGGGGGCTGCCGACCAGTGACCGGTGGCGGGTCGTACCGGACCTGTCCGGCGTCGCGGAATACATCGCCTACTACGCCGAGCACCGGCACGACGTCGAGCATGAGATCGACGGTGTGGTGGTGAAGGTCGACCCGGTCTCCATCCAGGGCCGTCTGGGCTCGACCAGTCGAGCCCCACGCTGGGCGATCGCCTTCAAGTATCCGCCGGAGGAGGTCACCACCAAGCTCCTCGACATCGACGTGAACGTGGGGCGTACCGGTCGGGTCACCCCGTTCGCCGTGCTCGAGCCGGTGCGGGTGGCCGGTTCCACGGTCGCGCTCGCCACCCTGCACAACGCCCGCGAGGTCGAGCGCAAGGGCGTGCTGATCGGCGACACGGTGGTGCTGCGCAAGGCCGGCGACGTGATCCCCGAGGTGCTCGGTCCGGTGGTCGACCTGCGGCCCGCCGACGCCCGCCCGTTCGTCATGCCGACCACCTGTCCGTCCTGCGGCACCCCGCTCGCGCCCTCCAAGGAGGGCGACGTCGACATCCGCTGCCCCAACACCCGCAGCTGCCCGGCCCAACTCCGCGAGCGGGTGTTCCACCTCGCCGGCCGTGGCGCGTTCGACATCGAGGTACTCGGCTACAAGGGTGCGGCAGCGCTGCTCGACGCGGAGATCATCGCCGACGAGGGTGACCTCTTCCAGCTCGACGCCGACCAACTGTCCCGGTCGCCGTTCTTCGTCAACAAGGACGGCAGCCTCGGCAGCAACGCCGTCAAGCTGCTCGACAACCTGGCCGTCGCCCGGGAACGTGACCTGTGGCGGGTGCTGGTGGCGCTCTCCATCCGGCACGTCGGCCCCACCGCCGCCCAGGCGCTGGCCCGGCACTTCCGATCCATGGAGGCCATCGACGCGGCCAGCGAGGAGGAGCTGTCCTCGGTCGACGGCGTCGGGCCGACCATCGCGGCCAGCATCCGGGAGTGGTTCGCCGTGGACTGGCACCGCGAGGTGGTCCGCAAGTGGGCCGACGCGGGCGTACGGATGGCCGAGGAGGCGGTCGACGAGGGCCCGCGTCCGCTGGAGGGGTTGACCGTCGTGGTGACCGGCACCCTCGCCGGCTTCTCCCGGGACCAAGCCGCCGAGGCCGTGCAGACCCGGGGCGGCAAGGTCAGCGGGTCGGTCTCCAAGAAGACGAGCTTCGTCGTCGTGGGGGACAACCCGGGTTCCAAGGCCGACAAGGCCGCCAGCCTCAAGGTGCCGGTGCTGGACGAGGAAGGGTTCCGGCTGCTGCTGGACGCGGGTCCGGACGCCGCGCGGGAGGTCGCCCGCGTCGAGGGCTGACGCCGCCACGTTCCCGAGGTGGCCGCCGCGTATACCAACTTAATTACGACTACTACCGATTCGTGACTGTCATACCGGGAAACTCGGGGCTGAGGGCGTTTCATTGGGTGACGACGTTCTCACCGACACGTCGACAGTTCCTCGGGAGGTGTGATGGAGGTCGCCGACCCGCGCAACTCCCTCCCACCTGGGCGGGTGGCGCCGTTCGCCACCTTCGTCGTCGGCATCCTGGTGGTGGCGGCGCTGACCGTCGCTGGTCCACTCACGACGCTTCCCGGGGAGCTGTCCCGGCTGCCGGTGGCGTTCTGGACGATGGCCGCGCTCGCGGTGATCTGCGACGCGCGTCCGTTCGTCCCGCCCGGGCGACGGCAGACCTCGGCGGTCTTCCCGTCCACCTGTTTCACCTTCGCGATCCTGCTCGGTTGGGGGCCAGGCCCGGCGGTGGCGGTGCAGGCCCTCGGGGTGATCGTCTCCGGCTGGCGGATGGGCAACGCCGCCTGGCGGACGGCGTTCAACGTCGGCCAGTACGCCTGCGCGCTCGCCGCCGCGTACGGGGTCGTCCAGCTCGGACCGGGCACCATCTTCTCCGGGGGACGCCTGCACTGGACCGACGTGGTCGCCGTCGGCGGCGCGACGCTCGCCTGGTTCTCGGTGAACTACGCGCTGGTGAGCTGGGCCGTACGACTGCGCTTCGGCGGCCGCTGGTGGCCCACCGTCCGCCAGGGCGTCGGCTTCGAACTGCTCTCCACCGGCTCGCTGCTGCTGCTCGCGCCGGTCCTCGTCGCCGCCGCCCGGCTCAGTGCGGCGCTGATCCCGCTGGTGCTGGTGCCGCTGTTCGCCGTGTACCGGATGGCCCGGTTGACCGTCGAACAGCAGCACCTCGCCGCCGCCGACCCGCTGACCGGTCTGCCGAACCGAAAGGCGCTGCTGGCCGAGGTGGCGGAGCAGGTCCACCTGCACGCCGAGCGGACCGCCCGGGGCGAGCCCGGCGGACATCTGGCGCTGCTGCTCATCGACCTGGACCGCTTCAAGAACGTCAACGACGCGCTCGGGCACGCGGTGGGGGACCGGCTGCTGGTCGAGGTCAGTGCCCGACTCGCGGACGTGGAGCCCCGACCGCAGATGATCGCCCGGCTGGGTGGGGACGAGTTCGCCATCGTGATGACCGGGCTGTCCGACGTCGGTCAGGCGCGTGAGCTGGCCGACCGGGTGGTTGGGGCGTTGGCCGAGCCGGTGCCGTTGGACGGGTTGCCGCTGGACGTCGGCGGCTCCATCGGGATCGCCCTCTTCCCCGAGCACGGTGAGGACTTCGCCACCCTGATGCGCCACGCCGACGTGGCGATGTACGACGCCAAGCACCGCAACGACACGGTCGCCGTGTACGCCCCGGAGTCCGACCACAACTCGGCCGAGCGTCTCGGGCTCCTCGCCGACCTCCGACGGGTGCTCGAATCCGGCTCACCCGCCGTCGAGGCAGATCCCACGGCCGAGGCGGGCGACGCGGTCGAGGCGGGCCACGCGGTCGAGGCGGGCCACGCGGCCGAGGTAGATCACGCGGTCGAGGCGAGCCACGCGGGCGAGGCAGGTCAAGCCGACAGGGCGGATCGCGCGGTCGAGGCAGGTCACGCCGACAGGGCAGATCACGCCGACGAGGCGGGGCATGCCGTGGACGCCGCGCGGGCCGTATCAGCGGGCGAGGCCGCGCCTGCCCGGCACGCCGAGCGGGGTGGGTCGGAGCGGACGGCAGACGTACCCCTCGCGGTGGAGGCCGAGGTGCGCGGCGGTGACGGCGCCGCGCTGCCGGCCGGGACCGCGCCGGTGATCGCCGCGCCGTCGGTGACCGGCGGGCGGTGGTGGGGTCGCCGTCGGCGTGCCGGCGACGAGGTGGCGCACGCCGATGAGTTGATCAATCGGATCGCCACCGGGGCCGATCCGATCCGGGGCCGCAACAGTCGCGCGACGATTCCCGGTACCCGGCCCGGTCCGAGCCGGGACCGGCGTTCCGGCGGTCACGGGCGGCGCTCGCCGAACGGTGGCGCGCTGTCCGCGGTGGGCGACCGCCGTCCGGGGCGCGACGGCGGGTCCGCCACGGGCGGGCGGACGATCGGGCCGACCGGGTGGGCGCGCGACGGTGGGCCGGTCGACGACGCCGGTGAGATCACCATGTACTACCAGCCGCAGATCGCCATCGCGACGGGCGAGGTGGTCGGCGTCGAGGCCCTGCTGCGCTGGCGGCATCCCCGCCGGGGCATGGTCGACCCGGAGGAGCTGATCCGGGTCGCCGAGCAGAGCGCGGTGATGCGGCTGCTCACCCGGCGGGTCGTTGACGACGTGGTGGAGCAGCTCGCCAAGTGGTCGGCGGCCGGCATCGGGCTGCGCGCGGCGCTCAACGTGAGCGTGCGCGACCTGCACACCGGCGAGATCGCCGACCAGATCGCCGACCGGCTGGCCCGCTACGGGGTGCCGGCCGAGCGGCTGCAACTGGAGATCACCGAGGGCGCCCTGATGGCCGATCCGCGTCGGGTGCTGGCGACGATCACCCGGTTGCACCAGATCGGGGTGGCCATCGCGCTGGACGACTTCGGCACCGGCTACTCGTCCCTGCAGCACCTGCGCCGGCTGCCGCTGTCCGAGGTGAAGGTGGACCGCTCGTTCGTGCTGGGCATGGCCGAGGACGCCGACGACGCGGCGATCGTCCGCTCGACGATCGAGCTGGCGGGAGCGTTGGGCCTGCGGGTGGTCGCGGAGGGGGTGGAGGACGAGCGGACCTGGCGGATGCTGTACGCGGCCGGCTGCGACGCGGCCCAGGGGTGGTTCTACGCCCGTCCGATGCCCGCCGAGGAGCTGGTCACCTGGCTGGCCCGCTACCGGCCGGTGCGCCCCAGCGGCGGCCCGGAGACGGATGCCGGCCGCCGGCTGACGCGCTGACCCACCCGAGCAGTCGGCGCGGGGCGCGGAACAATAGACTCGCTCCGGTCACCGCGCGTCACGCTGCACCCGCCGCGCGGCCGGCACACCGCCCGACCAGCAGGACATCAGAAGGGGGCACGGATGGCCGCCATCTCCCGCGAGGAGGTCGCGCACCTGGCGCGCCTGTCGCGGCTCGCCGTCACCGAGGAGGAGCTGGACACGTTCGCCGGCCAGCTCGACGTGATCCTCCAGGCGGTCGCCCAGGTCGGCGAGGTCGCCGCCGCGGACATCCCGCCGACCTCACACTCGGTGCCGCTGACCAACGTCTTCCGCGAGGACGTCGTCACGCCGTGCCTGACCCCCGAGGAGGTGCTGTCCGGTGCGCCCGACGCCGAGGAGCAGCGGTTCCGCGTACCCCGGATTCTGAGCGAGGACGTGGCGTCATGAGCGAGCGTCAGCGAGCGAATCATCGGTGCAGTGCCGTGGTGTCTCGTGACGTCACGGAGCGAAGCGGAGTGACGGCATGAGCGATTTGACCAGAATGACCGCGACGGAGATCGCCGCCCTGGTTGCCGGCGGGGAGACCTCCGCCGTCGAGGTGACCCAGGCGCACCTGGACCGGATCGCCGCGGTCGACGACCGGGTGCACGCGTTCCTGCACGTGGACAGCGAGGGCGCGCTCGCCGCCGCCCGTGCTGTGGACGTGCGCCGGGCCGCCGGTGAGGAGTTGGGCCCGCTCGCGGGCGTGCCGGTCGCGGTGAAGGACGTGCTCGCCACCCGTGGCGTGCCGACCACCGTCGGCTCGAAGATCCTCGAAGGCTGGCGCCCGCCGTACGACGCGACGATCGTGCAGCGACTGCGCGACGCCGGCACGGTGATGCTGGGCAAGACGAACATGGACGAGTTCGCGATGGGCTCCTCCACCGAGTACTCGGCGTACGGCCCGACGCACAACCCGTGGGACCTGAGCCGCATCCCGGGTGGTTCGGGTGGTGGCAGCGCCGCCGCGCTGGCCGCGTACGAGGCGCCGCTGGCGATCGGCTCGGACACCGGTGGCTCGATCCGCCAGCCCGGCGCGGTCACCGGCACCGTCGGGGCGAAGCCCACCTACGGAGGGACCTCCCGGTACGGCCTGGTGGCGTTCTCCTCATCGCTGGACACCCCCGGCCCGTGCGCCCGTAACGTGCTCGACGCCGCCCTGCTGCACCAGGTGATCGGCGGGCATGACCCGCGCGACTCGACCTCGATCCCGCAGCCCGTACCGGACGTGGTGGCGGCGGCGAAGCTCGGCGCGACCGGCGACCTGACCGGCGTACGACTCGGCATCGTCAGCGAGTTCGTCGGCGAAGGCACCGAGCCGGGCGTGATGACGGCGTTCCGCGAGTCGGTGGACGCGCTGACCAAGATGGGCGCCGAGGTCGTCGAGGTCTCCTGCCCGACGTTCGCGTACGCGCTGCCGGCGTACTACCTGATCGCCCCGAGCGAGTGCTCGTCCAACCTGGCCCGGTTCGACGGCGTCCGGTTCGGCCTGCGGGTCGGCGACGACGGCAACCGGTCGCTGGAGGAGGTCATGTCGCTGACCCGCGAGGCCGGCTTCGGCCCCGAGGTCAAGCGCCGGATCATGATCGGCACGTACGCGCTGTCGTCGGGCTACTACGATGCGTACTACGGGCAGGCGCAGAAGGTCCGTACGCTGATCACGCGGGACTTCACCGCCGCGTTCGAGCGGGTCGACGCGCTGATCTCGCCGACCACCCCGTTCACGGCCTTCCCGATTGGCGCGCGCACCGCCGACCCGTACCAGATGTACCTGGCCGACCTGTTCACCATCCCGACCAACCTGTACGGCGGGCCGGGCATCTCGGTGCCCTGCGGCCTCTCCGAGGGGCTGCCCGTGGGCCTGCAGGTGATGGCCCCGACGATGGCCGACGACCGGATGTACCGGGTCGCGGCCGCGCTGGAGTCCGCGGTCGGCACGTTCACCCCACCGGCACTGTGAGGCAGGAGCCCAGATGACGACGACGCTGCCCGCGTACGACGAGGTCGTCGCGCGCTACGAACCGGTGATCGGCCTGGAGACCCACGTCGAGTTGGGCACGAACACCAAGATGTGGTGCGGCTGCCCGACCGACTTCGGCGGCGAGCCGAACACCCGGGTCTGCCCGGTGTGCCTGGGCCTGCCCGGGTCGCTGCCGGTGGCCAACAAGGCCGCCATCGAGGCGATCATCCGGATCGGCCTGGCGTTGAACTGCTCGATCGCCGAGTGGTGCCGGTTCGCCCGGAAGAACTACTTCTACCCGGACATGCCGAAGAACTTCCAGATCAGCCAGTACGACGAGCCGATCTGCGTCGACGGTTACCTGGACGTCGAGGTGAACGGCGAGACGGTGCGGATCGAGATCGAGCGGGTGCACCTGGAGGAGGACACCGGCAAGACGCTGCACGTCGGCGGTGCCACCGGGCGGATCCACGGCGCGACGGAGTCGCTCGTCGACTACAACCGGGCCGGCATCCCGCTGGTAGAGATCGTCACCAAGCCGATCACGGGCACCGCCGCGCTCGCCCCCGACGTGGCCCGAGCGTACGTCGCCGAGCTGCGCGACGTGATCCGTACGCTCGGTGTCTCGGACGTGCGGATGGAGGAGGGTTCGCTGCGCTGCGACGTGAACACCTCGCTCAACCTGCCGGGGCAGGAGTGGGGCACGCGCACCGAGACCAAGAACGTCAACTCGCTGCGGTCGGTGGAGCGGGCGGTCCGCTCGGAGATGCTGCGGCAGGCGTCGGTGCTCGACGCGGGCGGCCGGATCACCCAGGAGACCCGGCACTTCCACGAGGACACCGGCGACACCACGCCGGGGCGCTCGAAGGAGACGGCGACCGACTACCGCTACTTCCCCGAGCCGGACCTGGTGCCGGTCGCCCCGGATCCGGCCTGGGTGGCTGAGCTGAAGGCCGCCCTGCCGGAGCTGCCCCGGGTGCACCGGCGTCGGCTCCAGGAGCAGTGGGGCCTGTCCGACCTGGACATGCAGTCGGTGCTCAACGCGGGCGCGGTCGAGCTGATCGAGGCCACCGTGGCCGCCGGCACCACCCCGGCGGCAGCCCGCAAGTGGTGGTTGGGCGAGTTGTCCCGCCGCGCCAACGAGAGCGGTGTGGAGCTGGCCGATATCGGTGCCACCCCGGCCCAGGTCGCCGAGCTGCAGGGCCTGGTCGACGCCGGCAAGCTCAACGACAAGATGGCCCGCACGGTGCTGGAGGGCGTGGTCGACGGTGAGGGCTCGCCCACCGAGATCATGTCCAGCCGGGGCCTGGAGGTCGTCTCGGACACCGGCGCGCTCACCGCCGCCGTGGACGAGGCCATCGCCGCCAACCCGGGCATCGCCGACAAGATCCGCAGCGGCAAGGTCGCGGCGGCCGGCGCGCTCGTCGGCGCGGTGATGAAGTCGACCCGTGGTCAGGCCGACGCCGCCGCCGTCCGCACGCTGATCCTGGAGCGCCTGGGCGTCCAAAGCTGATACCCGTTGTTAGGAAGGGCCCCCTCCTATGCACCAGGCGTTAGGAAGGGGCCCTTCCTTGCACCCCTCTGCACCTTCTGCTGCGGCGTCAACGGCGACGCCCGAATGGAGCACCGTGAACGAGCACGACCTCGATGTCCTCGACGAGATCCAGCGGCGGGTGCTCTGGCTCGCCACCCGGATCGTGGATGCCGCCAACCACGACCGGGCCACCGGCGACGGCGTGAAGGTCGGCGGCCACCAGGCGTCCAGCGCCTCGCTCGTCACGGCGATGACCGCGCTCTGGTTCGCCCACCTGGACGCCGAGGACCGGGTGGCCGTCAAGCCGCACGCCTCCCCGGTGTTCCACGCCATCCAGTACCTGCTGGGCAACCTGGACCGGTCCTACCTGCCCCGGTTGCGGGCCCGTGGCGGCCTCCAGTCGTACCCGTCGCGCACCAAGGACCCGGACGAGGTGGACTTCTCCACCGGGTCGGTCGGTCTGGGCGCGGCGGCGCCGCTCTTCGCCGCCGCCACCCGCCGGTACGTCGACGCGCACTTCGGCGCCCGGCCGCACTCCCGGTTCGTGGCGTTGATCGGCGACGCCGAGTTGGACGAGGGCAACATCTGGGAGGCGGTCGCCGACCCGGCCACCACCGGCCTGGGCAACGTCATGTGGCTCGTCGACTTCAACCGGCAGTCGCTGGACCGGGTGGTGCCCGGCATCCGGATCAACCAGTGGCGGGGGCAGTTCGAGGCCGCCGGCTGGCACGTCGTGGAGGTCAAGTACGGCCGTCGGCTCGCCGAGGCGTACGCCCGGCCCGGCGGCGGGGCGCTGCGCGACTGGATCGACGCGATGCCCAACGAGCAGTACCAGTCGCTGTTCGGACTGGCCGGCGACACGTTGCGCAAGCAGTTCCTGGACGGCGCGCCGGCCGGCATCGCCGAGCTGATCGAGGGCGTCACCGACGAGGACCTCGGCCCGCTCGTCACCGACCTGGGCGGGCACGACCTTCAGGCGATGCTCGACGCCTATGCCCAGTGCGACGCGGTGACCGACCGGCCCAGCGTCGTCTTCGCGTACACCGTCAAGGGTTGGGGGTTGCCCATCGCCGGCAATCCGCGTAACCATTCCGCGCTGCTCAGCACCGAGCAGGTCGACACGCTGCGCGCCGCGCACGGGTTGACCGCCGAGACCGAGTGGGACCGCCTCGACCCGTCGTCGCCGGCCGGCGTCCGGGCCGGCGCCCGCCGGGAGGCGCTGTCCCGCGCGCCGCGCGAGCGCGCGCTGGGGGTCACCGTTCCGCAGAGCACGGGAGTACGCGCCAACAAGCCGATCTCCACCCAGGAGGTGTTCGGTCGGGTGCTGGTGGACCTGGCGCGGGACCGGGAGGTCGGCCGTTACCTGGTCACCACCGCCCCGGACGTGGCCACCTCCACCAACCTCGCCGGATTCATCAACAAGACCGGCGTGTTCGCCCCCACCGAGCAGCGTTCCTGGACCGAGGACCGGATGCTGCGCTGGACCGAGAGCCCCACCGGGCAGCACATCGAGCTGGGCATCTCGGAGATGAACCTGTTCCTGCTGCTCGGTCAGCTCGGCCTGTCGTGGGACCTGTCCGGTCAGCCGCTGCTGCCGGTGGGCACGGTCTACGACCCGTTCGTGCTGCGGGGCCTCGACGCGTTCCTCTACGGCACGTACTCGGGTTCGCGATTCGTGGTGGCCGGCACGCCGTCGGGTATCACCCTGGCCCCCGAGGGCGGTGCCCACCAGTCCACGATCACCGCGTCGGTCGGCTTGGAGCTGCCCGGGGTGACGTTCGTCGAGCCGGCGTACGCGGGCAGCCTGGACTGGCTGCTCTGCGACGCGCTCGGGCAGATCGCCGGCGGGGCGACCCCGGCCGCGACCGCCGCCCCGGCCGAGGACGGCGCGTACTACTTCCGCCTCAGCACCCGTCCGCTGGACCAGACGCCGTTCGAGGCGGCCCGGGCCCGGCTCGGTGACGCGGTGCTGCGCCGGCAGGTGGTCGCCGGGGCGTACCGGCTCGTCGACGCGCACCAGGCGTACCCGCACCTGGCCGACGCGCCGGTGGTGCAGCTCGCCGGCTCCGGCGCGGTGCTGCCCGAGGTGTTGGCCGCCGCCGCCGAACTGGCCGAGGAGGGCATCGCCGCGCACGTGGTGGACGTGACCAGCCTCGACCGGCTCTACCGGGCCTGGCAGCGCACCCTGCGGCAGGGCGTGCGCACCGCCACCGTGCCGAGCGTGCCCGGCGCGCTGCGGTCCGCGTTCGCCGACCGGGTGCCGGTGGTGACCGTGCACGACGCGGCCTCGCACGCCATGGCCTGGCTCGGGTCGGCGCTCGGCGCGCCGGCGGTGCCGCTCGGGGTGGACGAGTTCGGCCAGTCCGGCAGCGTGGCCGACCTGTACGAGCTGCACGACCTGCTGCCCGGCAGCATCGTCAACGCCGCCCTGGCCGCCCTCGCCCTGCGCTGACCGGTCTCAGCGGGTCGGCGTCGGGGTGACCGACGCCGGCGCGCCGGCGCTCGGGTCCTGCACGATGTGGC
Organism: Micromonospora sp. NPDC049801; assembly: GCF_040656575.1. NCBI lineage: Bacteria > Bacillati > Actinomycetota > Actinomycetes > Micromonosporales > Micromonosporaceae > Micromonospora > Micromonospora sp. NPDC049801. The sequence goes on along the minus strand of NZ_JBFAMS010000009.1, from coordinate 29,542 downwards.
GTTCCAGGTTGACCTGGGCCTGACCGGTGCCGCCGACGGTGATGTCGTCGTACGCCTGGAGCATCTTCTGCTGGTCGAAGTAGAGCACCGTCATCGACAGCGGGGTGGGCTTCTCGCCCTCCAGACCGCGCAGCCCGGCCCCGCCCGTGGAGCCCTCCACGAACAGGGCGGTCGGCTGCTGGCCGGGGGCCTGCGGCAACTTGGAGACCTGCCGGGCGTGCGTGTGCCCGGCCAGCACCAGTGGGCAGGTGCCGGCGAGCGGCCCGGCCGACGCCGGGTCGTGCACGAGGGCGATGTTGACCGGCCGCGGCGAGTTGCGGATCGTCGCGGCGAGCTGCTCACCCGCGCCGATCACCTGGTCGGCCACCTCCTGGGTGAGCCCGCTGCCGGCCGGTGAGGTGTTCTTGTCCGGGGTGAAGCGCGGGTCGCCGATGCCGGCGATGGTCAGGCCCGCGACCGTGGTCGTCGAGTTGTTCAGCACGATCGCGTTCGGCTGGCGGGCCACGGCGGCGCCGGTCTTGCCCGAGTCGTGGTTACCCCGGATGAACACGTACGGCTTCTTGAGCAGGCTGATCGAGCCGACGAACGACGCCTCCGGCTCGCTGCCCCAGTCGGTGATGTCGCCGGTGTCGATGACCACGTCGATGCCGAACTGCTCCACCACCGTGCGGATGAGCTGCCAGCCCGTCGGGTTGAGGTGCATGTCGGAGACGTGCAGGACCCGGGTGGTGCCCGGCGCGGGATCCAGCACCGGCAACGCGGACACCGTCGTGTAGAGCTGACTGACGTTGCCGACGATGCGTTGCAACTGCTCGGCGTACTTGGTGTAGTCGTTGGCGATGCGGCGGGCGTCGCCGACGATCGCCGGCGCGTTGACCAGCAGGCCCTCGTAGCGTGGCTCCTCGATCGCCTGCGGGCGCAGCGTCGCGGCGGCCGTGCCGAGGCTGCCGGCGGTGACCAGCAGCGCCAAACCGCCGGCCCAGGCCGTACGGCGCACGTCCCGGAAGACCAACGCGGCCAGGATGAGGGTGACCAGCACCGCCGAGGCGAGGGTACGCAGACCGAGCCGCATCACCCCGGAGCGCACATCCTCCACGGCGCTCTGGCTGGCCCGACTGATGCTCGCCGGGTCGTCCAGCAGCGCCTCGGTGCGCCCTTGGTCGAGCGCGCCGAGTCGCACGGTGAGGTGCGTCGGCCCGCTGTGGCTGTCGAGCAGCAGCGCGCCCAGCGGCGGCACGTCGATCGTCGTCCCGCCGTCGGTGGCCGGCGAGAGGGTGAGGTTGGCCCGGAACGGCCCGATGTCGGTGTTCACCCGACCGCCGGCCAGCACGCCGAGCGCCGCCCCGGCCAGGGCCACCACCAGCACGGCGAGGATCATGCCCGTGCGCCGCACCGGACCGCCGGGGCGGCCGATCCGTCGGCGGGCCGGGCGCGACGGCTCGCCGCCGGTCACCGGGTCGTCCCGGCCGTCGGCGTCGCCGTGCTGCTCGTCGCGTTGCCCGTCCATGCTCAGATTCTGACCTGCCCGTCGAAGGATCTTGGCAAACCTGGGCGGAAGGTGACGCAGGTCAGCTGCGGCCGCCGTCGCCGCCGGCGAAGACCACCCGCAGGAGGCGGTCGTCGTCGGCCGCCGGGTCACCCCGCCCGTCGTGGTTGGAGGTGCTCACCCAGAGCGAGCCGTCGGGCGCGGCGGCCACGGCGCGTAGCCGCCCGTACCGGTTGGTCAGCAGCTCGCTCGGCTGCCCGAGCAGGGTGCCGGTGTCGGTCAGCTCCATCACCCACAGTCGCTTTCCGCGCAGGCAGCCGGTGACGAGCAGCCGGTCCGTCGCGGCCAGCCCGGAGCAGGACGCGTCGGACGTCGCCCACTGCGTGATCGGGTCGGTGTAGCGCCTGTCGCCGGCCCGCCCCTCGACCTCCGGCCAGCCGTAGTTGCCGCCCTTGGTGATCTGGTTGATCTCGTCCCAGGTGTTCTGGCCGAACTCGACGGCGTACATGCGCTTGGCCGCGTCCCAGGCGAAACCCTGCACGTTGCGGTGGCCGAAGGACCACACCGGCGAGCCGGGGAACGGGTTGCCCGGCGCGGGCTTGCCGTCGGCGGTGATCCGCAGGATCTTGCCGCCGAGGCTCTTGGTGTCCTGCGCGTTGGGCCGCTCTCCCGCGTCACCGGTGCTGACGTAGAGCTGCCCGTCCGGCCCGAACCCCAGCCCGCCGCCGTTGTGCACGTTCGCCTTCGGGATACCGGTGAGGATCGGGGTGGGCTGCCCGCCGATCTGCAGGCGGGCGACCCGATTGTCCTGCTCGGCGGTGTAGTAGACGAAGACCGTCCGGTCCTTGGCGTAGCCGGGGGACACGGCGATGCCGAGCAGGCCGCCCTCACCCGCCGCCGCCACGTCGTTGATCGTCTGCACGACCCGGACCCGCAGCCCGTCCGGACCGGACTCCGGGCCCACCTGGAGAATCCGGCCGGTGTCCCGCTCGGTGACCAGCGCGCCGCCGTCCGGCAGGAACGCGATGGCCCACGGCACCCGCAGTCCCTTGGCCAGCACGGTGGTCACCGCCTGCTGGCCCGCGCCGCCGGCGTTCGGCGACGCCGACGGGGTCGGCAGGTTGGGTGGCTCGCCCGCCGGATCGGGGTCCGGCTCGCCGAAGCTGCAACCCGAGGCGAACAGCAGCGCCGCGCAGGACGCCGCGAGGACCGCCCGGAGGCGGCGGACGCGAGGGTACGGGGGACGGGCTCTCACCCGGCCCAGGGTAGCCCGCCGGACGGTCCGGCCGAGGTCCACCGCTCTCAGCGGGCTCGGACCGCCAGCAGCGCCGTATCGTCCTCGCGGTGGTGGATCGACGCGAGCAGCAGGTCGCACAGATCGTCCAGGGGCATCGTGTCGGTGCCGGTCAGCCGGCCCACCAGCTCGGCGAGCCCGTCGTCGATGGACCGGTCCCGACGCTCGATCAGCCCGTCGGTGTAGAGCAGCAGCGTGTCTCCGGTGGCCAGGCCGGTCGAGTGGCTGGTACGCGGCGTGGGCCGGGCCAGGCCGAGCAGCGGCTCGGGCGTCGCGTCGAGGACTTCCACCGCACCGCCGGCGCGGACCATCAGGGCCGGTGGGTGCCCGGCGTTGGACCACGTCAGCTCACGGACACCGGAGCGTTCGGGGCCGATCCGCACCAGCGTGGCGGTGGCCGCGATGGGCAGCCGCAGACCGCGGATCGCGTCGTCCAGGTGGCGCACCAGCGCCCCGACCTCGTCGTGCCGGCCGAACGCGTTGCCGCGTACCAGGTTGCGGAGCTGACCCATGGTCGCGGCGGCCTCGATGTCGTGCCCGGCCACGTCCCCGATCGCCGCGATCAGGTCGCCGTCGGGCTGCACGAAGGCGTCGTACCAGTCGCCGCCGACCTCCACCCGCTCGGCGGCCGGCTGGTAGCGGGCCGCCAGCTCCAGCTCCGGCACGAGCGGCAACCGCGGCAGCATGCTGTGTTGCAGGACCTCCGCGACGTGCCGCTGTTCCCCGTACATCGAGCTGTTGCCGATGGCCTGCCCCGCGCGGCGGCCGATGTCCACGGCGGTGAGCAGGTCGCGGTCGTCGAACTGTTGGCGGCCTGGGCTGTTGACCAGGGTGATGGCGCCCAGCACGGTGCCCCCGGCGGCCCGCACCGGCACGCTGAGGTACGAGGCGATGCCCAGCCGCTCGGCGATCACCGGCAGCTCCGGGTCCGTGGTGCCCCGGGCCACGTCGGCCGGCGACGCCACCCCGCCGAGCCGGGGCTGGCCGGTCCGCAGCACCGCGCGGATCGCCGACTCCTGGTTCAGGCCGGTCCGCAGCAGCGCGGCGAAGCGGTCGACGTCCGGCGTCCGGGCCTGGTCCTGGTGCGCCGCGACGACCTCCCGGGGCTGTCCCGTGGGCCCGGCGAGGATGAGCAGGCACCAGTCGGCGAGCACCGGCACCATGGCGTCGGCGAGCCGGCGCAGCGACGTGCCCACGTCCAACGTGCCGGCCAGGGTCTCGCTCACGCCGGCCAGCAGTTCCAGGCGCTCGTGCGCCTGCACCACCCGACGACTTGCCTCCTGGGCCCCGTCCAGCGCGATCCGCAGGCGCAACTCCGACGAGCAGGCCGCCGCCAGGTCGGACAGCGTCCGCAGTTGTCGGGCGGTCCACGCCCGGGGCTTGTTGTCGATGGCGCAGAGCGAACCGAGCACCCGGCCGGAGAGGTCGGTCAACGGCATCCCGGCGTACGCGACGACGCCGAGGTCGTCGATGGCGAGGTTGTCGCGTACCCGGGGGTAGAGCCGGGCGTCCGGCAGCACCATGGGCACCTCGATGTCCACCACGTGCTGGCAGAACGAGTGGCTCAACGGGGTCTGCCGCCGCTGCGACCACGGCTCCGGCAGACCGACCGCGCCCGGGAAGAACTGCCGGTCGGCGGAGACCAGGGAGACCAGCGCGACCGGCACCTCCAGCAGATCGCTGACCAGCCGGGCGAACCGGTCGAACGCCTCGTCCGGGGCGGCGTCCAGCCCCGTGTCGGCGAGCGCGCGCAGCCGCGCCGCGTCGCCGAGCGCTCCGGGTGGAGCGGTCGATCGCCGCGCGCTGGCGGGGGAGCCGTCGGTCATCGAGCACCTGTCTGCCTAGGCGGAGGCCGACCTGCCCTCCGATCCGTGGTTTATACCTCGTCGCTGCCGGCCGAAAACCGGTGTGTTGCGTCTCGCCCGGGGCGCGGTTCCGGCGTGCCCGCGCCGGCCGCCGTGGCGACGGCTATCGTCGGCGGACGTGAAGGTATGGATTCCGCACCACGCTGGCCTGGACCTCGTTGGCGAGCTGCCGCCGGGCGTGACGGTGGAGGTCGCCGAACGCGCCGACCGCCTGCCGTCCGCCGTGGCCGACGTCCGTTTCTGGGTGCCGCCGTTCCTGAGCGGTTCGAATGCCACCGCTCTGCTGGGTGAGCTGCCCGACCTGGCGGTGGTGCAACTGCTCTCCGCCGGGGCCGACGCCTGGGTGGGTCGGGTGCCCGACGGGGTCACGCTCTGCGACGCCCGAGGGGTGCACGATCCCTCCACCGCCGAGTGGGTGGTCACCGCGATCCTGGCACAGCTCCGGGCGTTTCCCGCCTTCGCCCGCGCCCAGGGACAGCGGCGGTGGGCGTACGACGGCAACGCGCCGACCGACGAGCTGACCGGCAAGCGGGTGCTGATCGTCGGGGCCGGCTCGATCGGCACGGCGGTGCGCGACCGGCTCGCGCCGTTCGGGGTGAGCTTCACCCTGGTCGCCCGCAGCGCCCGGCCGGAGCAGTCGGTGCACGCCGTCGCGGAGCTGCCGAGACTGCTGCCCGACGCCGACGTGGTGGTGGTGCTGGTGCCGCTCACCGACCAGACCCGTGGTCTGATCGACAAGGATTTCCTGGCCGCGATGCCCGACGGGGCGCTGCTGGTCAACGCGGCCCGAGGTCCGGTGGCCCGTACCGACGCGCTGGTCGCCGAGCTGGCCACGGGCCGGATCTCGGCCGCGCTGGACGTCACCGACCCGGAGCCGCTGCCCGCCGAATCTCCGCTGTGGACGATGCCGAACGTGCTGCTCACGCCGCACGTGGCAGGGTCGGTGCGGGGGCTGCTGCCGCGTGCGTACCGGCTGGTCGGCGAGCAGGTACGGCGGTTCGCCGCCGGTGAACCGCTCGTCAACACGGTGGTCGACGGCTACTGAGCGCCGGCGGGCGGGAGCGGCCGCCTACGCGCCGGGCGTCTCGGCGGCCTCGTCCGGCATCCTCTGGCCGGTGGCGGAGACCAGGCGGGGCAGGTCGGTGCCGCGTACCGCCGGCAGGACGACCTGCTGGCCGTCGTCGAGCCGGGCGACGGCCCGTCCGCGTGCGTCGGTGGCGAACTCGACGACGTGGTCCCAGCCGATCCGGCGTTGCCCGAACAGCGCCCGCAGGCGCAGCTCCCGGGGGTCGGCGTCGGTGCCGGCCCGCCAGGCCCACACCCCGACGCCCAGCGGGACGAGCAGCACCGGCAGCAGGTACGCCCGGGCGTTCGCCAGCGGCAGGGCGCCGATGAAGGCGATGACCGAGGCGACCAGGATGGCTTGGTTGAAACGGAAGCGGACCGTGTCGCGCGTACTCACCCCGCGATGATCCCACCCCTGGTCGGGCGGGGTCGCGGCGGGCGGTGTCACGGGTGCCCGCACGCGTACAGTGACACGGGTCACTGCTTCGTGCCGATGGCGGATGCGTAACCAATCCGGTCGCCGGTCGTTTGCCCAGTGTTGGGCAGCGGACTCGCAACATCCGCCGCCCGTGCCACCGCAGCACCACCCGCACCATCCGCACCGCCGCACCGCCCCGTGCCCCCTCACGAAGGCGACCGCCGTGCTCCTCGCGTACCCGTTCCGTTTCCTCGTCCCCCGCCGGGCGGCCCCGGAGGCCGCCGTGTCCACGGCCGTGGCGCTGCTCGTCCTCGCCGGAGTGGCGGGGATGGTCCCGACCCCGGTGGTGATCGCGTTGGCCGGTGGCGCGGGCGCCACGCTGGCCGGCGTACGACTCTCCCGGCTGGCCGCCGGTCGGCCCGCACCGCCGTCGGGCGGCTCCCCGGGCCGGGCGGGGCTGGTCCTGCTCGACGCGGCGGTGGTGGCGGCCGGCTGGTTCGCGGCCGCCCTGCCGCTGGTCGACACCCGGCAGCGCGCGGTCGCACTGCTCGGGTGGCTCACCGTCGCGGCCCTGTCCGTGGCCGGGCTGCGCGGGCTCCCGGCACGGACGCCCTCGCCGACCCGATTGCGGGAGTTGGTCGAGGCGACCGGACCGACGATCGGTCTGACCCTTGCCGGGTGGTTGCTCCTGCCCGTGGACACTCTCCCCGCCCCGGCCCGGCTGCTCGCGGCGCTGGTGTTGGCCGGGTTGGGCATCGCCGCGCTCAGCGCGTTCACCGGCGCCGGGCGGCGCTCGGGCCACGCGATCTGCCGGGGCGGCCTCCTGCTCACCCTGGTCGGTCTGGCGCTGTTGACGATCCTGCCGCCCGCCTCCTCGGGGCGCGCGCCACTCCTGGCGGTGCCACCGCTGGTGCTCGGCATGCTGCTGACGGCCCTGGGCGCGACATCGGCGGTACCGTCGGCCAGCTCGACGCCGCCGTCCGGTTCACCGGCCACGACCTGGCCACGGGCGGTTCTCCCGGCCTCGGTGCTGCTGCTCGCGGCGGGCCTGCACCTCGGCTCCGGTCGCACTCCGGACCGGACGAGTCTGTTGCTCGCCCTGGCGGCGGTGCCACCTCTGGTCCTGCGGGAGCTGCTGCGCGGCGCTGACGGTGGCGTCCCCGAGCGGCCCGCCGCGCACCGCCGGGCGGCCGACCACACGGTCCGCCGCCGGGAGTCGCAACCGCCGTGGCAGGCCCCGACGACCGATTCGTGGACTCCTGCGGCCGACGTCGACGCGACCTGGCCCGAAACGGGTGTCTCCTGGTCGCGCCATGGTTTCGGCCCGGCCGGCGAGGGGCCGGGGGACCGGGCGGCCCTGCTCGCCGCCCTCGCCGCGATCGGCGACGTGCCCGCCCCGGCCGGTGCGCTGCTGCTGGTGGAGCTGCACGGCATCGAAGGGCTCGGCCCGGTGGCCCGCGAGGACGCGCTTGCCGAGGCCGCCCTGCGGGCACGGGCGGTGGTCGCGTCCGGCGATCTGGTGACCGCCTGCGCCGGCCACGGTTTCGCGGTGGTCACCGGCGCGGGGCCCGTGCTGGCGTACGCGCTGGGCACCCGGCTGCTGAGCACGCTCACCTCGCCCTACCGGTTGGCCGGGTCGGTGCTGCGCGTGCAGGCGAGCATCGGGCTGGCCGAGGTCAGTGGCGCGGGGCCGGCCGACGTGCTTCGTCAGGCCGAGCTGGCCCGGCGGCGGGCGGTGCAGCTGGGCCGGGACCGGGTCGAGTGGTACGACGCGTTCCTGGAGGAGCAGCTGGTCCGTCGGCTCGACCTGGAACGCGAGTTGCCGGGCGCGGTCGCCCGGGGCGAACTGGACCTGGTCTACCAGCCGGTGCTCGACCTGACCGACCGTCAGCCGGTGGGCGCCGAGGCGCTGCTGCGGTGGCGTAGCCCGGTGCTCGGCACGGTGCTCCCGGGCGAGCTGCTGCCGGTCGCCGAGGACCTGGATCTGGTCGGCGAACTGGAGTGGTGGGTGCTGGACCGGGCCTGCCGGCAGTTGGCGGCCTGGTCGGCGGGCCCCCGGGAGCTGTGGATGGCCGTCAACGTGACCACCCGCGAGCTGACCACGCCCGACTTCGTGCAGCGCGCCGCGGCGGTCCTGGCCGCGTACGGGGTGCCACCCGAGCGTCTGGTGGTGGAGGTGGCCGAGCCGAGGGTCGCCGCCGACCTGTCGACGGTGGTGGCCCGGCTGGCGGGCCTGCGGTCGTTGGGCGTACGCACCGCGCTCGACGACTTCCGGCCCGAACACGCCTCGCTGGCCCACCTGCGCCGGCTGCCGATCGACCTGCTGAAGGTGGGGCCCGATCTGGTCGGGGCCGAGCCCACGGGGCAGCCGCCGCTGATCGACGTGGTGGTCAACGTCGGTGAGCGGTTGGGTGTGGAGATCGTGGCGGAGGGGTTGGAGTCGCCCACCCAGGTCGAGGGTGCCCATCGGGCCGGCTGCCGTTACGGGCAGGGTTTCGCGCTGTCCCGTCCGGCGACCGCCGAGCGCGTCGAGGCGTACTTCGAGGAGTTTCCCTCGGCGTACCGGTGATGAACCGGTTCACCTGTCCCGGGGTGGTGCCGTGCTGCCGCGCGGGGTCAACTGCGGTGTCTCGTCCCGCAACCGGGTCGCCGGCTCGCCCGCGATAACGCCGAGCAGGTGGCGGGCCGCGTGCGCCCCGTACGCGGAGATGTCGCGGCCCAGGGCCGTCAACGGCGGGTGCACCAGCCGGCACAGCGGCGAGTCGTCCCAGGCCACGATGGACAGGTCGGCCGGCACGGTCAGGCCCATCTCCTGGGCCACCGAGAGTCCTGCGATGGCCATCACGTCGTTGTCGTAGATGACCGCGGTGGGCCGGGAGGTGGCGCTGAGCAGTCGTCGGGTGGCCCGCCCGCCCTCCTCGCCGGTGTAGTCGGAGAAGACGGTGACCGTGTCGGAGAGGCCGAGACGCCGGCACACCGCCGCGAAGGCGTCGGTACGGATCTGGGTGTGCCGCAGGTCGGGCAGGCCGCCGACCCGGGCGATCCGGCGGTGCCCGAGCGCGACCAGGTACTCCACGGCCTCGGTCAGCGCCGCAGCGTCGTCCGAGAAGAGGCTGGCCAACTCCCCGGTGCCGCCCGGCCCGCCGATGACCACGGCCGGCAGGCGCAGTTGTTCCAGGGCGGGGATGCGCTCGTCGTCGGTGCGCAGGTCGCAGACGAGGACCCCGTCCACCCGGCGCTCGCCCCACCACCGCCGGTAGACGGCGATCTCGGCGTCGTGATCGGCCACCACCTGCAACGTCAGCGCGTACGAGCGGGCCGACAGTTCGGCCTCCACACCGCTGATCAGCGCCATGAAGAACGGTTCCACGCCCAGCGTCCGCGCGGGGCGGCACAGGGCCAGGCCGACGGCCCGGGCGGTGGCGGCGGAGAGTGCCCGCGCGGCGCTGCTCGGACTGAACCCGATCTCGGTGGCGATGGCGAGGATGCGCTGCCGGGTGGCCTCGGAGACGCCGGGCTGCCCGTTCAACGCGTACGACACGGCGCCCTTGGACACCCCCGCCCGTCGGGCGACGTCCGCGATTGTCGGCCGCTTCACCGCGTGCTCCTTAGCGGTTCAGGGGCTTTGACACCCCGGAGGTCGGATCGTACGGTGGCTGAGCTTATCCGGTTCAGCTAACGTCTCGATCACGAAGGTGCGGTGAATCGTGAGCCGACAGGCCCTGCACGACGGCTGGACGCTGCGGGCGATGTCCGACGTGGACGTGCCCGCGGAGGTCGCCGACCGGACCGTACCGGCGACCGTGCCCGGGTGTGTCCACACCGACCTGCTCGATGCCGGGCTGATCCCCGACCCGTACCTCGACGACAACGAGTCGTCGCTGGCCTGGATCGGCCGCGCCGACTGGCGTTACCGGACGACCTTCCGTCCGCCGGCCGGCGACCACGACCGGATCGACCTGGTCTGCGGCGGCCTGGACACCGTCGCCACCGTCAGCGTCAACGGCGTTGAGGTCGGCCGCACCGAGAACATGCACCGCGGCTACCGGTTCGACGTCCGCGCGCTGCTGCGCGCCGGCGACAACGAGCTGACCGTCGCGTTCGACTCCGTGTACCGCTACGCCGAGGCGCAGCGCGACCGACTCGGCGACCGACCCAACGCGTACCCGGAGCCCTTCCAGTTCGTCCGCAAGATGGCCTGCAACTTCGGCTGGGACTGGGGGCCGACGCTGGTCACCGCCGGAATCTGGCAGGACATCGGCCTGCACGCCTGGTCCACCGCCCGGCTGGCCAGCGTCCGTCCGCTGGTCACCCTCGACGGCCGCGACGGCCGGGTCGAGGTGCACGTCGAGGTCGAGCGGGTCGCCGACGTCCCGCTGACCGTCCGGGTCGCCGTCGGCGGCGTCCGCGCCGAGGCCGTCGTCGAGGCCGGCCAGCGCACGGCCGTGCTGACCCTCGCCGTCCGCGAGCCCACGCTCTGGTGGCCCCGGGGGTACGGCGAACAGGCCCGCCACCTGCTGGACGTCACCCTGCACGCGCCGGACGGCGACACCCTGGACACCTGGTCCCGGCGGATCGGCTTCCGCTCCGTCCGACTGGACACCACGCCCGACGAGCACGGCACCCCGTTCGCGCTCTCGGTCAACGACGTGCCGGTCTTCGTCCGGGGCGTCAACTGGATCCCCGACGACGCGTTCCCCACCCGGATCACGCGCGACCGGCTCGCCGACCGGTTCGACCAGGCCGCCGCCGCCAACGTCAACCTGCTGCGCGTCTGGGGTGGCGGCCGGTACGAGTCGGAGGCCTTCTACGACCTGGCCGACGAACGCGGCCTGCTCGTCCAACAGGACTTCCTCTTCGCCTGCGCCGCGTACCCCGAGGAGGAGCCGTTCGCCACCGAGGTGGCCGCCGAGGCCGCCGAGCAGGTGACCCGCCTGACGCCGCACCCGTCGCTGGTGCTCTGGACCGGCAACAACGAGAACATCTGGGGCTGGCACGACTGGGGCTGGCAGGAAGCCCTGGCCGGGCGCACCTGGGGACGCGGCTACTACCTCGACGTACTGCCCCGCACCGTCGGCGAGCTGGACCCGACCCGCCCGTACTGGCCGGGCAGCCCCTGGTCGGGAAGCGAGACCATCCACCCGAACGACCCGGCGCACGGCACCACCCACATCTGGGACGTGTGGAACACCGACGACTACCCGAAGTACCGCGAGTACGTGCCGCGCTTCGTGGCCGAGTTCGGCTACCAGGCGCCACCCACGTACGCCACGCTGCGACGCGCGCTCAGCGACGAACCGCTCGCGCCCAACTCGCCGGGCATGGCCCACCACCAGAAGGCGGCTGGCGGTGACGCCAAGCTCCAGCGGGGCCTCGACGCCCACCTGCCCGTACCGGCCGACTTCGACGACTGGCACTACCTCACGCAGCTCAACCAGGCGCGGGCCATCCAGCTCGGGGTGGAGCACTTCCGCTCCCACCGCGACGTCTGCGCCGGCACGATCGTCTGGCAGCTCAACGACTGCTGGCCGGTGACCTCCTGGTCGGCCGTCGACGGCGACGGCCGCCGTAAACCCCTGTGGTACGCGCTGCGCCACGCGTACGCCGACCGCCTGCTCACCGTGCAACCCCGCGACGGCGGGCCGGCTGGTGGCGGTGTGCTGGCTGGTGGCGGTGGGTTGGCGCTGGTCGCGGTGAACGAGACCGGCGAGGCGTGGACCGTGCCGGCCACGGTCACCCGCGTCACCCTCACCGGGGAGCCGAGGGCGAAGACCTCGGTCCACCTCGACGTCCCGGCGTACTCCTCGGTCGTGCTGGCGCTGCCGGCGGACCTGGCGCGGCCGGACGAGAGCCGCCGTGAGCTGCTGGTCGCCGAGGCCGGCGGCACGGCGGAGCGTGCGCTGTGGTTCTTCGCCGAGGACCGGGACGTGCCGTGGCCGACGGCGGCCTGGGACGCGACGGTCGAGCCGGTCGACGGCGGCCAGCGGGTCCGGGTGACCGCGCGCACGGTGCTGCGCGACCTGACCCTCTTTCCGGACCGGCTGGACCCGGCGGCCACTGTGGACGAGGCCCTGGTCACTCTGCTGCCGGGTGAGTCGACCACCTTCACCGTCCGGTCCGAGGCGCCCCTGGACCCGGCGTCCCTGACCACCCGCCCCGTGCTCCGCGCGGTCAACGACCTGACCTGACCTGACCTGACCTGACCCCGGTCCCACCCCACCGTCCCGCCGATCTTGCGGTTTCTGTTGTCGACATGGGGTGAGATACCCCTTGTGTCGGCACCGAAAGTGCAAGATCGCGGGGAGTGACGGTCCCGGTGGCCGCGGTGGCGGGCACTGGTGTCGGATCCTGGACTGTCCTGGCGGCAGCGGGGGTGGCGTTCAGCACCAAGAATGGTGACCATCCATCGGCGGACGGGCCCGGGAGGTGCTGGGTTGACGGACGGACCACACCCGGCGGCCGACGCCCGGCCGGCCGGGCAACCGGGGTCGCCGACGCAGACGGTCGCCCGGTGGGCGGAGGTGCACCGCCTGGCAGTGGCGGGCCGGGAGCCGGAGATTGCCCGGGACGTCGGTGACCTGGTGTCGAGGGCGTGGGTGCGCCGGTCGCGGTTCGCCGACGTGGCGGCGCTGGCGACGGCGACCCTGACTCTCGGCCCGGACGCCGACGCCTACTACCACCTGGGGCACGCGCAGTACGTGACGGGACAGCCCTGGCAGGCCCTGGCCAGTCAGGAGCAGGCCCTGCACCTGTACCGCGAGGCCGGCGACCGGAACGACGAGGCGGGCACCCTCAACAACATCGGCGCCACGTACGACCGGCTCGGGGACGGGGAGCGGGCGCTGGCCCACTACGAGGAGGCGCTGGCGATCGCCCGCGAGGTTGGCGACCGGGACGGCGAGGCGGGCACCCTCAACAACATCGGCCATCTGCACGACCGGCTCGGGGAGTGGGACGACGCGCTGTCCTACTTCGGGCAATCCCTACCCATTCAACGCGAGGTCGGCAACCGGGAGGGCGAGGCGGCCACCCTCAGCAACATCGGCTTCGTGTACGACAACCAGGGCGATCGGGAGCGGGCGCTGGCCCACTACACGCGTGCCCTGCCCATCCAACGCGAGGTTGGCGACCGGGTCGGCGAGGCGGTCACCCTCAACAACATCGGCTACGTGTACGCCCGACGCGGGGACGGGGAGCAGGCTCTGATCCACTACGCGCAGGCCCTCCCCATTCGGCGGGAGGTCGGCGACCGCAACGGCGAGGCGGCCACCCTCAACAACATCGGTCTCGTGCTCTCCGATCGGGGGGATGGGGACGGGGCGCTGTCCTACTACACGCAGGCGCTGCCCATCGCCCGTGAGGTCGGTGACCGGTTCGGCGAAGCGAACACCCTCAGCAACATCGGCCTCGTGTACGCCCGGCGCGGAGACGCGGAGCGGGCGCTGTCCTACTACGGGCAGGCGCTGTCCATCGCCCGTGCGATCGGTGACCGGCTGGGCGAGGCGAACACCCTCAACAACATGGCGTCGATTCGACTCCAACAGGGCGATCTCGTTGGCACGAAGGACATGTTCACCGAGGTTCTCGAGACCCTCCGCATCGTCGGCGACCGTAGGTCCGAGGCGACGGTCAGCGCGAACATGGCCCTCCTGCTGCTGAAGATGGCGCACGTGGACCAGGCCACCGGGTACCTGCGTCGCGCGGTCGTTCTGGCCGAGCAGACGAATCATCCAGAGCTGGACCGGTTCCGAATGATCCTCGCTCAGATAGCGCAGACCGGAGCACGGTGAGCGATGGGGACTGCGGCTGGGAAGGAGACCACTGTGGCGGGTGACCTGAACACCCATGAGCTGGAGATCTTCGAGCGGACATCGGACTACTCGGAGTTGCGGCTGTCGACCGGTGGGGAGCGGCCCAAGACCCGTGGGCTGGACCAGGCCGCCATCGACCAGTTGATCGAGCGCGTGGATCGCCACTACAGCCAGCACTCAATCGTCCAACAGGTCTTCGGCTCGCCGCAGCTTCGCGATCTCGGGACGCGGCTTGCCACTCTCCTCGACGGTGACGAGCGGTGGTTGACACCGATCCTCCAACAGCCTCCCGGCGCCACGCTGCGGATCACCGGCGCGGGGCGACTACGGCACCTGCCCTGGGAACTGCTCGCCGCGGACGGTGCGCACCTCGCCATCTCCGGCTCGGCGCCGCTGTTGCCGGTGCGGGCCGCGGGCAACGACACCGTCCGCAGGGGCCTGGTCGGTCCGGCGAACCGGCCTCTGCGCGTGCTGTTCATGGCCACCTCCCCCGAGGGCGTCGAACCCGAACTGAGGTACGAGGCCGAGGAGGCCGCGATCCTGGAGGCCACCGCCCGCACCGGCGCCGAACTGGTCGTCGAGGAGAGTGGAACGCTGGAAGGGCTGCGCCTGCTCACCCGGGACTACGGCGCGGGATACTTCGACGTCCTGCACCTGAGCGGCCACGCCACGATCAACCTGGATGGCAAGCCCGTCTTCCTGATGGAGGACGAGTTCGGCGCGCGCGTCGACGCCAACGCCGACCAGATCGTCCAGGCGATGGCCGGGCACTGGCCCCGCCTGATCTTCGTCTCCGGCTGCCTGACCGGGAACGCTCCCCACTCCGGCGCGTTCCCCTCGATGAGTGAGAGCCTGGTCGACGCCGGCGCCCCCGCCGTCCTGGGATGGGCGCTGCCGGTGAGCGACCTCGCCGCCACCGAGTTCGCCGCCGAGCTCTACCGGTCCCTGGCGGACGGGGTGCCCCTCGACCGGGCCATCGTCGAGGCCCGGCAGCAGCTGTACGCGCGCCAGCACGGTAACTGGCACCTGCTGCGCGTCTACGCCGACCGATCGCCACTCGCCCCCATGGTCACGCCCCTGCACACCAGGGGGCGTGCGCGGACCCGGATCCGCCCCGCCGAGCAGGATTTCCTGGACCCACAGACCCACCTGTCCCGGGTCGCCCCCCGCGCCGCTTTCGTCGGACGACGGCGCGTCATCCAGCGCTGCCTACGTACCCTCAGAAGCCCTACGGGCAGCGCGGGCGCGGCCCTGATCCTGCAGGGCATGGGTGGTCTCGGCAAGAGCAGCCTCGCCTCCCGGCTGCTGGAACGCATGCCCAACCACCAGCGTGCCGTCTGGTACGGCCGGGTCGACCTGACCAGCTTCCGCGACCTCGCCACCAAGGTGTCATTCCCCACCCTGGAACAACAGGTCGAGGCGGACCGGCTGCTGGCCAACGACGAGGCGCCCCTCGTCGTACGCCTCCGGCACCTGCTCGACGTCGACGGGCCACTCGGGCAGACCGCCTGCCTGTTCGTCTTCGACGACTTCGAGGAAGGCAACCTCGACGAGCGCGACGGCGGGCACGTGCTCTCGGCCGAGCTGGCAGAGATCCTTCCGGCCTTGCTCAAGGCCATTCGCGAGACCGGCAGCCCCAGCCGAGTGGTGATCACGAGCCGCTACCGCTTCCCGACCCCGGCCGGAACCGCCGTGGTCGAGTCGCTCGAAACCCTCAACCCGACCGAGCAGGCCAAGAAGCTCGCCAACCTGCCGAACCTGCGTCCGCGCTCCTCCATCGACCCGGACATCCGTGAGCGCGCCGTCCAGGCCGCGGCCGGCAACCCTCGCCTGCTCGACTGGCTCGACCTGATCGTCGGCGACGGCACCCTCGACGTCGACGGTCTCATCGGTGCCATCGAACGGGAGACCGACAAGTTCCGCCGCGAAACCATCCTCGCCAAGAACCTGCTCGGCTCGCAGGACCGGGAACTGCAACGGATGCTCGCCAAGGTCAACGTCATCGAACTGCCCGTACCCGCCGAGACCGTCCGGGCCGTCCACGACCACCCCGACGCCGACCGGCACGTCGAGCGTGCCGTCCAACTCGGCCTGCTCGAAGAGGGCACCGACCCGGAAACCAGTCATCCCCGGTACTTCGTCTCCAACGTCCTGCGCCCGCTCATCCGTCCTCTGCTCACCGACGACGAGTACACCCAGGCCTGTGCCGCCGCGGCCCGCAGCCTCTACAACATCTGGGTCGTCGACGCGGCGGCATCCGGGTCCACGTCGTGAACACCCGGTGGGTGGAGGTGCACCGGCTCGCGGTGGCGGGCCGGGAGCTGGCCATCGCCCAGCACGTCGGCGATCTGGTGTCGAGGGCATGGATGCCTCGGTCGCGGTTCGCGGACGTCGCGGCGATGGCTACCGCGACGTTGACTCTCGGCCCGGACGCCAGCGCCTTCTACGAGCTGGGGCGGGCGCAGTCCGCGACGGGCCAGCCCTGGCAGGCCCTGGCCAGCTTTGATCGGGCCCTGGATCTCTATCACCAGACCGGCGAACGCGGCAACGAGGCGGCCACCCTGAACAACATCGGCCTCGTGTACGCCAACCTTGGGGACGAGGAACAGGCGCTGGCGCACTACGGGCAGGCTCTGCCTGTCCAGCGGGAGGTGGGCGACCGTGCCGGTGAAGCTGTCACCCTCAGCAACATCGGCTCCGTCCACGCCGGGCTCGGCGATGGCGAGCAGGCGCTCGCCTACTACGGGCAGGCTCTATCCATCCAACGGGAGGTGGGCGATCGAGCTGGAGAGGCGACCACCCTCAACAACTTTGGCTTCGTCCACAGCAGGCTCGGCGATGGGCAGCGGGCGCTGGCCTACTACGCCCAGTCTCTGCCGATTCGGCGAGAGATGGGCGATCGAGCTGGAGAGGCAACCACCCTCAACAACATTGGCCTCGAGCACAAGGGGCTCGACGATGGGGAGCAGGCGCTGGCCTACTACACGCAATCTCTCACTATTCGACGTGAGGTGGGCGACCGCTTAGGCGAGGCGGTCACCCGATACAACATCGCGATGATCCACCGGGCGGCGGGGAACCTGGACCGGGCGATCCGCGAGCTTGAACTCGTCGTCGATCTCGACCAGCAGGTGGACCACCCGGATCTTGCGTCCGACACCGCCATGCTCGACTTGCTCCGCGAAGAACGCAGAAGAGCGCAGGACGCGACCTGACGCTCCCGCGCCCCACCGAGCATCTGAGCAACGGCCACACCGCTTGGGTTCGCGTCGGCGGCCGGTCCGGTCAATGGGCGTCATGCCTCAAGATCCGCGCAACTTCTCTGTTGTTGCTGCTTCCCGGAGGCCGCAAGCAGCAACAACAGAGAAGTTGCTGAGATCTTGGTGCCGGGGTGCCGGGGTGCCGGGGTGCCGGGGTGCCGGGGTGCCGGGGTGCCGGGGTGCTCGCCCGCGGGGCCCGACCTACGTGGCCTGCGGCGGGCGTGCGGTGTGTCCGCGGCCTTGATCGACACGAGATCGCCGATGTCGCGGCATCCCGTCGACAGGGATACCGCGACATCGGCGAAGTCGAGTTGATCAAGCAGCCGAGCCGCCGAGCCGCCGCGCGGCTTACTCGGGGACGCGGCGGTAGGCGCCGTCGCTGGCCGAGGTGGCCATCGAGGCGTACGCGCGCAGCGCCGCCGACACCGGACGCTGGCGATCGGTCGGGGTGTACGGCCGGTCGCGCTTCTCCTCGGCCACCCGTCGTGCCTCCAGCTCGTCCTCCGGCACGTTCAGCTCGATCGACCGGGCCGGGATGTCGATGACGATCTCGTCGCCCTCACGGACCAGGGCGATCAGCCCGCCGGACGCGGCCTCGGGGGAGGCGTGCCCGATGGAGAGGCCGGACGTGCCGCCGGAGAAGCGGCCGTCGGTGAGCAGCGCGCAGGACCGGCCCAACCCGCGACCCTTGAGGAACGAGGTGGGGTAGAGCATCTCCTGCATGCCCGGGCCGCCCTTGGGGCCCTCGTAGCGGATCACCACGACGTCCCCGGCGACGACCTCCTTGGCGAGGATCGCGGTGACGGCGTCGTCCTGCGACTCGTATACCTTCGCCGGGCCGCGGAACGTCAGGCAGTCGTCCGGCACGCCGGCGGTCTTCACGACGCAGCCCTCCGGGGCCAGGTTGCCGTGCAGGATAGCCAGGCCGCCGTCGGCGGAGTACGCGTGCTCGCGGTCGCGGATGCAGCCCTCGGCGGCGTCGGTGTCGAGTGACGACCAGCGGTTGGTGGTGGAGAAGGGCTCCACGGTACGCACCCCGCCCGGCGCGGCGTGGAACAGCTCGACCGCCTCCGGCGTCGGCGAGCCACCGCGCACGTCCCAGTCGGTCAGCCACTGGGCCAGCGAGGGGGAGTGCACGGCGTGCACGTCCCGGTTGAGCTGCCCGCCCCGGTCCAGCTCACCGAGGATCGCCGGGATGCCACCGGCGCGGTGCACGTCCTCCATGTGGTACTTCGGGGAGTTCGGAGCCACCTTCGCCAGGCAGGGCACCCGCCGGGAGATGGCGTCGATGTCGGCGACGCCGAAGTTGAGTTCCGCCTCGCGGGCGGCGGCGAGCAGGTGCAGCACCGTGTTGGTGGAGCCGCCCATGGCCACGTCGAGGGCGACGGCGTTCTCGAAGGCGGCCTTGGACGCGACGGTGCGGGGGAGCACCGACTCGTCGTCGCCGTCGTACCACCGCTTGGCGATGTCGACGACGGTCCGGCCGGCCTCGACGAACAGCGACCGGCGCGCGGCGTGGGTGGCGAGGGTCGAACCGTTGCCGGGGAGCGCGAGCCCGATGGCCTCGGTGAGGCAGTTCATCGAGTTGGCGGTGAACATGCCGGAGCAGGAGCCGCAGGTCGGGCAGGCGGAGCGCTCGATCTCGCCGAGCTGCGCGTCGGTGACCGCCTCGTTCGAGGACGCGATCATCGCGTCGATCAGGTCGATCTTGCTGTGCACGATGCCCTCGATCGCCGCCGTCTTGCCGGCCTCCATCGGGCCGCCGGAGACGAAGACGGTCGGGATGTTGAGGCGCAGCGCGGCCAGCAGCATGCCGGGAGTGATCTTGTCGCAGTTCGAGATGCAGACCAGGGCGTCCGCGCAGTGCGCGTTGACCATGTACTCCACCGCGTCGGCGATCAACTCGCGGCTGGGCAGGGAGTAGAGCATGCCGCCGTGGCCCATCGCGATGCCGTCGTCGACCGCGATCGTGTTGAACTCCCGGCCGACGCCGCCGGCCTCGGCCACCGCGTCGGCGACCAGGCCGCCCATGTCCTTGAGGTGTACGTGACCCGGCACGAACTGGGTGAAACTGTTGGCGATGGCGACGATCGGCTTGCCGAAATCGTCGTCGGTCATCCCGGTGGCCCGCCAGAGGGCCCGGGCGCCGGCCATCGTCCGACCGTGTGTGGACGTCCTCGATCGCAGCTCAGGCATGCGTACCAGCATGACACCGCCGCCGCGCGGGACCCCGCGGTAGAGGGCCCGTGTCCCAACAGATGCACATCCGGTCTCCCGCGACGTGCGCTCATCCGGCACTCTTGTTGTCGTGCATCTCCCCCCGGGCATGGTCGCCGTCGCGGCGCTGAGCGGGCTGGTCGCGGCCGTGGCCACCGCGCTGCTCACCATGGTCGTCGGGCAGCGGACCGGGCCGCGCCGACCGGCGCACGTGCTGCTCGCGGGCGCCGCCGGGGTTACCCTGGTCAGCCTGCTGGCCGGGGTGGTGGCGGTGCTCTCGGCGAGCGACCACTGGGCACACGAGCAGGGCCAGCGGACCGGATGGGCCACCGCCACGGCGATCGGTACGGCGCTGGCCGGGCTGGCCTTCGCGGCCGGTCTGCTCCGGCTGCCGGGCGTCGCGGCCACCGCCGCGGGGACCGCCCGGCTCGCGCTGGACGGCGTCACCGTGGCGGCGGCGCTGTGGTTCGTCGGCTGGGTGCTCTTCTCCGAGCCGACCCGGCTGCTCGGCGCCGCCACTCCGATGGCCTGCCCGGCGATCCTGGTGACGACGGTGAGCGCCGCGCTCGGGGCCGGCCTCGCCGTGATCGTCGTCTTTCGGGCCGCCGCGCCGCGTCGCCGGCTGGCCGTGCTCGCGACCGGCATCACCGCGGTGAGCTGCGGCGGGCTGGGCCTCAGCGCGGGGCTCTGCCAGTCCGGGCCGACCATGGCGCTCGCCGGCGCGGCGCTGCTGTCGGCCGGCCTGCTGGCCGTCGCGCTCGAGGTGCGCCGGGCCGATCAGCCGGGGGAGGTCGCGCTGGACCTCATCGGTCGGGACGGTGAGTACGCCCTCGCCCCGATGCTGGCGATGGCGGCCTCGGCGATGTACCACCTGCTCCAGGACGGCCGCTTCACCGCGCCGGGCATCCTCGCCGGCAGCGTGGAGGGCTTCGCCCTGGTGGCGCGGCAGTACCTCACCCTCAAGGACGTCCGGGACTACGCCGGCCGCCTGGTCGAGCGGGAGGCGCACTTCCGTGAGCTGGCGCACACCGACCCGTTGACGTCGCTGGCCAACCGGCGCGGGCTGCTGCGGGCGCTGCACGACGGCGCGGCGGCGGGCACGCCGTGCGTCCTGCTCGGTCTGGACCTGGACGGCTTCAAGAACGTCAACGACATGCGCGGCCACGACGTGGGTGACGCGGTGCTGGCCGAGGTGGGCCGTCGGCTGCGCGGCAACCTGCGTCCGGGCGACGTGGCGGCCCGGCTCGGCGGCGACGAGTTCGCCGTGCTCATGCCGGCCCGCCCCGCCGAGGCGGACCGGGTGGCCGAGCGGCTGCTCGGGGTGCTGAACCGCCCGTACGACCAGCCGGAGGGCCCGGTCTTCCTCTCCGTGAGCATCGGCGTGGCCGGGTGGGCCGCCGAGCCGGACGTGGAGTTGCTGCTGCGCCACGCCGACCTGGCGCTGCGCTACGCCAAGCAACGCGGCAAGAACCGGATCGAGCGCTACGACGCGGCGTACGACCAGTTGTTGCGCCGCCGCACCACCGTGGAGCACGAGTTGCGGGGCGCTATCGACCGCGACGAGCTGCGGCTCGCCTTCCAGCCGGTGGCGTCGCTGCCGTCGGTCCGGCCGGTCGGCGCCGAGGCGTTGCTCCGCTGGCACCACCCCGAGCTGGGCAACGTCCGCCCGGACGAGTTCATCCCCCTCGCCGAGGAGTGCGGGATGATCTCCACACTCGGCGCCTGGGTGCTGCACCAGGCCTGCTACCAGCTCTCCCGCTGGCTGGCCGACGGGCACGACGTCTGGGTCTCGGTGAACGTCTCGCCGCGCGAGCTGCACGCCCCGGAGTACGTGGTCCAGGTCGCCGAGGCCCTGCGCGCCCACCACGTACCGCCGCAGCGGTTGGTGCTGGAGGTCACCGAGCACGCGGTCGCCACCGATCTGGACGAGCTGATCCGGCGGTTGACCGCGCTGCGGCTGACCGGCGTACGGATCGCACTGGACGACTTCGGCGCCGGGTACTCGTCCCTGGGGCAGCTACGCCGGCTCCCCATCGACATCCTGAAGATCGACCACAGCCTGGTGGCCGAGCACGAGCCGGTCCGCCCGGTGGGCAAGGACGGTCCGGCGTTCGCGCCCATGGTCGACATCGTCATGCGGCTGGGCCACCAGCTGGGCATGGAGGTCATCGCCGAGGGCGTCACCACGCCGACGGAGCTGGCCGCGGTGGTCGCCGCGGGCTGCCGGTTCGGTCAGGGAGCGCTGTTCGGCTGGGGGGTGCCCGCGGAGCACCTGGAGGCGATGCTGGAGGCGGCCACCTCGCCGGGCGCGCGGCCCGGTCCGGTGCCCGTCCAGCGCCGCGCACCCGGCGGGTCCGGGCAGGTCATGCCCCCTGGCGGCGGCGCGGCGTCGGCCGACGCGCCGCCGTCCGTTAACCAACATGTGGGATCAGTTGACTCATCGCGTGAGATGCGTCAGGCTTAGCCGCATGTCGTCGTACCGGTCGCTGCGAGTACTTATCTGAGCGCACTCTCCTCCGTCGAGAGTGCGCTGGCCCCGTGCATCTGCACGAGGGCCGTTTTTATTGCCGTCGGAACCTGTCGCGACGGGCCCCACGCCCACGTCGCATCGCTGAACAAGCCCCAGCCACTCCAGCCGAAGGCCAGAACCACCATGACGAGACCAACGCCCGAGACCCTCGCCCACACCGCCCGGCGGGCCCGCGCGACCGCCGACCCGGCCGGCGCCGCCGACCCCGCCACCCGCGCCGCGGCCACGCCGGCAGTCCCGGCCGTACGGACATCCGCCCCGGCAGAGGTCTCCGGTGCCGGCTCGCTGGTGCGGTCCCTCGAGGCGCTCGACGTCGACGTCGTCTTCGGCATCCCGGGCGGCGCGATCCTGCCGGCGTACGACCCGCTCTACGACTCCACCGTCCGGCACATCCTGGTCCGCCACGAGCAGGGCGCCGGTCACGCGGCGACCGGGTACGCGCAGGCCACCGGCAAGGTCGGCGTCTGCATCGCCACCTCCGGCCCGGGCGCGACCAACCTGGTGACGCCGATCGCCGACGCGTACATGGACTCGGTCGCGATGGTGGCGATCACCGGGCAGGTGGCTCGCCCGTCGATCGGCACCGACGCCTTCCAGGAGGCGGACATCCAGGGCATCACGCTGCCGATCACCAAGCACAACTTCCTCGTGCAGACCGCCGAGGAGATCCCGCAGGTGCTGGCCGAGGCGTTCCACCTGGCCAGCACCGGCCGGCCCGGCCCGGTGCTGGTCGACATCCCCAAGGACGTGCTCCAGGCGTCGACCACCTTCACCTGGCCGCCCACGCTGGACCTGCCCGGCTACCGGCCCACCCTGCACCCGCACGGCAAGCAGATCCGCGAGGCGGCCCGGTTGCTGGCCGGTGCCCGGCGGCCGGTGCTCTACGTGGGCGGCGGGGTGCTCAAGGCCGGCGCCACCGAGGGGCTGCGTCGGCTCGCCGACCTGACCGGCATCCCGGTCATCACCACGCTGATGGCGCTCGGCGCGTTCCCCGACTCGCACCCGCAGCACCTGGGCATGCCCGGCATGCACGGCACCGTCGCCGCCGTGTACGGCCTCCAGAAGGCCGATCTGATCGTCGCGCTGGGCGCGCGGTTCGACGACCGGGTCACCGGCAAGCTCGACTCGTTCGCGCCGGACGCGGCGGTGGTGCACGCCGACATCGACCCCGCCGAGATCGGCAAGAACCGGCACGCGGACGTCCCGATCGTCGGTGACGCCAAGCACGTCATCGACGAGCTGATCGCGGCGGTCACCGTCGAGCGTGCGGCGGGGCGGGTCACCGACCTGAAGGATTGGTGGACCCAGCTCGACGACCTGCGTAACCGTTATCCGCTGGGCTACGACGAGCCGTCCGACGGCACGCTCTCCCCGCAGTACGTGATCAAGCGGTTGGGAGAGATCGTCGGCCCCGACACGATCTTCGTGGCCGGGGTGGGGCAGCACCAGATGTGGGCGTCCCAGTTCATCTCCTACGAGAAGCCGTACACCTGGTTGAACTCCGGCGGCCTCGGCACCATGGGCTACGCGGTGCCGGCGGCCATGGGCGCGAAGGTCGGCAAGCCGGACGCGGTGGTGTGGGCGATCGACGGTGACGGTTGCTTCCAGATGACCAACCAGGAGTTGGCGACCTGCGCGCTGGAGGGCATCCCGGTCAAGATCGCCGTCATCAACAACGGCAACCTCGGCATGGTCCGGCAGTGGCAGACGCTCTTCTACAACGAGCGCTACTCCAACACCGAGCTGGGCACGCACAAGCACCGGATCCCCGACTTCGTCAAGCTCGCCGAGGCGCTGGGCTGCGTCGGGCTGCGCTGCGAGACCGCCGAGGACGTGGACAAGACCATCGCCGCCGCCATGGAGATCAACGACGTCCCGGTGGTGATCGACTTCGTGGTCGGCAAGGACGCCATGGTCTGGCCGATGGTCGCTGCCGGCACCAGTAACGACGAGATCATGTTCGCCCGCGGCGTCCGCCCGGTCTTCGACGAGGATGACATCTGACCATGAGTGAGCGAAGCGCACGAATCATCAAGGCCGATGCCCCGACCGAGCGAAGCGAGGTCGTGGCATGACCATGCACACTCTGTCCGTGCTCGTGGAGAACAAGCCGGGCGTCCTCGCCCGGGTGTCCGGCCTGTTCTCCCGCCGCGGTTTCAACATCGACAGCCTCGCCGTCGGCGAGACCGAGAACCCGGACGTCTCCCGGATCACCATCGTGGTGAACGCGGACTCGTCCCCGCTGGAGCAGGTCACCAAGCAGCTCAACAAGCTGGTCAACGTACTCAAGATCGTTGAGTTGGATCCGCAGGTCTCGGTCGCCCGGGAGTTGCTGCTGGTGAAGGTCCGCGCCGACCGGGCCGCCCGGTCCCAGGTGCTCGAGACCGTCAACCTGTTCCGGGCCCGGGTGGTGGACGTCGCACCGGACACGCTGACCATCGAGGCCACCGGCACGCCGGACAAGCTCGACGCGCTGCTGCGCGACCTCGAGCCCTTCGGCATCAAGGAAATGGTCCAGTCCGGGCTGGTGGCCATCGGGCGCGGCTCGCGTTCGATCACCGCCGGTCCCGCGCTGCGGGCCGCCTGACCCATCCGCAAAGACCACGACGGGCACTCAGGCCGTCGTACGAAAGGGAAGTTCTCATGAGCGTTGAGGTGTACTACGACGACGATGCCGACCTCGGCCTGATCCAGGCCAAGAAGGTCGCGGTGATCGGCTACGGCAGCCAGGGGCACGCCCACGCGCTGTCGCTGCGTGACTCCGGCGTCGACGTGGTGATCGGTCTGCCGGAGGGCTCGAAGAGCCGTCCCAAGGCCGAGGAGCAGGGCCTTCGGGTGCTCACGCCGGCGGCGGCCTCGGCCGAGGCGGACGTGATCATGGTGCTTGCGCCGGACACCGCCCAGCGCAAGATCTATGCCGAGTCGATCGAGCCGCACCTGGCCCCCGGCAAGGCGATCTTCTTCGGCCACGGTTTCAACATCCGGTACGGCCTGATCAAGCCGCCGGCCGAGGTGGACGTGGCCATGGTCGCCCCCAAGGGCCCCGGCCACCTGGTGCGTCGCCAGTACGTCGACGGCAAGGGTGTGCCCTGTCTGGTCGCCGTCGAGCAGGACGCCACCGGCACCGCGTTCGCCCTCGCCCTCGCGTACGCCAAGGGGATCGGCGGCACCCGGGCCGGCGCGATCAAGACCACCTTCACCGAGGAGACCGAGACCGACCTCTTCGGCGAGCAGGCGGTGCTCTGCGGCGGTGCCTCGGCGCTGGTGCAGACCGGTTTCGAGGTGCTCACCGAGGCGGGTTACGCCCCGGAGGTCGCCTACTTCGAGTGCCTGCACGAGCTGAAGCTGATCGTCGACCTGATGTACGAGGGCGGCATCGCGAAGATGCGGTACAGCATCTCCGACACCGCCGAGTACGGCGACCTCTCCCGGGGCTCGCGCATCATCGACTCCCGCGTCAAGGATGAGATGCGCAAGATCCTGGGCGAGATCCAGTCCGGCGAGTTCGCCCGTGAGTGGGTCGCCGAGGACGAGGCCGGCCGCCCCAACTTCACCAAGTGGCAGGCCGAGGGCGCGGCGCACCCGATCGAGGAGACCGGTAGGAAGCTGCGCGGCATGATGAGCTGGGTCGACCGCCCGATCACCGAAACCGCCTGACGCCACCCCGAAAAACGGATCACCCAGCCCCGGGCCGCGCTCTCCCCAGCGCGCGCCCGGGGCTCGCTCCGAGCCCTCGTCGATCTTGCACTTTCGGATGGCGATTTGTGGGGGTTGGCCCCGTAGGTCGCCGCAGAAAGTGCAAGATCGCGGGGACGGAGGGGTGTAGGGGGGCGGGGTGGGTGGGGTTTCGGGGTGGTGAACGGTTGATGTCGGTCGCTTGTCCGGGCGTGTGAGGGCACTCACCCCGCAGACCGGAACACGCCGGCCAGCGCGGCCCCTACGATCGCGGGTAGGTGCGCTGAGCCGGCACCTGACGGCCACGGCACGGATCAGCACGGGGTGCAGTGCGGCGCCCCGCCACCCGCGCCGATCGCAAACACGACCTCTACGAGGACCGATGAATCCTGTCGTACTGATCGCCGAAGAACTCGCCCCCGCCGCCATCGAGGTGCTCGCCCACGACTTCGACGTCCGTCACGTCGACGGCACCGACCGTCCGGCCCTGCTCTCGGCGCTCTCCGAGGCCGACGCCGTCATCGTGCGCAGCGCGACCCAGATCGACGCCGAGGCGGTCGCCGCCGCACCGCGGCTCAAGGTGGTCGCCCGCGCGGGCGTCGGGCTCGACAACGTCGAGGTGCCGGCGGCCACCGCGCGGGGCGTGATGGTCGTCAACGCACCCACCTCGAACATCGTCTCCGCCGCCGAGCAGGCCGTCGCACTGCTGCTCGCCGTCGCCCGCAACACCGCCAGCGCCAGCGCGGCGCTCAAGGCGGGCGAGTGGAAGCGGTCCAAGTACACGGGCGTCGAGGTGCAGGGCAAGACCGTCGGTGTGGTCGGGCTCGGCCGCATCGGGGTGCTCTTCGCGCAGCGCATCGCCGCGTTCGGCACCCGACTGATCGCGTACGACCCGTACATCCAGCCGGCTCGGGCGGCGCAGCTCGGCGTACGGCTGGTCGGGCTGGAGGAGCTGCTGCGCGAGAGCGACTTCATCTCGATCCACCTGCCGAAGACCCCGGAGACGGTCGGCCTGATCGGCGAGAAGGAGCTGGCGCTCGTCAAGCCCAGCGTCCGCATCGTGAACGCCGCCCGCGGTGGCCTGGTCGACGAGCAGGCGCTCGCCGACGCCATCGCCGAGGGGCGGGTCGCCGGCGCCGGCGTCGACGTGTACTCCAAGGAGCCCTGCACCTCCTCGCCGCTGTTCGCCTTCGACAACGTGGTGGCCACCCCGCACCTGGGCGCCTCGACCCACGAGGCGCAGGACAAGGCCGGTCTGGCGGTTGCCAAGAGCGTGAAGCTGGCGCTGCAGGGCGAGTTCGTGCCGGACGCCGTCAACGTCCAGGCCGGCGGCGTGGTCGCCGAGGACGTCCGCCCGCTGCTGCCGCTGGCCGAGAAGCTGGGCCGGGCCTTCACCGCCGTCGCCGGTGGGGTCGCGGCCAACGTCACCGTCGAGGTTCGCGGTGAGGTCGTCGGCCACGACGTGTCGGTGCTCAAGCTGGCCGCGACGAAGGGCCTGTTCAGCTCGGTGGTCGAGGACCAGGTCACCTACGTCAACGCCCCGCACCTGGCCGCCGAGCGCGGCGTCGAGGTCACTCTGGACAGTCAGGCCGAGACCGCCGACCAGCCTCTCCTGGTCACGGTGCGCGGTGCCCTGCCGGATGGCCGGGCGGTGAGCGTCTCCGGGACGGTCACCCACGCGGGCAGCCGCGACGTCCCGCGGCTGACCGAAGTGGACGGCTTCGACGTGGAGATCGCCGCGGAGGGCATCCTGCTGTTCCTGCGGTACGCGGACCGCCCGGGCGTCGTCGGCACCGTCGGTACGCTGCTCGGCGAGTCGGGCATCAACATCGCCGCGATGCAGGTGGCCCGGCGCGAGGCGGGCGGCGAGACGCTGATGACCCTCACCGTCGACCAGGCGCTCGGCGCCGATCTGCTGACCTCGGCGGCCGACTCGATCGGCGCGACCGCCGCCAGCGCGGCCGACCTGCGCGACGAGTAGTTAGCGGCCGCCACGCGACAGGTGGCGGCGCGGACGACAGCACCACGGGGGGCCCGGCGACAGCGCCGGGCCCCTTCGTCGTACGCCGGGAGGTGTTCCGCCCCGGGAACGGTCAGTTCGGCAACCGGACCGGGGGCGGGTAGACCGAACCGTCCTGGGCGTCGAAGAGCATCAGCCCGTGCTCGCCGGCCAGCCGCTCGATGTCGAGCAGCACCTGGTCCGGGCAGGTCGGGTGCAGGTTCAGCTCGACGTGATCGTGGGCGGCGTGCAGCGGCGCGACCGCCCACGGGCTGTCCGGGCCGGGGTGACGGTCCGGATAGGACGCGGTGATCGCCCGGTAGAAGCCGACGACGCGCGGGTCCGGGTATCGGTCCACGTGCCGCCCCTGCCGGCAACCCTCGACCGCTGCCCGCACGTCCTCGGGCGTCGCCCCGTCCTCCAGGGCCCACACACTCAGATCGAAACTCACGGCGGACAGCGTGCCATCCGTCGTTCACCATGTCGAAACTGCCTCACCGCCGGCCAATCGCCGAACCCGTGCGGGCGGCGTCCGAAGGCGTCCGCTGTGGAGACTCTTGCGTCGAGTTGCGTCGATTCGCTAGCGTACGACTGCGGTTACTGGCCGCCAGGCCGTGGCGCCGGCCCGTCTTCGGGTGGCGCGGTCGACGTCCGGCCCGACCGGTCCGCACCCCTCGATTGTGCGAGCCACGCGCACTCGTCGCTGATCGGCCCCCACAGCCGTTGCCGAGGCCGTGGGGGCCGATCGCAATTCAGGCGCTCCGCGGGTCACCCCGTCTGACGTGCGACGCGGCTATGATCGGCCGCCGTGACAAGCGCCCAGTTGTTCAATGGCGGTGGCCGCCGGGTCGCCCGGCCGCGGCGACCTGCGCCGCCACGACGAGCCCTGCGGTCGACGCGGCTCCTCGCGGCCCTGGTGGCGGTGCTCGTGCTGGCCGGCTGTTCGCCCGATCCGACCGGCTCGCCCGCTTCGCGCGACTCGTCGTCGGCTCCGGGGACCGCCGAGCCGCGGTCGACGAGTGGGCTCGGCCCGGCCGGGGGCCGGCAACCCGGCACGGGCAGCGCGGACGAGGCCCAACGCCGCCGTTTCGCGGCGGCGGCCACCCTCCTGAAGAGCAAGCCGGGGGTGCTCGGAATCCTGGTACGGGACCGGCGCACCGGCACTTCCTGGCGGGCGGGGACCACCGATCATCCGATCTGGACGGCCTCCACCATCAAACTCGCGATGGTCGTCGGGCTGCTGGAGCGCTCACGGGCGGGGGAGATCACGCTCGACAGCGCCGCCCGTCGACAGATCGCCGACATGCTGAACTTCTCCTCCGACGACGCGGCCACCGCTCTGTGGAACCGCTACGGCCGGGACGGACAGCTCAAACGCTTTCAGCAGCGCTACGGCATGACCGGGCTGACCACCGTCGCCGGCTACGCGCGCTTCTGGGGTCACCTCAAGTGCACGGCTGAGGATCTGCAGCGGTTGATGTCGTACGTGCTGGACGACCTCGACCCGACCGACCGGGCCTACATCGTCGGCGCGATGCGTTCGGTCGGCTCGATCCAGCGTTGGGGTGTCTGGGCGGCCGGCAGCGACAAGCACCCCGGCACCAAGGACGGCTGGTCGATCGAGCCGGACCCGGGCGGGGAGCACTGGGTCACCAACACCGTGGGGTTCGCCGGCGACGACCAGCGCTACGTCGTCGCCGTCATGTACCAACTGCCACCCGGCAAGGGGATCGATGTGGGGGTGCACGCGGTGAGCGATCTGGTCGCCACCGTCTTCGGGGCACGGACCCCGGCGCGGGTGACCGTGCCGGACCCCAGCACGGGACGCTAGGGCCTGTTTCATAAGAACTGGCCGGCCTGCGGCGGGCCCGGACGACGACCGGCGGCGTTGCGGTTTCGTCCGGATACAACACCGGTATCCG
>NZ_JBFAMS010000008.1:220508-302368 GCF_040656575.1 Micromonospora sp. NPDC049801 | reverse complement strand
AGGCCGCCAGCGCGGCGGCCTGGCGGGTGGTGCTGGGCGTGGGCGCCGTGGCGACCGTGATCGGGATCGCCTTCGCGGCGACCGGCCCGGCGCAGGGATCAAGCCTGACCGCCCGGAGCCGGGCACGGCAGGCCCCCGCCCCCCACCGCAACCACAGTCAGCAACCAAGAGCGATCAGCCAGCAAGAGCGAACAGCCGCCGCCGAGCCCCCAGCAGCACCACGGTGGCCAACACCAACCCCACCCCCATGGTCACCAGCAACGGACTGGGCGCGCCCGGCAGCAGCGCGGCCAGCGACCGTGACGCGATGCCCAGCGCCAGGTAGAGACCGGCCCAGGCCGCCGCGCCGAGGGCCGCGCAGCCGAGGAACCGCCGGTACGACATCCGCAGTCCGCCGGCGGCCAGCGGCAGCAGGGCGTTGAACACCGGCAGGAACGGCGCGACCATCACCATCCGCCCGCCGCCACGGCTGAGGATCCCTTCGGCCGCACTCCAGCGCGACTCGCCGATCCAGCCTCCGATGCGACTGCGGCGCAGCGGTTCGGCGTACCGGCGACCGATCAGGAAGCTCAGCGACCAGCCGGCGAGGCATCCGGCGAGCACCGCGGCGAAGGTGGCCAGCCCGGTGGCCGGGCGGCCCACCCCGACCGCGGCCAGGATCGCCACGTCGCCGGGGACGAGGACGCCGAGCAGCGGTACGGCGTCGAAGAGCATCACCAACCCGAGTACGCCCATCAGCACCAGGATGGGTAACTCTCCGACCTGGGCCAGCCAATGCGTCATGCCTCGTACGCTATGGCCGTCGTGCCACCGTGGACATCCGGTCGCAGCCCTTACCGCCCCCTGGTGTCCACCTCGGGGTCACCCCTGAGATGGCCGGCGGGTCAGGCGGGTCGCAGCACCCGCACCCGACGCGGCGACGGGTCCACCGACGGCTCGGTGGTGGGCACCGGGTAGTCGGCCAGCACCAGCAGCCCGTCGACCGGCAGGTGCGCCCGGCCGGGGTCCCCGACCAGCACCTCGGCGCCGGAGGCGACGGCCCGTCGCAGGAACGGCAGCATCCGGGCGGCCATCGGACGGCTGTAGAAGACGTCCCCGGCGACCACCAGGTCCGCGTCGGCGCTGTCGCGGTCGAGCAGGTCGTCGCCGTTGACGTCGACGGTGACCCGGTTGGCGCGGGCGTTGACCGTGACGGCCGCCACAGCGTACGGGTCGATGTCGTTGGCGACGACCTCGGCGGCGCCGGCCAGCGCGGCGGCGATGCCCACGAGTCCCGAACCGGCGGCGAGGTCGAGGACGCGACGCCCGGCGGCCAGCTCGGGGTGGTCCAGCAGGTGTCGGGCCAGGGCCTGACCGCCGGGCCAGACGGAGGCCCAGTACGGCGCCGTCAGGGGGTGCCCGGCGAGCGCCTCCATCCGGGCCCACCAGACGATCGCGTCCTCGGCGAGGTGCAGGCGCACCTCCGGGACGAACGGGGTGGGGACCAGCCGGAGCCGGTCCAGGCCGGCGCCGGGCGCGTCGATCTCGCGCTCCAGCTCGGACAGCGCGGTGGCTGCGGGACCCCTCATCGGCGCAAGCATGCCGCACGACGAAGCGGTCGGGGCGGCTTTGGCACGCGGGCGACGCGGAGTGTTCATCTGAGTTCGAGAAAAGACCTACGGCACTTCGGCCGGCGGATCGGGGTTTTGCCCGTTACTGTCGAACAGGTACGGGCGACCATCGGCCTCGAGGCCGGTGGTCCGCCGCTTTGAACAGGGAGAGATGCATGGCAACCGGCACGGTTAAGTGGTTCAACTCGGAAAAGGGCTTCGGCTTCATCGAGCAGGATGGTGGAGGGCCGGACGTGTTCGTCCACTACTCCGCCATCGCGACGAGCGGCTACCGGGAGCTCAACGAGGGCCAGAAGGTCGAGTTCGAGGTGACCCAGGGCCAGAAGGGCCCGCAGGCGGACAACGTCCGCCCGATGTAGCTCCGTGCCGGTGACGGCGGTCGGTTCCCGGCCGCCGTCGCAGTGCACTCACGACGCTGCCGGGGCGGCGGGCAAGTCCCGCCGCCGCCGGAGCGGTCCGATCAGCAGGATCAACGGGGTGAGCGCCGACCAGGCGGTCATCACGGTGATCGCGGTGCCGACGCCGTAACGCGCGCCGAGCGCCCCGGCCAGCACGGCTGCCAGCGGGATGGTGCCGTAGTTGAGCAGGTGCATGCTCACCGTCACGCGCCCGAGCAGGTGGTGCGGCGTGTACGTCTGCCGGAACGCGCCCTTGACCACGTTGCCGATGGCGACGCCGAGGCTGACGAGCACGCCGCCGAGCGCCGGCCAGAGCAGGCCGACTCCGGGCCCGGCCAACGGGATGAGCAGGGCGGACGGGCCGGTGAGCGCCGCCGCGACGAGCAGGGCACGGGCGCTGCCGAAGCGCCGGGCGACCACGGTCGCCAGCAGCGCGCCGATGATGCCTCCGACGCTCATCACCCCGACGAGCACGCCCACCAGGCCCGGCGCGAGTCGTAGTTCGCGGACCAGGAACACGACCAGGACCGCCTGGTAGCCGGTCAGACCGATGTTGCTGGCCGCGCCGTAGAGCGTCAGCACCCGCAGGTACGGGTCACCGATGACGAAGCGGAGCCCGTCGGCCATGTCCCGGCGCAGCGATCGGGAGTGGTCCCGCCGTTCCGGACGCGTTTCGGCGGTGCGGATCCGCAGCAGGAACACCGCGGAGAGCAGGAACGTCAGCGCGTCCAGCAGCAGCGCGGCGACCGCGCCGGCGAGTTGGGCGATCAGACCGGCGATGCCGGGCCCGACGACGTAGCTCATCGTCTGGGTGGCCTGGAGCTTCGCGTTGCCGTCGGGTAGCTGCTCGGGTCGCAGCAGCACCGGCAGGTAGACCTGGTCGGCGGTCTCGAAGAAGACCCGCGCCACGCCCGCGCCGAGCGCCACCAGCAGGAGTTGCGCGACGGTGAGGCGGCCCAGCAGCGCCGTCACCGGCACGCTGAGGAAGGCGAGCGCGCAGATCAGGTCGCAGACCACCATGAGCGGCCGGCGTGGCAACCGGTCCACCCACGCGCCGGCCGGCAGGCCGATCAGCAGCCAGGGCAGCCAGGCGGCGGCGGTGAGGACCGCTACCTGGAAGGTGCTGGCGTCGAGTACGGCGACCGCCACCAGCGGGAGCGCGACAACGGTGACGTTGCTGCCGATGCTGCTGACCGTCTGGCCGGCCCAGAGCAGGCGGAAGTCGCGGTGGCGCAGCAGCCCACCGGCCGGTCGGACCGGCGTGGGACCGGTCCGGGTGGCCGCCGTCACGGCCGGGCCGGTACGCCGTGGACGAACACGAACACCGGGTGCCGCTCGACGCCGTCGTCGGACCGCTCGCGGTTCTCCCAGCGGGCGATCAGGGCGTTGATTTCGGCACCCAGCTCGTCCAGCTCCTCGGGCGTGAGGTGCAGCCACCGGTCGGAGGAGAACGGCGCGTCGCCCCAGGCGGCCTGCGCCGTCTCCTCGGCGGCGTGCCAGGCGCGGGCCAGCGCGACGTGCCGGTCCAGGTTGAGCGAGGTGGCGGCGTCGGCGACGGCGCGGTCGGCGGGGTCGGTGTCGAAGTCGGCCGAGGACCAGCGCACTCCCCGGGTGACCAGTTTCCACCAGCGTTCGCGGCGGTCCCGGGCCAGCTCGGGGGCTTCGGTGACCAGGTCGGCGGCGGCGAGGACCTTGAGGTGGTGGCTGACGTTCGCCGGCGCCTGGTCGGTGCGTTCGGCGAGCAGGCCGACGGTCGACGGCCCGTGCACCTTGAACACGTCCATCAGGCGGCGGCGCAGCGGGTGGGCCATGGCCGCGAGGACCCGCGAGTCGGTGACCTGGCGTACGTCGGGCTTCTCCATACCGGCAGCATGGCATCAGCAAGAGATGTTGCGCAACTGTTATTGCTCAACATTCGTTGCGAACCGCCGGACGAGTGGGGGCGGACGGGTGGGGGCGGCCCGGTGGGGTCGGGCCGCCTCCCGTTCAGGCGACGAGCCGGCGGGCCAACTCGTCGGCGACCTGCTTGGCGATGGTGGGCGGGATGGCCGCGGCGATCTTCTCCGGCGTCAGCCCGGCCAACACGCCCGCAACGATCGCCGCCTCGTCGGTGACGTCCTTTCCGGCCAGCGCGTTGAGCGTGGTCTGCAGGTCGGTGAGCTGCTTCGTCATCGACTGCAGGTTCCAGTTGCCGACGACCGGGGCGCCGGTGTCGTCCCGTCCCTCGCCCAACCGGGTGTAGATCTGTCCGATCGGGTTGCGGCCGTCCAGCACGGTCAGGTTCTTGTGGACGGTGGCCAGCCAGTTGTGCTCTTCGGGGGTCATGTCGTCGTCCTCCAGGAGTCCGATGGAGCTGAGGTAGCGGCGGAACAGGGGCCGCTGGTCGCGGCCCGCCTTGATGGCGTCGCGGAAGAAGCTGAAGTGGGTGTGCCAGCGGTGCGAGCTGTCGCCGCTGGTGCGTTTGCCGAGCCGGTCCCACCGCTTCACGGTCGTACCGTCGGGGCTGTAGATGATCTCGCGGATGTCCCGGGTGTCGGCCGCGTTCGCGGCGCACTGACCCACACACCACACCGAGAAGCTGGCCAGGGTGTGCCTACCGCCACCGGAGCGGACGTCGAACTCGCCGACGTCGATCGCCGCCGCGTCCAGGGTCAGTCCGGACCGGTCCCGGGGTGACTCGACCACCGAGTAGTCGTTCGGGACCACCCGGTCCGAGCCGCAGTGATAGCCGCCCCGGTGGGCCGGGTCGCCGACGATGCCGACCTCCGCCGGATCGAGGTCGTCCGGGCCGGGCGCGTTGTCGAGGTGGGTGAGGAGCAGACGTCGAAGGTCCAACAGATTGTCCGGGGCCCGCGTCATGGGGTCCCCCTTTCGGCTGGGGCGGGGACCGGGCGCGACGTCACACCGCGTACGCGGTGGTGGGCTGTGGGCGAGCCCGGTCTGGTGCTGCACGGCGCCGGGCGTTGACCCAACCATAGCCCGCAGTTCCGATGAATGCCCAGCTCAGAGGCGCTCTGTTCAGATTGGAGGCAGAGCCGGGGCAGAGTGGACGATCGGCAACAGCAGCGCCGACGGGTGAGCCGGGCCAGAAAGCACCTGCCGCCAACCGGCACGCAGCGTCACCGCCGTACCGAGAGGCTCGCCGGTGCCGGGGTTGCGTGCCCACCGCGGATGGGCGCCACCGGCGACCTGCACCCGCAGCCGGTGCCCGGTGGCGAACCGGTACGCGGTCGGCCAGAGCGTCACCGGCACCCGCAGCACCCCGGACGAGTCGGTGGGGAAGCGTTCGGGCGTCACCCGCACCAGACCGTCGCACACGTTCCACGACCGACCGCGCCGGTCCACATCGCACAGCCGCACGAAGACGTCCAGATGCGGCAGTTCGCTGCGGACGTGCAGCTCGGCGCGGACCGGGCCGATCACCTCGACCGGCTCGACGAGCGGCGCGCTGGTGTAGGTCAGCACGTCGGGGCGGGCTTCGACCTGCCGGTTGTCCACCGGACCGGCTCGCTGGGCGACCAGCAGCGGCCCACCCAGCGACGGGGTGGGGTCGGCCGGGTCGTACCGAAACCCGTCGGCCGTCGACGCGACCGGGGGACGTACCGCCAGCTCACCGCCCGGATGCAGGTGCCAGGCGGTCCCGACGGTCGGCGGTGGCCAGTCCGGCAGGTCCCGCCAGCCGCCGCCGCGACCCCCCACGTGCAGCCGGACGGGGGCGGCGCGGGGCGGGGGTTCGTCGTCCAACGGCCCGTCGAGGTGCTCGTCGAGCCAGGTCAACCCCTCCCGCAGGGCCGCCACGAACAGCCCGGGGCTGCCGTGGGTCCAGGGCCCGATCACCAGGCGCGGTCGAGCGCCGGTGGCGCGCAGGGTGGCGTAGTCGTCGAGTTGGGCGGGCAGGAAGATGTCGTGCCAGCCGGTGACCATGACCACCGGCGCCCGCACCCGGGCCACCCGGTCGGCGAAGACCCGCTCGCGCCAGTACGCCGCCTCCGGCGTGTGGTGGCGCAGCCACTCCTGAAAGAACGGGATGCGGACACCGGTGGCCACCCGGTCGGCGTCCGCGAGCGGCAGATGCGCCAGCGCGGCGGCCAGCCGGGGCTGGCCACGCTTGAGTTCCCACTGCCGGGCCAGCCACGGCACGGTCTGGGCGTGCAACAGCTCGGCCCAGGTCAGCACGGTGTCGAGGGCGAACGACTCCCCCGCGTACGTCGAGTCCCGGGTGGCCGAGGCGGTCACCACCGCGACCATCGCGCGCAGCTCCTCGCCGGCGTCGGCGGCCAGCGCCCACTGGGCGAAGCCCTGGTAGCTGACGCCGAACATGCCGAACGCCCCGGACCACCAGGGCTGGCGGCGCAGCCAGTCGAGGGTGTCGACCCCGTCGTCGCGCTCGTGCACCAGTGGGGCGAAGGTGCCGCCCGAGCCGCCGGTGCCCCGGCACGACTGGATCACGGCGTGCCGGCCCCGCGCGGCGAGCAACCGGCCGAGCAGCCGCAAGGGACCACCCCGACCGTACGGGGTGCGGATCAGCACGGCCGGCGCGGATGCGCGGTGCGGCGCGTAGTGGTCGGTGCGGAGCACCACGCCGTCCCGGGCGCGGACCGGAATGCCCCGGGTGGCCCGGACCGGGCCGGGACGCGTCACTGGCAGCCGCAGCGCGGCGGCGGCGAGGCGGGCGACGAGCCGGCCGGGCACGGTCAGCCCGTCGTCCGGTGGGGCGCGCCGGGCCGGGCGGCACGGACCGCGTCACGGTGCGCCCGCAGCGACTCGCCCATCTCGCCCAGGAACCGGTGCACGACCTCCAGCTCGTCGTCGTCGAAGCGGTCCATCACGGTGTCGGTACGGGCGCCCAGCGGCCGGAAGAACTCCATCGCGAGGGCGGCGCCCTGGTCGGCGTAGTGCAGCAGCACCTTGCGCCGGTCGGTGGTGTCCCGGTCGCGGCGGATGTGCCCGGCCCGTTCCAGGCGGTCGATCAGGGCGGTGACCGATCCGGAGGACAGGTTGAGCTGCTCGCCGAGGCGGCCGGGGGTGATCGGGTCGCCGAACAGTTCGGCGTCCATGACGGCGATCAGCGCGTTCAGGTCGGTCGGGTTGAGGCCGTGCAGGGTGGCGAAGGCGTGACCGACCTGCTGGGCGTCCACCGCGTACCTCCGGAGGTTGTTGGTGATCTCGGCGACCAGCTGCTCGCGGCGCGTGTCGCGCCGCCGGTACATGCCGTGAGTCGCCACGTCGCGCCGCTTCTCCCCGTCGTCGGTCTGCCGGGTTGCAGCATAGAGCAGCCGCCGATAATCTCGGCCATCAAGATACTTGGCTTTCGAAAGACCTAGGGGTCAGTGATGTCCGTCTTCAGCAGGGTCGCGCGGGGTCGGCTGGCCGCCTGGCTGACCGTCGCCGCCGCGCTCGTCGTCGCCGCGGTCGTCTTCGGTGTCCCGCGGCCGGACAATCCGACGCCGGTCTCCGCCACCGGCCTGGACGCCACCTGGCAGTCGACCCAGGTGCAACGTCTCCAGGACCAACTGCCCACCAGCGACGTCCAACCGGCCATCGTGGTCGTCAGCCGCGAGGGCGGCGGAGCGCTGAGCGACGCCGACCGGGCCGCCCTGACCTCCCGCTCCGGCGACCTGGGCCGGTTCGCGGTGGGCGGCCGGGTGAGCCCCCCACAGGTCTCCCCGGACGGTACGGTCGCGCTCGTCGCCGTCCCGCTGGACACCGCCGGTGGTCAGGAGGAGGTCACCGCACGGGTCGCCGAGCTGCGCGACGCGCTGTCGGACCTGCCCGACCCGCTGGCCGCCGAGGTCACCGGCGCCCCCGCCCTCACCGCCGACCTGTCGTCGGTCTTCGAGGGCGCCGACGTCACCCTGCTCGCGGTCACCGCCGCCGTGGTCGCCCTGCTGCTGCTGATCACGTACCGCAGTCCGTTCCTGTGGATCGTGCCGCTGGTCGTCGTCGCCGCGACCGAACAACTCACCCTGCGCGCGGTGGAGACGATCGTGCCGGCCGTCGGCATCAACCTCCAGCAGGGCCAGGTCACCGGCATCGCCAGCGTGCTGGTGTTCGGCGCCGCCACCGACTACGCCCTGCTGCTCATCGCCCGCTACCGGGAGGAGCTGCGGCGCGAGCAGGACCGCTTCGCGGCGATGCGGGCCGCGCTGCGCCGTACCGCCGAGCCGATCCTGGCCAGCGGCGGCACCGTGGTGCTCGGGGTGCTCACCCTGCTGCTCAGCGAGCAGGAGACGAACCGGGCACTGGCCGTGGCCTGTGCCACCGGGGTGGTCTTCGCCATGCTCTCGGCGCTGTTCGTGCTCCCCGCCGTGCTGGTGCTCTTCGGTCGCGGCCTGTTCTGGCCGTTCGTACCCCGGGTCGGCGGCCCGGC
This sequence comes from Micromonospora sp. NPDC049801, assembly GCF_040656575.1. Classification (NCBI taxonomy): domain Bacteria; kingdom Bacillati; phylum Actinomycetota; class Actinomycetes; order Micromonosporales; family Micromonosporaceae; genus Micromonospora; species Micromonospora sp. NPDC049801. The sequence goes on along the minus strand of NZ_JBFAMS010000008.1, from coordinate 293,990 downwards.
CCGGGAGGGCCGGCTCTGGGGCCGGCTCGGCGGCCTCGTACGACGCCGGCCGGTGGTGGTCGCGGCGCTGTCGACCCTGCTGCTCGGCGGCCTGGCCCTCGGTGGGCTCGGGATCCGCACCGGCCTGTCCGAGACCGAGCAGTTCCGGGCCGCGCCCGAGGCGGTGACCGGCGCGCAGACCCTGGCCCGCGCGTTCCCCGCCGGCAGCACCCAACCGGTGGCCGTGCTCACCACCCCGGCGGCGGTACGGGCGGTCACCGACGTCGCCGCCGCCGTACCCGGTGTCGCCTCGGCCCGACCGGGGGACGCCGGCCAGGCCGTCGCCCAGGTCGACGTGGTGCTGGACGCCGAGCCCGGCACGCCCGCCTCGGATCGTGCGATCGAGGCGCTGCGCGACGCGGTCGCCGCCGTTCCCGACTCCGCTCCCCCGGCCGTCAGCGGCGTCGAGTCGCCCGCCGGGGCGATCGTGGGCGGCTCGGTGGCCGCGACGTACGACTCCGACGAGGCCAATGACCGGGACCTGCGGCTCATCCTGCCGATCATCCTGCTGTTGGTCGGCGCGGTGCTGGTGCTGCTGCTGCGGGGCCTGGTCGCGCCGGTGCTGCTGGTGCTCACCGTGATCGCGTCGTTCTTCGCCAGCCTCGGCGCGGCGTGGCTGCTCTTCGACCACGTGCTGGACTTCCCGGCGCTGGACAGCGGCGTGCTGCTGCTCGCCTTCGTGTTCCTGGTGGCGCTCGGTGTGGACTACAACATCTTCCTGGTCACCCGGGCGCGCGAGGACGCCCGCAGCGCCGGCACCCGCGACGGCATGCTGTCCGCGCTGCGGGTCACCGGAGGTGTCATCACCAGCGCCGGGGTGCTGCTCGCCGCGGTGTTCGCCGTGCTGGGCGTGCTGCCGCTGATCACGCTGACGCAGATCGGCATCATCGTCTGCATCGGCGTGCTGCTGGACACGCTGCTGGTCCGTACGGTCCTGGTGCCGGCGCTGGCGTTCCTGCTGGGGGACCGCTTCTGGTGGCCGGGCCGCGTCGAGGCCGAGCCGGCCGTCGACGCCCCGGCAACGCGGGAGCCGGTGGCCGTCCGCGACTGACGCGCACGGAAAAGGGGCGGGGGTCCACCCCCGCCCCTTTTCGTCGTGTTCAGTAGCCCAGGCAGACGCACTCGGTCATCAACGCCCGCACGTTACGCACGTACGACGGATTCGGGATGGCCAGCGGCTCGCCCTCCTGCGCCACCGCCCCGTGCCCGAAGTTGTACGCGGCGATGACCGCGTTGAGCAGGCAGGAGTCCAGTTCGGCGGTGCACAGGTCCGCGTCGAGCCGGAAGTCGGACTCGAAGTACATGTCGCCGATGTACTTGGTCAGCCAGGCCAGGTAGTTGGCGCCCAGGTACGCGTTGTCCTGGTAGGCGGCGATGTCGTAGCTCTGGTCGAAGCGCTGGTTCATCCAGGTCGCGGTGGCCGGCATGACCTGCATCAGCCCGACGCCGCCGTCGCAGGCGTAGATGTTGGACTGCCAGCCGCTCTCCTGCCAGGCCGTGGCCTTGAGCAGGTTGAGCGGGATCTTGAGGTCAGGGGCGGAGCTGGGCCAGTAGGTGCGGGCGGCGGCCGCGGACAGCGCCGTCTTCACGTCGGCACGGCTCGCCTGCGTGCCCTTGTAGCTGGGCTTGCAGGACGAGGGGGCGGGCTTCGGTGGGGCCGGCGGGACCTTCGTCTCGGTGGGCGCCTTGGCGACCACCCGCGGCTTCGTGGGCGGCGACGTACGCGTCGGCTTCTTCGACGGCTTCGGGGAGGCCGACGCGCTGCGACTCGGGGCGGCGCCCATCGCCGCCACCCCGCTCGGTGAGGGGCTCGCCTCGACGGACGGCTCGTCGACCGGCTCGTCGGTCGGCGCGTCGGTGACCGAGACGGGGGCGGCGGCCTGGTCCTGCGGGCGTTCCCCCTTGCCGGCACAACCCACGGTGCCGCCGGCGATCAGGAGGCCGGCGAGCACGAGCGCGCCCACCCGACCGGCTCGTTGACGCATGGTGATCCTCCCCCGTCGAACAGTCGCCGCAGATTAGCAAGGTTCGACGGGCCGGGGTTGCCCCTGCGACGGGCGGACCGGACCGCTCGACGGCTCCCGTCCGCCGACCGCACGGTCCCGGGTGGCCCAGGCGACCATGAACACCACCGTCCACAGCACGCCGAGCAGCACCGCCGCCGCAGTACCGCTCGCCGTGTCCAGGCCCAGGTACAGCCGGGCGACGCCGACCCCCAGCACGCCCGCCGCGGCGGCCGTCCACGCGGCCACCGCCACCGGCCAGCGCGCGTTGCGCGACACCAGCCAGGCGAGGGTGCAGAGGCTCGCCGCGACCACGGCGTTCTGGGTCGGGAACGGGACGGCCTCGTTCCCACCCGGGCCGCCGTGCGTGCCGGTCAACTCGGCCACCCCGGCCAGCACCACCAGCGGCACGAACGCGCCGACCGTGCCCACCACGCTCAGCAGATCGGTACGCAGCGGGCGGCGACGCCACGCCAGTACCGCCGCCACCATCGCCACCAGCACGATCAGCGCCCACCCCCGTACCAGTGACACCACGACCAGGGTGGCGTCGGCGGCGTCCGGAGTGCGGCGGGCGGTGAACCAGACGTCGATCGCCCCGTCCAGGGCCGCCAGTCCGCTGTTGCGCACCACCACGGCGAGCAGGCCGGCGATGGCCAGCCCGGCGGCGAAGAGCAGTAGCAGCCCGACGGCCAGGTTGAGCAGCAGCGTCCAGGTCGGTCCGATCCGCATGGCCACCAGGAAGAACAGCACCCCGTAGCGGGCGCTGAGCCAGCGCACCGGCGGCAGCGCGGCGGCCCGCGACAGCAGCGCGCGCGCCGGGTCGGGGTTGCGCCCGAGCCACCGGCCGGCGAGCACCACCCCCAGCAGTCCCGCCAGCAACGCCAGTGCCGCGCCGGTGGCCCGACCGAGCACCCGGGAGACCGTGTCGTACGACTCACCGGCGAGGTGGCCGAGCAGGATCGAGCCGCCCACCCAGGTCGCCACCCCGGCCAGGTTCCAGACGGCGAACCGCCGGTACGGCATGCCGGCCGCGCCGGCCAGCCGGGGCACCAGGGTGCGGGCGAAGGCCACCCACCGCGCGGCGAACACGCCCCGCCCACCGAGGCGGGCGAGCATCGCGTCGGCCCTGCTCCACCGCTCGGGCCCGACCCGGTGACCCAGCCCGGCGCGCAGCCGGGGGCCGTAGCGCCGACCGGCGCGGAACGCCAGCGCGTCGCCGGCCAACGCCGAGACGATCATCGCGAGCAACGCCGGCCCGAGGCGCAAGGTACCGTTGTAGGTGAGGAAGCCGACGAGCAGCAGGGTAGCCTCACCCGGCACCAGCAGGCCGAAGATCACCGCGGTCTCGCCCGCCACGATCAGCGCGGCGACCAGGTAGATCCACAGGGTGGGCAGACCTTGCACCCAGGTCAGCAGGTCGTGCACTCAGGCCCCCGGGACACGGGAGCCAGCATGCCAGCCGGGGGAACCACCGGCACAGCGGTTTCACCATAGATCAGGGGCACCTGGGGGTGACCCCGACGCAGCCTGCGCGAGCGCAGGCGGAAGGATAGAGGGTATGCAGCTTCGCACCGACCTCCGCAATGTCGCCATCATCGCTCACGTCGACCACGGCAAGACCACCCTGGTCGACGCCATGTTGCGGCAGGCCGGCGCGTACGGCGCACGAGGCGAGAACACCGAGCGGGTGATGGACTCCGGCGACCTGGAGCGGGAGAAGGGCATCACGATCCTGGCGAAGAACACCGGCGTGCGGTACCTGCCCGCCGATGGTTCGGACCCGGTCACCATCAACATCATCGACACCCCGGGCCACGCCGACTTCGGCGGCGAGGTCGAGCGCGGCCTGACCATGGTCGACGGCGTGGTGCTGCTCGTCGACGCCAGTGAGGGCCCTCTCCCGCAGACCCGCTTCGTGCTGCGCAAGGCGCTGCGGGCCCGGATGCCGATCATCCTGGTGATCAACAAGGTGGACCGTCCGGACGCCCGGATCAAGGAGGTCGTGGACGACACCTACGAGCTCTTCCTCGACCTGGACGCCGACGAGGAGCAGATCGACTTCCCGATCGTCTACGCCTGCGCCCGGGACGGCATCGCCTCGCTGACCCAGCCGGCCGACGGCTCGGTGCCCGACGACAGCGACTCTCTGGAGCCGCTGTTCCGCACCCTGCTGGACACCATCCCGGCCCCCGCGTACGAGGACGACGCGCCCCTGCAGGCGCACGTCACCAACCTCGACGCGTCGCCGTTCCTCGGCCGGCTCGCGCTGTGCCGCGTCCGACAGGGCACCATCAGCAAGGGCCAGACCGTGGCCTGGTGCCGCACCGACGGCAGCACCCAGCGGGTCCGCATCTCCGAGATGTTGATGACCGAGGGTCTGGAGCGCAAGCCGGCCGAGACCGCCGGCCCGGGCGACATCATCGCCGTCGCCGGCATTCCGGAGATCATGATCGGTGAGACGCTCGCCGACGTGGAGAACCCGGTGGCGCTGCCGCTGATCACCGTCGACGAGCCGGCCATCTCGATGACCATCGGCACCAACACCTCGCCGCTGGTCGGCAGGGTCAAGGGCTCCAAGGTCACCGCCCGGATGGTCAAGGACCGCCTCGACAAGGAGCTGGTCGGCAACGTGTCGCTGCGGGTCCTGCCGACCGAGCGGCCGGACGCCTGGGAGGTGCAGGGCCGCGGCGAGCTGGCGCTGGCCATCCTGGTCGAGCAGATGCGCCGGGAGAGCTACGAGCTGACCGTCGGCAAGCCGCAGGTCGTCACCCGGGAGATCGACGGCAAGACCTGCGAGCCGGTCGAGCGGCTGACCATCGACGCCCCGGAGGAGTACCTGGGCGCGATCACCCAGCTCCTCGCGACCCGCAAGGGCCGGATGGAGCAGCTGGTCAACCACGGCACCGGCTGGATCCGGATGGAGTGGTTGGTGCCGGCGCGTGGCCTGATCGGCTTCCGCACCGAGTTCCTGACCGACACCCGGGGCACCGGCATCCTGCACCACGTCTTCGAATCGTACGAGCCGTGGTTCGGCGAGCTGCGCACCCGCAACAACGGGTCGCTCGTCGCCGACCGCTCCGGCGTGGTCACCGCCTTCGCGATGATCAACCTGCAGGAGCGCGGCCAGATGTTCGTCGAGCCGACCACCGAGGTGTACGAGGGCATGATCGTCGGCGAGAACTCCCGCTCCGACGACATGGACGTCAACATCACCAAGGAGAAGAAGCTCACCAACATGCGGGCCTCGACCTCCGACGAGACCGAGAAGCTGATCCCGCCGCGCAAGCTCTCGCTGGAGCAGGCGCTGGAGTTCTGCCGCGAGGACGAGTGCGTCGAGGTCACCCCGACCTCGGTGCGCATCCGCAAGGTGGTGCTCGACCAGCAGCAGCGCGGCCGGGCCGCCGCTCGCCGCAAGCACGCCGGCTGATCGACAACCGCACCGGGCGCGTCGGCCGCTTGCGGCCGGCGCGCCCGTGCGCTTCCCCGCCGGGGTACGTCCGCCCGACGCCGTCGTCCTCGACTACGGTCACCGGCATGACCTGGGATGATCTCGACGCCTTCCTGGACGCGGTGCCGGGCACCGTCTCGGCGTACGTGGGTCGACTCGACGCGCCCCCGAGCTGGACCCGCCACGCCCACGCCGGCCACTACGCCGCCAGCACCATGAAGGTGGCGGTGCTTGCGGCGCTGCACCGCGCCGCCGAGGCCGGCACGCTGGACCTGGACGCCGACGTCCCGGTGGTCAACGAGTTCGACTCGGCCCAGCCCGGCGCGCCCCGGTTCTCCTGCGCCCCGCACTACGACAACGACGACGCGGTCTGGGACCGGCTCGGCCGCACGGCGTCGCTGCGCTGGCTGGCCGAGCGGATGATCGTGCGGTCCAGCAACCTGGCCACCAACCTGGTCATCGGGCACGTCGGGCTGCCCGCGGTGGCGCAGGTGTGGGCCCTCGCCGACGCCCGCGACAGCGTCACCGGCCGCGGCATCGAGGACTTCGCGGCCCGCGACGCCGGCATCACCAACACCGTCACCGCCGCCGACCTGGCCGCCCTGCTGGGCGCGCTGGCCAGCGGCGTCACGACCCCCGGCCGTCTCGCCTCGCCGACCGGGTGCGCCGCCATGCTGGACGTGCTGCTCGCGCAGGAACACCGCGAGGACCTGGCCGCCGGCCTGCCCGAGGGCACCCGCATCGCGCTGAAGAACGGTTGGGTACGCGGTGTGCGGCACGGTGTCGGCGTGGTGCTGCCCGACGACGCCCCGCCGTACGTGATCGCCGTGTGCACCACCACCGACCTGGACGACGGCGACGACGACGCCTGTCGGCTGATCGCGCGCGTCTCGGCCCAGGTGTGGGCCGACCGGCACCGCCTCTGAGCCCGACGCCCTCACTCCAGCAGGTGCGCCCGCAACGCCTCGACCACGTCGTCGGTCAACCCCAACCCGTCGCGCAGGTACGCGTCGAACGAGCCGTGCACCCGGCGGACCTCCTGGTAGCCGGCGTCGAGGTACGCGGGGCGGACCTCCAGTACCGGCAGCACCGCGTCTACGTCCAGCGCGGGCTCGCGGCGGCGCATCGCCTCGACGATCACCGCGCGCAGGCTCTCGGTCAACGCGTTGTTGCGCAGGTAGTCGGCGCGGATCGCCTCCTCGTCGACTCCGAGCGCGGTGAGCAGGATGACGGTGAGCCAGCCGGTGCGGTCCTTGCCGGCCGAGCAGTGGTACAGCAGCGGCAGGTTCTCCGGGTCGGCGGCCAGGCGTACCGCCGCGCCGAAGTTCCGCCGGGCCGACTCGCCGGTGACGAACCACCGGTAGATCTCGGCCATCGCCCCCGCCGTGCCCTGCCGGGCCAACTCGGCGTACGCGTCGAGGTCGTGCCCGAGCAGCACCGCCGAGACGTACGTGAAGACCGGGTGTTCCGGATCGTGCACCGGCAGGTGCGCCACCCGGGGCTCGCCGGCCAGCCTGTCGGGCGGCGCGACGTCGATCTCCGTGCCGTCGCGCAGGTCGACCACGCAGGCCGGCGCGAGTGTCGCGAGCACCGGCAGGTCGGCGTCGGTGAGCCGGCCCAGCGCCGGGGTGCGGACGAGCTGGCCGACGCGCACTCTGCGACCATCGGCGCCGACCAGGCCGCCCAGGTCACGGGCGTTCGGCGCGCCCACCAGTTGCCAGTCCCGTACGACCATCCGGCCCGCCCTCCCGCCGTGTTCCTGCGTATAGGGTGCCCCATATGACGATCTCGGCGGTACGCACCCACCGGGTTTCCGCCCCCTTACACACCCCGTTCGTCACGGCGCTGCGCCGCACCACCACGGTGGACACGTTGATCGTCGAGCTGGTCGACGCCGACGGTCGGTCCGGCTTCGGCGAGGCGCCGCAGGTGTGGCAGGTCACCGGCGCCTCGGTCGCCGGGGCCGAGGCCTGCGTCCGCGAACTGCTCGGTCCGCTGCTGTCCGGACGCGACCCGGACGACCTGGTGGCCCGCTGCGCCGAGGTGCAGCGGGCGGTGGTGGGCAACGAGGCGGCGAAGGCGGCGGTGGACGTCGCGCTGCACGACCTGGCGGCGCGGCGTTTGGGCGTACCCCTGGCGCGGTTGCTCGGCGGCACGACCCTGCGGGTCCCGACGGACGTCACCCTCGCCGCGGGCGACGCGGTCGACCTGGCGGCGGCCGCGCGCCAGCGGCGGGCCGACGGCTTCGGCGTGCTGAAGCTCAAGGTCGGCACGGACGCGGCCGGCGACCTGGACCGGGTACGGGCGGTACGCGCGGCGGTCGGCGCGGACGTGCGCATCCGGCTGGACGCCAACCAGGGCTGGACGCCGCGCGAAGCGGTCCGGGTGATCCGTGGCATCGAGGACGCCGGGCTGGACGTGGAGCTGGTCGAGCAGCCGGTGGCCCGCTGGGACCTGGACGGGCTGGCATGGGTCAGCGACCGGGTTTCGGTGCCGATCCTGGCCGACGAGGCGGTCTTCGGGGTCCGCGACCTGGTGGAGGTGATCCGCCGCCGGGCCGCCGACCTGGTCAACGTCAAGCTGGCCAAGTGTGGCGGGCTGCACCCGGCGCGCACGCTCCTGGAGTTGGCCCGCGCGCACGGGCTCGGCACGGTGGTCGGGTCGATGATGGAGAGTCAGGTCGGCATCGGCGCGGCGGCGAGTCTGGTGGCCGCGTACGGCACCACGGCGGTCGCCGACCTGGACGCCGCGTGGTGGCTGGCCTGGTCGCCGGTGCAGGGCGGGATCCGCTACGAGGGGCCGACGGTGGTCCTACCGGACGCTCCTGGCCTGGGCATTTCCGGTCTGGCTGAAGTAAAGATGCAGACTCGTGGTTGAGCGCTGGCGGTTTTCTTCATAGGGTTGCCCCCAGACAGCCGACACGAGCTGGGGGTCGATGTGGAGCTTCAACCGGGCCGCGAGGCCGTCGTCCGGGTCGCGGTGGCGACGCTGTGGTCAGCGCCCGAGGCGGTCCGGACGGTCGACGGTCCCGCGCTCACGGCCGGCGTCGACATCCCGACCTGGGTCTCCGGCCTGGACACCGACCAGCAGGTCGGCGACTGCGTGTTGAGTCAACTCCTGCTCGGCGAGCGGGTGCTGATCGACGAGCTGCGCCCGGACGGCTGGGCCCGGGTCGTCGCCGTCGAGCAGCCGGCCGCCAAACTCGATCCCCGCGGCTACCCGGGCTGGCTCCCCGCCGACCAGCTGACCCCCACCGATCCCACCGTCAGCGGCGACCCGCTCGTCGTGGACGCCACCGTCACCGGGCTGCACGCCACCCCGGACGGGCCGGTCGTGCTGCCGGGAGTCGTCGTCGGCACCCGTCTCGTCCCGGCCGGTCCCGCCCGCGACGGCTGGCGGGCGGTCCACGTCCCGGGCCGGGCCGCGCCGCTCTGGCTGCCCGACGGGCGCCTCGTCCCGCCGTCGAGCGGGCCAGCCAGCGCCGCCGACGCGCTCGCGGTGGCCCAGCGGCTGCTGGACGTGGCCTACATCTGGGGCGGGCTGTCGGCGTACGGCATCGACTGCTCGGGCCTCGTCCACCTGGCCTGGCGCCGGTTCGGGGTGCTCCTGCCCCGCGACGCCGACGACCAGGCGGTGGCGACGACCCCCCTCGACCTGGGCGCGGAGCGCCCCGGCGACCTCTACTTCTTCGCCCGTCCCGGCCGGAAGATCCACCACATCGGCATCGTCACCGCCGCCGCCGACGGCTCGACCGACCGGCGGATGCTGCACGCCTGCTACCGACGGCGGCGGGTGATCGAGGAGCCCCTACCGGCGGACCGGACGGCCACCCTGGTGGGCGTGCACCGGGTCTGACCGGCCGGCCCGTCGCGGCGCCCGCCTCAGCGCCGGGCCGCGGCCAGCTCGCGACGCCGGTCCCGGGCGGACTTGACCAGGCTCGCGACAGTGGCGACGCCCAGCGTGCCGATGATGACCAGCAGGGACAGCCAGATCGGGATGTGCGGCGCCCACCCGACGTGCTCCCCGCCGTTGATGAACGGCAGGTTGTTGTCGGCCAGCGCCTCCAACACGAGTTTGACGCCGATGAAGCCCAGGACGACGGCCAGTCCGTAGCTCAGGTAGATCAACCGGTCGAGCAGGCCGCCGAGCAGGAAGTAGAGCTGGCGCAGACCCATCAGCGCGAACACGTTCGCGGTGAAGACCAGGTACGGCTCCTGCGTGATGCCGAAGATCGCCGGAATCGAGTCCAGCGCGAAGATCAGGTCGGTGGTGCCGATCGCGATCATCACGATCAGCATCGGCGTGAACAGCCGTCGCCCGTTCTCGTGGGTCGTCAGCTTCGCGTCGTCGTAGCCCTTGGAGATCGGCAGCGCCCGGCGGCTCCACCGGATCAGGAGGTTCTCGGAGAACTCGTCCTCGTCCGGCTCACCCTGGCGGGCCAGGTTGATCGCCGTGTAGATGAGGAACGCGCCGAAGATGTAGAAGACCCAGGAGAACTGCGAGATCAACGCCGCTCCGGCGGCGATGAACCCGCCACGCATCACCAATGCCAGCACGATGCCGATGAGCAGCACCTTCTGCTGGTACTGCCGGGGCACCCCGAACCGGGCCATGATGATGACGAAGACGAAGAGGTTGTCCACCGAGAGGCTGTACTCGGTGAGCCAACCGGTGTAGAACTGCCCCGCCGAGCTGGCCCCGGAGGCCAGCCAGACACCGGCGCCGAACAGCAGGGCGAGGCCGACGTAGAAGGCGACCCAGAGGCTCGACTCGCGCACGCTCGGCTCGTGCGGACGCCGACCGATGATCAGCAGATCGACGAGCAGCACCGCAGACAGTGCGACGAGGGTCCCCGCCCACACCAATCCGGACACGTCCAACGTTCATTCCTCCGGCAGACACGCGGCGTCGGGCACACCGTACGCCCCTGGTGGGGCCGGCGTGCCGCTGTCGCTCACTCTGGTGACTGTCGGAGGTCTCTTCCGCCCCCGACCCGCGAACGGGACGGCGACCGACGGAGCCGGGTCGGTCGCCGAGAATCCGGCGATCGTCCGTGCTGACGACTTCGTCGCGGGGGAATACTCCCCTCCTCGCGGACCATTGTTGCCCACCACGCGCCGTGATCACACCTGGGGCCCGGGGTGCCATCGCACACCCTCTTGGCCGTCCTAGGAGGCTAGCGTGTCGGGTGCGCTGATCGGGTCGGTGAACGACCAGCCGGACGCCAGCAGGTCGTCGCAGACCCGCACGGCCCGCGCCAGCCGCTCGGCGTGCGATCCGGTCAACTCCACCACCGGCACCCCCGACCCGGCCAACTCGTCGCGGAACCGGTCGGTCATCCAGGCCCGCAGGTGCTCACCGTCGCGCAACCCGTCGTCGGCGAACGGCACGCCCCGGTGGTCGGTCAGCAGGTACCGCGCCGGCCGGCGGGCCGCCGCCCGCACCTGCGGCGACGCGCTACCCAGGTAGCGCTCCTCCCAGACCGCGGTGGCCCGCGCGTCGGTGTCGCAGAACAGCAACGGCCCCGACGACCGGGCCGCCGCGTCCTCGGCGGCCTGCTGCTCGCGGACCACCTCGCGAAAGTCGTCGCGGTTCCAGCCGACGTCGAAGATCGTCGCCTCGGGCGAGCGCTCCCGCAGCCGGGCGAGCTTGCGGGCCGTCAACTCCCGGCCGTACTCGGGAACCCAGACGGTGCCGTAGTGCGCGGCGAGCGCCTCGGCCATCGTGGTGGTGCCCGTCGACTCGGCGCCGACCACCACCACCCGCCGCACGAGAGCGGCCCGCACCGGCGGGCTCAGCCACCGCCAGTGACCCGCCGGGTCCGCGCGGACCGCCGTCCCGGAGACCGGCACGGTCCGCCGATCCGGATCGACCGACACCGGTACGGCCCCGAATCGGCGGGCCAACTCCGGTCCGTACGCCTCGGAGGAGAAGACGGCGTCCACCTGCTCCGGTCCGACCGCCTCGCGGAACACCGCGCAGTGCGCGTCCCAGACCGCCGGGTCGTCGTAGTCCACCGGATGGTCGTCGTACCGGCCGACGAACCGGACCCACGGTGTGTCCGCGTGCGCCTCGCGCAGCCAGTCCAGCCGGGCCGCGAGCGGGATGGACTCCCGACGCGACGGCGCCACCACCACCGTGACGGTGGCGCAGCGGGCGGCCGCCGCCGCGATCAGGGCATGGTGCCCGGCGTGCGGCGGATAGAACTTCCCCACCACCATCCCGTGCCCGAACTCGGGACGCCGCGCCTGCGCCGTCTCGCTCACGCGGTCACCGGGGTCGGGCCGGGCGGCGCCGGGGTAGCCGGGTCGAGTCGGCGCTCATCGGCCCGCCAGGCCCGCAACCCGACCACGCACAGCGCGAGGAAGACCAGGTACAGCACGGCCGTCAGGTGCAGCCCCTTGTAGGCGTACAGCGGGATGTAGATCAGGTCGGCCGCGATCCAGAGCCACCAGCTCTCCACCCGCTTGCGGGTCTGCCCGTACGTCGCCAGCAGGGACAGCGCCGTGGTCAGCGCGTCCGGCAGCGGCACCGTCGAGTCGGTGGCCCGGTCCAGCAGGACCCAGAGCCCGCCGGTGAGCAGCACACCCACGACCGCCAGCCACACCCACTCCCGTCGGCCGGTCCGGCTCACCGTCAGCCGGGTCCGGCGTTCGCCCCCGAACAGCCAGTGCCACCAGCCGTAACAGCCGAGCGCCACGTACACGACCTGGAGCCCGGCGTCGGCGTACAGCCCGGCCGTCCAGAACAGCAGCATGAGCAGCAACACGTTGGCGATGCCGATCGGCCAGTTGGCGACGCGCTGCCGGGCCACCAGCCACACGTTGAGCACTCCGGTGGCGAACCCCAGCAGCTCCGCCCAGGTCGTGCCGACGCCCCCGACCTGGAACGCGGTACCGGTAAGCCAGTCGATGATCATGTCGTCAGACCTTAGGACGTGTGTCGACGGCGGAACAGACCCCGCGGCACCCGCACGACCCCGGGCCGTGAAAGGCTTGCCGGCATGGTGCTTGAGGTCGCGCTGATCGACGTACTGCCCGGACACGAGGACGCGTTCGCCGCCGCGTACGGCGAGGGTCACCCGGTGCTGGCCGGCACGCCCGGCTGCCGCTCGGTGCGGATGACCCGGGGCATCGAGTCGCCCACCCGGTTCGTGCTGTTGGTGGAGTGGGACTCGGTCGAGGCGCACGAGAAGAACTTCCGGGACACCGACCGGTTCGCGCGGTGGCGCGCGCTCATCGGGCCGCACTTCGCCGGACCGCCGCTGGTCGAGCACTTCCTCGACGTACCGGCCTGAGTGGACCTGTCGTACCCCGCGGTTACCGTGCCTCCCGCACGCGCGGGTCGCCGGTCCCGACGGGCTCGGGGGCGCCGGGCCCGGTGGCCGCGCGGGCGAGTCCTACTGCCCGACGCGGCGGGCCAGGACGGTGACCGTCTCCTCCGGTGACAGCGCCGCCGCCAACAGCGCCTCGGTCATCCGCTCGTACCTGTCGACGTCGAGCACGGTCGCCAGGCGCACGTCGGTGGTCAACGCCTCCAGCATCACCGTCCGCGGGTCCTCCGGGTCGGGAAAGGCATACCAGGAGTACGGCGTGAGCGGGTGCAGCCCGCCGCCGGCCAGCCCGCGTGGCAGCAACCGCACCGTCACGTGCGCCAGCCCGGTCACCGCCACCAGGTGCCGTAGCTGCTCCCGCCAGACGTCGACCGGCAGGTCGCCCGGGTCGCACACCGCCTCGGCCAGCACCGCCGTGTAACGCGGCGGATCGGCCCGGCGCAGCACCTCCTGGCGCAGCGCCCGCGCCCGCACCTCGGCCTCCACGTCGACCTCGGGCGTGAGCAGGACACCGGCGGCGACCCGCGAGCGCGCGTACGCCGCCGTCTGGAGCAGACCCGGCACGAGCGCCGGCTGGTACTCGACGATGTCGGCCGCGCCCGCCTCCAGCTCGGCGTACACGCGCTGCCGTTCGCTCATCTCGCCGAGCGCCTTCCACCAGCCGCGGCTGGTGGCCGCGTCGCGGGCGATAACGATCAACGCGTCCCGGACCGGGTTGGGCACCTGGTAGACGTCGAGCAGATCCAGCACGTCGGCGAGATCCGGACGGCTCTGCCCCAGCTCGATGCGGGACAGCTTCGACGTCGAGGCCCAGCCCAACCGGTCGCAGACCTGTTCCAGGGTCAGCGCCTCGCGTCGGCGTAGCTGACGCAGCTCAGCGCCGAGGCGCGCGCGTCGAATGACAGGACTTGTTGGCAACGGCATCCCCGCCTCCCCATCGAGGGAGCGTACGCAGGACGATCACCCAGTGCAATAGCGCGGTGGCGCACCGCAACTGAGGCGGTCGCGCCATGCGGGGAATCCGATGCCGTCGAAGCCTCCCTTCCCTGCTCAGGGCTCAGGCCGGTAGGCGCGGTCAAGCCGGAACTCAGCTCAGGGCCGGTAGGTGGCTCAGGGCCGGTAGGTGGCTCAGGCCGGTAGGTGGCTCAGGGCCGGTAGGTGGCTCAGGCCGGTAGGTGGCTCAGGGCCGGTAGGTGCCGAACGACCAGTGGATACCGGCGAGGTCACGGGCGGCGTAGTCGCGGGACCCGTAGTCGGTGTCGAACGGCTCCCGGGTGATGTCCGCTCCGGCGGCACGCGCTTGGGCGCAGTGGGCGTCGACGTCGGGCACGGCCACGTAGACGGACCAGTCGTCCTCGGCCGCCGGAGACGCCGGGCCCACCCGAGGACCCAGCATGATCATGCCGGTGTCGAGGACGAGTTCGGCGTGCGCGACCGTGCCGTCCGGCGCCTCGTGCACGGCGTGCACCTGGAAGCCGAACGCGGAACAGAGCCAGTCGATCGCGGCACGCGGATCGGGATAACGAAGGATCGGATAGACGGTTCGCATAGCGACAAGTCTCCGACCCGGAGTCGACCCCCCGATTGGACGAATGTGACCCGGGGCAGCCCAACCTGCGCCGGGATCGCCGCGCTGGAGCGGCCCGACCCCCAGGTTCCCGCAAACCGGGCTGTCGGCGCGCTCAGGACGCCCCCACTTCCCTGAACCCGAGTCGATCGTGAACGTTGATCCACACCAGGTCGCCGACGTGGCGGCAACCGGGCGGTCGGACACCGCCAGATCGGCGATCTGGAGTTGACCATGCGCGGCTTCAGTGGCTGTCCGTCCGTCTCACGCGCCGACGACGTCACGTGCCGACGGCGTCTGACGTCAGACGGGGGAGCGTGCGGCGAGCAGCGCCGCCGGTGTGGCGCCGGCGAACTGGTGGAAGTCCCGGATGAGGTGCGACTGGTCGTAGTAGCCACATCGGACGGCCACCTCGGCCCAGTCGACGGCCCGTCCACGTCCGGGCGGCGATCCGGTCGCGGCGGCATCGCGCAGCGCCGCGCGCGCGTGTTGGAAGCGCATCAACCGGGCCGCCGTCTTCGGTGGCAGGCCGACGTCCTCCCGGAACCGGGCCGCCAGATGTCGCCGGCTCCACCCCAGCTCGGCGGCGAGCTCGCCGACAGCGCCGCGCCCACCGCTCGCCGTGAGCCATCGCCAGGCCCAGTCGAGGCGGGCGTCGACGGGTGGGGACGCCGCCAGGCGGTCGGCGAGTGCCGCGTCCAGGAGCGCGAAGCGCTGCGGCCAGCCCCCGGCGTCGGCGAGCCGGCCCCGCAGCCGGTCGAGCCAGCCGCCCGGGAGCTGATCGAGGCCCACCGCCCGGTTGGTCAGCTCGACCAGCGGCAGCCCGAGGACACGCCGGGCGGTCAGCGGCGTCAGCAGCAGCTCCACGCCCTCCCCCACGCCCACCGTGCGGGTGGTGCACCAGCCGTCGAAGGTGCCGGCCACGAACGAGTCCACCCGCTCGACCCCGCGCTCGGCGCCGCGCGGATCGGTCACGTCCAGCGGCGCACCCCAGCCCAGGATCAGCACCACGAAGGCACCAGCGGTCTCCCGGCGGACCAGGGGGACGTCCGCGCGTTCCCGGTAGCCGATGTACCGGTCGACGAACGGACGCAGACGGAGCTCGGGCACTCCGAGGACCAGTTCGTCGTCGATCGGCGTCATCGCACCCGACCGCCCTTCCCGCTCGCCGCACGAACCAACCACCCACCCGGCGCGTGGCCGAGACACGCCCGCCCATGCCGGTCAAGGGTGACCAGCTCGGCACGGAGATCAACCGCGAGCGGCTGCCGGGCGCTCCACACCACAACCACGCGCGGTCACACCGGGCCCGCCCGCGTCAAGCGCAAACCTTGCCACGTCCGCCCACGCCAAGCGCCAACCGTGCCACACCCGCCCACGCCAAGCGCCAACCGTGCCACACCCGCCCACACCAAGCGCCAACCGTGCCACACCCGCCCACACCAAGCGCCAACCGTGCCACACCCGCCCACGCCGCTCGTGACCGTGTCGGTCGTGCGTGGGCGGGCCCGGCTGTCACTTCACGCCGGCGGCGTCCATCCCGCGTAGCTCCTTCTTCAGGTCGGCGACCTCGTCGCGGATCCGCGCCGCCAGCTCGAACTGCAGCTCACGGGCGGCGGCCAGCATCTGGTCGTTGAGCTCCTGGATGAGCTGGGCGAGGTCGGCGCGGGCCATCCCCTCCCGCGACGTGGTGGCGGCGGTCGACCGGCTGCGACTGCGCGTCTCCTTGACCGGCGCCTTACCCCGGGAAAGCTGGCGGACCGCACCGCCGACCCGGGAGCTCTCGGTGTCCTCCGCCTCGCGGTAGATGTCGTCCAGGATGTCGTGGATCTTCTTGCGCAGCGGCTCCGGACTGATGCCGTGCGCCTCGTTGTGCGCGATCTGCTTGGCGCGACGCCGGTCGGTCTCGTCGATCGCCGCCGCCATCGACGGCGTGATCTTGTCGGCGTACATGTGCACCTGGCCCGAGACGTTACGGGCGGCCCGCCCGATGGTCTGGATCAGGGACCGGCCGCTGCGCAGGAAGCCCTCCTTGTCGGCGTCGAGGATCGCCACCAGTGACACCTCGGGCAGGTCCAGACCCTCACGGAGCAGGTTGATGCCGACCAGCACGTCGTACTCACCCTTGCGCAGCTCACGCAGCAGCTCGACCCGGCGCAGCGTGTCGACCTCGGAGTGCAGGTAGCGCACCCGGACGCCGTTCTCCAGCAGGTAGTCCGACAGGTCCTCGGCCATCTTCTTGGTCAGCGTCGTGACGAGCACCCGCTCGTCCCGGTCGGTCCGCAGCTTGATCTCGTGCATGAGGTCGTCGATCTGGCCCTTGGTCGGCTTGATCACGACCTCCGGATCGACCAGACCGGTGGGGCGGATGACCTGCTCGACGAACTCGCCCTGGGCCTGCTCCAACTCCCACGTGCCCGGGGTCGCGGAGAGGCAGACCATCTGGCCGACCCGCTCCAGGAACTCGTCGAACCGCAGCGGCCGGTTGTCGGCCGCGCTGGGCAGCCGGAACCCGTGGTCGATGAGCATCCGCTTACGGGAGGCGTCACCCTCGTACATGCTGCCGATCTGCGGGATCGTCACGTGCGACTCGTCGACCACGGTGAGGAAGTCGTCCGGGAAGTAGTCGAGCAGGCAGTGCGGTGGGCTGCCGGGCAGCCGCCCGTCCATGTGCATCGAGTAGTTCTCGATGCCGGAGCAGAAGCCCACCTGGCGCATCATCTCGATGTCGTACGTCGTGCGCATCCGCAGTCGCTGCGCCTCCAGCAGCTTGCCCTGGCGCTCCAGCTCGGCCAGCCGCTCGGCCAGCTCCGCCTCGATGTCGCGGATGGCCCGCTCCATCCGCTCCGGGCCCGCCGCGTAGTGCGTCGCCGGGAAGATCACCAACTGGTCGACCTCGCGGACCACGTCACCGGTCAGCGGGTTGAGGTAGTAGAGCTTCTCCACCTCGTCGCCGAACAGCTCGATGCGGACCGCCAACTCCTCGTACGCCGGGATGATCTCCAACGTGTCACCGCGGACCCGGAACGTGCCTCGCTGGAAGGCCATGTCGTTGCGCGTGTACTGGATGTCGACGAGCCGGCGCAGCAACTGGTCGCGGTCGAGATCCTGACCGACCTTCACCTTCACCGCCCGGTCCAGGTACTCCTCCGGGGTGCCCAGGCCGTAGATCGCCGAGACGGTGGCGACCACGATCACGTCACGCCGGGTGAGCAGCGACATCGTCGCCGAGTGCCGCAGTCGCTCGACCTCCTCGTTGATCGAGGAGTCCTTCTCGATGTAGGTGTCGGTCTGCGGGATGTACGCCTCGGGCTGGTAGTAGTCGTAGTACGACACGAAGTACTCGACCGCGTTGTGCGGCATCAGCTCGCTGAACTCCTTGGCGAGCTGCGCGCAGAGCGTCTTGTTCGGGGCGAGCACCAAAGTCGGGCGCTGCAGCCGCTCGATGAGCCACGCGGTGGTGGCGCTCTTGCCGGTGCCGGTCGCGCCGAGGAGCACCGAGGTCCGGTCGCCGCGCCGCACCCGGCGCTCAAGGTCGTCGATGGCGGCCGGCTGGTCGCCGGCCGGCTGGTAGTCGCTGACGACCTGGAAGCGGCCGTCGAGCCGAGGAATGTCGAGCGCCATGACATCAACGGTACGCCGAAGGTCCGACATGTTCGGCTGTCGCGCAGGGTACGTGATCGGCTTCAATATTCCCATTGTGTGGCCCATGTCACCGGGACTACCCTCTTCGTGTAGGCCGCTCGCGGCGGCCGACCGGGCCGGTGGCCAGGCCGTCACATCACGGCCGGCCGCCCCCGGCACAGCGGTCGCAGCACCCGGCTCGTCCGGCGTGCGCACCCGTGTGGTCGCGCTCACGGCGCAGACCGGCCGCCGCGAGCGCCCCTGCTCCGCACTCCGGGCTCGTCACCCGATGCCGTCCCACCCGTTTCACATCCGTGGACACCTCTGGAGCCCCGGCGCCCTCCCCCGACACCACCCGGGTCGGCATCCCGGACCGCAGGGCTCGGCACGGCGTCAGGGACGGCCGGCCCAGCCGTGCCGAGGTCAGGGACCGGAGCACCCCCGTCGGCGATACCGGCCGCGGCGTCGGGTCGGCCCGGGCCAGGCGACGCCGGCGTACGCTGCTGCTCCTGCTCGCCCTGACCGCCGTGACGTCGGCGTCGGCGCTGGTGCTCGGGCTGCTGAGTTGGGCGCCCGACCCACCCGCGCCGGCCCGGCCGCTGACCGTCGCCGAGGCCGAGCGGCTGGCCGCCATGCGGGTCACCAACCTGCGGGACCTGCGCGCCGGTGTGCGCGTCACCGCCGGCGAGGGCGCCGCCCGTACCGAGCTGGTGGGCTGGGTGGACTGGTCGCGTTCCCTGCTCTACCTGGACGTCGGCGGGCCGGGGGCGGGCGCCGACCGGGGCCTGGTGCAGAGCGCCGGCCCGGTCCTGGTGGTCCGGCCGGACCCGACGGCCGTACCCACCCCGGCCGCGCCTCCGCTGGTGCCGCCGACGGACCGCTGGCGGCTGCGTCACCTGACACCCGGCACGCGCCTGGCGTCGGTCCTCGACCTGCTCCTCGGCCTCGCGGCCGACCGCCCGGACCCGATCCCGACCGCCGGTGACGCGCGCTGGATCGCCCAGGAGGTGGTCACGGCCGGGACGCTGGACGTACTCCAGGCGTCGCTGGGCGCCGCGACGCCCACCGCCGCCAGCACCGCGGCACCGGCCAGCACCGGGGCACCGGCCAGCACCGCGGCAGCCGCCAGCACCGGGGCCGGCACGCCGGCGGCCGGCAGCCACGAGGCCCGGTACTGGCTCGACCGGGACGGCCGACTGCACAAGCTGGTGACACGTCTACCCGGCGTCGGGCCGCTCACGGTGCTCCTCGACCGGATCGACCGTCCCACGCTGCATCCGGTGGACGCGCTCGGCGGCCGACCCGGCCTGCCCCGGGCGCTCACGGAGGCCGAGCAGCGGAGGTGGAACGCGCTGCCGGCCCGGCTGCGCGGCCAGGGCGGCGCCACGCTGACGCTGGCCGCGCCGGTGGGCGTCGAGGTCAACCTGCGGGGCGCCGGTTGGCTGGGCTGGTCCGCCCGTACCGCCTACCTGGCGGTCGCCGACCTGGGCGTACCCGATCGCCGGACCCTCCTGCACCGCGACGCCGCCGGCCTGTCCCGTACCGACGTGCCCGCCGACGCCGGTGGCGGTGGCACGGCCGAGACGCCCGGTCGGCCGCCGTTCCCGGTCCCCGCCGGCACGTGGCGGACCACCCGGTCCGCCCGCGACGACCTGGACCTGCTGGTCGACGCCGCGGTGGCCGCCGCCGACCCGGCGGCCCGGCGTGGCGCCCCCGTGCGCCTCCGTGAGGACCTCGCCGACGGGCGGACGGTGGACGTCGTGGAGTTCCGCAGTGGCGCCGCGCGGCTGCGCTACTGGATCGACCGGGACGGGTTGCTGCGCCGGGTGGAGCTGCTCACCGGCCCCGGCGCGTGGGCACAGCTGGACCTCTCTCCCGCCGTGGTGCCCCGCCTCCCGCCGCCACCGCGCGCCGCCGGTCGACCGCCCGCAACACGCTGACCAGGGGTCAGGGCCGCCAGTCGGTCTGCGCGGCCCACCGCTCGGCCCGCAGGTGCTCCTCGTCGAACCAGGGGTCGCGGGCCGTGCCGGAGTCACCGACGTGCGGCGCCGCGTCCACCAGATCGCGCTTGAGCAGCAGGTACGCCGCCCGTCGATCCGGGTCGGCGCGCAGGTGGTCCCGCACCAGCAACGCGTACCGCCAGCCGGGCGAGTCCGCCGCCCGTACGTGCAGCCGCACCGGGCGACCTGGGTCGGCGCTGCCGTGCAGCCGCTTCTCCCACCGCCCCCGGCCGGCCGGACGCGGATCGTCCCACCAGTGCCCCGGGACCCGGGGGAACCCCGCGCCCGCCAGCCGCTCGGCCAGCGGCCCGTCGGCGTCCGCGAGGCTGGGCACGGCGAGCTGCACGTCGATGACGTCGGCGGCGGCCAGGCCGGGCACCGCCGTCGCGCCGATGTGGTCGATCCGCAGGTCCGCCGGGGCGACCGCGTGGCGGATCCGGGCGGCCAACCGCGCGTACTGCTCGGGCCAGCTCGCGTCGGCCTCCGCCGCGTCGTCGCGCGCGGGCGGCGACGCGACCCGCCGCTGCCGCAGATTGTGCTCGTAGGGTCGCAGCCGCTGCCGCCACAGCGTGTCCACGGCGTCGTGCAGCGCCGCCAGACTGCCGTCGTTGGTCACCACCACGTCGGCGACCGCCCGCCGGCGATCGTCATCGGCCTGCGCGGCGATCCGCCGCTCGGCCTCCGCGCGGGTCATGCCCCGGTCGCGCGTCAGTCGCTCCAGCCGGGTCCGCACGGCCGTCTGCACCACGACCACCAGGTGGTACGTCGGCGCGAGCCCCACCTCCACCAGCAGCGGTACGTCGTTGACGACGATCGCGTCCGGCACCGCCGCCGCGACCAGCTCGGCGGTACGCGCCCGTACCCGCGGGTGGGTGATCGCCTCCAGCCGGCGGCGGGCGGCCTCGTCGGAGAACACCAGCGCGCCCAGCGCGGCGCGGTCCAGCGCGCCGTCGGCGTCCAGTACCCCGGCGGAGAAGGCGGTGACGATCTCCGCGAGGCCCTCGGTGCCCGGCGCGACGACCTCCCGGGCGACCTGGTCGGCATCGACGAGCACCGCGCCCAACTCCACCAACCGCGCGGCCACCGCGCTCTTGCCCGACCCGATCCCGCCGGTCAAACCCACCCTCAGCACCAGGACAGTCAACCGGATCGCGGGCCACCGGCCAAACAGGCCCGTCCCGCCCGGTGCCGTCGCACACCCCGGGCCAGACCCCGCGCCGCTCGCGAGAGCGCGGCGCCACGTGCGACACGGCCGGTGGGTACGACGAAGGCCCCGCCTCCGGCGATCCGAGGATCGCGGGAGACGGGGCCTGCCGTCGTTCAGCGGGTCACTTACCGCCGGCGAGCTTCTCCCGCAGAGCGGCGAGCGCCTCGTCGGTGGCCAGGGTGCCGGCCGGCTCCTCGTTCTGCCGGCTCGGGGCCGGGCTGGACGAGGAGGTGGTGCCGCCAGTGGCAGCCGGGACGGCGGGGGCCGGGTTGGCAGCGGCCTCGGCGTCGGCGGCGCGAGAGGTCTGCACCTGCTTGGTGTGGGCCTCCCAACGCTGACGGGCCTCGGCGTACTGGTTCTCCCAGGTCTCGCGCTGCTTGTCGTACCCCTCGAGCCACTCGCCCGTCTCCGGGTCGAAGCCCTCCGGGTAGATGTAGTTGCCCTCGGTGTCGTACGTCGCGGCCATGCCGTAGAGGGTCGGGTCGAAGTGCTCCTCGCCCTCGACGAAGCCCTCGTTGGCCTGCTTGAGCGACAGGGAGATCCGGCGACGCTCGAGGTCGATGTCGATGACCTTGACCATGACCTCGGAGCCGACCTGGACGACCTGCTCCGGGATCTCCACGTGGCGCTCGGCCAGCTCGGAGATGTGGACCAGGCCCTCGATGCCGTCGTCCACCCGGACGAACGCACCGAACGGAACCAGCTTGGTGACCTTACCCGGCACGATCTGCTGGATCGCGTGGGTGCGGGCGAACTGCCGCCACGGGTCCTCCTGCGTCGCCTTCAGCGACAGGGAGACACGCTCGCGGTCCAGGTCGACGTCCAGGACCTCGACCTCGACCTCCTGGCCCACCTCGACGACCTCGGACGGGTGGTCGATGTGCTTCCAGGACAGCTCGGAGACGTGCACCAGACCGTCGACGCCGCCGAGGTCCACGAAAGCGCCGAAGTTGACGATCGAGGACACGACGCCCTTGCGGACCTGGCCCTTCTGCAGCTTGTTGAGGAACTCGGTACGCACCTCGGACTGCGTCTGCTCGAGCCAGGCACGGCGGGACAGCACCACGTTGTTGCGGTTCTTGTCCAGCTCGATGATCTTGGCTTCGAGCTCACGCCCGACGTACGGCTGCAGGTCACGCACGCGCCGCATCTCGACCAGGGACGCGGGCAGGAAGCCGCGCAGGCCGATGTCGAGGATGAGACCACCCTTGACGACCTCGATGACAGAGCCGCGGACGACGCCGTCCTCGTCCTTGATCTTCTCGATCGTGCCCCAGGCCCGCTCGTACTGCGCCCGCTTCTTGGAGAGGATCAGACGCCCCTCCTTGTCCTCCTTCTGGAGGACCAGGGCCTCGATGTGGTCGCCAACCGTCACAACCTCGGCGGGGTCCACGTCGTGCTTGATCGACAACTCACGAGAGGGGATGACACCCTCGGTCTTGTAGCCGATGTCGAGCAGGACCTCGTCCCGATCGACCTTGACGACGGTGCCTTCGACAATGTCGCCGTCGTTGAAGTACTTGATGGTCTCGTCGATCGCGGCGAGGAAAGCCTCCTCGGAACCGAGATCGTCGTGGGTGACCCGGGTGGCGCTCGAGGGGGCCTCGATGCTGCTCGTCATGTGGGCGGTTGCTCCGGTCGGTGGGTTGTCACAGCAGGCTGGTGTGTCGCAGTGACCTGTTCGCGCCAGCGGATCCGCCGCCGGGCACACCGAACGATCGCCTAGTGAGATCATGATGTGGCTCCGACGACCGCGCACCTGCTCCCTGCCGAGGCAACGCGATCCGCGAGCGCATCGTCTAGCCTACCGTGCGCATTACCACAGCGTGCAAGCCCTCCCGCCTCCTCGCCGCGCGATGACCTGCGAAAGCCGAACAATCGCCCGGAAATGACCCCTGCTGTCTCGTAGGTCACAGCGGACCCAGCCGTCGGCTGGTCGGACCCGGTTTGACCGACTCGGCTTCCTGGAAACCGGGCCATCCCGCCGCCCCGGAGACCCCGATTTCCCCGAAGCCGGACGCGCCGCCGCACCCAATGGGGTGGGTGGGGCCTAGCGTGAGCGGGTGGATGACGACAGCCGGGTGACCCGGCGCGGCGTGGGTGACGCCGAGGTCCGGCGGGCCAACCGTGGCTGGTGGGACACCGACGCCGACGACTACCAGGCCGAGCACGGCGCGTTCCTCGGCGACGTGGACTTCGTCTGGTGCCCGGAGGGGTTGCGCGAGGCGGACGCCCACCTCCTCGGCGACGTGTCGGGACGACGGGTGCTCGAGGTGGGTTGCGGCGCCGCCGCGGCCGCCCGCTGGCTCGCCACCCAGGGCGCGCGGCCGGTCGCCTTCGACCTGTCCGCCGGCATGTTGCGGCACGCCGCCAAGGCGGCCGAGGCCACCGGGGTACGCGTCCCGCTGGTGCAGGCCGACGCGCTCGCGCTGCCCTTCGCCGACCGGTCGTTCGACGTGGCCTGCACGGCGTTCGGGGCGATCCCGTTCGTGGACGATTCGGCGGCCCTGCTCGCCGAGGTGCACCGGGTGCTGCGTCCGGGCGGCCGGTGGGTGTTCTCGGTGACCCACCCGATGCGCTGGATCTTCCTGGACGACCCCGGCGAGGGCGGGCTGAAGGCCGTGCACTCGTACTTCGACCGCTCCCCCTACGTCGAGCAGGACGAGAACGGCGTGGCGACCTACGTCGAGCAGCACCGGACCCTCGGTGACCGGATCCGGGAACTGGTCGGCGCGGGGTTCCGGCTGCTGGACCTCGTGGAGCCGGAGTGGCCGGAGGGACACGAGGGCATCTGGGGGCAGTGGAGCCCGCTGCGCGGACGGCTCTTCCCCGGCACCGCCATCTTCGTCACCGAGAAGCCCGCGGGGTGAGCGCGTCGCACCCGCGGTCCGACCTGCAGTCCATCGATCGCCGGTAAGCTCGACCCCATGAGCGCCGAGCCGACATCACCTGGCCCCTGGTGTCCGGACCCGATGCGGCAACAGCGTGCCGACTACACGCTGGAGGACCTGCTCACCCTGCCGGACGACGCCCCCCGCGTCGAACTCGTCGCCGGAGTTATCCAGGTGACACCCTCCCCCACCCTGGGCCATCAGAACATCTCCAGCCTGCTGTGGCTCTGGCTACACAGCCACGCGCCGAAGCACCTCGGCGCCGCCCAGGCCATCGGTGTCAGGCTCAGCCACAACACGAGCCGACAGCCCGACGTGCTGTTGCACCGTGCCGGAGTGGCGTCCGCCCGTTCCATCCTGCGATCAGACGACGTCGTACTCGCCGTGGAGATCGTTTCGCCTGGCACCCGCCGCATCGACCGGTTCGCCAAGCCTGGTGAGTACGCCGCTGCCGGCATTCCCTTCTACTGGCGGATCGAGCAGGACCCGGTACACGTGTACGCGTACCGGGTCGGTCCGGGCGGTGAGCGGCAGTACGAGCTGGTCGCCGACGGTGCCGACGTGATCGAGCTGACCGAGCCGTTCGACATGAAGCTGTCGATCGCCGAGATCAGGCCGTAGCCGTTTCGCCCCGGCGGGGTCGGGTAGCCGGGGGCATGGCCGAACAGAGATTCCACCAGGGCGACCGTGTCTCCTGGTCGGCCCATGGCAGCCGCGCGTACGGCGTGGTGCAGGGCACGATCACCGAGCGGACGCGGATTCGCGGGCGGGCGGTGAGCGCGGCCCCCAACGACCCGCAGTACCGGGTCCGCAGTGACGGCACGGGCCGCGACGTGGCCCACCGCCCGGAGGCGCTGCGCCATGAGCAGAGTTGACGAGCAGGGCCGGGACACCTACCGGGAGTTCACCGACGCGGTGAACATGAAGCCCGGCGAGCTGTCGACGTGGCTGGAGACCGACGAGTCGAAGCAGGTCGGCTGGCACAAGGGTGGCCGTACCGGTGGCGGCGAGTCGGTCGGGCACGAGTCCGGCCGGAAGATCATCAACCTGCTCCGCCGCAAGCGCGCCGACCTCTCGGAGGCGGACTACAAGCACATGCGCAAGGTGGTCGGCTACGTCCGCCGGCACATGGCGCAGCGCCCGTCCGGCAACGTGCGCGACACGAAGTGGCGCTGGTCCCTGATGAACTGGGGCCACGACCCGATGAAGTAGCGACCCCGACCGCCTCCGCGGACTCCGTGCCACAGGATCCGCACCAGGCGCCGCCAAGATCCGCGCAACTTCGGCGACGTTGCTGCCTCAGACGTCCCGGATGCAGCACTTTCCCCGAAGTTGCGCGGATCATCGCGCATGCCCACCTCGTCGGGTGCGGGTGCCGCGAGAGCGGACGGGCAGCATGCAACCCGACGGGTATGGCTGCGAGAGAAAACGGACAACGACGGGACTACGCCGACCAGGTCGGGGGTTCCGGGGCAGCCTGACCCGCGCAGGGATCAAGCCTGCCGCCCGGAGCGGGTCGGGCTGCCCCGGAACCCCCACGGCGACCAGCGGACAACCGGAAGATCAGTGATCCGCGCTGTTCCAGTCCCGGCCCACGCCGACCGACACCTCCAGCGGCACCGACAGCGGGTACGCCCCGCCCATCTCGCGCCGTACCAGCGCCTCAAGGGCCTCCCGCTCACCGGGCGCGACCTCGAAGACCAGCTCGTCGTGCACCTGCAACAGCATCCGGGAGCGCAGACCGGCGTCGGCGAGCGCGGTGTCGACGTGCAGCATCGCCACCTTGATGATGTCGGCGGCTGATCCCTGGATGGGGGCGTTGAGCGCCATCCGCTCGGCGATGTCGCGGCGCTGCCGGTTGTCGCTCACCAGGTCGGGCAGGTAGCGGCGGCGGCCCAGGATGGTCGAGGTGTAACCGTCCTGGCGGGCCTTGCCGACCACCTGCTGCAGGTAGTCGCGCACCCCGCCGAAGCCCGCGAAGTAGTTCTCCATCAGCCCGCGCGCCTCTTCGGTGCCGATGCTGAGCTGCTGGGACAGGCCGAACGCGCTGAGCCCGTACGCCAGGCCGTAGTTCATCGCCTTGATCTTGCGCCGCTGGTCCGGCGTGACCTCGTCGACCGGCACGCCGAAGACCGACGAGGCGGTGGCGGCGTGGAAGTCGGCCCCGGAGTTGAACGCCTCGATGAGCGCGTCGTCCGAGGAGAGGTGCGCCATGATCCGCATTTCGATCTGGCTGTAGTCGGCGGTGAGCAGGCACTCGTACCCCGCGCCGACCACGAAGGCCCGGCGGATGCGTCGGCCCTCCTCGGTACGGATCGGGATGTTCTGCAGGTTGGGCTCGGTGGAGGAGAGCCGGCCGGTGGCCGCGACCGTCTGGTTGAAGGTGGTGTGGATCCGAGCGTCGTCGGAGACGGACTTGAGTAGACCGTCCACTGTCGACTTGAGCTTGGCGACGTCGCGGTGACGCAGCAGGTGGGCCAGCACCGGGTGCGGCTGCTGCGCGTAGAGCCACTGCAGGGCGTCGGCGTCGGTGGTGTAACCCGTCTTGATCTTCTTGGTCTTCGGCAGGCCCAGCTCGGTGAAGAGGATCTCCTGCAACTGCTTGGGCGAGCCGAGGTTGAACTCCCGGCCCACCGCCTCGTACGCGCCCTGGGCGGCGGCCTTCACCTCGGCGGCGAAGTGCGCCTCCAACTCGGAGAGGTAGTCGGTGTCGGCGGCGATGCCGGTGCGCTCCATGCCGGCGAGCACCCGCATCAGCGGCAGCTCCACCCCGGCCATCAGCCGCGCGGACTGCTCGCCGTCCCGGGACAGCTCGGCGTCGATGGAGTCGGCGAGGTCGAGGGTGGCGCGGGCCTGGAGCATGAGGTTCTGCTCGGCCACCCCCTCTTCGCCCAGCCCGTCGAGGGTGAGCTGGCCGGTCTCGGGCACGTCCACCCGCAGCTCGCGGTGCAGGTAGCGCAGGGCCAGGTCGGTCAGGTCGTAGGACCGTTGGTCGGGGCGGGCCAGGTACGCGGCGATCTGGGTGTCACGGGCGATGCCGGCCAGCTCCCAGCCGTGCGCGGCGCAGGCCAGCACCGCGGGCTTGCTGTCGTGCAGCACCTTGGGCCGCTGCGCGTCGGCGAGCCAGGACGCGAGGGCGCTCTCGTCGGCGGCGTCGAGCCGGCTGGGGTCGACCCAGGCGGCCGCGCCACCGGCGCTGGCGAGCGCGAGCCCGGTGATTGAGGCGGTGTGCCGGCGGTTGGGGCCGGTGTCGAGCTTGACCGCGAGCCCGACCGGGGTGCCGGTCGGTGCGTGGGCGTCCAGCCAGGCGGCGAGCGCGCCCGACTCGGTGAGCACCTCGCCGGTCAGGTCGAAGCCCGACTCGGCCTCCGGCTCGACGGCCTCCAGGTACTGGTAGAGGCGGTCGCGCAGGATGCGGAACTCGAGGGTGTCGAAGACCTGGTGCACCGCCTCCCGGTCCCACCCTGTCCAGCGGGTGTCCTCCGGGCGCAGCGGCAGCTCCAAATCGGAGACGAGCCGGTTGATCTCGTAGTTGCGGATCACGTCGGCGAGTCGCTCCCGCAGGCTGTCACCGGCCTTGCCCTTGATCTCGTCGGCGCGGGCGATCACGCCCTCCACCCCGCCGTACGTGGTGATCCACTTGGCGGCGGTCTTCGGGCCGACACCGGGCACGCCGGGCAGGTTGTCACTGGTCTCGCCGACCAGCGCGGCGAGGTCCCGATACTGCTGCGGGCCGACGCCGTACTTGGTCTCGATCGCGGCCGGGTCCATCCGGGCCAGGTCGGAGACGCCCTTGCGCGGGTAGAGGACGGTGATCTGGTCGTCGACCAGCTGGAACGCGTCCCGGTCACCGCTGCTGATCAGCACCGACATGCCCTGGTCGCGGGCCTGGCAGGCGAGCGTGGCGATGACGTCGTCGGCCTCGAAGCCCTCCTTCTCCACAACCGGGATCTGGAGGGCGGCCAGGACCTCCTTGACGAGGCTGACCTGGCCCTTGAAGTCGTTGGGGGTCTCGCTGCGGCCGGCCTTGTACTCCGCGTACTGCTCGGTGCGGAAGGACCGCCGGGAGACGTCGAACGCCACGACGATGTGGGTGGGCTGCTCGTCGCGCAGCACGTTGATCAGCATCGAGGTGAAGCCGTACACCGCGTTGGTCGGCTGACCCGTCGTGGTGGAGAAGTTCTCCACGGGCAGGGCGAAGAACGCCCGATATGCCATGGAATGTCCGTCGACGAGGAGCAGGCGCGGCGTCGTAGCTGTCACGGCAGCGACTCTAGTCCGTCGCACCGACAACCCTCGTCGTCGCCTCGCAGACGCGACGAAACGGCCGGCGATCGCCCGCCGGCCGTTTCGTCGTCGGTGACTCAGGCCACCCCGAGGTACGCCTCCTTGACCGCCGGGTCGTGCAGGAGTTCCTGGCCGGTGCCCTCTTTGACGATCCGGCCGGTCTCCAACACGTACCCCCGGTGGGCCCGGGACAGCGCCTGCTGCGCGTTCTGCTCGACCAGCAGGATCGTCGTGCCCTGCTCGTTGATCCGCGTGATGATCTCGAAGATCTGCTGGATCAGCTTGGGCGCCAGCCCCATCGACGGCTCGTCCAGCAGCAGCAGCTTCGGACGGGTCATCAACGCCCGACCCACCGCCAGCATCTGCTGTTCACCGCCGGAGAGCGTGCCACCGGCCTGCTTGCGACGCTCGTGCAGCCGCGGGAACAGCTCGAACACCATCGCCAGGTCCTTGGCGATGTCGGCCCGGTCCTTGCGGGTGTAGGCCCCCATCTCCAGGTTCTCCAGCACGGTCATACCGGGGAAGACGCCGCGCCCCTCGGGCGACTGCCCGATCCCCCGGATCACCCGCAGGTCGGCGCGCAGCCGGCTGACATCGGCGCCGTCGAACTTGATGCTGCCGCCGGAGATGGCGTGCAGCCCGGAGATCGCCTTCATCGTCGTGGTCTTGCCGGCGCCGTTCGCACCGATCAGCGCCACGATCTCGCCCTGGTCGACGTGCAGGCTGATGCCGTGCAGCGCCTCGATACGGCCGTAGAGCAGCTTCAGGTTGTCGATCTCAAGCAGCATCCTCGACACCTCCCAGGTACGCGGCGATCACCTTCGGGTCGTCGCGCACCTCGGCCGGCGACCCCTCGGCGATCTTCTGCCCGAACTCCAGCACCACCAGCCGGTCCACCACGCCCATGACCAGTCGCATGTCGTGCTCGATCAGCAGGACGGTGACGCCCGAGTCGCGGATCTTGCGGATCAGCTGGAGCAGGGCCACCTTCTCCGCCGGGTTGAACCCGGCGGCCGGCTCGTCCAGGCAGAGCAGCGTGGGATCGGTCGCCAGCGCTCGGGCGATCTCCAGCCGACGCTGGTCACCGTACGACAGGTTACGGGCCAGGTCGCCGGAGCGACCCTGGATGCCGACGAAGTCCAGCAGCTCAAGGGCCTTGGCCTTGCCCTGCCGCTCCTCCCGCCAGTGCCGCGGCAACCGCAGCAGGGCGCTCGGCACGCTGGTCCTGTGGTTGGCGTCCGCGCCGACCTGCACGTTCTCCAGCGCCGTCATCTCCGGGAAGAGACGGATGTTCTGGAAGGTACGCGCGATCCCGAGCTTGGTGATCTGGAACCGCTTACGGCCACTGACCTTCTCGCCCCGGAACCGGATCTGGCCGGTCGTCGGGGTGTAGACGCCCGTCATCGCGTTGAAGCAGGTCGTCTTGCCCGCGCCGTTCGGCCCGATCAGCCCGAGGATCTCCCCCTCGTAGAGGGTGAAGTTGACGTCGTTGAGGGCAACCACGCCACCGAACCGCAGCGTGACATGGTCGACCTCCAGCAGCGGCTTGCGGCCGTCGACCGGGGTGGCCGGCTCGCTGACGGCCTCGTCCGGCGTCGACGAGGTCTCCGCCGGGCTGCCCACCGTCGTCCGCGCGTCGATCGCCATGTCACGCTCGCTGGTGACGTCGCGCTCGCTACCCATCCGTGGCTCACTCAACGACAGCCACCTCCTTCTGCCGGTCCTTGAGCTCGGCGGCACGCCGCCGGTTCGGCCACAGACCCTGCGGGCGGAAGATCATCACGATGATCAGCAGGACCCCGAAGATGAAGTACCGCAACGACGTCGGGCTGACGTCGAAGTCGTTGCCGAAGACGGTGGCCGTCTCCGGCAGACCGAAGACGTCACCCACCGACCGCAGCCACTCCGGAATGTAGATGACCAGGAAGCCGCCGAGGATCGCGCCACCGATGCTGCCGGCGCCACCGAGCAGCACCGCCGCCAACACCAGAATCGAATTCTCCAGGGAGAACGTGGACGAGTTGACGAAGTTGGCCTGACCGGCCCACAACGTGCCGGACAGTCCGCCGACCGCCGCGCCGATCGCGAACGCCCAGAGCTTGAACCGGAACGTCGGCACGCCCATCAGCTCCGCCGCGTCCTCGTCCTCACGGATCGCCACCCAGGCGCGACCCACCCGGCTGTTGGCCAGGTTCCGGATCAGGAAGACCGCACCGATGATCACGGTGAGCAGCAGCCAGTAGTACGGCTTGAACTCGAACTGGAAGATGGCCGTCCCGTCCGGGTACTTGCCCGGCGGGTGGCCCACCTGCGGGATGCCCCGGTCGCCGTTCAGGACCCAGTCCTGGTTCTTGGCGACGATCCGGATCATCTCCGCGAAACCGAGGGTCACGATCGCCAGATAGTCACCCCGCAGCCGCAGCGTCGGAGCCCCGAGCAGCACACCGGACAACAGCGCCAGCGCGATCGCGATCGGCACCGTGACCAACCACGGCCACGGGCTCTCCAGCCAGTTGTACTCGGTGATGAGCTTGCTCTCCGGCGACGTCAACAACGCCACCGTGTACGCGCCGACGGCGAAGAAGCCAAAGAATCCCAGGTCCAGCAGACCCGCGTAGCCCACCACGACGTTGAGACCGAGCGACAGCAGCACGATCCACGCGCAGTAGAACAGCACCGCCGCCATGTCGTTGCGCGTGGTGTACAGCGGAATCCACAGACCCGGGATGTTCAGGTACTCGTAGAACCACTTGTTCGGCAGGATGTAGAGGAAGGCGAGGAAGGCCAGCAACCCGGTGATCCGGGCGGACTTCGGCAGCCCGTCGACCCGCCGACCGATGGCACTCGAAGCGGAGTGCCAGCGCTCTCGCAGAGCGGTCATGCCCGCGCCCTCCCCAACGACTCGCCAAGCAGGCCGGTCGGCCGGAACATCAGCAGGACGATCAGCACCACGAACGCGATGAGATCCCGCCACTGCGAGCCGAAGAGCGCCGACCCGTAGTTCTCGACCAGACCCAGCAGGATGCCGCCGATCGCCGCACCCCGCAGGTTGCCGATACCGCCCAGCACTGCGGCGGAGAACGCCTTGAGCCCGAGCAGGAAGCCGATGTTGTAGCGGGTGTTTCCGCTCTTCATGTCACTGAAGACGGCGGCGACGCCGGCCATCAGACCGCCCAGCACGAAGACCAACGCGATCACTCGGCTCTTGTTGACACCCATCAGCGCGGCGGTGTTGGCGTCCTGCGCCACGGCGCGGATGCCCTTGCCGAACCGGGTCTTGTTAACGAACCAGTCCAGCCCCACCATCATGATGATGGCCACGCTCAGCGTCAGCATCTGCACCGGCGTGACGCTCCAGCCACCGATCTTGAACAGCGTGTCGGCGGGCAGCAGGGCCGGGGCGCCGATCTGACGCCGCTGGGTCAGCGTTCCCATCAGCTCCATCAGCGCGTACGAGGCGCCGATGGCCGTGATCAGGAAGGCCAGCGGCGGCGCGTTACGCCGTCGCAGCGGCCGATATGCGGTAACCTCGATGAGCAGAGCGACACTGCCGGACAGCAGCGCCGCGACGACGATCGCCAGCGCGATCAGCAGCAGCGAGCGGCCTACCGACGGAGCGCCGCTGTTACTGTCGAGCCCGAAGGCCGCCCAGGTCCAGATGGCACCGAAGGTGCCGATCATGAAGACCTCGGAGTGCGCGAAGTTGATCAGGCGGAGTACGCCGTAGACGAGGGTGTAGCCGAGGGCGATGAGCGCGTAGATCGCGCCTTGCACCAACCCGGTTGTGGTCAGTTCCGGGAAGCCCCGGACGAGTTCTGCAAAGTCCACCGATGCTCCGAAGGGTGTTGCGTTGAGCCAATGCGGCCGGGATTTCGCAACCCCGGCCGCATTGAGACAACTCTTATCGTCACGCCCTCAAACCTGTGACCCTGGCGGGGATCAGGCCTTCGGGATCTCCACGTCCGGAGCCCACGCGCCGGCCTTCGCCTTGAAGGCCCACACCTTGACCTGGGCCGGGTCCAGCTCGCCGGTCGGCTCCCACTTGTAGGTCACGCCAGAGGCGGAACCGGCCTTGTTGTAGGTCGAGAGGAAGGCCTGGATGTCGGCGCGGGTGGTCTTGCCGGCCTTGATCGCCTCAAGGTAGATGTTGGCCAGGTCGAACGAGACGTCGGCGTACACGCCCGGGTCCACGCTGTACTTGGCCTTGAAGTCGGTCACGAAGGTGCCCTTGGCAGCGGTCGCCGGGCCACACGGGCAGGTGGCGATGGTGCCCTCGACGTCCTTCTGACCGGCGACCGACAGCATGTTCGCGTCGTTGATGCCGTCACCACCGATGAACGTGCCGGTCCAGCCCGCAGCCCGCAGCTGCTTCAGGAACGGCGCCGCCTCCTCGGTGTAACCGCCGTAGAAGAGAACAGCGGCACCGCTGGTCTTGACCTTGGAGATCTGCGCACCGAACTCCTGCGCGTTGTCGACCACCTTGTCGGTGCCGATGACCACCGAGCCGAGGCCCTTCTTGACCTCGTCGGCCAGACCCGCGCCGTACGCCGACTGGTCGTCGATGACGAACGCCTTGTCAGACTTCAGCACGTTCTTGATGTAGCTGGCGACGGCCGGGCCCTGGGAGAAGTCGTTACCCACACCGCGGTGGAAGACCTTCCAGCCCTTCGTCGACAGGCTCGGTCGCGTGGCCGACGGGCTGATGACGGACAGACCCGCGGTGTCGAAGATCGGCAGCGCGACCTCGCTCTCACCGGAGAACGCCGGCCCGACCATCGCCACGATCTTCGTGTCGGCCGCCGCGCTGGTCGCGAGACCACCCGCGAGGTCGGCCTTGCCCTGCGAGTCGAACGCCTGAACGGTGACCTTGCAGTCCGCGTTCTCCGCGTTGTACTTCTCCACGGCCAGGTCGGCACCCTGCTTCATCGGGGTGACCAGGCCGGCGTCGGCGCCCGAGAGCGCCCCGAAGAAACCGATCTTGAGGTCGCACGCCTTGCTGGCGGAACCACCCGACGTGCCCTCGTCCTTCTTACACGCGCTGGCGCCGCCGGCAACAAGCGCCACGATGGCGACGCTGCCGAGGACGCGCACGAAGTTTTGCCTCAAGGCTGGAACCCTCCTCCGTCCAGAAGCCCGGTGGCGCCTCGTAGAACGCCAAGGCCACACCGGACCGGACCGTTCACCCGGTCTGGGGCGGGACGTTATCCCACAACCACTACTCCCCGTAAGGTGTCGTAGGCGGCGTTGACTCAACCGTTACCAGAAGCGGAAAAGCTCGCGTTTAGATGTCACATCGGCGCCTGTCGACAACTCGTCAAACGGGCCCAGAAGGCCCGAACCACACCCGCGCCGCCACCCCGTCGTCGACGGTGACCACCATCCGACCGTCCGCTGCCGCGACCGCCGCCGACGTGTCCCCACCAGCGGAAACGTGACCTGGCAGGGTCACCGGCACCCACGACGAGGCGTCCTCGGCGGACCGCCACAGCCGGTGCCCGTCGCTCGCCACCGTCATCGCCAGCACCACGCCGCCGTCGCCGGCAACCGCCTCCACCCCCGCCACCGCGCCCGCGCCCGTCGCCCCGAAATCCGCGACGGCCCGCCATTCTTCGGCGCCAACCGTCGCCCCAGGCGACCATTTCCAGGCCTGGAATGCGCTCCCGCGCACCCCCAGGGCGTACACCACGGCACCCACCCGGACGAGACGCTGCGCGACCTCGTCCGCACCCGTCGCCGGCAACGCCGTCCGCGTCCACGCCCGGCCGTCGGCCGACGACCAGACGTACGGATCACGGTCCGCCCGACCCGCCGGCCGACCCCCGCCCGCGACCAGCCAGCCATCGGGCGCCGCCACCACATCCGTGGCGATCGTCGTCAACCCCGCGTCACTGGCCAGCCCCGGAGCATCGTCGACCAGCGCGAAGTCGGTCGCGTCCGCGGAACGCCACACCGCCGCCCCACCCGTGCGGGCGCCCGCGATCAGCCACCCGCCAGCGCCACCCGCGATACGACTCGCGCTGACCGCCTCCGGTCCGCCGTACAGCTCGAACTCCGCCGGCACCTCGGACAGACCACCGTCGGCGTCCTGCCGCCACGTCCGCACCCGCGGATTGCCGTGCGCGCCACCCGACCGTGCCCCGATGACGGCGATCCGACCCTCGTGACAGCCGACCGCGTACATGATCGCGCGCTCGCCGTAGTAGCTGATCGGCCGCAACGGCAACGACGTCCACCCGCGACCGTCCACACTCCGCCAGGCGGCCGGCCGGGTTCCACCATCGGGCGCGCCCACCGCGCCGACGGCGTACCACCGACCCGCGCAGGCGGTCACATCACGTGCGATGAGCCGACCCGGCGCACCCGGGGGCACCGGCAGATCGGCCATCTCCCACCGTGGACGCACCGGTTCGGGGAGCCGCCCGTCGTCGGCGGCCCGGCAGCCGGCGAGCAGCGTGACGACAACCCCGACCACCGCGACCGTACGCCGGACCGACACGCAACTGATGCTATCGATCCGATCACCCGCCGCCGAGGGTCGACCAGGGTTCAGACGGACGGTTGCTGCGCCACCTCGCCGCCGGCGGTCTCCGCGAGGATCCGCTCGGCGACCTCCTTCATGGTCATCCGGTGGTCCATGGCCGTGCGCTGGATCCACTTGAACGCCTGCGGCTCGGTCATCCCGTACGTCGTCATCAGCGCGCCCTTGGCGCGCTCCACCGTCTTGCGGATCTCCAGGCGGTCGGTCAGGCTCGCGACCTCGGCCTCCAGGGCCGCGACCTCCGAATACCGCGACAACGCGATCTCCACCGCCGGGACCAGGTCACTCTTCTGGAAAGGCTTCACGAGGTACGCCATCGCGCCCGCCGCCCGCGCCCGCTCCACCAGATCCCGCTGGCTGAACGCGGTGAGGATGATCACCGGAGCGATCCGCGCGCCCGCGATCCGCTCGGCGGCGGCCAGCCCGTCCATGATCGGCATCTTGATGTCGAGAATGACGAGGTCGGGCTTCAGCTCCTCGGCGAGGCGCACGGCGGTCTCGCCGTCGCCGGCCTCCCCCACCACCTCGTAGCCCTCTTCGACCAGCATCTCGGCGAGGTCCAGCCGGATCAGCGCCTCGTCCTCGGCGATCAGTACGCGCCTGCGCTCGGCATCCGTCGGCGTCTCAGCCACCAGCCCTACCCCCACCAGTTAGAACCCGACACCCGCCCAGCCGGGTGTCACCGCTCTCAGCGTAGTGGGTATCCTGTCAGGGCCGAATCAGGGAAGCGTCCCCGTATTCCAACTGGCAGAGAAACGGAGCTCAAACCTCCGACAGTGTGGGTTCGAATCCCACCGGGGGCACCAAATTGTCGTACGGGTGTTCGAGAATCCTCTCGTGCACCCACCTGAGATTCGCGCACGAGCACGGCAGATGTTCCTCGCCGGCAGCACGGTTGCCGACACCGCCCGCGCGACCGGAGTGCCGTACCGGACAGTCTGGCACTGGTGTACCGATCGCCCGGAGGCTCGCCTCCGAGGCACGCAGCTTCGGTGCTTCCGCTGTCGCGACGGTGTCGACAGTCCGACAGACCCCGCCGCCTACGTCTACCTGCTCGGCCTCTACCTGGGCGACGGCCATCTGGCCGTCTCACCGAAGGTGCCGGTACTACGAATCGCCTGCACGGCTAGCTATCCACACCTCGTCGACGCGTGCGAGTCAGCCATGCTCTCCGTGCTCGCGTCACGCGTACAGCGAGTCCCCAAGCAGGGCTGCGTCTCGGTCGAGAGCAGCGGCATGCACTGGCCGTGTCTGTTTCCGCAGCACGGTCCCGGCAAGAAGCACGAGCGACCGATCGTTCTGGCCGACTGGCAACTGTCGCTCGTCGAGAGCCACCCCGGCGACTTCCTGCGCGGTCTGTTCCACTCCGACGGCTGCCGGTTCGCCAACCGGGTGACCGTGCGGGGCAGGGACTACGTCTACCCGCGCTACATGTTCGTCAACGAGTCGACCGACATCATGGGGCTCTGCCAGTGGAGTCTGGACCTGCTCGGTATCGCCTGGCGGATGAACCGCCGCAACTGCCTGTCGGTGGCGCGGCGTGACGCCGTCGCCACCCTCGACCGACACGTCGGCCCGAAGTCCTGAGCACGGTCACGCGCGGGCCATGGCCGGTGCGCCGATGAAGTCCATAATCGCCTTGTTGACCTCGTCGGCGTGGGTCCACGGGATGCCGTGCGGGGCGCCCTTGAGGGTGACGAGTGTGCCGTCGGGCAGCATCGGGGCGAGCCGTTGGCCGGTCACCGGGTAGGGCAGCACGGCGTCCTGGTCGCCCTGGACGATGAGGATCGGCACGTCGAGTCGGGGCACGTCGGCGCGGAAGTCGGTGGGAATGACGTCGATGCACTGGTACATGGCGCGGGCGGAGGCCAGCGCGCCGATGGCCCAGTGCGCCTTGAACGCTTCCTCGCTGACCTGCTTGCCCCTGGTCTGCTCGTAGTTGAAGAAGCTGGTGCAGAAGGCGGTGAGGAAGGCGAACCGGTCGGCCACGACGGCCTGCTTGAAGCCGTCGAAGACGCTGCCGTCGACGCCGTCGGGGTTGTCCGCGGTCTTGAGCAGGAACGGCGCGAGCGGGGCGAGCAGGATTGCCCGGCTGACCCGGTCGGAGCCGTACCTGCTGAGGTAGCGGGTCACCTCGCCGGTGCCCATGGAGTGGCCGGCGAGGATGGTGTCGCGCAGGTCCAGCTCGGTCATGAGGGTGTCGAGGTCGGCCGCGAGGGTGTCGTAGTCGTACCCGGTGTCGGGTTGGCTGGAGGCCCCGAATCCGCGACGGTCGTAGGTGATGACCCGGTAGCCGGCCTGGAGCAGGGGGTCGGCGAGCTTCTCCATGGTGGCGCCGTTGAAGGGGAAGCCGTGGATGAGCACGACGGGTTGGCCGGAGCCGTGGTCCTCGTAGTAGATGTCGATGGCGGTGTTGTTTTCGGGGCCCACGGTGATGAACGGCATGTTCGTCCCCCTTGAGTCGGTTCGGCGTTGTCGGCCGAAGTGGGTTTCCCCGGGCCTTGACGGTCATGCCGATCGTGGGAGCCTGTGGCGGGACCGATGACAGGGGTGGATCTGATGCGGGTGGTCATCTTCGGTGCGACCGGCATGGTCGGTCAGGGCGTGTTGCGCGAGTGCCTGCTCGCCGAGGACGTGCGGGAGGTGCTCACCATCGGTCGCCGGCCGACCGGTCAGCGGGACCCGAAGCTGCGGGAGTTGACCGTCGCCGACGTCGGTGACCTGGAGTCGGTACGGGCGGAGCTGACCGGCGTCGACGCCTGCTTCTACTGCCTCGGTGTGTCGTCGCTGGGTCTGGACGAGGCGGCGTACACCCGGATCAGCTACGACTTCCCGATGGCTGCGGCGCGACTGTTGGCCGAGGTGAGCCCGCAGGTCACGTTCGTCTACGTCTCCGGCGTCGGCACCGACTCGACCGGTCAGGGTCGGGTGATGTGGGCGCGGGTGAAGGGCCGCACCGAGAACGCGGTCATGGACCTGCTGCCCAACGGGTACGCGGCGCGGCCGGGGTTCATCCAGCCGACGTACGGGGCGGTGTCGCGGACCCGGGCCTACCGGATCGGGTACGCGGTCACGCGTCCGCTGTTCCCGGTGTTGCGGGGGCTGCTGCCGAACCACGTGACGACCACCGACGGGATCGGCCGGGCGATGTTGCGGGTGGCGCGGGAGGGCGCGCCGACGCGGGTGTTGGGCAACCGCGAGCTG
Source organism: Micromonospora sp. NPDC049801 (assembly GCF_040656575.1). Taxonomy (NCBI): domain Bacteria; kingdom Bacillati; phylum Actinomycetota; class Actinomycetes; order Micromonosporales; family Micromonosporaceae; genus Micromonospora; species Micromonospora sp. NPDC049801. The sequence continues at coordinate 255,846 of NZ_JBFAMS010000008.1, read as the reverse complement.
CGCTGATCAGGCGATCGCGTCGAGCGCGCGGGCGAGGTCGGCGCGCAGGTCCTCGGGATCTTCGAGGCCGACGGAGAGGCGTAGCAGCGCGCCGTCCGGCTTCGCGTCACCCTCGACGGGGCGGTGGGTGAGCGAGGCGGGGTGCTGGATGAGGGTGTCGACGCCGCCGAGGGACACGGCGTGGGTGATGAGCCGGCAGCCGGCGGCGACGGTGGCGGCGGCGGACGCGCCGCCGCGTACCTCGAAGGCGAGGAGGCTGCCGGGTCCGGACATCTGCCGGCCGACGAGCGCCGCCGGGTCGTACACCGAGGGGTGGTGCACCCGGTGTACGCCGGGGTGGTCGGCGAGCCAGCCGGCGAGTTTCTCGGCGGTGGCCTGTTGGGCGCGGACCCGCAGCGGGAGTGTCTGCAGGCCGCGGTGCAGGAGGTAGCCGCCGAGGGGGTGCAGGATCGCGCCGGTGACGGCGCGGACCTGGCGCAGGCGCGCCGCCCATGCCTCGTCGCAGGCGACGACGCCGGCGAGGACGTCGCCGTGTCCGCCGATGCTCTTGGTGGCGCTGTGCAGGACGAGGGCGGCGCCGTGGCGGGCGGGTTGTTGCAGAACGGGGGTGGCGACGGTGTTGTCGACGAGCAGGGGCACGTCGCCGGCCGCCGCGGCGAGGGCGGCGATGTCGACGAGGTCGAGGGTGGGGTTGGCCGGTGTCTCGATGACGACCATCGCGGTGTCGGGGCGGAGGGCGGTGGCGACCTCGTCGGGGTGGGCCCAGGTGACGGTGGTGCCGAGCAGACCGGTGGCGAGGACGTGGTCGGTGCCGCCGTAGAGCGGGCGGACGGCGACGATGTGGCGGTGGCCGTCGCGGGTGGCGGCGAGCAGGGTGGCGGTGAGGGCGGCCATGCCGCTGGCGAAGGCGACGGCCTGTTCGGTGCCTTCGAGGGTGGCGAGGGCGGTTTCGAAGCGGGCGACGGTGGGGTTCCAGAGCCGCTGGTAGACGGCGCTGGCGTCGGCGGGCAGGGTGCCGCCGGTCGCGAGGTGCTCGTAGGCGTTGCCGCCGTCGTCGACCGACGGCAGTGGGTTGGTGGTGGAGAGGTCGATCGGTGGTACGTGCACGCCGAGCGTGCGCAGGTCGTCGCGGCCGGCGTGTACGGCTCGGGTGTCCACCGTCGTCATGCGGGTAGGGTCGAACATCTGCCAACCTGGGTGCAACAGTTTGGTAGATGATTCTGTTGAGAGCCCTGGTTTTGGCCGGTGGTTCGGAGGACGATGCTCGGATGCCCTCTGAGTCGAACGATGTACGGCCGTATCCGGCCCTGGACGAGGTGGACCGCGCGATCCTCGCCGAGTTGGTGGCGGACGGCCGGTTGCCGAACAACGCGCTCGCCGAGCGGGTGGGGGTGGCGCCGTCGACGTGTCTGACGCGTACCCGGGCGTTGCGCGAGCGTGGGGCGATCCGGGGCTTCCACGCGGAGGTGGATCCGGCGGCGTTGGGCCTGCCGTTGCAGGCGCTGGTGTCGGTGCGGTTGACGGCGCACGAGCGGGCGGCGGTGGACGCGTTCCGGGCGCGGTCGGTGCGGCTGCCCGGGGTGGTGTCGGTGTTCCACGTGGCGGGCGCCGAGGACTACGTGCTGCACGTGCGGGCCGCGTCGGGTGACGCGTTGCGGGACTTCGTGCTGGACCAGCTGGCGGTCGATCCGGTGGTGCAGCACACGCAGACCAGCCTGATCTTCGAGCAGGCGCGTGGGGTGGGCTGAGCGGCCGTCGGAATGAACGGGCAGGCCGGGGAGTTGGCACTGCGTGTGATCACCGTACCGTTGTCTGTCCTTGATCTTGCCCCGGTCGCCAAGGGCGCCACCGCCGGCGCGGCCTTGCAGGCCACCACCGAGCTGGCCCGACGCACCGAGGAGCTGGGCTATCACCGCTTCTGGGTGGCCGAGCACCACAACATGCCGGCGATCGCCAGCTCCGCGCCGGCGGTCCTGCTGGCGCACCTGGCGGCGAACACGTCGACCATCCGGCTGGGTTCCGGTGGAGTGATGCTGCCGAATCACGCGCCGCTGGTGGTGGCCGAGCAGTTCGGCACCCTGGAGGCGCTGCACCCGGGCCGGATCGACCTGGGCATCGGCCGGGCCCCGGGCACCGACCAGGTGACCGCGCTGGCGTTGCGCCGCACCATGGAGGGCCTGTCGGCGGAGGGTTTCCCGCGTGAGCTGGCCGATCTGATGAACTACTTCAGCGGTGAGAAGCCGGGGCAGATCATCGCCACCCCCGGTCGGGGCGAGCAGCCGGCCGTCTGGCTGCTCGGTTCCAGCGGCTTCAGCGCCCAGCTGGCCGGTCTGCTGGGTCTGCCGTTCTCGTTCGCGCACCACTTCAGCGCGGCGAACACGCTGCCGGCGCTGGCGCTGTACCGGCAGAACTTCCGGCCGTCGCAGTGGCTGGACAAGCCGTACGCGATGGTGGCTGTCAACGCGGTCTGCGCCGACACCGACGAGCGGGCCGAGTGGCTGGCCGCGCCGAGCGCGCTGTCGTTCCTGAAGCTGCGTTCCGGTCGGCCGGAGCCGTTGTCGACGCCGGACGAGGCGGCGGCGTACCCGTACACGGAGTTCGAGCGGGAGTTCGTGCTGCAACGGCGCGAGGGTCAGGCGATGGGCTCGCCGGAGACGGTGCGGCGGCAGCTGACCGAGTTGCAGGAGCGCACCGGCGCGGACGAGCTGATGCTCACCACGCTCGTGTACGACGTGGCCGACCGGGTGCGGTCGTACGAGTTGATCGCCGAGAAGGTGGCCGGGGGCCTGCGCCGGGACGCGTGAAACACGATCTTCACGTCAGCGTCACTCCCGCGACCCGGACGGTGCCTAATGTTGGTGCCGGTGGTGGTACGGCATTCCCGGTCGGGACGGGTCGGGGATGCCGCGGTGTGGAGCACCGGGCTGTAGCTGTGCGGATTCCGCGGCTGCGGCCCGGTGCCTGCCACCTTAGGCGAACTCGATCAGTACCGCCAGGGTCAGATCAGCGTAGGTAGATGTTCGGGGTGGGTGGGCCCGCCATCTGATCACCGATGAAGAACCCCGGGTGCGGCGGCTGGTTGTAGGCGGTGTTCTGCCACGCGATCGCCACCCGGTACTGCGGGTCGTGCATCAGGGTGTAGATCCGGGTGCTGGTCGGAGTGGGTGTGCTGTAGATCCGCAACGCCCGACTGTCGGTGGTCCGCCAGATCACCTCCTCGCGCCAGTCACCCAGGATGTCGCCGGAGAGCGACGGCGTGGACTTGGTGCCGTTGTTGGACGCGACCCCGCTGCCGTCGAGCAGTCGGGTCTCGCCCCCGGCGCCGTACTTGTCGATCCTCGTGGCGTCCAGCAACTCCCGGACGGGGTCACCGTCCCACCAGGCGAGGAAGTTCGTCGACGACGGCTTGCGGCCGATGTTCTGCCCACGGGTGTTGGCGAGGCCGGAGACCGCCGCCGACCAGGACTCCGCGCCGGGGCTGCCGGCCCAGATGTCCGCCGAGACGCCCCGGCCGTTGTCGCCGGAGGCCGGCGTCGACCACAAGATCTGACCGGTACGGGCGTCCGCGAACCACGAGCTGGGCTTGCTGCCGTCCTCGTCGACCTTGAACACCTCCAGGCCGGCGCGGCCCGGGTCGAGATCCCCGACGTGCAGGGCGTCGCCGTGCCCGTTGCCCGTCGAGTAGAGCAGCCGCCCGTTGTCGTCGATGGTGGCGGCGCCGTAGACGATCTCCTGGCGGCCGTCGCCGTCGACGTCGGCCACGGAGAGCTGGTGGTTGCCCTGGCCGGCCGCCGCGCCGTTGCCGGAGGAGTTCGAGTCGAACGTCCAGCGCTTGGTCAGCGAGCCGTTGCGGAAGTCCCAGGCCGCGATCACCGCCCGGGTGTAGTAGCCCCGCGCCATGATCAGTGACGGGCGCTGGCCGTCCAGGTACGCGGTGCCGGCGAGGAACCGGTCCACCCGGTTGCCGTACGAGTCGCCCCAGGACGACACGGTGCCGCGCGGCGGGTCGTAGTTGACGGTGGATGCGATCGCGCCGGTCTGGCCGTTGAACATGGTCAGGTACTCCGGGCCGGACAGCACGTAACCGCTGGAGTTGCGGTAGTCCGCCGACGACGAGCCGATGAGCTGGCCGGTGCCGGAGCGGGTGCCGTCGGCGGTCTTCATGGCCACCTCGGCGCGACCGTCGCCGTCGTAGTCGTACACCTGGAACTGGGTGTAGTGCGCGCCGGCCCGGATGTTGCGGCCGAGGTCGATGCGCCACAACCGGGTACCGGTCAGGGTGTACGCGTCGACGTAGACGTTGCCGGTGTAGCCGGACTGGGAGTTGTCCTTGGCGTTCGACGGGTCCCACTTGAGGACGATCTCGTAGCTGCCGTCGCCGTTGAGGTCGCCGACGGAGGCGTCGTTGGCGCTGTAGGTGTAGCTCTCCCCGCTGGGTGTGGTGCCGCCCGCCGGCACCTGCAGGGGCACGTCCAGGTAGCCGTTGGCGAACTGCAGGGCCGGCGCGGACGCCGCCTGCTCGACGCCGCCCACCACGGCCCGCACGGTGTACGTCGAGCCGGCCGCCGCGCCGCTGTCGAGGTAGTTCGTGGCGCCGGTGATGGGGTTGGCGTTGACCCTGGTCGAGCCGCGGTAGAGGTTGAACGACACGCCGGAGGCCTCGGTGCCGAGCAGACGCCAGGAGACCAGGTTGCCGTTGCCGGAGCGGACGCTGACCAACCCTCGGTCCAGGTTCTCCAGCTGTTTCGCCCCGGCCGGAGGCGTGGTGGGTGGCGGCGTGGTCGGCGGGGGCGTGGTCGGTGGGGGCGTCGTGGGCGGTGGCGTCGTGGGCGGCGGGGTGGTCGGCGGTGGCGTGGTCGGGGCCGGGGTGGTCGGGTCGCCTGTGGGGGGCGCTCCGGTGCAGGTGACGCCGTTGAGCGTGAAGCTGGCCGGGGCCGGGTTGCTGCTCGTCCAGGAGGCGTTGAACCCGAACGAGGCGGTGCCGTTGGTGGCGAGCGCGCCGTTGTAGTCGACGTTGCGCGCGCTCACCTGCGCGCCGGACTGGCTGACGGTGGCGTTCCACGCCTGGGAGACCTGCTGGCCGGCGGCGTAGGACCAGGCGAGGGTCCAGCCGTTGATCTCCTCGCCGAGGTTGGTGATGGTGACGTTGGCGCCGAAGCCGCCCTGCCACTGGTTGGTGACCTGGTAGTCGACGCGGCAGCCGACGGCGGCGGCCGAGGCGACGACCGTGCCGACGGTGCCGGCCACGACGACTGCCGCCGTCGAGGCGGCGAGCAGGGTCAGCCGTTGTCTTGACGGGTGCATGAACTGCCTCCGGGGGATCCGGTGGTGACCGCTGTTGGCCCACCTGCCCTGCCCGGGAAGCACGGTGGACGGTCCGCCGCGGCGGCGACGGAACGGCGGTCTGGTCGGGGGTTGACGCCCTGGAACTCGGATCCGGCTCAGCCGCATCGTAGGGCAAGCGCTTTCCGGTCCGCAATATCGACGACCGTCACCCCGTACGGCTCTTGACCCCGCCCCACACCGCCTGATCGACTCGACCGGATGAGCGCCCCGCACATGGACCCGGACGAGTTCCGCCGCGCCGGCCACGCCGTCGTCGACTGGATCGCCGACTACTGGACGACGCTGCACCAACGACCGGTCACCTCCGCCGACCCGCCGGGCACGGTGGCGAAGGCCCTACCGGGTTCGCCGCCCACCACCGGCGGCGAACCGGTCGAAGCGCTCCTCGCCGACCTGGACACCATCGTCCTGCCCGGGCTGACGCACTGGCAGCACCCCGGCTTCTACGGCTATTTTCCGGCGAACACCTCCGGTCCGAGCCTGCTCGGTGACCTGGTCAGCTCCGGGCTCGGAGTGCAGGGCATGATGTGGGCGACGAGCCCGGCCTGCACCGAACTCGAGACGGTCATGATGGACTGGCTGGCCGAGCTGCTCGACCTGCCGCCGCGCTTCTCCTCCACCGGACCCGGTGGCGGCGTCATCCAGGACTCGGCGTCCTCGGCGACACTGGTGGCCACCCTCGCCGCTCTGCATCGCGCCAGCGGGGGTCGTTGGCGCGCGACCGGCATCGACCGGCGCTACCGCGCGTACACGTCGGTGCACGGGCACTCCTCGATCGAGAAGGCCGCGCGGATCGCCGGACTGGGCGCGGACGGCATCCGGTCGATCGACGTCGACCCGGACACCCAGGCGCTGCGTCCGGACGCGCTGCGCGCGGCGATCGAGGCGGATCTGGCCGTCGGGGTCATACCCGCCATCGTGGTCGCGACCATCGGCACGACCTCCACCACCGCCATCGACCCGGTGGCGGAGATCGGGGCGATCTGCGCCGAGTACGGCATCTGGTTGCACGTCGACGCGGCGTACGCGGGCTCCGCCGCCGTCTGCCCCGAACTGCGCTGGTCGCACACCGGCCTGGAGTACGCCGACTCCTACTGCTTCGACCCGCACAAGTGGCTGCTCACCGGCTTCGACTGCGACGCGTTCTGGGTGGCCGACCGCCGAGAACTGGTCGAGGCGCTGACCGTGCTCCCCGAGTTCCTGCGCAACGCCGCCTCAGATTCGGGCGCGGTGCTCGACTACCGGGACTGGCAGGTGCCGCTGGGTCGCCGTTTCCGGGCCCTGAAGCTCTGGTTCGTGCTGCGCTGGTACGGCGTCGAGGGGCTGCGGGCGCACATCCGCTCGGGCGTGGCCTTGGCCGCCCGGTTCGCCGATCACCTGCGCGCCGACGACCGGTTCGAGCTGGCCGCGGCGCACCCGTTCTCGCTGGTCTGCTTCCGGCTGCGGGCCGACGACGGCACGAACGCCGAGCTGCTGGCCCGGGTGAACGCCAGCGGGCGGGCACATCTGACCCACACCCGGGTGGCCAGCCGGTACACGCTGCGGCTGGCCGTCGGCTCACCGCAGACCACCGCGGCGCACATCGACGAGACGTGGGCGCTGCTCGCCGAGGCAGCGGACAAGCTGCTGACGCGCTGACGGCCCGGACGCTACCGCCCGCCAGGTCGCCGATGTGGCGGCATCGCGACGCGGAGACCCCGCCAGATCGCCGACGTCGCGGCGTCGCCGCCTGCAGACACCGCCACATCACCGATCCGCAGTCGACCTCCCGCCGCGACGGCGGCAGAGGAGCCGCGTCCCGGCAGCCCGCCGGCAGGGCTGATGGCCGGCGGCAGCGCCGCCTGCGGGGCGAGGACCCAAATGAGCGTGATGCCTGTGAGTCATCAAGATGACTCACAGGCATCACGGTCACAGGGGGTAGGCACTCCGCCGCGAACAACGACGGGAGAGCACCAAGTCGACCGACGTCACCGGAAGCCGCCGCGCGGGTCAGCGCCCTCCCGGGGTGCCCGCCACGCTGAGATCGGCCGGTGCGCTGCCGTCGGCAGCGCCGGTGATGACAGAGACCGACTCAGGAAGCACCGGCAAGACAGCGCCGGCTGCCGTGGCCGTCTCGGTGGCGGTGGCAGCGGTGGCGCGGGCTCGACGGGTGCGGCGCAGGGCGCGTACGGCGAAGAGCAGCGCGGTCAGCCATCCGGCGGCCAGCAGGACGTAGAGGGTGGGGCGGAGCGGGCCGCCCAGCTCGGCCGACCGGATCAGGGTGCGGGCGTTGGTCAGCACGATGACGCCACCGACCGCCGCGCCCAGCAGTTGGGCGGGCACGATACGCACCAGCCAGGCGGCCAGCGGGGCGGCGACCAACCCGCCGATCAGCAGGGCGACGACGGTGGGGAGGAGGAACCCCTCCGTTCCCAGCCCGATCAGGAAACCGACGCTGGCGGCTCCGGCGACCACGAACTCGGCGGTGTCGACCGAGCCGATCACCTTGCGGGGCTCCAGGCGACCGGAGACCAGCAGCGCCGGGGTGGCGACCGGGCCCCACCCGCCGCCGCCGGTCGCGTCGACGAAGCCGGCGACCAGGCCCAGCGGGCCGAGGAAGCGTCCGCGCAGCCGTCCGCCGACCCGACCGGTACGCAGCGGTCGGGCGAAGCGCACCAGCAGGTACGCGCCCAGGGTGAAGAGGATGGCGGCCATCCACGGCGCGGCCGACTCGGTGGAGATCGAGCTGAGCAGGGTGGCCCCGGCGAACGCGCCGATCGCGCCGGGCAGGGCGATGCGGGTGACCACCCGCCAGTCGACGTTGCCGAACCGCCAGTGCGCGATCCCGGCCGCGAGCGTGGTGCCGATCTCGGCCAGGTGCACCGACGCCGAGGCGGCGGCGGGCGCGACCCCGACTACCAGCAGCAGGGTGGACGAGGTCAACCCGTACGCCATGCCGAGTGAACCATCGATCAACTGCGCGACGAGCCCGACCAGAGCGAGGACCAGTAGCTTGCGCACGAGCGCCCCCTGACTTTTCGGTATCTCCTATCGACTTGGTCGACAATGCGGCACGGCAGAGCCGGGGTCAAGTGTCTGATCGGTGGATGGGACGCCCGCAGGTCGGCGTCGAGGCGTCCGCCCGGGGAGGCGTCAGATCCAGGCGCGCGGGTCGGCGGCCAGCTCGGTGACCCGCGCGGGCAGCGCCCCCGCGGCCACGTCGGCGACGCTGACCAATTCCAGGATCTCGCGCTCGCTGGCGCGCAGCGCGATCCAGACCTCCTGGAGGGCGCGGGCCGGACCGTGGTAGCCGAGCTGTTCGGGGCGCTGCCCCCGCACGTGCGCGAGCGGCCCGTCGATCACCCGGATCACCTCCGCGAGAGAGATCTCCTCGGCCGGGCGGGCCAGCCAGTAGCCACCCTCCGGACCGCGCTGGGCGTGCACGATGCCACCCCGGCGCAGCTGCAACAGGATGCTCTCCAGGAACTTCGGCGGGATCTCCTGCGCACGGGCGATCTGGTCGGCGGTGACCGGCCGGCCCCGCCCGGGGCCGCTGGCCGTCGCGGCCAGCTCGGCGGCCGCGCGGAGGGCGTAGTCGACCCGGGCGGAGAGACGCATGCCGGCAAGGTTAGCCCGCAGGTCATCCGCCGGTACCGGCGACCCTCAACCGATCGGCCACGCATCGACCGACAACCAATTACGCCGCGCACCTTGATCCATTAACCGGTGGGGCCCGAAAGGCCGATTCCGAACGTCCCTATGCTGGGCGGGTAGTACGCCTGTCCGGCCGGTTGATGGAGTTCGGACCGGACGTTGATTAACCCCGGGGGAAGGCAACACGATGACCGATGTCGCCACACGCACCTGGGATGGCATGACCATCCCGATCGCCGGCACCTACCGCCTCGATCAGGCGCACAAGCGGATCGGTTTCCTGTCCCGTCACATGATGGTGAGCCCCGTGCGCGGCGAGTTCGCCGAGGCGACCGCAGAGATCACGGTCGGGGAGGATCCGCTGCGTTCCGGGGTGACCGCCACGATCGCGTCGGCGAGCATCTCCACCGGCAGCGCCGACCGGGACACTCACCTGAAAAGCGCCGATTTCCTCGACGTGGAGCGTTATCCCACTCTCGAATATCGAAGCACGGGCATCACGTGGCAGAGCAACGACGACCCGATTTTCTACTGGGCGCGCCTGCGCAACCACCGACTCGGCGGACGAGGCAGAAGTCACAATCCGCCGCCGCAGTCCGAGCCCAATCGTTTCGTGCTCGCCGGTGAGTTGACGGTGAAGGGAATCACCCGTGCGGTGGACCTACAGGTGAATTTCGGCGGCGCGCGGCGTGATCCGTACGGGCAGAACATCTTCGGATTCAGCGCGACCGCCGAGATCAACCGTGAGGACTACGGCCTGCTCTGGAACGTCGCCCTGGAGAGCGGCGGCGTCCTCGTCGGCAAGACCGTGCAGATCGAGATCGCCGGTGAGGCCATCCACCAGGCGTGACCGGTCGGGTCAGGCGCCGACGCGGCGCAGCAGACCCTCCTGGACGGCGCTGGCGATCTGCCGGCCGTCCGTGGTGAACATCCGCCCGGTCGCCAGCCCTCGCGCGCCGGACGCCGACGGGCTCCAGCAGTCGTAGAGGAACCACTCGTCGGCACGGAACGGCCGGTGGAACCACAGCGCGTGGTCCAGGCTCGCGCCGACCACGCCGCCCGGCCCCCACACCTCGCCGTGCACGGAGAGCACCGAGTCCAGCAGGGTGAGGTCGGAGGCGTAGGTGAGCGCGCACGCGTGCAGCAGCGGGTCGTCGGGCAACTTGCCGTCGATGCGCATCCAGACCCGCTGGTGCGGGTCGGCCGGTCGGTCGCCGGGGCGGACCCAGCCGGGCTCCCCCACGTAGCGCACGTCGATCGGGCGGGGGATCTGCCCCCACATGCCCAGGCGCTCGGGGTAGCGGGAGAGCCGGTCGGACATCGTCGGCACGTCCTGCGGCGGCGGCACGTCCAGCGGGGCCGGGGCCTGGTGGTCCAACCCCTCCTCGGCCCGCTGGAAGGACGCCGACATGAAGAAGATCGGCCTGTCGTGCTGGAGGGCGACCGCGCGACGCACCGAGAACGACCGGCCGTCGCGGATGTTCTCCACCTGGTACTCGATCGGCTCGGCCGGATCGCCGGGGCGGACGAAGTAGCCGTGCAGCGAGTGCACGAAGCGCTCCGGATCCACCGTGCGGCCGGCGGCGACCAGGGCCTGACCGGCAACCTGGCCGCCGTACACCCGCTGTGGACCGACCGGGGGGCTCATCCCCCGGAAGGTCATCTCCCCGGTCGGGTCGAGGTCCAGCACCTCCAGCAGCTGGTCGACAGCCGCCTGGCCGACCGCGACCCGACCATCGCTCACTGCAGCGCCCGCGCCGACGCCGCGTCGACCAGCGAGCCGAGCTGGTGCACGCGCAGCGTGTTCGTCGAGCCGGGGGTGCCGGGCGGGCTGCCCGCCACGATCACCACGTAGTCACCGGGGTTGGCCCGGTCGAGGCCGAGCAGCGCCTGGTCGACCTGACGGAACATGTCGTCGGTGTGCTGCACGAACGGCATCAGGAAGGTCTCCACGCCCCAGGTGAGGGCGAGCTGGTCGCGCACCTCGGGGACCGGCGTGAAGGCCAGCAGCGGCAGGTCGCAGTGCAGGCGGGACAGCCGTCGCACGGTGTCGCCGGTCTGCGAGAACGCGACGAGCGCCTTGGCGTTGATGGCCCGGGCGATCGACGAGGCGGCCACGGTGAGCGCGCCGCCGTGCGTACGCGGGTCGTGCTGCAGACGCGGCACCCCGATCGAACCGGCCTCGGTGGTCGTCACGATCTTGGCCATGGTGCTGACGGTGAGCACCGGATACTTGCCCACGCTGGTCTCGCCGGAGAGCATGACCGCGTCCGCGCCGTCGAGCACCGCGTTGGCCACGTCCGAGGCCTCCGCCCGGGTGGGGCGGGAGTTCTCGATCATGGAGTCGAGCATCTGGGTGGCCACGATGACCGGCTTGGCGTTCTCCCGACAGAGCTGCACGGCGCGCTTCTGCACCAGCGGAACCTCGTCCAACGGCATCTCGACACCGAGGTCGCCACGGGCGACCATCACGCCGTCGAAGGCCAGCACGATGGCCTCGAGGTGCTCCACGGCCTCCGGCTTCTCGACCTTGGCGAGCACCGGGCGGAAGACGCCCTCCTCGGCCATGATGTTGTGCACGAGCTTGATGTCCTCGGCCGAGCGCACGAACGAGAGCGCCACCAGGTCGACACCGAGGCCCAGGGAGAAGCGCAGGTCCTCGGCGTCCTTGTCCGACATGGCGGGCACGCTGACCGCCACGTTCGGCAGCGAGACGCCCTTGTTGTTGGAGACCGGGCCGCCCTCGGTGACGAGGCAGCGGATGTCGTTGCCGGTGACGTCGGTGACCTCGACGGCGACCCGACCATCGTCGATCAGCAGCCGGTCGCCGGGCTTCACCTCGTGCGGCAGCTTGGTGTAGGTGCAGGAGACCCGCTCCTTGGTGCCGAGGATGTCGTCGCCGGTGATCACGACCGAGTCACCGGTGCGCCACTCGTGCGGGCCGTCGGCGAACTTGCCGAGCCGGATCTTGGGGCCTTGCAGGTCGGCGAGGACCGCCACCGGCTTGCCGGCGGCCTCGGACGCCTCCCGGACCAGCCGGTAGACGGCCTCGTGGTCCTCGTGGCTGCCGTGGCTGAAGTTGAGCCTCGCCACGTTCATGCCGGCCTCGACGAGACCCCGGATGCGCTCCGGGGACGAGGTGGCGGGTCCAAGAGTGCAGACGATCTTCGCGCGGCGTGTCACGCCCATCAGGCTAGTCTCTCCTTCAGGTCGGACTCGGGGCCGACCCCTTGCAGGCAGTGGAACAGGTGTCCAACGACGCGTGGCACGCGTCGGGCCGGCGGGCGCAAGCGCACCGGAACGTTGTGGCGACGGGCAACGGCGACCGCGCGCCGGGAATCGTACGCCTCCGCGCGGAGCCGGTGTCGGGCCGCTCCCGGCGACGGCCCTCTGCGACGCCCCCGGGACGGGCCGAGCGGGCACGGCGGTGAGCAGGTCACGCGGCTCGTGCGTCGCCTGGACGGCCGGGGACGGCCGGCCCACGCCGTACGCGCGACGGTAACACCGGCGCCGGCCCCGACGCCGTCAGCGGCCTGACACCCGTCTCCGGATCGACGGTCAGTTACCGGCCTTGACCAGCGGGAACTCCAGCGAGCCGGCCGGGCAGAGGAAGGTCAACACGTCCACCCGGTAGAGGCCGGCCTGCACCGCCGGGTCGGCCTCCAACACGCTGCGCACGTCCTCGACGCTGCCGGTGCGGGCCAGCCCGAAGCCGATCGGCGGCTCCGGCGTACGGGCCGGGCCGTCCACCGAGCCGGAGACCAGGATGATCCCGCTGCGCTGTAGCGCCCGCATGTGCTCGGCGTGCTCGGCCTGCAACCGCTGCACGGTCTCCGGGGGCAGGGCCCGTCCGGCGGCTCCGGGATAGATCACGATGCACTCGTACGTGTCGAGCGCGAAGTCGACCTGCGGCACCTGCGGCATGGCCCTCCCTCCGCCGTCGCGCCGGCCCGGTCCGACGCCGACGCCCGAGCCGGCGTCACCGGCACGCGCCCAGCCTCGCACGTCGAAAGGGGCGGTACCCGTCGCTCCGCGCAACTCCCCCGGGTCGGTCACCGGGACGGACGGCATCCGGACACGGGCACGTGGGCGCACCCGGTGTGGTCACCGGCTACGGTGGACGGTCCAGATGTCGGTGGCGGGAGGTCGGGATGAGTGACGACGGGCCGACGTCGAGCCCTCTGTCGTACGCCGAGGTGACCGACGAGGCGTACGCCACGCGGGCCGCGGCGGACTTCCGGGCCCAGGAGTTCGAGTTCGCGGTGGTGCTCAGCGGGCGCTGTCCCCGGTGCGGCCACGCGAGCGCCACCACGCTCGTCGACGCGATCTACCGCAAGGACGCGGCGACCTCCGACCCGGGCTACCGGACGCTGCTGTGCGAGTGCGAGGCCGAGCACCCGGGGTGCCCCGCCGGGCTGCGGGGCTGCGGGGCGTACTGGACGCTCTGGCTGGAGGTCGAGGCGTGATCCGTCTCCGTCCCGGCCCGCCCGCGACCGTGGCCGACCTACGCGGCGCGCAGCAGCTCGCCGGACTGCTGCGCGGCGAGCTGGAGCGGGTACGCGCGGCGGCGCTGGCCTGGCGCAACGGCCTGGGTGGCCTGCTGGTGGCGCTGGTCGGGTTCAGCCTGATCCGGGGCCGCTCCGACGTGACCACCCTCGCCGCGGGTTGGGGCGCGCTTGTCGGGTTGCTGCTGCTCGCCGCGCTGGCCGCGGGCGTGGCCGGAGCGCTCGCGCTGCTCCGCGCGGCACACGGGCCGCTGACGGTGACCCCGGTGGCGGCTCTCCCGCCGGCCCCGCTCGGCGATCACCGGGAGGCGATGGCGGCGGTCCGGTCCCTGCGCATCGGGGTGGGGCTGGTGCTGCTGTGCACCACGCTGCTGGTCGCCGCCGTCGGCGTGACCTGGTACGCCCCCGGCCGCTGATCCTCCTACGCTGAGCGGCGCTCAGGGGCCCAGGTGCGCGTAGCCGGCCCAGGTGTCCGGATGGTCGGGTAGGGCGGCGCGCAGGCGGCGGACGGCGGCGTGCAGGGCCACCGCCGCGCGGTCCGGAGCGATCCCTCCGCTGACCGCCAACCCGTCGTACAGGTCGACGCAGAGCCGCACCGTCAGCGCGTCCGAGATGGACCACAACGCGCCGATGACGTGCCGGAAGCCGGCCAGTTGAAAGGCCGTGCCGAGGGTGAGCGCCTCGTCCGGCAGGGCCGCCCCGCCACGTACCGTCTCGCAGGCGGAGAGGACGGCCAGCGCGGCCGGCCGCCCCGCCGGCCGCCACAGGTCGCGGACGCTGAGCGCGCCGCCCGCCAGCTCGAGGCGTCCCCGGGTCGGGAAGCGCAGGTCCTGCGTACCGTGGCAGGACAGGTGCGCGACGGGCTGCTCGGGCAGGGCGTCGAGCACCGTCGCCGGGCCGGCCGCCGGGCCGATGAGCGAACGCACCCGGCCGAGGTGCCGTCGGACGATCTCCTCCTCGCGCGCCACGCCGGGCAGGTCGGCCAGGCCGGGCGTCTGTGGCATGCCGACGAAGAGCGCCGCGTCGACCGGTCCGGGAGCTGTCGGTCCGGCCCGGCGGGCGTGCGTCAGCGCCCGTAGCGAGGCCGTGTAGGACGGCACCACCCGGTCGAGCAGCCCGTCGCCGCCGTCGGCCGGGCCGGCCGCGTGCAGTGGTAGGAGGGTGAGCACGCCCGTGGGGCACCACCACAGCCGGGGCCAGCCACCGTCCGCCGGCTCGGCGTCGGCGGCCGGCGGGGTGGGCAGGGCCACCTCCAGGACGGGTACGGCGATGACGCGCCACAGCCAGTCCAGGGTCTGGGCGACCTCGGCGCGGGCCGCCGCGTGCCGACGTTGTACCTGCGGCGGGGTGACGTCCGCCGCCGAGGGCCCGGTGAGCACCGCGATCGCGCCCAGGAAGCTCGCCGTACGCACGATCAGCTCGGCCAGGGTCAGCTCCGGCAGGGGCACGACGGTGACCCGGCCGCCGGCGACGACCAGCGCGTCGCAGCGCCGGTCGGCGACGTTCACCAGCACCACCGGTCCGTTCGCGGCGGCCCGGGCCAGATCGTCGAAGGGCGGCGGGCGGAGGAAGTCGGCGAAGCCGGGCCGGTCGCGGATCTCGGCCAACAGGTGGCGGCGGCGGGTGGCGAGGTCGTACCGCTGCTCCGGCGTCGTTCCGGTCGCGGCGACCGACCCGCCACGTTCCCACCCGTCCGGCGACACCACCTGGCTCGGCGGCCGCGACCCGAAGCCGTCGAGGGCGGCTTGGAGGTCGGCGAAGCGGTTGGCGAGGCGGGGCGCCCGCGCGCGGAGCGCGGCCAGGTCCGCGCCCGCGTCGTGGGCGCGGGTGAGCAGGACTCCCCGGCCGTATTCGAGCAGCTCGACCGCGCGCTCCGGGCGGTTCAGGGCGATGGCGACCGCCGCCGCGTCGCTGGCCAGGCCGGGGAAGCGTCCGAGCAGGCGGGTCTGGTCGTCGGGGTCCATGCCGTGCCAGGCCACCAGGTCGATCAGCTCGATGGCGGTGGTGTACCCGTCGAGCGCGGCCGGCAGGTCGCCCGCCTGGGCGGCGTGTGCCGCGTACCGGCCGGCGGCTGTCGCCCGCAGCAGCGACGGCGCGGACTCGACGCGGGCGGCGGCGCGCAGCGCGGCGGTCGCCTCGGCCAGCGCGCCGGAGTCACCCGCGCCGGTCTCGGCGACCCGCTCCAGGGCGGTGGCCAGGTTGCTCAGGCACATGGCGCGGCCGGGATGCTCGGGGATCAGCTCGTCGACCGCCTCCCGGTAGGCGGTCAGCATGGCGCTGGCGTCGGCGTCGGCGTGGCCGGCCTGGTGGCGCAGCAGGAGAGCGCTGCCGAGGTTCGTGAGGATCCGGTGCCGGTCCCCGCCGGCCGACGGCCGCCGGCTCAGCGGATCGAGCAGCCGGACCGCCTCGTCCAGCGCCGGCAGGTCGCCGTTGAGGCGATGCCGCAGCAGGTGGGCCAGCGCGTGGGTGCCGACCGTCTGGGCGTACTCGGTGGGGTCGGCCTCCTGTTCGGCCAGCTCAGCGGCCTCGCGCAGCGCGCCCACGGCGGTGTCGGAGTCCTGGGCGATACCGGTCGCGACCTCGTCCGTGGGCCCGCCGCTCGCGGGCAGCGCGCCGTCGAGGAAGAGTTCGACCCGACGGTTCAGGGCGGAGCCGTAGTTGGTCAGCGCCGGCAGACGGTCCGGATGCCCGGGTGGCGTCGATTCGACCACCCGCGCCAGCACCTCGATCGCCTCGGTCAGGGTCGCCAGGTCCTGCGTCGAGGCGAAGAGCGCCTGCAGCACGAGGCCCAGGTTCGAGCGGTACCGGGGCAGCGACGCGGTGTCCGAATCGGCGGCGGCCACGGCCGATCGCAGCGCGACCGCAGCCGGCTCCAGCAGCGTTGGCTCGCCGGCCAGGTCGGAGAGTTCGCGAAGGGTGTTGCCGAGGTTGTTGAGCACGTGGGGGCGCAGCGGGTCAGCGCGGGGCAGCAGCCGTTCCGCCTCGATCAGCGCGTCGCGGCCGGCGCGCAGCGCGCTCACCCCGCCGAGGTCGGCGTGGCCCAGGGCGAGCGCGTGGCCGAGATCGGCGAGCCGACGCGCCCGCTGGACGGGGTCCCGGGCGGCGCCCACGGTGGCGCGCAGCACCCGTACCGCCTCGGTGATGTCGTCGGCGCGTCGGCGCCGCTCGTACCGGGTCACCAGCAGACCGCCCGCGACGTGCCGCAGGTCGTCGCCGTCCGTCCCGTCGGGCGTCGACCCGGACGCGGTGGCGGCCCGGTACGCGTCGATCGCCGCGTCGAGGTCGGCCGGGGCGGCGGTGGTGTGGTGCCGCTCGGCGAGCAGGGTGGCGAGGCCGAACTGGGCGGTGCCGGCGAGATCCGGGGCGAGGCCACCGAACCCGGTCAACGCCGACCGGTAGGCCTCGATGGCGGTGTCCCGGTCGGCGGGCATCCGGTCGCGCGCGAACCGCTCGGCGAGCGCGGCGCCGTGCAGCGCGGCGACCCGGGGGTCGGCGCTGTCCCGGGCGGCGGCGAAGGCGTTGACGGCCTCGTCGAGGTCACCCGGTCGCCGGTGCAGCCGCCACCGGTCGCGCAGCCGTTGGCCGAGGTTCATCCGCGCCATCGTGCGCACCGGTGTGCCCGGCGCGGCGACCCGGACCGCGTCCCGCAGCGCGGTGATCGTCTCGTCCAGCGCGGCGGGGTCGTGGTCGACGTCGTACGTGTCGCCCAGGACGTTGCCGAGGTTGAACAGCCGTACGGGACGTTCCGGGTCGCCGACGCCGGTCGCCTCCAGGCTCTCCCGGTGCGCCTCGACGGCCCCCGCCAGGGCCCGTCGCCGGCCGAGATGCTGGAACTGGTCGCGGTGGACCCTGCCGAGGGCGGACAGGTAGTGCAGGCGCTCGGGCGCACCTGCCGGCGTACCGGCCAGCGCCTGCCGCAGCAGCGCCTCGGCCTGATCAGCCGCCCGGTAGTCGCGGCTGGTCTCGGCGGCGGCCATCAGGAGGACGGCCTCGACGTACCGGGAACTCGCCGTCGCGTCGCGGGCGGTGGTGTCCACTCGGGCGGGCCGGGGGCGCGGCGGCCGGCCCGCCGCCTCAGCGGAAGCGGGCCGGGAGCGCAGCAGCTCCAGCAGCGGCGGCGGCACCCGTTCCGGCGCGAAGCGCAGCAGAAACTCGGTGAGCCGCAACGCCTGGTCGAGGTCGTCGGCGTCCTCACCCGACGGCAGTAGCTGATAGCGGTACCAGTGCAGGCCGGCCAGGAGGGACATACCCTCGGCGACCCGCTCGGGCAGCGGCCCGTCCGGGGACGTCGCGGTCACCAGGTCGGCGACGGCCTCCGCGTCGCGGATCGCGCCGGAGTCGAGGACCGCCCGTCGATCGCCGGTGGCCCCGAAACGTTCCAGCCGCTCCCGCAGCCGCCCGATCGGGTCGGGTCTGAACCGTCGCCACATCGCGCCTCCCCCGCGCCGGCCGCGCCGACTCGGATCAGGCGTAGCAGACCGGACACGGAGCGCGCTAGCCGTCATCGTGTCCCGGCACACAATTGGGCGGGCCCCGGCATGGCGGACGGATCCCGGGGGACGATCACTGGGGTCGGCGGAGTGTCGTCCGGCCCCCGCCACGGCGAAAGACGATGAAGGATGTGCGTATGGCGACCGACATCAGTAAGCAGCCCGCGAAGGCGTCCGGCACGTACCGGATCGGGGGCGACATCACGGTCAACCGCCTCGGCTACGGGGCGATGCAGATCACCGGCCCGGGCGTGTGGGGCGATCCGAAGGACCCGGCCGAGGCGGTACGGGTGCTGCGTCGGGCGATCGAGCTGGGCGTGACGTTCATCGACACCGCCGACTCGTACGGGCCGTTCGTGTCCGAGATGCTGATCCGCGAGGCTCTGCACCCGTACGCCGACGACCTGGTCATCGCGACCAAGGCCGGCCTGACCCGGTCCGGCCCCGGCGACTGGCGTGCGGTGGGCCGCCCGGAATACCTGCGTCAGCAGTGCGAGCTGAGCCTGCGTCACCTGGGCCTGGACAGCATCCCGCTGTACCAGCTGCACCGGATCGACCCGCTGGTTCCGCTCGCCGACCAGCTCGGCGAGCTGGCGCTGCTGAAGCAGGAGGGCAAGATCCAGCACATCGGGCTGTCCGAGGTCAGCGTGGAGCAGGTCGAGCAGTCGCGGGCGATCACCGAGATCGTCTCCGTGCAGAACCTGTACAACCTCGCCAACCGCAGCGCCGAGGACGTGCTGGACTACTGCGAGCGCAACGACCTGGCGTTCATCCCGTGGTACCCGATCGCCACCGGCGAGCTGGCCCGGCCGGGCGGCCCGCTGGACGCGATCTCCAACGCGCACGGCGCGTCGCCCGCGCAGCTCGCGTTGGCCTGGTTGCTGCGTCGGTCGCCGGTGATGCTGCCGATCCCCGGCACGTCGTCGGTGGCGCACCTGGAGGAGAACGTCGGCGCCGCCGACGTACGGCTCACCGACGACGAGTTCGAGGCGTTGGCCAAGGCGAGCTGATTCGCTGGTCCGGACGCCGCCGGTTCAGTCGACGGCGTCCGGGCCGATCTCGCGGGCGGCGCGCAGCGCCTCGGTGGCCTGGGCCAGCAGACGGGCCGAGTCGGTGCGCCCGCTGACCTGCAACTCGACCTCGGTGTCCCCGGACTGGATCCGGATGCTCGCCTCCGTACGCTGCTGGTCCACCCAGGACTGCAACAGGTTGAACAGCCCCGGCAGCAACCCCTGGGCCAGCACCGCGATGATCACGGCGTCACTGAAGCCGGGCCGTCCCCCGCCACCGCCGGCCGCCCGGACCACCGGCCGGTACTCCGGACGGCGGTGGATCCAGGTCAGCAGGTCGACCGCGGTGGGCTGTCGTTGTCGGGGGTTGATGGTCAGCCGGACGGGCAGCCGCGCGGCGGCGTCGCTGTCGGTCACCGTGGGTCTCCCGGTCAGTCGGAGTCGGAGGCGGCTTGGAAGGTGACGGCATCCCCGTCGGCGGTGGCGAGACCCGCGACGGTCAGCGCGCTGTCGTCGCTGAACGGTGAGCTGGTGCCGAAGTACGTGGTGGTGCCGCTGACCTGCACCCGGCCCTGCCCGTCGACCGGCGTGGACACCCGGGCGGTGCTCGGGCCGGTCAGCTCGACGGCGACCTTCGGGTACTCCAGGATCTTCCAGGTGACCTTCTGCGCCGACCCGCCGTAGTAGCGGAACGGGCAGCCCGGCGGTGCGGCGACCGTCTGTTTGGCGCACTCGTCCAACCAGGCGCGTACCCGGGTCTGGACGGCCTCGACCGCCGTCGGCTTGAGCACCGGGGCCAGTTCCAGGATCGCCGATCCCTCCCCCGGGCCGACCAGCAGGGTCTCGGCGGGCGTCTCGCTCAGCGCGCTGGACGGGCCGGTCGCCGTGTACAGGCCGGGCAGCAGCACCAGCGGCGGACCCTCGGTGGCGACCGGTAGCTCCACCCCGTTGAGGCGTACGCCCGGCTCGGCGATCGACGAGTTGAGCGGGATCGGCCCACCGGCCAACCGCCAGCCGTGGAACAGACCGGCGGTGGTCTCCTCCTCGCGCCGCAGGGTGAGGGTGGCCGTCTTCGGCGCATCACCCAGCCGGTACGCCACCGTGGCGGTGGCCGTGTCGTCGTCACGCTCCAGGGAAGTGATCTCGACGTCGGTCGGTGGCTGGTAGCCCTTGCCGCGCAGCAGTTGGGCGAGGAGCCTGTGGTCGGTGCCGTCGCCGGAGTCGGCGAGGTGGTCGAGCGCGGCCTCGCTGTCGCGGTCGGCGAGGGCGGAGAAGAATCCGTCGACCGTCGCCTGGGGGCGGAAGAACGCCCACTGCACCACGCTCAGCCCGCTGGCGCCGAGGCAGGCGACGAGGGCGAGGATGCCGACCAGCAGCCAGGTGCGGCGGGTGCCGACCGGGCCGCTGTGGCCGAACAGCCGCTCGGCGGTGACCGACGCGGCGACGTCGGCGGGTACGCCGGCCTGGGCGGGCGCACCCGCCACCGACGCCCGCTCCAGCGCGTCGAGCCGCAGCTCGTGCGGCGGGTGGGTGGCGCAGACAGCCTCGTCCCAGCCGCTGCGCCCGCTCTCGAAGGAGAGCCGCCGCTCCAGGATGCGTCGCAGCCCGTCGACGTGCCCGGTCAGCACCGCGCCGAGGTCGGCCCGGTACTCGGCAGCCCGTACGTCGCGGGCGTGCAGGGGCAGCACCACGTACCGCATGGTGAGCAGCACCGGCCAGAAGAACAGGAACACCACGAAGTTGGTGGCCGGGTGCGGGAACGTCCGCATCAGCCAGGTCGGCAGGGCGTGGGCGAGGGTGAGTGGCAGGCCGACGCCGCGCACGAAGGCGCTGGTGATCTCGTCCCCGGTGCGCCAGTGCACCAGCTCGTGGCTGAGCAGCGCCGCGACCTCGTCGTCCGGCTCGCCGAGCACGGCGGTGGTGACCACCACGTGTCGGGCGTACGTGCGGGCGTTGCTCAGGACCGGGTCGTCCTCCATGAGCAGCCGGGGCACACTGGGCAGGCCGAGTCGTCGCGCGCAGTCGTCCAGGATCGGGCGCAGTCGTGCGTTCTCGCGGCGGCTGGGCTGGCGCGCGCCGGACACCACCAACAGGCTCGGCTCGAGCAGCACCCGGTACAGCGTGTAGACGACGCCGATCAGCGCCGCCGCGACGACCGTGCCGATCAGGCCGGTGAACAGGGCGAGAGGCTCGTCCACAACGGTCAGCCAGGGCAGCACCAGCACGGCGAGGAAGCCGGCGAGGAAGCCGACCACGAACCCGGCCACGCCGCCCAGCATCCCGCCGGAGCGGCTGAGGAACGCGTCCAGCAGCGAGCCGATCAGTGGCGCGTCGCGCAGCACCGTGGGGAGCTGGTCGTCCGCGCCGGCGCCGCCGGCGAAGAGGCCGACGACGGCGAAGCCGAGACCACCCCAGAACGCCAGGAGCAGCGCGATCGGCAGGTAGAACCAGGTGGCGACGAACGCGCCGAGCACGCCCCGCCAGTCCCGCAGGATTCCGGCGCGCAGCCAGACCAGGGCGTTCGGGTAGCCCGGTGGCCGGTCGGCGAACCCGCCGGTGGGTGGCGGGGTGTCGGCGGCCGGGGGTTCGGCGGCCCGGACGTCGAGCTGCGGCACTGTCGGCGGTGTGCTCTCCGGCGGCACACGCTGCGGCTCGGTCATGCCTGCTGCTCCCTCTCGACGGGTGACGCCCACTGTCGGCAGTGGACGGCCGGAGCAGGTTATCGAGGACGTCTGATGTCTGCCACACCGTTTCCGAGGATCGTCACGCAACCGACACTCGTCGTCGCGGGCCCGGTGCGGCGGTCCCCGCAGGACCGCCGCACCGAAGGGCTCAGACCGCGAGGCAGTTGGGTCGCACCGGGCCGTCGACCAGGGCGCCGCGCACGATGGTGTACGCCGTGCCGTCGAGCACCAGGCCCAGGTGCCCCACCACCCGCAGCGGGCAGTACGCCTGGACGAGAACGTTCGTCGCGCCGTCGTTGACGACGGCGTTGCCGGTCGGCCGCACCAGTTCGTCCTGGAGCGTGCGGATGGTGGTGTAGCGCACCGAGCCGGGGGTGTCGTCGCCGGAGTTGAGGTCGGCGAGGAACGCCGATCCGATGGTCATCTGTTGGCAGGCGACGATGCCCGCGCAGCTCCCGAGGCCGAGGAACGCCACGATGTTGGCGACGTACGTGCCGTACTGGGGTGTGCCCAGGCTGACGTAGCGGCCGATGGTGGCGGTGCCGCCGAGTCGTTTGAGGTAGTAGCGGCTGACCAGCCCGCCCTCGGAGTGGGCGACGACGTCGACGCTCGCCGCGCCGGTGCTGGCGCGCACCTGCTCGACGTACCCGGCGAACGCGCGGGCCGAGGCGGGGATGTCACCGAGGCCCAGTCCGGGCAGCTGGTAGATGAAGGTCCGGTAGCCGTCGGCGCGCAGCCGGGCGGCGATCGGTTCGTACGCGACAGCGACGCCGCTGAGCCCGCCGACCACGATGACCGGGTTGGCGACGGCGGCGGCGGTGGTCGCGGCCGGGACGACGGGGGCGGCGATCGCGGTTCCCGCCGAGGCGAGGAGGGCGGCGGTGGCCAGGGACACGACGAGGACGGTCTTTCGGAGCAGCATGGCTGCACCTCCGGGGGGAGGCGCCCGACGATCCGGGCAGGTGGGTGGGGGTTTCCGGTCGACCGTGCGACGATGATGCCCGCAACAATTCGGCAACGTCAATGACTTGTTACGCGCCAGTAACCCGTTGTCCCGTCGACGGCGCAAACCGGCAAATCGGTCGCACTCCACAACGGACACCGAGGGGCACCCGCACACCCCCGCCCGTCGACGACCGGTGGCATGCTGTGGCCGTGGCCGCCGACGAACCCCCCGACCGCCAGTTGCGGGTGATGCCCTGGTGGCTGGTCCTGGTCGGCCTGCTGCTCGCCGCCGTACTGGGCTGGCTGGTGCTCGGCCTGCTGCTCACCGAGGCCGACCGGGCCGTCCAGCAGGACACCCGGGCCACGCTGCGCATCGACGCGATCCGCACCGGCCTGACCGTGGTCGCCGGCACCGGCGGCGGGCTGGCCCTGCTGCTGGCCGCGCGCCGGCAGTGGATCGCCGAGCGGGCCCAGCGCCACCAGGAGACCGTCGCCGCCCGCGACCAGGCCCACCGGGACCGGGTGCAGGCACACGCCGAGTCGGTGGCCGAGGCCGCACAGCGCCAGCAGGACCGGCAGTCGACGGCCGCCGAACACGACGCGGCCGAACGTCGGCTCACCGAGCTCTACACCCGGGCGGTCGAGCTGCTCGGCAACGACAGCGCGGCGGTACGCCTCGGCGGGCTGCACGCGCTGGAGCGCCTCGGGCAGGACAATCCGTCACAGCGGTCGACGATCGTGGCGGTGCTCTGCGCGTACCTGCGGATGTCCCCGCCGGACGACGAGCCGCGCGAGACGGAGGTCCGGCGCACCGCGCAGCGGGTCCTGACCCGGCACCTGCGCGAGCACGACGAGACGGCGCACTGGCCGGGCGTCGTGCTGGACCTGAGCGGCGCGGCGCTCGTCGACTTCGACGCGGCGGGCTGCACGCTCACCGACGCGACCTTCACGGGAGCGGCGTTCACCGGCGCGACCAGCTTCGCGGGCGCGACGACGACGGGACGGCTGCTGCTACGAGCGGCGAGCTTCGGCGACCTGGCCCTCGACGGCCTCACGGCCGGCGGCGAGGTGGTCCTGGACGACGCCCGCGTCCAGGGCCTCGCGAGCTTCGAGGGGGCCGATTTCGCCGACGGACTGTACTGCCGGCGGTCCCGCTTCGCCGGGCAGACCTCGTTCCGCGGGGCGACGTTCGGTCAGCCCAGCAGCTTCGACGCGACCCGCTTCGAGAACGACACCACCTTCCGGGAGTCGGTCTTCGACGGCGCCCTGTCCATGGAGCACAGCGAGTTCGGCGAGTCGGCCAGCTTCTACTCCGCCCGTTTCGCGAACATGGCGCTGTTCCGCTGGACGGTCTTCGAAGGGGAGGCGTCTTTCGACCGTGCCCGCTTCACCGACGCCGCGAACTTCGGCCGGGCCCGGTTCCACCGCATGGCCAGTTTCCGCGACACGCAGTTCAGCCGGCCACCCCAGGTGGAGCAGGCCCGGGCGGTCGTCGATCCCGGCCACCGGTGGCCGACGGGCACGGTGGTCAGACGCTTGGACGACGAGTGGCTGGTGCTCGTCGACGAGTGAGCCCCGTCAGCGGGTGGCGGCCTTCGGGCGCAACCCGTCGAGGGCCACACCGAGGACCCGGTCGCGCTGCTCGGGCGAGGGGAACTGGGCCATCGTGAGCCCGCTGATCAGGCGCACCACGTCGTCGAAGCCGACGTCGTCGCGGACCACGCCGGCCGCCTGGGCGCGACGCATGAGCGGCTCGCCGGCGGCGTAGATCTCCGTCCGGCAGGTCCCGAAGATCTCCGAGTCGTGCAGCAACTGCTCGGCGAGCGCCCGCTTCGTGGCGACGTACGCGACGAAGCGGTGCAGCCAGGCGACGAGGGCGTCCCACGGGGGCAGCTCGGCCAGGTCCTCCGCCGACCGACTGAGCGCCCGGACCTCCTCCACGTAGACGGCCTCGAAGAGGTGCCGCCGGGTCGGGAAGTTGCGATAGAGGGTCCCGATGCCCACCCCGGCCCGGCGGGCCACGTCCTCCAGGGAGGCGGCCGCGCCGTTCTCGGCGAACGCGTCACGTGCCGCGGCGATCAGGGCGTCGTAGTTGCGCCGCGCGTCGGCCCGCTTGGGCCGCTGGGCGAAAACCTCGGGCACCCCCGCGCTGGTCATGACGTGCGTCACCTCATCCTGGTTGCATCCGGAGGCAACCCTCCGCTAGCTTAGTGGAGGCACCCCTCCGGAACTCCCGGAGGCCTGCCTCCGGATAGCTTACCTCGGGAACCGCCCGATCCGCCTGGCCACCCGATCGCCCGGACCCGACAACCCGCCCGCCGCCGACGACGGGTGACAGACGCCTCCTTCCGTACCATTTCAGGAGTTTTCTCTCGTGGCAGTGACCTCCCGACGCAGCTCGCGTCGGCTCACCTTCACCGTGCTCGCGGCCGGCGCCGGATTCTTCGCGATGCTCCAGTCGCTGATCACCCCGGTGCTGCCGACCATCCAGCAGGATCTGCACACCTCCCAGAACACCGTGACCTGGGTCCTGACCGCCTACCTGCTCTCCGCCTCGATCTTCACGCCGATCCTCGGACGGGTCGGTGACATGGTCGGCAAGGAGCGGATGCTCGTCGTCTCGCTCGCCGCCCTCGCCCTCGGCTGCCTGGTGGCCGCCATCGCGCCGAACATCGGCGTGCTCATCGTCGCCCGGGTCGTGCAGGGCATTGGCGGCGCGGTCTTCCCGCTGTCGTTCGGCATCATCCGCGACGAGTTCCCCGCCGCGCGGGTCTCCGGCGCGGTCGCCGCCATCTCGGCGATCGTCGCCGCCGGCGGTGGCCTGGGCGTCGTCCTGGCCGGCCCGATCGTCACCGCGCTGGACTACCGGTGGCTGTTCTGGATCCCGCTGGTCGTGGTGGGGCTGACCGCCGTCGCCGCGTACCTGTTCATCCCCGAGTCCCCGGTGCGTACCCCCGGTCGGATCGACTGGCGGGCCACCCTGCTGCTCTCCGGCTGGTTGGTCGCGCTGCTCCTGCCGATCAGCCAGGGCGCGGCCTGGGGCTGGACCAGCACCCGGGTGCTCGGCCTGCTCGCCCTCGCCGTGGTGCTGCTGGCCGGCTGGCTGACCGCCGAACTGCGCTCGGCCAACCCGCTGATCGACATGCGGATGATGCGCCTGCCCGGCGTCTGGACCACCAACCTGGTCGCCCTGCTCTACGGCGGATCGATGTTCTCCGTGTACGCGTTCCTGCCCCAGTTCGTGCAGACCCCGACCGCGGCCGGCTACGGCTTCGGCGCCAGCATCAGCCAGGCCGGTCTGCTCATGCTGCCGATGCTCGTCGCGATGTTCGTCGCGGGCATCCTCGCCGGCCGGCTCCAGGCCGTGTTCAGCGCCAAGGCGCAGCTCGCCACCGGCGCGGCGTTCAACGTGGCGGCGTCGGCGATGCTCGCCGCCGCGCACGCCACCCGCTGGGAGGTCGCCGTCGCCGGTGGCCTGGTCGGCCTCGGCATCGGCCTGGCCTTCGCGTCGATGGCCAACCTCATCGTCGCCAGCGTGCCCGCCAGCCAGACCGGCGTGGCGACCGGCATGAACGCCAACATCCGGACCATCGGCGGCGCGATCGGCGCGGCCGTGGTCAGCGGCGTGATCACCGCCCACCCGCAGGCCAGCGGCCTGCCCCGGGAGGCCGGCTTCACGGCGGGGTTTCTCCTCCTCACCGCGATCGCCCTCGCCGCCGCGCTCGCGGCCCTCGCCGTCCCGTCCGCCCGGCGGGCGTCGGCCGGTCGCCGGCCGTCCGCCACGACGATCGTCGAGTCCGAGCTAGCCGGCGAGTTCGCCACCATGCCGGCCACCCGCTGAGGCCCGCGTCGCAGCCCGGGCGGTTCGCCGCCCGGGCTGCGCCGTGTGTCGGAGTACGCTGGCCGGTCGTCACCCGTCGTTCGTCAGGATGTGCCATGCCCGACTTGCTCACCGCCGACCGTATCGACGAGATCGGCGCCCTCGGATCGGGGAGCCCCGACCCGGCGGCGCTGGTCACCGAGCTGGTGAGCGCCGTCGACGAGGGACGGGTGGCCGACCCCGCCGACACCGGGTACGCCCTGCTGGTCGCCGCGGACATCCTGGACCGGGCGGGTGACCTGGCCGACGCGCTCGCCCTGGCCACCCGCGCCATCGCCGAACAGCCCGACGACAACACCCATGTCCGCGCCGTGCGCGGCGGCCTGCTGCTGCGCCTCGGCCGAGTCGACGAGGGCCTGGCGGAGCTGTCCGAGCTGCGTCCGCTGCTGGAGACCGACCCCGACGCCGTCCACCTGGTCGACAAGCTGACCGAAGCCGGCCACGCCGAGATGGCGGTCGAATGGCTCACCGCGGCGCTCGACGCGATGGTGGACCGCAGCCGCACCCACCAGCACGAGTCCGAGGACGCCCAGGACACCGCCGCCGCAATGATCTACGGGTTGGCCCAGCGGCGGCACGACCTGCGCGAAGAGTTGGGCCTGCCGCACGACGAGCACGACACCCTCGCCGACCGGCTGCGCGACGTGGCCAGCCATGCCGCAGACACGCTCGACGACGGTCCGGCGACGCTGCTGTTCTGGCCGAAGCCGGAGTTCGACGCGCTGCTGGCGCGCTGGCCGGCCCTGGCCGAGAGCTATCCGAGCACCTGGGACGAGCACCGCGCCCAGATCGAGCGCGCCCTCGTCGACGCGTCCGGGCTCGGCGGCGGCGACCTTGGCATCGTGGCGGGCAGCGTCGAGACTCTGGCGGCCTTCGCGGGCGCCGACCCCATCGACGAGGAGACCCTCGACGAGTACGCCGACAGCCTCGACGACGCGGGCATCACCTCCTGGCCACCGGGCCGCAACGACTCCTGCTGGTGCGGATCGGGCACCAAGTACAAGAAGTGCTGCCTGCCCCGCTCGCGCGCCTGACCGCGCGCCGCGCCTGATCGCTGCCGCGCCGTTGCGCGGCTCCCGGGGAAGCGATGTCCCCCGAGTCTCTGATGCCTGTGAGTCATCAAGATGACTCACAGGCATCACGCTCACCCGTCCAACCGCCCCCAGCCGACGGCCAGCCAGCACCGGCACGATCGATCGATGGTGGCGAGTCCCGGCGATGGCTACCGTGACCGTGGAAACGCACCCACTCCATCGAGGAGGACCGCCGTGCGCCGCGTCACCACCACCATCGCCCTGCTCTGCCTGTCCCTGTTCGCGCTGCTCGTACCGACCCCGGCGAGCGCGGCCAGCACCGTCGAGGTCACCTCGGCGAAACTGATCGCACGCGGCGTCGCCGTCGACCTCACCCTCACGGTGACCTGCGAGGCCGGCCGATCCGCCGGCGCGGAGATCAGTTTGCGTCAGCGCTCCGGCGACAACGTCGCGTACGGCAGCGGCGGGCTGCTCTTCACCTGCACCGGCGTTCCGCAGGCCGTGACCGGCCGGGTGTACGCGGAGAGCGGCGGCTTCGCCTTCAACCGGGGCATCGCGCTCGCCACCGGGAGCGTGTCGCTGTGCACCCCAATCGACTGCGACTACTCGCCGCGCATCGAGGGCGAGGTCCGCGTCACCCGCTGACCGTCACCGGAGTGCTCGCGGCAACTCCCCCGCGAGCACTCCGGCCTCGTCAGCTATCCGTCGGCTGAGGTGGTGGGTGGGTTGTGCCACCACCACTCGTGCTCAGTTCCCCAGCGCGCGGACCTTGGCGATCGTCTCCTGGACGTGCTGCTTGGCCGGCTCGCCGCCCTGGGAGGCCTGCGCCAACGCCTGCCGGTACGCGTCGATCATGCCGACCAGCGGCCCGGCGGCGACGCCCTCCAGCGCGCCGGCCACGAGGCTCCGCGCCTCGGCCGCGTCCTGTGCCGCCGCTGCCGTCTTGGCCTTCGCCTCGTCGAGCTTCTGCGACGCGGCCGCCAACCTCGCGATGATCTGCGCTGCGCTCACGCGCACCCTCCCCCTGGTCGACCATCGCCTCCACCACCACACCGGCGGAGACCACAAGGGAGCGTACGAGATCCGCGCACAGAGTGCGACCGCTCGATCGCCCAGTCGTTCGCGAAGATCACCTGATGCTGACCAGTCACCGCCGGCGTCCGACGAACTGGTACGCATCAAGTGATCAAGACTCGCATCACCGGGTGGCGGCGCTCGGCCATT
Organism: Micromonospora sp. NPDC049801; assembly: GCF_040656575.1. NCBI lineage: Bacteria > Bacillati > Actinomycetota > Actinomycetes > Micromonosporales > Micromonosporaceae > Micromonospora > Micromonospora sp. NPDC049801. The sequence continues at coordinate 227,095 of NZ_JBFAMS010000008.1, read as the reverse complement.
TTCCGCCGGATCTGGCACTCTGGCGGGCGTCACGACGGGGAGGAAGGTACGCCGGGTGGAAGCGCTGAGCCCCACGCAGCGGCCACTGGACCGCGATCAGGTGCGTCGCTACGTGCAGGCGTCCTTCGGCGCGGGCCACCCGATGGCGGACTGCGGGCCGATCACGGGTGGCGGCTTCGCGTCGGTGTGGTGGGTGGCGCTCGACGACGGGCGCGAGGTGGTGCTGAAGGTGGCGCCCCGGGCCGACGTGCCGCTGCTGCGCTACGAGCAGGGTCTGTGCGCGGCCGAGGCGCGGTACTTCCGCCTCGTGTCCAGGCGCGTGCCGCAGGTGCCCGTGCCGCCGTTGCTGCACCACGGCGACGATCCGGAACTCGGCGAGTGGCTGGTCAGTGGCCTGATTCCCGGCCGTTCGCTGCGGGAGTGGGCAGAGTCGGAACAGCACCTCGACGACGCCCCCGCCCGGTACGAGTTCGGAGCCGCGATCGCCGCGCTGCACCGGGTCAGCGGCGACCGCTACGGGTACGACGGTGGCCGGGCCAGCGGCGCGACGTGGCGCGAGGCGTTCACCGCCATGCTCGACGGGCTGCTGGCCGACGCGGCGGACTGGGACGTCCCGCTGCCCACCTCGCCGGAGAAGATTCGGAAGCTGCCCGAGCGGTACGCGTCGGTGCTGGACGAGGTACGCCGGCCGGCGCTGCTGCACTTCGACGGCTGGGACGGCAACGTGCTCGCCGAACCCGAGGCCGAGGCCGACGGCAAGCTGCGCCTGCGCGGGATCGTCGACGGTGAACGGTTCCTCTTCGGCGACCCGCTGATGGACCTGGTGTCGCCCCTGATCTACCGGCGGGTGGAGGACGAACCGGACAACCCGTTCCTGCGGGGCTACCGGGCCGCCGCGACCGATACGGTGGTCTTCGACGAGGCCACCCTGCGTCGGCTCAGCCTGTACCGCCTGCACCTGTACCTGTTGATGACGGTCGAGATGCCCAGCCGGGGAATCACCCGCCAGAACCGGCCGGACCGGTTCGAGCGACTGGCCGACCTGTTGGATCACGAGCTGACCGAGCTGCGGCGGGCAAGCCCGTCGGCCCTCGGCTGACGGCAGCGCGGCTCGGACGACGGTCGTCAGCGCAAGGCGCGGAACAGTAGCAGGTAGCCGCAGTAGCCCAGCGGCACCAGCAGGAAGCAGATAGCGAACCCGAGCGGCAGGTACCGCGGCGGCGTGCCGGCGACCATGGCGGGCCTCCCCCACCGCCCCAGCACCAGATAGCCCGCGAAGAACGCCAGCGCCGGCAGGCCCGCGCAGATCCACGCGCCGAGGGTGAAGCCGTCGACCAGGCCGATCCCGGACGCGAGCACCAGCGTCAGCATGAACACCCCGGCCGCCGCCCCGCAGGCCGCGTAGACGGCGACCGCCCGCGCCAGCGGCGACCACGTCGGCAGCAGCGCCGGTCGCTGGGCCAGCAGCTCGGCCTGCTGCCCGTGCCGGTCGGCCTCGTCGGCCATCCGCCGGGCCAGCTCCAGCTCCACCACCGGGTCGACCGCCGCCGCGCGCTGCGTGGGCACCCCGCCGCCCGCCGGGCTCACGGCCGTCGGCAGCGCCAGCCGCGCCTGGCCCGCCGGCAGTTCGGGGTACGCCCCGACACCCGACCGCCCCGGCGCGCCGGCTGCGCCGGCGGAATCCCCGTCCCCAGCCTCGGGCGCCGCGGGCGGACCGGACCCGACAGGCGGGCCGGGCGCCGCAGACGGACCGAACCCGACAGGCGGGCCGGGCGCCGCAGAGGGACCGAACCCGGCAGGTGGGGCCGGCCAGGTGGCGGGGTCACTCGGTGGGCCGGGCGGGAACGGTGGGCCGGGCGGGGCACCGGCGGCACCGGCGTCCGGCGGCGGAGCAGCCGGCGGCTGGTCGACGCCGATCGCGCGACCGAGCTGGTCGAGACGCTGCCCCTGGGCGGTCAGCCGCTGGTGCAGGTAGTCGGCGGCGGCGTGCAGGTCGCGGCGGCGCGCGGACTCGGCGGCGGCGTCCCGCTCACCGGCGCGGCGGTGCTCGGCGAGCTGTCGGGCCAGCGCCGCGTACTCCTCGAAGGACACCGTCAGCGCTCCCCGTCCGGCTCGTGCCCGTCGCGGGCGAACGGCACGATCAACCTGGTCCGCTGGTCGTGCCGGTCGACCAACAGCGCCCGGTCGGCGCGGGGCGTGTAGGCCAGGTCATGCACCCCGAGGTGCAGGGCCAGTTCCGCACCGGGCACGTTGAGCGCGACGAGGCAGGCGACGTCGTCGCGGTTCTGGGTGCCGCCGAGGTCGTCGGAGAGCCGGCGCAGGCCACGCCACCAGGCCAGCAGGTGCACGCCCTGGGCGGGCCCCTGGCGCAGCACGGCCCGCAGGTCGTCCAGGCCGGAGCGGAACGTCACCGGGTCGGCCGCCCCGAGTACCGGCGCGGCGGCGTCCATCCCGAACACCACCAGGTATTCCCGGCCGGCCGGTTCGGCGGCCAGCGCGGCGATCCGGTCGCGCAGCCCGGCCGCGTCGAGGCGGTGCACCGGATGACCGGCGGCCCGGAGCGTGGCCTCGGTCTCGGCGGCGACCGGGTCGGCGGCGGTGACCAGGGAGGCCACCTGGAACCGGACGTCACCGGGGTTGTGTTGACGGGCCAGGCTCAGGGCGGCGGCGCGCAGCACGTCCGCGCCGGCCGGTGCGGTGCCGACGACGGCGAGGTGCCGGCCGGGGGTGGTGTCCATGAGGAACAGCGCGGTGGTGCCGTGCACGTCGACGGTCCGGCCGACCAGCGCCATGGGGCGTCGGCCACCGGGGCGCAGCCCGGCGAAGGTGGGATCGTCCTCGACACGGGCCGCCTCGTACCCCTTGAAGACCGCCGGTGCCCGCGAGCCCGGCGGGCGGGCCTGCCACAGCTCGTGGCGCAGCGCGGCGAGGTCCCCGGCGGCGGCGTGCGCGTCGGGGAAGCGCAGCACGGTGTCCGCGCCGACCGCGCCGGCGGCGGTGTTGATGACGGCGGCGCCGATGGGCAGGGCGGCGGCGGCATCGTTGAGCTGGTCGAGGACGCCGCCACCGCCGGGCAACGCCACCCGCAGGGCGAACTGCCCGAAGATCGCCTCGGCCCGACCGTAGAGCGCCTCGATCCCGGTCATGCTCTGGCTGGCCAGCACCAGGTGGATGCCGTACGAGCGGCCTTTGCGGGCCAACTCCTCCAGCAGGTCGACCGATTCGCGGGCCAGGGCGTCGTTGCCGGCCAGGAGCACGTGGAACTCGTCGATGACGGCCACGATGCGCGGCAACGGGCTGTCTCTTGGCAGGTCGGCGAGCTTGGTGACGCCGTGCCGCTTCAACGCGGTGGCCCGCCGCTGTGCCTCGCGGCGCAACTCCCGCAGCACCGCCAGGCCGTACTCGCGGTCGGACTCGATGCCGACCGCGCGGGCGTGCGGCAGCCAGGACGGGTCGCGGCCGGTGGGCACGAACTCGCTGAAGCTCACGCCCTCCTTGAAGTCGAGCAGGTAGAGCTGCAACTCGGCGGGCGAGTACCGCGCGGCGAGGCCGTACAGGACGTCGAGGAGGAAGACCGTCTTGCCCGCGCCGGTACGCCCGCCGACCAGCCAGTGCGGGGTGACGTCGTCGAAGGCGACCGTCAGCAGAGTGTCGAAGGCGACCGTCAGCGGCGTGCCGCCGGCCCGGCCGACCACGGTGCGCAGGCCGTTGGCCGCCGACTCGGCCCAGCGCCGCTCGGGCAGCAGCGCGGCGAAGGGCAGCGCGTCAGCGCGTCGGGCGGCGGCGCCGACGTGCTCGGCGAGCGCGCGGACCGACGCCGGCGGCGGGTCGCCGTCGAGCAGCACGGGGGCGGCGAGGCCGCTGCCGTCGGCGCTGAACGGGGCGCCGGGCGGGTCGCCGACGTGCGCGTACCCGTCGCTGAGCCGGATGGCGGTGGTGCTGCCCAGCGGCGGCGACGTCTCGCCGGGCAACCGGGACGGATGGCCGGCGAGGAGCACGCAGACGGCGGCGGCCGGGCCGGCGTGGGTGAGCGCGGCGAGTCGGGCCAGCTCCCGTGGCGCGGGGGCGGCAGTGGCGACCACCAGCAGCACCTGCCGGGTGGCGGGCTCGGCGTGTTGGGCGGCGCGGGCGTGCCGTTCGGCGGCGTCCAGCAGGGCGGTCACCTCGGCCTCGCTGGTGGCCGGCGGGTCGAGCACCCCGGCGTCGAGCAGCGGGCGCAGCGGGCCGAAGGTCGCGCCCAGCGCCGCGGTGTCGATGCCGGCGACCCGGACCCGGCCGGGCGGCGCGGTGGCCACGAGTCGCAGCACCAACGCCCGCAGCAGCGCGGCGACCCGCCCGTCCCGGGCGTCGGTGTCCAATGCCAGGTGGTGGCCGCCGCCGAGTGGCACGAGCACCGCGAAGCCGCCGTCCTCGGTGGACGCCTCGCCGACGCGCACCGCGACCGGGTCGTCGGTCAGGGTGGCGACGCCGGGAGTCGGTGTGGCCAGCGCGCCGCCGAGGCGCGCGAGCCGGGCGACGAGGTCGACCCCACCGGCGCGGGGCGTCGGAGGCGGCGCCGCGCCGAGCACGGCCCGGGCCGCGTCCAGATGGGTACGGGCCGCCCGGTGGGCGGTGACCGCCTGCCCGTACGCCGACGCGAGCCTGCCCACGCATCGCCTCCCACGCCACGGCTGTCCGGTTCGCGCAAACCCTAACGGACAGCGGTGACGCCGGGACAGTAACCGACCCCCGCTTTCGGATCGTGGCGACGACGCCTCCCCCCGCGCGCCAGGCCAGCGACGTTCACAGTTGTCGATTAGGTTGGCGGTGCGAAAACCCCGATGGAGGGAGTGCACCTCGTGCGTCGAGTCCTCACGGCGGCCACCGCCGCCCTGACCCTCACCACCGCCGGCACCATGCTCACCGGCGCGCCCGCCGCCGCCGCCCCGACGGCCTGGGGCCGACCGGTCGTCACCGCCGCGCCGCAACCCGGAGCGGCGGGCCTGGGCGACACCTATTACCCCGACTACGGCAACGGTGGCTACGACGTCTCGCACTACGACGTCCGGCTGCGCTACGAGCCGGCCACCGACCGACTCACCGGCACCACCACGATCCTCGCCACCGCGACGCAGGACCTCTCGACGTTCAACCTGGACTTCCTGCTCGACGTCGAGTCGGTGCGGGTCAACGGATGGGAGGCCGGCACCAGCACCGCGGGCACGCACGAACTGGTCGTCACCCCGGCCCGCACCATCAGCCGGGGGCAGCAGCTCACCATCGTGGTGCGCTACGGCGGCATCCCGTCCGAGACCCTGGTCGGCGGCTACACCGGCTGGACGCGTACCGACGACGGGGCGCTCGCGGTCAACGAGCCCGAGTCGGCGTGGTGGTGGTTCCCGAGCAACGACCACCCGCTGGACAAGGCCACCTTCGACATCTCCGTGTCGGTGCCCACCGGCGTCGAGGTGATCAGCAACGGCGTGCAGCCGAGGCCGCCCGTGGCCGAAGCCGGCAACCGCACCCGCTGGATCTGGCGGACCACCTCCCCCACCGCGACCTACCTGGCGTTCATGGCCATCGGCCAGTACGACATCGTCACCGACACCACCCCGGGCGGCCAGCCGGTGATCAACGCGTACAGCACGTCGCTGGGCTCGCTCGGGCCGGCCGCGCGGGCCAGCATCGAGCGCACCGGTGAGATCGTCGACTGGGAGAGCGGGATCTTCGGCCCGTACCCGTTCGAGGCGCTGGGTGGCGTGGCCGGCCCGGTGGACGGCATCGGCTTCGCCCTGGAGACGCAGACCCGCCCGGTATACGCCGCGGGCTTCTGGCGGCGCGGCGCCAACACGTACGTGGTGGCCCACGAGAACGCCCACCAGTGGTTCGGCGACTCGGTCTCGGTGGCCGAGTGGCGCAACATCTGGCTGAACGAGGGTTTCGCCTCGTACGCCGAGTGGCTCTGGTCGGAGGAGCAGGGCGAGGGCACCGCGCAGGAGGTCTTCGACTTCACCTACGCGAGCTACCCCGCCGACGACGAGTTCTGGCAGGTGCTGCCCGGTGACCCGGGCGCCGACCGGGTCTTCGACGACGCGGTGTACGACCGGGGCGCGATGACGCTGCACCAGCTCCGGCTGGCCGTCGGCGACGACGCGTTCTTCGCGATCCTGCCGGCGTGGACGGCCGAACACCGGTACGGCAACGGCACCATCGAAGAGTTCCAGGCCCTGGCCGAACGGATCTCCGGCCTGGACCTGGACGACCTCTTCACCACCTGGCTGTTCACGGCCGGCCGTCCCGACGTGGCCAGCGCCGCGCGCAAGGCCACCCCGCCGGCCGAGCCGAAGTCCTGGTCCAAGATCCGCGAGTCCCACCAGCTGCTGTCGCACTAGGGTCTGGGGCCGGGAGCGCCCGTCGTGTGGCGGGCGCTCCCGGCCTCTTGCGGTCGTGCGGGGTGTGCTGGGTGCCTGTCGAGCTGCCCCGTTTGTGGGGCAGACGGCGGCACCGACACCACGAGCGTGCATGGAACGACCGCAGCGCACAGCTCGACCCCACCCGCACGGGCACAGGCAAAGCAAAGGCGCGGGTACGGGCACGGGCGCGGGCGC
>NZ_JBFAMS010000008.1:0-220411 GCF_040656575.1 Micromonospora sp. NPDC049801 | reverse complement strand
CGCGGGCACGAGCGCGGGCACAGCGCGACCGCCGTGCGGAGAGCAGCCGTCCCGGCCATTGCCCCACATTCGGGGCAGCTCGACAGGCACCGCACGGGCACAGGCGCGGGCACGAGCGCGGGCACAGCGCGACCGCCGTGCGGAGAGCAGCCGTCCCGGCCATTGCCCCACATTCGGGGCAGCTCGACAGGCACCGCACAGGTAGTGCTCACCCGCCCGGCGGCGTCCGTGCGCGACCGATCACACGGTCGCTGGCAGGCCTGTCGCTTCGACACGATTCGCCTCGACGGCGCGGATGTGCCGGTAGGCGAACCAGAGCGGCGGGAACGCCCCGACCGCGAAGGACAGGTCGACGAGCGTCCAGAACCACGGGATGTCCCGGATCGGGCCGCAGATCAGCGCCAACGGGACGATGCCCACGCAGGCGATCATGCCGACCTGGACCACCCACACGTTGCGCACCGGGTCACGCAGCGGCCCCCAGAACGCGACCGCCAGCACCAGGTGGGCGAAGGCCAGCCAGTCGGTGCCGTAGAGCAGGAACGGGTAGTCCCGGTCCGCCGTCACCAGACCGCTGTGGACCCGTTCGATCCAGTCGACGAGCGCCGGGAACTGGCCGGCGAGCGGGTCCAGCGCACGCAGCAGCCAGCGCACCTCGATCTCCAGTGGAAACGCGGTGGCCCCGCTCAGGAAGAGGCCGATCAGCACGATCCACAGCCACCGGCGGGTACGCCGCAACCGCTCCGCGTTGTCCATGATCGCAGCGTAACGATGATCTTCGTGTCGCCCGGTCCCGGAATCGGTGACCGCTGTCTCAGTGCCGCGCGGTCTCGCCCGCGAGGGCCAGCTCGCCCAGTCGGAGCGGACGCGTGGCGGTGCCACCGGTGGCGACGACGCACACCGCGCCGGCGGGCCGTACGACGCGGGCCGCCCGCCACGCCGCTCGACGTACCGGATGGCGCGGCCGTGGGACGACCAGCGTGAGGGGCGCGGCGCGGCCGTGTTGCCGGTCCAGGGCGACCGCCGCCGCCGTGGTGGCGATCGCGGCGACCGAGCCGGCCAGGACGAGCGTCTGCCGTGGCCCGGCATGCTCGGCCAGCCAGCCCAGCAGCGGGGCGCCGACCGCGGCCGAGATCGAGCCGGTGACCGCGAGCGCGGCGAGCACCCGGCCGCGCATCGCGCCATCGGTGTCGAGTTGGGCACGGGTGCCGACGGTGGTGTCGATGACGACCGCGGCGGCGGCGATCGGGAGGATCACCGCGGCGAAGCTCCAGACGCCCGGGACGAGACCCGCGACGATCTGCAGACCGCTGGCCAGCAGGCCGGCGCCGACCAGGGTCCCGTAGCTCAGCGACCGCCTGCGCGCGGCGGCGAGCGCGCCCACCACCGTCCCGACCGCGAACACCGTGGACAGCAGGCCATAGCCGGAAGCGCCGGCGGCCAGCGGTCCGTCGCTCATCGCCGCCATCGTCACCTGGTAGTTGCGACCGAGGCTGCCCAGCACGAACGACAGGGCGAGCGCGAGCAGCAGGACCGGTTGTCCGCGCAGGTAGGAGAACCCGGCGCGGACACCGTGGCGGGTCGGGCCACCGGGAGCCTCCGCGCCGGCCACGACCCCCGGCCGTACGGCGAACAGCGCCACCACCACGGCGGCGAAGCTCGCCGCGTTGATGCCGAAGAGCAGCGCCGGGCCGACGACGGCGACGCCGACGGCCCCGAGGCTCATGCCGAGGATGCGTCCGGCGGAGTTGGTGAGCGACCCGAGCGCCAACGCGTTGCCCAGCGTCTCGCGGTCCACCAGGGTCGAGGACCAGCGGCCCATGACCGGCCCCTCGATCGCCGAGACAGCGCCGCTGGCCAGGGAGATCGCGAAGATCAGCGGGAGGCCGCCGACCCCGGTCAGGGCGACCGCCGCGAGGCCCGCGGCGAACGCGGCGTGGGCCACCTGGGCGGTGATCAACAGTGGACGGGCGGGGAGACGATCGGCCAGCACACCGCCCCAGACGCTCAACAGCAGCGTGGGGGCCGCCTGGAGCAGCACGGCAATGCCCATCGAGGTCGCCGAGCCGGTCTCCTTCAGCACGTACCAGTTGACTCCGAGCACCTGCATCCAGGTTCCGATGACGGAGACGAAACCGGCGAGCGCCCAGATCCGGTAGTTACGGTGGCGCAGCGCGGCGAAGGTGGCACCCGTGGCCACGACGAACCTCCAGCGATCGACGACAGAACAGCGAGCCGATCGCGGCGCGGTTCGGCAGTCGACAAGTCTTGCCGGCCTAAACCTTTTTGCCCAGATTTGTGAAGGGTCTCACCTCGGGGAATGTCCGGTCGGCACGGCGACTCGCCGTCGCGCCGACCGGACCCCCCTCAGCTCAACGGGCGGCCAGTGGCTGCGCGGCCGGCCCGACCGGGGCGGGCAGCGCGCCGACACCACCGAGGTAGCCGTGGATCGCGGCGGCAACCGCGCGCCCCTCGGCGATGGCCCACACGATCAGCGAAGCGCCCCGGTGCATGTCCCCGGCCACGAACACGCCGTCCGCGTCGGTCTGCCAGTCGTCCCGGGCGTCGACGGCGCCCCGGGCGTTGCGGGCCACCCCGAACTGCTCCAACAGCGGCTGCTGCTCGGTGCCCTCGAACCCGATCGCCAGCAGCACCAGGTCGGCGGGCAACTCCCGCTCGGACCCCGGCACCACGGTCAGCACCCGCCGGCCGTCCACCTTCTCGACCGTCACCTCGGCGATCCGTACCGCACGCACCTGACCGGTTCCGTCGTCCACGAACTCCTGCACCGCCACGGCGAAGACCCGCTCTCCGCCCTCCTCGTGCGCCGGGTAGTTGCGCAGCAGCCACGGCCAGGTCGGCCACGGATCCCGGGCCTCGTCGCGCTCGGTCGGCGGCTGCGGGTACAGGTCGAGCTGGTGCACACCGGCGGCGCCCTGCCGGTGCGCGACGCCGAGGCAGTCCGCCGCCGTGTCACCGCCACCGAGGATCACCACGTGCTTGCCGGCCGCGTCGATCGGGGTGCCGTCCGGCAGCACCGCCTGCGCCAACCGACGCTCGGCGGCCTCCTCGGTGGTCGCGGTCGCGACCGCCCGGTTCGCCGCGACCAGGTGCGCCATCGCCTGGTGTACGCCCCGAAGCGCCCGCCCCGGCGTCTCCGGCGTGTCCCGGCCCTGCAACGCCCCACAGGCCAGCAGCACCGCGTCGTGCTCGGCGCGCAACTGCTCGGCGGTAACGTCGACGCCGACGTGCACGCCGGTGCGGAAACGCACCCCCTCGGCGGTGAGCTGGGCCAACCGGGCGTCGATGTGCCGCTTCTCCAACTTGAAGTCGGGGATGCCGTACCGGAGCAGGCCACCGATCGCGTCGTCGCGCTCGTACACCGTCACGGCGTGACCGGCGCGGGCGAGCTGCTGGGCGGCGGCGAGCCCGGCGGGCCCGGAGCCGACCACGGCCACCGACCGGCCCGACGGCGTCGGGATCGGGCGCGGGGTGAACCCGCGGGCGGCCGCCGCGTCGGCGATCTCCACCTCGACCTGCTTGATCGTCACCGGTTGGCCGCCGGCGATGCCGAGTACGCACGCCGCCTCGCAGGGCGCCGGGCAGAGCCGCCCGGTGAACTCCGGAAAGTTGTTGGTGGCGTGCAGCGACTCGACGGCGGCGTCCCAGTTGCCGGTCCGCACCAGGTCGTTCCAGTCTGGGATGCGGTTGCCCAGCGGGCAGCCGTCGTGGCAGAACGGGATGCCGCAGTCCATGCACCGGGTGGCCTGCTCGCGGACCAGCTCCTCACCGGCCGGCGGGTAGACCTCCCGCCAGTCGCTGATCCGCACCGGCACCGGACGGCGGGCCGGCAGACGCCGGTCGTAACGCAGGAAACCGTTCGGGTCAGGCACGGGCCACCTCCGGGGTGGCCGCCCGCGGCGCGGGCGGCACGGACGCGGCCGGCGCGCTGAGCGCGCTCATCACCGCGTCGTCGACGTCGTGGCCGGCGGCTTCGGCGGCCTTCATGATCTCCAGCACCCGGCGGTAGTCGCGGGGCACCACGGCGGTGAACTCGGCCACCGCCTCCGGCCAGCGCTTGAGCAACTCCTCGGCGACCGCCGAACCGGTCTCGGCGACGTGCCGCTGGATCAGCTCGTGCAGCAGCGTCTGCTCCTGCTCGCTCAGCGGCGCCAGGTCGACCAGCTCCGCGTTGACCCGGGACCGGTCCAACCGGTGCACGAACGCGGTTCCGCCCGACATGCCGGCGGCGAAGTTGCGGCCGGTCGCGCCGAGCACCACCACGGTGCCGCCGGTCATGTACTCACAGCCGTGGTCGCCGACGCCCTCGACGACGGCGACCGCGCCGGAGTTGCGCACCGCGAACCGCTCCCCCACCCGGCCGCGCAGGAAGACCTCGCCCGCCGTCGCGCCGTACAGGATGGTGTTGCCGGCGATGATCTGGTCCTCCGCGCGCTGCCCCGGCTCGGCGTCGGGGTCGAGGAACGGCGCGGCGGCGTCCGGACGGACGACGATGCGTCCGCCGGAGAGGCCCTTGCCCACGTAGTCGTTGGCGTCGCCGTGCAGCCGCAGGGTGACGCCCCTCGGCAGGAAGGCGCCGAACGACTGGCCGGCGGTGCCGTGCAGCACGAACTCGATGGTGTCCTCGGGCAGGCCGTCGCCGCCGAAGCGGCGGGTCACCTCGCCGCCGAGCATCGCGCCGACGCTGCGGTGCTCGTTGCGCACCGCCACCTCGACCCGCACCGGCGCGCCCTCGGCGAACGCCGGGGCGGCCAGCGCGATCAGCTCGTTGTCCAGGGCATGCTCCAGGCCGTGGTCCTGGGCGCGGACCCCGCGTCGGACGGTGCCGGCGGGCAGCTCCGGCAGGTGCAGGACGGGAGCCAGGTCGAGACCGTGGGCCTTCCAGTGCGACAGCGCCGGGGCCACGTCGAGCAGCTCGCTCTGCCCGATCGCCTCCTCGATGGACCGCAGGCCCAGCTCGGCCAAATATCCCCGGACCTCCTCGGCGAGGAACAGGAAGAAGTTCTCGACAAACTCCGGGGTGCCCGTGTACCGCTCGCGCAGCACCGGGTTCTGGGTGGCGATGCCGACCGGACAGGTGTCCAGGTGGCAGACCCGCATCATCACGCAGCCCGAGACGATCAGCGGCGCGGTCGCGAAGCCGAACTCCTCGGCCCCGAGCAGCGCCGCGACCAGGACGTCCCGGCCGGTCTTGAGTTGGCCGTCGACCTGCACGGTGACCCGGTCACGCAGCTTGTTGAGCAGCAGCGTCTGCTGCGCCTCGGCCAGGCCAAGCTCCCACGGGGTGCCGGCGTGCTTGAGCGAGTTCATCGGGGACGCGCCCGTGCCACCGTCGTGACCGGAGATCAGGATGACGTCGGCCTTGAGCTTGGCCACACCTGCGGCGACGGTGCCGACGCCCACCTCGCTGACCAGCTTGACGTGCACCCGGGCCGCCGGGTTGACGCACTTCAGGTCGTGCACGAGCTGCGCCAGGTCCTCGATCGAGTAGATGTCGTGGTGCGGCGGCGGCGAGATGAGGCCGACGCCGGGGGTGGCGTGCCGGGTACGGGCGATCCACGGCCAGACCTTGTTGCCGGGGAGCTGGCCGCCCTCGCCGGGCTTCGCGCCCTGGGCCATCTTGATCTGGAGGTCGTCGGCGTTGACGAGGTATTCGCTGGTCACGCCGAACCGGCCGCTGGCGATCTGCTTGACCGAGGAGCGGCGCAGCGGGTCGTGCAGCCGATCGACGTCCTCGCCGCCCTCACCGGTGTTGGACTTGCCGCCGAGGCGGTTCATCGCGATGGCGAGCGTCTCGTGCGCCTCGGCCGAGATCGAGCCGTACGACATGGCACCGGTGGCGAACCGCTTGACGATCTCGGTGGCCGGCTCGACCTCCTCGATCGGCACTGCCGGACGGACCCCGGTGCGCAGGGTGAACAGGCCCCGCAGCGAGCCGGCCTGCGCGGCGAGCCCGTCCACCTTGGACGTGTACTGGCGGAAGACGTCGTACTGCCGGCTGCGGGTGGCGTGTTGCAGCAGGAAGACCGTCTCCGGGTTGAACAGGTGCAGCTCACCCTCGCGACGCCACTGGTACTCGCCACCGACCTCCAGCCGGTCCGAGTCGGCGGTGCCCGCCGGCGGCCAGGCCAGCGCGTGCCGGGCGGCCACCTCGGCGTGCACACCGGCCAGCCCGACGCCGCCGATCCGGCTCGGGGTGCCCCGGAAGTACCTGTCGATGAGCCGGCTGTCCAGGCCGACCGCCTCGAAGACCTGCGCGCCGCAGTACGACGAGACCGTCGAGATGCCCATCTTGGACATGATCTTGAGGACGCCCTTGCCGAGCGCCTTGGCGTAGTTGCGCACCGCTGCGGCCGGCTCGACCCCGGCGAGCGCACCAGTGGTGATCATGTCCTCCACGGACTCGAACGCCAGGTACGGGTTGACCGCCGCCGCGCCGTACCCGATCAGGACCGCCGCGTGGTGCACCTCGCGGCAGTCGCCGGACTCCACGATCAGCGCCGCCTGCGTACGCGTCTGCTCGCGGACCAGGTGCTGGTGCACGGCGGCGGTGAGCAACAGCGACGGGATCGGCGCGAGATCGGCGTTGGAGTCCCGGTCGGAGAGCACCAGGATGCGCACGCCGTCCTCGATGGCCTCGGAGACGTGCCGGCAGATCTCGATCAGTCGCGCCTTGATCCCGGCCGCGCCGTCGCGCAGGCGGTACAGGCCGGACACCCGAACGGCCTTGAAGCCGGGCAGGTCACCGTCCTCGTCGATGGAGAGGATCTTCGCCAGCTCGTCGTTGTCGATGATCGGGTGCGGCAGCACGATCTGCCGGCAGCTCGCCGCGGTCGGGTCGAGCAGGTTGCCCTCCGGCCCGATCGTCGACGCCAGGCTGGTCACCAGCTCCTCGCGGATGGCGTCCAGCGGCGGGTTGGTGACCTGTGCGAAGAGCTGGTGGAAGTAGTCGTAGAGCAGTCGCGGCCGCGTCGACAGCGGCGCGATCGGGGTGTCCGTGCCCATCGAGCCCAGCGGCTCCGCGCCGGTCCGCGCCATGGGCGCGAGCAGGACCTTCAGCTCCTCCTGGGTGTAGCCGAAGGTCTGCTGACGGCGACGCACCGAGTCGTGGGTGTAGACGGTGTGCTCGCGGGCCGGCAGGTCGTCCAGCTCGATCAGCCCGGCGTGCAGCCACTCGGCGTACGGCTCGGCGGCGGCCAACTCGGACTTGATCTCGTCGTCGTGCACGATCCGGCCGGCCACGGTGTCGACCAGGAACATCCGGCCCGGCTGGAGCCGGCCCTTGGCCACCACGTGGGCGGGGTCGAGGTCGAGCACGCCCGCCTCGGAGCCCAGCACCACGAGACCGTCGTCGGTCTGCCACCAGCGCCCCGGGCGCAGCCCGTTGCGGTCCAGCACCGCGCCGACGATCTCGCCGTCGGTGAAGGCGACCGACGCCGGCCCGTCCCACGGCTCCATGAGGCTCGCGTGGAAGCGGTAGAACGCCCGCTTGTCCGGCTGCATGCCGGGGTCGTTCTCCCACGCCTCCGGGATCATCATGAGCACCGCGTGCGGCAGGCTCCGACCGGCCAGGTGCAGCAGCTCCAGCACCTCGTCGAAGTTCGCCGAGTCCGAGGCGGCGGGGGTGCAGACCGGGAAGACACGCCGGATGTTGCCCGGCACGTTCGGCGAGCGCAGCAGCGCCTCGCGGGCCTGCATCCAGTTCCGGTTGCCGCGGATCGTGTTGATCTCGCCGTTGTGGGCGATGAACCGGTACGGGTGCGCCAGCGGCCACGAGGGGAACGTGTTCGTGGAGAAGCGGGAGTGCACCAGCGCGATCGCGCTGTCGACCCGCTCGTCGCGCAGGTCCGGGTAGAACGCCGGCAGCTGGTCGGGCGTGAGCATGCCCTTGTAAACCATCGTGCGGCTGGACAGCGACGGGAAGTACGCCGGCACGCCCCGCTCGGCGGTCTCCCGCTCGGCCTGCTTACGAAGGCAGAACGCCACCCGGTCCAGCTCGATGCCGCGCAGCGGGGAGCCGGCCGGTCCGGCGGGCGAGTCGGTGAGGCGGTGCGCGGCCACGAAGACCTGGCGGACCCGGGGCATGGCCGCCAGGGCGGTGTCGCCGAGCCCGTCCGGCGCGATCGGCACGTCCCGCCAGCCGAGCAGGTCCGCGCCCTCGACCAGCGCGTACTTCTCGACCACCCGACGGGCGCGCGCCTCGGCGGCGTCGTCGTCGGGCAGGAAGACCAGGCCGGTGGCGTACTCGCCGGCCGGCGGCAGCGGAATGCCGGCGACGGCGCGCAGGAACGCGTCCGGTACCTGGATCATGATGCCGGCGCCGTCGCCGGTGTTGGGCTCCGCGCCCCGGGCACCCCGGTGGTCCAGGCGGCAGAGCGCGCCGAGCCCGTTGGCGACGACGGAATGGGACCGTCGGCCGTACAGGTCCGCCACGAAGGCGACCCCACAGGCGTCGTGCTCCTGCGCCGGGTCGTAGAGGCCCTGGGCCTCGGGGCGGGGGCCGGGCGTCGGGGACGCCTGCGGGCTGTGCGGGTGCGGCTGTGTCGAATCCGCGTACGGCTGAGCCACCGGGCCTCCTGTCGTCACTCAGGTTGGATCATGGGTGGGGACGACGTCGGCCCGTGGGTCTATTGAGTCTACGTTAGGGCTGGGGGGACAAGGCCACTCAAGATTGATCACACCGTCCAGAGTCTGGGACGTGTAGTCTCGCGCGGTGGATTCGGTGCACAAAGACATCTTCGACCAGTTGGAACGTTTCTACGACGCGGTGCCCCGCGACGTCGCCGGTGTCGAGGAGCACGGCGGGTTGGCGCTGTTCGTCCGCGAGGGTGCCGGCTGGCCGTTCTACGCCCGCCCCCGGATCGACGCCACCGAGCCGCCGTCGCTGGCCGACGTGACCTCGGTACGGGAACGCCAGCGCGAGCTGGGCCTGCCGGAGGCGTTCGAGTGGGTGCACGAGACGACGCCGGAGCTGCTCGCGGTGGCCCGCTCGGCCGGGCTGTCCGTGCTGGAGGCCCCGCTGATGGTCCTCGACCCGGCCGCCCTGCCCGACCCGGCGACGCTCTCCGACGTACCCGTGCGGGTGCTGGCGGCGGACTCACCCGACTTCGCCGCGGACGTGGCCGCCCGGCGGGCCGTGGCGGCCGTGGCGTTCGGCGTCCCCGGCACCGCGCCCGGCGAGGCCGGACCGGCCGAGCGGGACGCGGCCGTCACCGAGCTGGAGGTGGCCGCGCTCGACGAGGAGCGGACCCGCATCGCCGACGGTCGACGGATCTCCGCGCTGGCCGGCACGCCGACCGAGGGTGCGCTGGCCAGCGGCATGGCGATGCGCGTGGATGATGTCGCCGAGATCGCCGGAGTGGCCACCCTGCCGGCCGCCCGCCGACGCGGAATGGGCGCCGCGCTGACCGCCACCCTCGCCCGGGAACTGCTCGCCGCCGGGACCGGGCTCGTCTTCCTCTCCGCCGGCAGCGAGGAGATCGCCCGGGTCTACCTGCGGGTCGGCTTCCGCCGCATCGGCACCGCCTGCATCGCCGAACCCGCCGCCCTGATTCCCTGAGCCGCCCGGCCGGCGCCAAGCCGGCCGGGCCAGCGCGAGTCGGTCAGGCCGGCGGACGCCACTGGGCCGCGGAGGCGGCGGCGCTGGAGAGCAGCCGCGAGTTGATCGTGCCGAGCGCGGCGTCACGGGCACGCAGCGCCAACCGGCCCCGGGTCTGCAGCACCGCGGACATCCGCCGGGTCTGCCGGACCACGGTCGCCGCCCGGGGACGGCGCACGCGGTCGTACGTCTGCACGGCGTCGGGTAGCCGGGCCTCGCGCAGCAGGGAGGCGAGGGTGGCGGCGTCCTCGAACGCGAGGCAGGCGCCCTGCCCGAGGTGCGGCGGCATGGCGTGCGCCGCGTCGCCGAGCAGCACCACCCCGCCCGGCCCGACCCCGAAGCCGTACGCGCGCGGCAGCGGGCGGAGCTCGCGCACCTCCTGCTGGACGAGGTCGCTCGGGTCGGTGGCGTCGAGCAGCGCGCCGATCGGCGCGGGCCAGCCGGCGTACCAGCGGCGCAGGAGAGCGAGCTGGGTCTCCGGCGGCTCCGGG
Source organism: Micromonospora sp. NPDC049801 (assembly GCF_040656575.1). Classification (NCBI taxonomy): domain Bacteria; kingdom Bacillati; phylum Actinomycetota; class Actinomycetes; order Micromonosporales; family Micromonosporaceae; genus Micromonospora; species Micromonospora sp. NPDC049801. The sequence continues at coordinate 210,301 of NZ_JBFAMS010000008.1, read as the reverse complement.
CGGGGAGCGCCGGCCGCCGTGGCCACCCAGTAGATGCCACCGCGCGTGGAGCCACCCGAGGAGCCCCGCTCGCCCAGCGAGGCGGCCACGAAGCGGTAGCCCGCGCCGAGCACCTCGCCGCCGATCGGCTGGTCGGCGGGCAGCCGGGGCGCCCGGTACCAGGGGATGACGGCACGCCAGGCGGCGCAGCCGGAGCTGACCACCCGGGACTCGGGGGCCAGCTGGCGGCGGATGACGCTGTCCGTGCCGTCCGCCGCGACCACCAGGTCGGCTTCGATGGTGTGCCGTCCGTCGTTCACACCCGGTCGTTCGCCCGGATCGACGCGGACGTGGCGTACGGTCACCCCGGTTCGCAGCTCGACCCGGTCGCCGAGGCCGGCGATCAGGGCGTCGTGCAGGTCCTCGCGGTGCACCACCACCGGCATCCGGTCGGCCGGCGTCGGCCGGGGCTGCACGAGCCAGTGCCCGTCCGGACGGCGTACCCCGCCATCGGGCAGCGGTGTGGCGATGGCGGCCAGACCGGCGCCCAGGCCGAGGGCCTGCAGGGCGCGCACACCGTTGGGCCAGAGCACCACGGCGGTCGGCTCGGGTCGAACCCGCTCGGCACGGTCCAGCAGGGTTACCTGCCACCCGGACCGGGCCAGCGCGCCGGCGACCGCGAGGCCCCCGACCCCGGCGCCGACCACCACCGCGCTTCGCATCGGGCCGCCCCCGCTCAGCTGTCCCGGTCGGCGGGGCGTACGCCGGTGGCGTCGGCCCGGGCCCCGTCGCGCCCCTCGGGCGTACCGTCCGTCGACTCGGCGGCGCCGTCCCCGTCGGCTGGTGACTCGGCGCCCTCCGGGAGCACGTCGTCGGCCGGCTCCGGTGGCGCCACACCGGTGTCCCGCCAGGTGGCGTACTGCTCCTCGCTGACCACCCGGTAACCCTCGGGGGCGGCGGCGCGTGCGCCGGTCTCGCGTGCGGAGACGTCGACCTGCGACAGGTCGGACGTCGTGGGCGGCGTGGCGGTGGCCGCCGCGCCGATCGGGATCAGGAACTCCCGGGGGCCACGAACCCGCACGAAGTAGGCCAGCGCGCCGAGGAAGACCAGGGCCGCGGTCCACACGTTGAGCCGTACGCCGAAGATCTGGTTCGCCTCGTCGGTACGCATCAGCTCGATCCAGAACCGGCCGGCGGTGTAACCCATGACGTACAGCGCGAACGCCCGGCCCCGCCCGAGCTTCAACCGCCGGTCCAGGACGAGGACCAGCCCGGCCACCCCGACGTTCCACAGCAACTCGTAGAGGAACGTCGGGTGGTAGAGGCCCGGTTCGAGAATCGGCTGGCCGGCGTCGTCGCGCAGGGCGTGCCCGGGGCTGTCCGGGTCCATCCGGTGGATCTCCAGACCCCACGGAAGGGTCGTCCGGCCGCCGAACAGCTCGTTGTTGAACCAGTTGCCCAGCCGGCCGACCGCCTGGGCCAGCGGCAGCCCGGGGGCCAACGCGTCGGCCACCACGCCGAGCGGGATGCCGAGCTGGCGGGCCGCGATCCAGGCGCCGACCGCGCCGCCCGCGACCGCGCCCCAGATGCCGAGGCCGCCCTCCCAGATGTAGAACGCCTTCAGCGGCTCGCCGCCGGCGCCGAAGTACTTCTCCGGCGAGGTGATCACGTGGTAGACCCGGGCGCCGATGATGCCGGCGGGCACCGCCCAGACGGCGATGTCGAGCACCGCCCCGGGCGCGACGCCACGCTGGCGCAGCCGACGCTCGGTCACCCAGCAGGCCAGCACGATGCCGGCGATGATGCACAGCGCGTACGCCCGCAGCGGGAACGGCCCGAGCTGCCAGACGGCGGTGCTGGGACTGGGCAGGGCCGCCTGGGGAGATAGCGAGGCGATGGTCACGGGTGCACACGCTACCGCTGCGCACCCCCGCAGCGGCACCCCGGGCCGCCGTACCGCGCTCGGAATGACGTCTGGTTCGCGGTGCCGGAGCCGCCGGAGAGGCCGGGCGACGGACGGGCGGCACCCGGTCGAGCGTGATGCCTGTGCGTCATCAAGATGACGCACAGGCATCAGAGTTGTCGCACCCGTGCCGCAGAAGCGGCGAGCGACGCGGGCCGGGTCGGCCCGCGGCGGCGCTCAGCGGGCCGGGTTGCGGACGCCCTCGGCGAGTTCGGCGCTCAGGGTACGCAGCGCGGCCAGCCCTTCGGCCTCGGACGAGGCGTCCAGGACGCACCGCACCAGCGCGCTGCCGACGATCACCCCGTCGGCGTACCCGGCGACGGTGCTGGCCTGCGCGCCCGTGCCCACGCCCAGGCCGACCCCGACGGGCAGGTCGGTGGCCCCGCGCACCCGCGAGACCAGGGTGGGAGCGGCGTCGGAGGTACGCGCCCGCGCGCCGGTCACCCCCATCACCGCCGTGGCGTAGACGAAGCCCCGGCAGTGCTCGACGGTCATCGCGAGCCGCGCGTCGGTGGACGACGGCGACACCAGGAAGGTGCGGTCCAGCCCGTGGGCGTCCGAGGCGGCCAGCCACTCCGCCGCCTCGTCGGGAATCAGGTCCGGCGTGATCAGGCCGGTGCCACCGGCGGCGGCCAGGTCACGGGCGAACACGTCCACGCCGTACCGCTCGACGGGGTTCCAGTAGGTCATCGTGACGACCGGCGCGCCGGTCGCCGCGACGGCCTCGATGATGCGCATCGTGTCGGCCGTACGGACCCCGCCGGCCAGCGCGATGTCGCTGGCCTTCTGGATGACCGGCCCGTCCATCACCGGATCGGAGTACGGGATCTCCACCTCGATGACGTCGACGCCGGCCTCGACCATCGCCGTCATGGCCGCGATGCTGCCCTCGACGGTCGGAAACCCGGCCGGCATACAGCCCACCAGCACGGCCCGCCCGTCGGCCCGGGCCTTGTCGAAGGCCACCCCGATGCGACTCACCTCAGCGCTCCTTGTCGAGGATGCCGAAGTAGTCCCCGGCGGTGTGCACGTCCTTGTCGCCCCGGCCGGAGAGGTTCACCACGATGGTGGGCTCCCGGCCCAGCTCGGCGGCGAGCTTCGGGGCCAGCGTCACGGTGCCGGCGAGCGCGTGCGAGCTCTCGATCGCCGGAATGATGCCCTCGGTGCGGCAGAGCAGTTCGAAGGCGGCCATCGCCTCCTCGTCGGTCACGGGCAGGTAGCTGGCCCGGCCGGTGTCGTGCAGCCAGGCGTGCTCGGGCCCGACGCCCGGGTAGTCCAGGCCGGCGGAGATCGAGTGCGACTCCAACGTCTGCCCGTCGGCGTCCTGCAACACGTACGTGCGGGCACCGTGCAGCACGCCCGCCGACCCGCCGGTGATGCTGGCCGCGTGCCGACTGGTGGTCACCCCGTCGCCGCCGGCCTCGAAGCCGTACAGCCGCACGTCCTCGTCGGGAACGAAGGCGTGGAAGATGCCCAGCGCGTTGGAGCCGCCGCCGACGCAGGCGGTGACCGCGTCCGGCAGCGCGCCGGTCAGGTCGAGGCACTGCTGCCGGGCCTCGTCACCGATGCCCCGGACGAAGTCCCGCACCATCGCCGGGAACGGGTGCGGCCCGGCGGCGGTGCCGATCAGGTAGTGGGTCCCGTCGACGTTCGCCACCCAGTCGCGCATCGCCTCGTTCATCGCGTCCTTGAGGGTGCGCGAACCGGTGGTGACCGGTACGACGGTGGCGCCGAGCATCCGCATCCGGGCCACGTTGAGCGCCTGCCGCTCGGTGTCGACCTCGCCCATGTAGACCACGCACTCGAGGTCGAACAGGGCGGCGGCGGTCGCGGTGGCGACGCCGTGCTGGCCCGCCCCGGTCTCGGCGATCACCCGGGTCTTGCCCATCCGCTTGGTGAGCAGCGCCTGGCCGAGCACGTTGCGGATCTTGTGCGCGCCGGTGTGGTTGAGGTCCTCGCGCTTGAGCAGCACCCGGGCGCCGACCTTCGCGGAGAACCGGCGGGCCTCGTAGAGCAGCGACGGCGTGCCGGCGTAGTCGCGCAGCAGCGCGCCGAACTCGGCTCGGAAGGACTCGTCCGCGATCGCCGTCCGCCACGCCCCGTCGAGCTCGTCCAGCGCGGCCACCAGGGCCTCGGGCACGAACCGACCGCCGAAGCGGCCGAAGTGGCCGGCGGAGTCGGGCTGCGAACCGGCCACCGGGGCCAGCGCGTCGGCGCTCATCGGACAATCCTCTCGGTGGGGCGGCACACCGGCGCGGTCAGCGCACCGGCCGGGGCGTCGCCGGGTGGTTACCGGCGTTGACCAACTCGGCCACCGCCTCGCGTGGGCTCTTCTGGGTGACCAGTCCTTCGCCGACCAGGACCGCGTCGGCGCCGGCGGAGGCGTACCGGATCAGGTCGTGCGGCCCGCGAACGCCGGACTCGGCGATCTTGACGACGCTGCTCGGCAGGCCCGGCGCGATCCGCTCGAACACCGAGCGGTCCACCTGAAGGGTACGCAGGTCACGGGCGTTGACCCCGATCACCTGCGCGCCGGCCTCCAGGGCCCGGTCGGCCTCCTCCTCGTCGTGGACCTCGACGAGCGCGGTCATGCCCAGCGACTCGATCCGCTCCAGCAGGCCCATCAGCACGTTCTGCTCGAGGGCGGCCACGATCAGCAGCACCAGGTCGGCGCCGTGTGCGCGCGCCTCGTGCACCTGGTAGCTGGAGACCACGAAGTCCTTGCGCAGCACCGGCACGGTGACGGCGGCCCGGACGGCGGCGAGGTCGTCCAGCGAACCGCCGAACCAGCGCCCCTCGGTCAGCACGCTGATGGCCCGCGCGCCACCCGCCGCGTAGTCGACGGCGAGGTCGGCCGGATCGGCGATCTCCGCCAGCCGGCCCTTGGACGGCGAGGAGCGCTTGACCTCGGCGATGACCGCGACACCGGGCTTGCGCAGCGCGGCGTACGCGTCCAGCGGCGGCGGCGCCGCCGCGGCCAGTTCACGGATCCGTTCCAACGGAACCTGCTCCTGGCGACGGGCGACGTCCTCGCGCACGCCAGCCAGAATCTCGTCGAGCACGCTTACGGACGCCGCCTGACCGGCCTCGTCCCCCTCCGCGTGCGCATGCTCAGCAGTCACCAACGGACTCCCCTCTCCGGGTGTCATGGGCCGATGCTAGGGGCACCCGACCGAGGCCGGGAGCCGGGGGTATGGCGCTGCTCACGAAAAGGCCTGCGGCATAATGGCCGACTTGCCGTGAAGGGGATGTCACGCAGCGCCACCTCCGTATCGACCGCCGTCACACGACGACAACCCGGCGGCTCCGGTTGAACCGGGCCGACCCATCGATCATGCCACCCACCGCCGATCGCCGCCCGATGACAGCGACAGCAGTCGATGTTGTGAGCAAGCTCAAGGCCGAACGGCCCCTCCCAGGTCGCGGGCGCGGCGGGACAGTTGACGGGGTGGTCACCCGGACGAAACGTCGGCCGGTGAGCATCGTCCTCGGGCAGACTCGATGACGCGCCTGCCCGACCGTCGCCGACTCCTCGTGTGGAGTGAGCCATGAACACTGCCGAGTCGAACTCCAGCATCGGACTGACCACCATCTCGCGGACCATGGCGTCGTTCGCCGTCGGGGTGGTGCACACCCTGGAACGGGCCGTCGTCGGTGAGGGCCGGATGCGCACGGCACGCGGTAACGCCTGGGAGGCGGTCTGCGCCGACCGGGCCCGCGCCGACCGACGCGCCGAGCTGGACCGCCTGGTGGCCGAACTGACCGCCACCCGCGCCGCCGCGCGCCCGCAGCGGGACCGTCAGCCGGTCGTCCGGGAGCGGGACCGTCAGCCGGTCGGCTGATCAGCCGGCCGTGGGGTCCTCGCCCCGGTCCAACGCGTCCCACGCCTCGGTGGTCCGCCGACCGGCCATCGGGCCCGGGGCGGCAGCCGTGCTCGGCCTACTCTCCGTGACGGTCCGCGTCGGCCGTTCGTACCGGGCGCCCATCGCCGGCCACCCGCCGCCGCGCAGTGCCGTCCACCCACCACCCACGGCGACGAGCAGACCGCCGACCAGGCAGAGCGCCGGCCACTGCCGACTCACCACACCGTCGAGGTCGGCGACCAGTCCGTAACCAGCGCCGGCCGACACCGCCAGGCCCAGCGCGCCGAGCAGCACACCCAGCAGCCGCCGTACCCGACCCCGGGTGGCCAGCACCGCGCCGCCACCGGCCAACGCCACCACGGCCAGCGCCGGCAGCCACGGCAGCAGGGCGGCCCCGCTGCGCGCCTCGCGCACCGGCGGCAGCGGCGCCGGCCGCGCGGTCAGCTCGACCGACCAGCCCCGGGTCGCCATCCACAGCGCCAGGCCCGCGCCGGCGAGACAGAGCAGCATCGCGTACGTCAGCTCGCGCCGACCCTTCACGTTCATCGGGCCGCCCGCAGCGTTTCGGCGGCGGCGATCGCGGCCAGCACGGCGGCGGCCTTGTCGCGGGTCTCCTGCTCCTCGGCGGCCGGATCCGAGTCGGCGACCACTCCGGCCCCGGCCTGCACGTAGGCGCGGCCGTCACGGATCAGCGCGGTCCGGATGGCGATCGCCATGTCCAGGTCGCCGCCGAAGCCGAAGTAGCCGACCGTCCCTCCGTAGACGCCACGGCGTACCGGCTCCAACTCCTCGATGATCTCCATGGCGCGCACCTTGGGCGCGCCGGAGAGCGTCCCGGCCGGGAAGGTCGCGGCGAGCGCGTCGAACGCCGAACGGTCGTCACGCAGCGTGCCGGTCACGGTGGAGACGATGTGCATCACGTGGCTGTACCGCTCGATGGTCGCGAACTCGGGCACCTGGACGCTGCCCGGCTCGCAGACCCGGCCCAGGTCGTTGCGGCCCAGGTCGACCAGCATGACGTGCTCGGCGCGCTCCTTGGGATCGGCGAGCAGCTCGGCGGCGAGGCCCGCGTCGGCCGCCGGGGTGCCGCCGCGCGGGCGGGTGCCCGCGATCGGGTGCAGCAGCACCCGCCGCCGCCCGTCCGCGCCGGCGGTGACCTTCAGGTGCGCCTCCGGCGACGAGCCGACGATGTCGAACCCGTCGAAGCGCAGCAGGTACATGTACGGGCTGGGGTTGCTGGTGCGCAGCACCCGGTAGACGTCCAGCGGGTCGGCGTGCGTGGCCCGCTCGAACCGCTGGGACAGCACGATCTGGAAGCACTCGCCCGCCCGGATCGCCTCCTTGGCCGCCTCCACGGCCTTGACGTAGCCCCCCTCGGGCGTACGACAGACGACCTCGCCGGCCGGTGGACGCGCGACCGTCGAGATCATCGGCGGGATGGGTCGGGACAGCGCGGTGGTCATCGCGTCGAGGCGACCCACCGCGTGGTGGTACGCGGCGGTGACGTACGCGGCGCGGTCCGTCGCGTCCAGCGGTGGCAGTACCGCGTTGGCGACCAGGATCGCGGAGCCGTCGTAGTGGTCGAGCACCACCAGGTCGGTCGCGAGCATCATGCCCAGCTCCGGCACGCCGAGGTCGGACTCGGTCAGCTCGGGCAGCCGCTCGAAGCGACGGACGAGGTCGTACCCGAGGTAGCCGACCATGCCCCCGGTCAGCGGTGGCAGGCCGTCGCCGGGGCCGGGCGGCGGCCCGGCGAGCGCCGCCACGGTGTCCCGCAGCACCCGCACCGGGTCGCCGTCGGTGGGCAGCCCGGCCGGGGGCTGCCCGAGCCAGGTCGCCGCGCCGTCGCGCTCGACGAGGGTGGCGCTGCTCCGGACGCCGATGAACGAGTACCGCGACCAGGCCATGCCCGCCGAGCCGACCCCCTGCTCGGCCGATTCGAGCAGGAAGGTGCCGGGCCCGCCGGCGAGCTTGCGGTAGACCCCCACCGGAGTCTCGGCGTCGGCCAGCAGCCGGCGGGTGACCGGTACGACACGCCAGCCGGCGGCCAGTTCGGTGAAGGTGGCCAGGTCGGGGCTCACCGCGCCGTCGGTCATGCGTCGGCCCGCCTCTCGGTCCCGGCGGGGCTCCGCCGCACCGTGCTCACCGGGCGTCCGGCGCGGTGACCGGCAGCTCGGTGAAGAAGCACGTCCGGTGCCCGGTGTGGCAGGCCGCGCCGACCTGGTCGACGCTGACCAGCAGGGCGTCGCCGTCACAGTCCAGGGCCACCGAGCGCACGTACTGGTGGTGCCCGGAGGTGGCGCCCTTGACCCAGTATTCGCGGCGGCTGCGCGACCAGTAGGTGGCCCGGCCGGTGGTGAGGGTGCGGTGCAACGCCTCGTCGTCCATCCAGGCGACCATCAGCACCTCGCCGGAGTCGTGCGCGCGTACCACCGCGGCGACCAGGCCGTCGGCGTTGCGGCGCAACTGGGCCGCGATGGCCGGATCGAGCCGGGACGGACGGACCGGCGTCGAGGCCACCGGGCCGCTCGGTTCGCTGGGGACGCCGGTCACCGGCGCGTCAGGTACGGGCACAGTTGCCCATTGTCCCGCACGTGGGGTGGGCACCGGCGACGGCTCCCGCCGAGGGTTCGGCCGGTCGGCCACGGGCCGCGCGAGCTGGGCCACGTAACGGTCGAGGCGGCCGTCGACCAGGGCCTCGGCCAGGTCGGTGCCGGAGGATTCGGCGATCTCCCCGGCGTACGGGCGGATCAGCGCCACGGTGCCGGCGACCAGCCGCACGGCGGCGGCCCAGAGCTGGCCGGTGGCGCCCGGGCGCAGGCCGAGGCAGCGGAGCATGTCCTCGCGGTAGCCGGCCGGGGCGACCGGCAGCTCCAGGGCCGCCGCGAACGCCGCGCGGCGGGACGACACCCGCACCGACGGGTTCGCCGGGCGCAGCACCGACGGGCAGATCCGGGCCAGGTCCGCCACGGCGAGCCGGACCCCGAGGCGGTCGGTGGCGGCGCGGGCGGCAGCGGCCTTGCCGAGCAGGGCGATCAGCTCCTCCAGCCGGGGCGGCTCGGCGGGCTGGCAGAGCACCGGCAGGTCGATCCGGGGCCGCCAGTGCGGGTCCGCCCAGAGCAGCCGGGCCGGCGCGGTGACCGGCAGTCCGAACGCCCAGTCGGCCGGCTCGCCGAGCCGGTGCACCCAGGAGCGGACGTCCCGCGCCGCCACCGACACGTGGGTGACCCGACCGGCGGTTTCGGCCAGGTACGCGCGACGGGCGGCGTACGGCGAGCCACCGACGAGCACGTCGAGGTCGACGTCGCTGTGCGCGGTGGCCGCCCGCCGGGCGTGACTGCCGCGCAGCAGGATGCCGACGACCGGCCGTTCGGCGGCGTCCCGCAACCGCGCGGCCCAGTCCTCGAGAAATCCGCTGTGCGGTAACGGAGCGTGACCCACGGCGTCATCGTGCCGTACGTCCGATCGGCACGCAATGCCCGTTGCCGGACCTGCTGTCCGGTCCGAAGCCTACTGCCCGTTGTCACGCTGGGCGCGAGGGCGGGCACCAGAGGACAGGCCGGCCGTTGCGCGGGCCGCACACTCCTCTCTAGCGTTGGAATTCAACGAGCGATGAGTTTCTTGGAGGTGCGCGATGGACGACGCGATAGGCGTCCACGACCTGGTGGTCGATCGGGGCGGGCGGCGGGTGCTGGACGGCATCACCTGCGCCGTCCCGCGGGGCGCCGTCACCGGTCTGCTGGGGCCCAGCGGCAGCGGCAAGACCACGTTCATGCGCGCCGTGGTCGGCGTGCAGGTGGTCACCTCGGGGACGGTGACCGTGCTGGGCCAGCCGGCGGGGGCCCCGGCGCTGCGGCACCGGGTCGGCTACCTCACGCAGGCGCCGAGCGTCTACGCCGACCTGACCGTGCGGGAGAACGCCCGCTACTTCGCGGCCCTGTACGGGCGTGGGCGGGCCGAGGCGGACGAGGCGGTGAGCGCCGTCGGGCTGGCCCAGGCGGCCGGTCAGCTGGTCGCCACCCTCTCCGGCGGCCAGCGCAGTCGGGCCTCCCTGGCCTGCGCCCTGGTCGGCGACCCGGAGCTGGTCATCCTCGACGAGCCGACCGTCGGTCAGGACCCGGTGCTGCGGGCCGACCTGTGGGCCCGGTTCCACGCCATGGCCGCCGCCGGCACCACCCTGCTGGTGTCCAGTCACGTGATGGACGAGGCGGCCCGCTGCGACCGGCTGCTGCTGATCCGCGAGGGCCGGCTGATCGCCGACGACAGCCCGGACGCGATCCGGGCCGCCGCCGGTGTGGACGACCTCGACGAGGCGTTCCTGCGGCTGATCCGGGCCGGCGAGACGAAGGCGTCAGCCGGGCGGGAGAACTCATGAACGTGCGGATCCTGGCGGCCACCATCGGCCGCGTCCTGCGCCAGCTCCGGCACGACCGGCGGACGATCGCGCTGCTCGTGGTGGTGCCGACCGTCCTGCTCACGCTGGTCTACTACATGTACGCCGACAAGCCGACACCGCTGGGGCAGCCGTCGGTGTTCGACCGGGTCGCGCTGGTGATGCTGGGAACCTTCCCCTTCGTGATCATGTTTCTCGTGACCAGCATCGCGATGCTGCGCGAGCGCACGTCCGGCACCCTGGAGCGGCTGCTCACCACCCCGCTGGGCAAGCTCGACCTGCTCTTCGGGTACGGCATCGCGTTCGGGCTGGCCGCCGCCGTGCAGGCCACGTTGGCGGCCGGTCTGGCGTACTGGGTCTTCGATCTGCGGACTCTCGGCAGCAGCGGTCTGGTGATCGGGATCGCGGTGCTCGACGCGGTGCTCGGGGTCGCCCTCGGCCTGCTGTGCAGCGCCTTCGCCCGCACCGAGTTCCAGGCAGTACAGTTCCTCCCGGTCGTGGTGATCCCGCAGCTCCTGCTGTGTGGGCTGTTCGTGGCCCGGGACGAGATGGCCGGCTGGCTCCAGGGCCTCAGCGGCGCCCTGCCCCTGACGTACGCCATCGAGGCGTTGCAGGAGGTCGGCGCCCACGCCGAGCCGACCGCGACCATGTGGCGGGACGTGGGCGTGGTGTTCGGCGCGGTGGTGTTGGCGCTGGTGCTCGCGGCGGCGACCCTGCGTCGGCGCACCGGCTGACCGACCGGCGGCGACCCGCGCGGGGCGGGTCGCCACCCGCCGCCGGGAGACCGGCGGCGTCAGCGGACGAACGAGGGGCGGCGATGACGCGGCGTACCGGCCGGCGACCCGGCAACCCGGACACCCGGGAGGCGATCCTCGACGCGGCGCGGGCGACGTTCGCCGAACGGGGTTTCGACGCCGCCCCGATCCGCGCCATCGCCGCCACCGCCGGGGTGGACCCGGCTCTGGTGCACCACTACTTCGGCACGAAGGACCAGCTCTTCCGGGCCGCGATGAACTTCCCCGTGGACCCCGCCGAGCTGCTGCCGGCGGTGCTCGCCGGTGACCAGGACGGCGTCGGCGAGCGGCTGGTACGGGCCTTCATCGGCATCTGGGACTCACCGGCCGGCAGCGCCGGAGTGGCGCTGGTGCGCTCCGTCCTCAGCAGCGAGTGGACCGCTCGGCTGCTGCGGGAGTTCGTCACCACGCAGGTGTTGCGCCGGGTGCTCGACCAGCTCGACGTCGACCCGGCCGAGGTCCCGCTGCGCGGCTCGCTGGTCGCCACCCAGCTCATCGGCCTCGCCATGATCCGACACGTGGTACGGCTGGAGCCGGTCGCGTCGGCCGATCCGGAGCTCCTGGTCGCCACCATCGGCCCCAGCGTCCAGCGGTACCTCACCGGGTCGCTGCCGATCTAGGGCCGGGCACGGTCAGCGGGGCGGGTGCACGTCGGCGGGGCGGCGCAGCGGCGGGAGCAGCCGGCCCAGCTCGTCGGGGCCGGTGAGCGGGCACGGGAACGCCAGCCGGACGCGCCGCCGTGCGCCGGGGCGTCCGAGAGCGACCACCAGCCCGTAGCGGTCGACCCGCACCACGCGCGGCGGGCCGTCCGGGGCCTCTTCGGTCAGGCCGAGCTGCCGGCACAGGTAGTCGGTGACGGCGGCGGGCTCGCGCTGGGCGAAGTCGGCGAGCAGCAGGGCCTCGAAGGGGTGCACCGGATCCGGCTCCGCCTCGGCGTACTCCACCGGGTCGATCCGGTGCACGACGCCGGCCCGCTCCCAGCGGACCTCGGCCACCTCGAAGCGGAACAGCCGGAACCGGGCGCCGACGTCGAGCAGGTCGCCGGTCGGCTCGACGGCCGCGAAGTCGACCGCGGCGCGGCGTGCCTCGTCGTCGTGCAGTTCGGCGGCCCAGCCGGAGACCCAGGCCCGCCCGAGCCCGGGAGCGCCGGCCGCGGGCGGCAGGTCGAGGACGTCCAGGACCACCGCGACGTCGTCGACCCCGGCGGCGGGCTGTAGCGCGGCGCCCAGGTGGCTGGCCACCGGCACCAGCAGCAACACGCGGCCGTCGGGGTCGGTCACGTGCCGGGCGTGGTGCGGACCCGGGCGGCGAGCCAGGTGGACGAGGCCGGGCAGGCGACCGGCGACGAGGGTACGGACGATCTCGGCGGGGCTGGGCCGCATGGCGCAACCTCCTTCAAAGGTTAGCCTTACCTAACCGGAGCGTAGAGCACCAGCACCACCGCGTCCACCAGCCGATGCCATGGACATCGACCCGTTACCTGGTCTGCTCCAGCCAGGAGGCGTACAGCAGCCCGTAGACCGAGTCGGCGTCGCGCACCAACTCGTCGTGCGGGCCCCGCTGCACGACGCGCCCCCGGTCCACCACGATGACCTCGTCGGCGGCCTGGGCGGTGGAGAGCCGGTGCGCGATGGCGAGGGTCGTACGCCCCCGCGTGACCGCGTCCAGGGTGCGCTGCAAGCGCACCTCGGTCGCCGGATCCACCGCGCTGGTCGCCTCGTCCAGCACCAGCAGGTCGGGGTCGGCCACGTACGCGCGGGCCAGCGCGACGAGCTGCCGCTCCCCCACGCTCAGCGCCTCGCCGCGCTCCCCGACCGGGGTGTTGAGGCCGGCGGGCAGACCGTCCAACCAGTCCGCCAGGCCCAACTCCGTAAAGGCGGCCCCCAGCTCCTCGTCGGTCAACTCCGGCCGGGCGAACCGCACGTTGTCCCCCACCGTCGCGTCGAAGAGGAACCCGTCCTGCGGGACCATCACCACCCGGGCGCGCAGCGAGTCGAAACGCACCTGCGCCAGCGGCACCCCGGACAGCAGCACCGCCCCCGCCGACGGATCCATCAGTCGGGTCAGCAGCTTCGCGAAGGTCGTCTTGCCGCTGCCCGTCTCGCCGACCACCGCCACCCGGCTCTTCGCCGGGATCTCCAGGTCGATGTCGTGCAGCACCGGCGGGCCGCCGGGATAGGCGAACCGTACGCCCGAGAACCGGATGTCCAACGGACCGATCGGCAGGTCCCGGCCCTGCTCCCCGGGATCCGCGACGTCCGGGGCGACGTCCAGCACGTCCAGCACCCGGCGCCAGCCCGCGATCGCGTTCTGCGCCTCGTTGAGCACCTCGGTGGCGATCTGCACCGGCTGGATGAACAGCGTCACCAGGAAGAGGAACGCGGTCAGCTGACCGATCGACAGCGTGCCGTCCACGCCCAGCGTCACCCCGAGCACCACCACCCCGGCCAGCGCCAACCCGGCCGCCAACTCACCGACCGAGCTGCCCACGATGCTGATCCGGATGGCCCGCTGCTGCGCCATGCGCTGCGCGTCGATGGCCTCGTCCAGCCGCCGCTCGGTACGCCCCGCGATGCCGTACGCCCGGATCACCGGCGCGCCCACGACGCTCTCGCCGATCGCGCCCAGCAGCGCGCCGGTGCGCTGGCGCACCGTCGCGTACGCCGCGCCGAGTCGGCGCTGCAACTGCCGGATGACGAGCACCGCCGGCAGGAACGCCACCAGCACCACCAGGGTCAACTGCCAGGAGTACGCCAGCATGACGGCCGTCGTCACCACGAGCTGGCCCAGGTTGACCAGCAGGATCACCCCGCCCCACTGGAGGAACTGGGTGATCTGGTCGACGTCGCTGGTCACCCGCGAGACCAGCGAGCCGCGGCGCTCCGACTGCTGGTGCAGCATCGACAGGTCGTGCACGTGCCGGAACGCCCGCGTCCGCACGTTCGCCAACGCGGTCTCGCTGACCGTGAACAGCCGGCGCATCATCAGGTAGCCGCAGGCCGTGGTGACCACGAGGATCGCCGCGGTGACCGCCACCACCCACCAGACGACGTCCAGCCTCAGGCCGCCGACGATGCCGCGGTCGATGCCCTGCTGCACCGCCACCGGAACGGCCACCCGGCCCACCATGTAGACCAGCGCCAGGGCCAGGGTGGCGGCCAGCCCGGTCCGCAGCTCGGGCGAGAGGGCCAGCCCCCGCCGCAACGTCCGCCAGGTCGTCTCCGGCCGCTCGTCGCGCTCGTCGGTCGTCACCGTCGTACTCAATGGTCCACCTCGATCTCCAGGCCCGACGGCAGCGGCGCCACCTCGTCGTCGTACGCGCGCTCCTGCGCGCGGTCGACCTCCGCCTGCTCGTAGGCGGTGACCAGGTCCACGTACCCGGGCACGGTGGCCAGCAGCTCGGTGTGCGTGCCCCGCGCGATCACCCGCCCCTGCTCGACGTAGATGACCTCGTCGGCGAGGGCGATGGTGGCCCGGCGGTACGCCACGACGAGGATCGACGCGGCGGGAACCCCCGGCTCGCCGGCCGAGGAGCGCAGGCCGGCGAGGATGGCCGCCTCCACGCGCGGGTCCACGGCGCTCGTCGCGTCGTCGAGCACCAGCAGGCGTGGCCGCCCGGCGAGGGCGCGGGCCAGGGTGAGCCGCTGCCGCTGCCCGCCGGAGAGCGAGGTGCCCCGCTCGCCGACCATCGTGTCCAGCCCGTCGGGCAGCGCCGCGACGAAACCGTCCGCCTCGGCCAGGCGCAGTGCCGCCCACACGACCTCGTCGTCGATGCCCGGCCGGTCCAGGGCGATGTTGGCCCGTACGGTGTCGTCGAAGACGAACGGCACCTGCGCCACGAGCGCGACCGTGCCGGCCAGCGACGCGGCGGTCAGGTCGCGCGTGTCCACGTCGTCCAGGGTGACGGTGCCCGAGTCCGGGTCGACCAGGCGTACGGCCAACGAGGCGATGGTGGACTTGCCCGCGCCGGTCGGCCCGACCAGGGCGACCGTGCGGCCCGCCGGGACGGTGAAGCCGACCTCGCCGAGCACCTGCGCGCCGGGCTGGTGAGCCTCGGCGGGCGGATAGGAGAAGTGCACGTCGGTGAAGGTGAGGCTGGCCGGGCCCGGGGTGGCCGGGTCGAGCACCCGCTGTCCGTACGGCATCTCGCCGGTGGCGTCGAGGACCCGGCGCACCCGGTCCCAGCCCGCGACGCTGCGCGGCAGCTCGGCGAGCACCCAGCCGATGGCCCGTACCGGGAAGGCCAGCACGGTGAAGAGGAAGGCGACGCTGACCAGCTCGGTGACGCTGATCGCGCCCTGGCGCAGCCGGAACGCCCCGACCACCAGGACGGCCAGGGTGCCGAGGCTGGGCAGTGTCTCCAGCAGCGGGTCGAAGACGCCCCGCAGCCGGCCGACCGCGATGAGGGCGTCGCGCAGCTCACCGGCGCGGCCGGCGAACCGGGCGGTCTCCTGCGCCTCGCGGCCCATGGTCTTGACCACCAGCGCGCCGTCGAAGCTCTCGTGCGCGATGCCGCTGACCTCGGCGCGCAACCGCTGCGCGCGGGCCTGGCGGGGCGCCATCCGGCGGGAGTAGACCACGTTGAGCGCGAACAGCGCGGGGAACACCGCGAGGCCGACCAGGGCCAGGGCCCAGTCGGTGGCGAACAGCGAGACGATCGCGCCGACCAGCATCACCAGCGTGCCCACCGCGAAGGGCAGCGGGGCGATCGGATACCAGGCCGCCTCCACGTCGGAGTTGGCGTTGGACAGCAGCGTGCCGGTGGCGTTGCGGTGGTGCCAGGACAGCGGCAGGTCCAGGTAGCGGCGGGTGACCCGACGGCGGTAGGCGGCCTGGAGCCGGTACTGCATGTAACCGGCGCCGAGCCGGCGGCCGAAGATGCCGACCACCCGCAGCACGCTGATCCCGAAGAGGGCCACCGCCGCCAGCACCAGCGCGCCGACGCCGACCTCGCCCCGGGCGATCGCCGGCACCACCACGTCGCCGACGACCGCGCCCACCACGTACGCGCTCACGATGACCATCGAGCCGAACAGCACGCTGCCGACCACGGCGACCGTGAAGATCCGTGGCTGCTCGCGGATCGCCTGCCGCAGCACCCCCAGCCCTCTGCCGAGCACGTCCCGGCTTGTCCTGCTCGCCACGCTCTCCCCCGCCGTAAGCCACAATTATCTACCTCATCCTTACCGGTGCGGGCCTGCGCCGCCGACCCGGACGGGATATGTCGACCATCACGTATTCCACGCCCGCGCCAGCGGTACGACCCGGTCCCGCTCGCCGCGCGGCCGCCAGGGTCCGGGCCTACGATCGGCCCATGTCGCGGTACGCCCGAGCCGAGCGCGAGACGCTGGCCGATCTCCTCCTGGCCCTCGGGCCCGACGCACCGACGATCAACGAGGGCTGGGCGACGCGCGACCTCGCCGCGCACCTGGTGCTGCGCGAGCGCCGTCTGGACGCCGCCGGCGGGATCCTGCTGCCGCCTCTGCGGGGGTACGCCGAACGGGTCCGCCGCCGGCTCGCCGCCGGGCCCTACCCGGAGCTGGTGGCGAAGGTACGCCGGCCACCGGTGTGGAGCCCGGTCAGCAACCCGCTGACCGACGAGCTGGTCAACACCATGGAGTTCTTCATCCACCACGAGGACGTTCGGCGGGCCGTCGGGGGATGGCAGCCGCGTGAGTTGCCGCGTGGCCTGCAGGCCACCCTGTGGAAGCGGGCCGCACCGATGGCCCGGCTGACGCTGCGGCGCTTCCCGGCGGACCTCTACGTGCAGGCGCCGGGGTACGGCGAGGTCTCCGTCGGCCGTGGCGGCGAACGACTGCGCCTGGTGGGTGCCCCGGCCGAGTTGGCCCTGTTCCTGTCCGGACGGCAGCGGGTGGCCAGGGTCCAGCTGGACGGCCCGGCGTCGTCCGCGCGGCAGCTGCGCAACGCCAGCCTGGGCATGTGACTTTCTGCGCCTAATCGGTCACAGCAACGTCGGACGAATGCCCCAGTCCCAACGATGCATACCGATACCTCCTCCCGTACGCTTCACCGCGCCGTTCCGCGCCGGGGCGGCACGATGTGGGGGCACACGATGCGAAGTTTCGCAATCTCGGCGCTACGGGAACCCTCCTTCACGGCGGGGCGCCACAAGTCCACAGATCTGGTAGCCAACGAGAGCGTCGATTGGGCGCGCGCTTTCGGCCTGGTCAACTCCGGTCAAATTCATCGACTGCAACGGGCGGACGCCGCCGGCCTGGCGGGCCGAGCCTGCCCGGACGGGCCGGCACGGGGGCTGCGACTCCTCACCGACCTGATCTCCTGGCTGTTCGTCATGGACGACGCCTGCGACGAGGACGGCCTCGGGGCCGATCCGAGCCGGCTGGCGCCGGTCATCGCCGCCCTGCTCAACGTGTTGGACCGGGCCGGCGACCCGCGCGCCGTACCACCGCCGGAGGCCGGCCCGCTGGGCGCCGCGCTGCACGACCTGTGCCGCCGGACCCGGGCCGAGGGCCGGGCGCCGATGCTGCTGCGGTTCGTCAGCCAGGTCCGCCAGTACCTGCTGGCGCTGCTCTGGGAGGCCAGCAACCGGGAGCGCCGCCGGGTACCGGGGGTCACGGAGTACGTCCAACTGCGTCGGCACATCGGCGGCGTACACCCCTGTCTCACCCTGACCGACCTCGCGTCGGAGCAGCCACCCGGGCCGGCGCGGCGGGCCGATCCGGCGCTGACCGCCCTGGACCTGCTGGCGGTGGACCTGGTGTGCTGGTGCAACGACCTCTTCTCGTACGGCAAGGAGAGCCGGTCCGGCCCGGACGCGCACAACCTGGTGACGGTCATCGCCCAGGAGAGCGGCCTCGACGAGGCGGGCGCGTTACGGGCCGCCGCGGAACGCTTCAACCGGGGGTTGGCGGCGTACCAGGCGGCGGAGGAGGGCCTGCTGGCGAGCGGTGTCGCGGCGTTGCGCTCGCCGCTGGCCACGCGGCGCAACTGGGTCCGGGCCACCTACGACTGGTCGGTCGTGGCTGCCCGCTACGCCTGATTCAGGGCGCCGGTCGGCGCGGCAGGGTCGCCGGACGATCACCGGCACTAGCCGATGCCCGGTATCAGGCAATACTCTTCGGTAACCACTATGACGTGACGACCGTCACGTCGCCACCCCCGAAGGCGGCTACAGCGATGGCTCTCGATGTACCGTACCGTTCCATCCCGGACATGTTCCTCAAGCGCGTGGCGGCCACCCCCGACCGGCACGCGTTCGCGTCCCCGACCCCTGACGACTCGGGGCCCAACTGGTTGACCTGGGCGCAGGTCGGCCAGCGCGCCAAGGCCGTCGCCGCCGGCCTGCACGCGCTCGGCGTCGGCCAGGAGAACCCGGTCGCGATCCTCGCCAACACGCGACTGGACTGGGTGGTCGCCGACCTGGGCATCATGTGCGCCGGCGGGGCGACCACCACCGTCTACCCGACCACCGAGCCGGCGGACGCGACGTACATCATCGCCGACTCCGGCTCGCGGGTCCTCTTCGCGGAGAACCCGGCGCAGGCGGCCAAGATTGCCGGAGCGGAGCTGCCGGCGCTGACCCACGTGGTGCTCTTCGACGGCGCCCCCGACCCGAACGCCGCGATCCCCCAGCTCACCCTCACCGAGCTGGAAGAGCGGGGCAGCCGGGCGCTGGCCGCCGAACCCGATCTGATCGACATGCTCGTGGCCGGCATCGGCCCCGACCACCTGGCCACGCTGATCTACACCTCCGGCACCACCGGCCAGCCCAAGGGTGTCGAACTGTTGCACGGTGGGTGGTGCTGGGAGGCGGTGGCGCAGGCCGACGGCGGGCTGCTGCGCGACGACGACCTGCAGTACCTGTGGCTGCCGCTGGCGCACTCGTTCGGCAAGACGCTGCTCTGCGGCGCGATCCACGTCGGCCTGCCGACGTACGTGGACGGGCGGGTGGAGAAGCTGGTCGACCTGCTCGCGGTGATCCGCCCGACGCTGATGTGTGGCGCCCCCCGCGTCTTCGAGAAGGTCTACAACCGGGCGGTCACCACCGCGCAGGGCGCCGGCGGCGCGAAGGCGAAGATCTTCGCCTGGGGTGTCCAGGTCGGTAAGGAGAAGGTCGCGCTGGAGCAGGCCGGCAAGCCGGTGCCGGCCGGGCTCAAGCTGCGCTACGGGCTGGCCGAGAAGCTGGTGTTCAGCAAGCTCCAGGCCCGCCTGGGCGGCCGGATGCGGGTGCTGGTCTCCGGCGCCGCGCCGCTCAGCCCGGAGATCGCCACCTTCTTCGCCGCGGCCAACCTGCCGATCTCGGAGGGCTACGGCCTCACCGAGACCAGCGCCGGCAACTTCGTCAACCCACCGGACGGGCTGCGCATCGGCACGGTCGGGAGGGCGATGGGCGACCTGGAGTGCCGGGTCGACACCGACGGCGAGATCCTCGTGCGGGGTCGCCCGGTGATGCGCGGCTACCACAACCTGCCCGAGGAGACCGCCGCCGCGTTCACCGAGGACGGCTTCTTCCGCACCGGCGACATCGGCACGCTCGACGAGCAGGGCTACCTGCGGATCACCGACCGCAAGAAGGACCTGGTCAAGACCTCGGGCGGCAAGTACATCGCGCCGTCGCACATCGAGGGCATGTTCAAGGCCATCTGCCCGTACACCTCGCAGGCGGTCGTGATCGGGCAGGCCCGCAACTTCTGCACGATGCTCGTCACGCTCGACGCGGACGCCATCCGCGGCTGGGTGGCCGGCGGCCCGCTGGAGGGCCGCGACTACACCGAGATCGTCGCCTCGCCGGAGGCGCAGGCGATGGTCGAGGAGTACGTCGCCCAGCTCAACGCCAAGCTGAACCGCTGGGAGACGATCAAGAAGGTGGCGATCCTGCCGCGTGACCTGACCATCGAGGACGGCGAGGTCACCCCGTCGTTGAAGATCAAGCGACGGGGCGTGGAGAGCAACTTCGCCGCCGAGATCGACAAGATGTACGCCGGCTCCCTCGCCGAGCTCTAGGAACGTGTCGTCGTGGCCCCGCACCCGCCCAGGTGTGGGGCCACCGGCGTCCTCGGGTCCGCTCAGGCGATGACCGACGGCTCCGGCCACCGCTGGCGGCCGCTGCGGTCCAGGTCGTAGCGGACCGTGGCGATCCGCTCCACGGCCTCCACCAGCTCGGCGGCCGGCAGGGTGAAGGGCAACCGCAGGAAGCGTTCCAGGGTGCCGTCCAGACCGAACCTCGGCCCGGGCGCGAGCCGTACGCCGACCTCCTCGGCGGCCCGCGCGAGCGCGCTGGAGACCGGGCCGTCCAGCTCGGCCCAGAGGGTCACGCCGCCGCGCGGCACGGTCACCCGCCAGTCCGGTAGTCGGTGCGCCAGCGCGCCGAGCAACGCGTCGCGCTGGGCGGCGAGCTGCGCCCGACGGTCGGCGACGATGGCCGCCGCGTCGGCGAGCAGGCGCACCGCGACCAACTGGTCGAGCACCGGGCTGGACATGTCGACGCCGACCCGGACCGCCGCCAGCCGCTGCACCTGCGGCGCGGAGGCGCGGACCCAGCCGATCCGCAGACCACCCCAGTAGGGCTTACTCATCCCTCCGATGCTGACCACCCGGGAGTGCCGGTCGAACGTGGCCGTGGGCGGGGGCAGCTCGACGCCGTCCAGCGGGAGGTCCACGAAGGACTCGTCGACGATGAGATCGGTGCCCACGGCGTGGGCGGCGGCGACCACCCGCTCGCGCAACGCGGCGGGCATCAGGTGGCCGGTCGGGTTCTGGAACTCCGGGATCAGGTACGCCAACTTGGGGCGGGTCTGCCGCAGGCTGCCCAGCAACAGGTCGGGCTCCCAGCCGCCGGCGTCGGCGGACAGACCGTGCGTGGCGATCCGGGCCCGCCGGCCGGCCAGCGCGGCGAGCGCGTTGGGGTAGGTCGGTGACTCGACCAGCACGTTCCCGCCGGGGGCCAGGGCGAGGCGCAGCACCAGGTCCAGGGCGTGCTGGGTGCCGCTGGTGACCATGATCTGGTCGGCCGAGGTGGGTAGCCCGCGCGCGGTGTAACCGGCGGCCACCGCCTCGCGCAGCTCACCGATGCCGGTCGGGTGGTAGCCGGCGCCGCCCAGGTAGCGGGGCAGGTCCTCGACGGCGGCCCGGGCAGCCCCGAGCAGTTGCGGCGGGGCCGCCAACGCGGCGACGCCGAGGTCGATCATGTCCCGGTCGTCCAGTGGGGTCCACAGGCCGGTGCTGGCGACCCGGTGGTTGCCCGGCAGCATCGTCCAACTGCCGGCGCCCCGCCGGCTGGCCAGGTGGCCGGTCTCACGCAGCTCCCGGTACGCGGCGGTGACCGTGGTACGGCTGATCCGCAGCGCCTCGGCCAGCTCACGTTCCGCCGGCAGCCGCACGCCCAGGGGAAGCCGGGCGTCGGCGAGCAGCCCGCGTACCGCACCGGCGAGCGCCGCGTAGTCGGGGCTGCGGCGACGGCCCGGCAGGGCGTGCCACTGCCCCAGCAGGCGCGCTAATTGGACCCCTCGCACCTGACCAGTCATGACCACTCCTCGGATATTGGCCTCTTCCTCCGGGAGGATTGGCACCTAGGGTGGCATGCATGGCACTGATTGGCAATCTGCGGGAGCGGCCGGTCCGACGGCTCAGCCAGCTCTACGCCGGGCTCGTCCTCTACGGGGTCAGCATGGCCCTGATGGTCCGCTCCCAGCTGGGCCTGGACCCCTGGGACGTCTTCCACCAGGGGCTGTCCGAGCTGACCGGGCTCTCCTTCGGCACGGTCACCATCGGTGTCGGCGCCCTGGTGCTGCTGCTCTGGATTCCGCTGCGACAGCGGCCCGGCCTCGGCACCGTCAGCAACGTGGTGGTGGTCGGCCTCGTGGTGGACGCCACTCTGGCCCTGCTGCCCGCCGGTGGTCCCCTCGGCGTCCGCATCGCCCTGTTGATCACCGGGATCGTCGCCAACGGCGCCGCCACCGCGCTCTATCTCGGCGCCAGCCTGGGTCCGGGCCCACGCGACGGGCTGATGACCGGCTTCGTCGCCCGTCGGCCCCGCTTCTCGGTGCGACTGGTGCGTACCGTCATCGAGGTCACCGTGCTCGCGCTGGGCTGGCTGCTCGGCGGCACGGTCGGCGTGGGTACCGTCGCGTACGCGCTGGCCATCGGTCCGCTGGCGCAGTTCTTCATCCCGCTCGTCGCGGTGCCCCCGGCCAAGGCCGACGCTGAGGACGAGTCGGCGGTCACCGCCGGTGACCCGTCGCGTGCCCCGGCCGCCTGAACGTTCACCGACCGTTCACGGACCGGCACGCCGCGCTGGTGGAAGTGGGCTCGTTGGAGGGTGGGTGTTCCCTTCCGCGGCGCTCGCCGTCATCATCACTGCATGGGGGAGAACGGTTGGCGCTGGAGCGACGCATGGATCTTCGTGTCGTTGGTCATCGCGAGCGGCGCCGGACGGCACCGCCGTTCCGCGACCAGCCGCCGCCCGGAGGGCGTACGTCTGACCGACGTGCTGTCCACCGCCGACCATCTCAACCACGCGATTCCCGAACGACACGAGGTGGAGGCCGCGGTCCAGCGGCTGGTCGGCGCGGGCCTGGTCACCGTCGCCGACGGGTGGTTCCGCATCACCGCCGAGGGTGAGCAGCTCTGGCGCAGCCGGCCCCGGGCCGGCGTCGCCACGATGGTGGACACCGTGCAGGGGGTCCTGAGCCGCCGGCACGCGCCCGGCAGCGCCGACTGGATCCTGGAGGAGGCCGACCACGCGGCGGCCGTGCAGGAGTACGCGGTCCGCTCGATCCCCACGCCCCGCCGCTCACCCGAGGGGCAGTCCGGCGGCCACTGACCCCCAACGAGATCTTGGACAGTTTCCGTTAGCTACTAACGAAAACTGTCCAACATTGCCACGGTTAGGGCGCGCCGACGGGCGGAGCGGGTAGCGGCAGGACCAGCAGGTGCGTGGGTGTGCCGTCGGGCATCGCCGACCCGCCGACCTGCCGCCAACCCGCGCGCTGGTAGATATCGCGGGCCGGCGCGGCCGGGTTGGACGCGAGAGTCGCCCACCGCTCGGCCCGCCCGTCGAGGAGCCGGTACATAAGCTGCGCGCCAATGCCCTCACCCCGCCGGCCGGGACGCACGATCCATTCCATGACCGCGAACTTGTCGACGGCGCGGAGATCGGCGGGCGGCTCGGCGGTGGCACGCGTCCACCAACGCCCGGCAGCCATCGTCGAACCGTACGCCGCAGCGACCAGTTCCCCCGCGTCGTCCGCCACCACGAGGGTGAACCCAGGGCGCCTCGTCTCAGCAGGCAGGGCGGCGGCGAACGCGGCCACCTGATCCGGTCCCTCGACGTACGGCGGCTCCGCGTAGACGACCGCGTACAGACGTACCAGCGCCGGAAACACGGCCGCGGCCGATTCGGGAGTGTGCATGCGGTACGTGACGGGCATGGCGGAGCAGCTTAGTCCGTTCGACAGCAGATCGGGGACATGTCAGGTTGGTCGCCGCTCTCAAGTGCCGTCCGGTATCTGCGGTTCGACGGCGGATGGGCGACGATGCCGAACCGGCCAGCCGAGGAATCGATCGAACAGATCGGCCGCAGTGCCTGTGACGGCAGGGTTGAGCCGGTGCAGGTCATCGATGGCTTCGTGTAGGCAGCCGGCGAGATAAAGGAACAGGCTCAGCGACATGTCACGGTACTCGACCACGAGAGCGACTTTCGCCGTTCCGCACGGCCACGGCTGTCCGCACCGGCAGCACAGCCACAGCGGACGCATCGGCAGATGCCCGCTCTCCCGAGACCGGTCCCGCCGCACCGTCATGAATGGGCATCCCGTCGGGACGGCCGGCGGTGGGCTCGCCGGGGGATTGGCAAGCCCACCGCCACCGAA
This sequence comes from Micromonospora sp. NPDC049801, assembly GCF_040656575.1. Lineage (NCBI taxonomy): Bacteria > Bacillati > Actinomycetota > Actinomycetes > Micromonosporales > Micromonosporaceae > Micromonospora > Micromonospora sp. NPDC049801. Next base: position 186,458 of record NZ_JBFAMS010000008.1, on the reverse strand, counting down.
CGGCGGCTCGGGGAAGGCCGCCGATCACCCACCCGCGCAGCCCCGATGGCGATACGCAGATGGGGAGTAGTCCGGACGCGAGCAGGACCTGAGCGTTCGGCCAGATCGTGAGGTCGATCGCGCTTCCAACAGCTCACCCTGCACCCCAGCTCAGTAGGTCGCTTGATCGCTGGTCTTCACCCAACGGTGCGCCGGCTGATCCCAGTGCGGCATTGGCGCAGTTTCGATGCACTCCCATTGCGACGACTACGGTGAGCTGGATAAATGGATCCGTGATGCACAGTGGCGGCAACGGTCGGCGAGCACCGGGCTTGCGGCGGCACAGGCTCGCGCAACGACGCAAGGCGATCGGCCTCAGCCAGGAACGCCTCGCCGAAGTCCTCGGCGTGGATCGTTCCACCATCGTGCGCTGGGAACGCGCGGAGACCGACCCGCAACCCTGGCTCCGCCCACACCTGGCCAGGGCGCTCAAGGTGTCCGTTGAGGAACTGGCTGATCTGTTGGCCGACACCCGCCGACCACCCGCCACGCTCGACGGACGTCTCGACTACGCGTTGCGGCAGCCCGGTCGCGTCGACCTGATCACCGTGGCACACATACGGGAGCGCGTACGGCATCTGGACGAGCGCTACGACCGAACGCCTTCGACTCTTTTGCTCGCCGAGGCGGCACAGTTGCACGGTCAGGCGGTCTTCCTCCGCCAGCACGCCCAGGTCGGCTCAGTTCAACGGGAACTGGCTGCGGCGGTCGCCGAGGCGGCGACGCTGATGGGCCAACTGGTATGGGACGCCACACAGCGACACGACCACGCGGCCAGCGCGGCCTACTTCGACCAGGCGGCCGACGCCGCGAGGGAGGCCCGCGATCCGGTCGCCGAAGCCAACGCGTTGCTGCGCAAGAGCTACCTCGCGCTCTACGGCACCAAGCGCCCAACCGCTGCCGTCGCGTTGACGACGCAGGCAGTTGCCGTCAACGACCGGCTCCTCACCCTCATGACTCCCTAGGAGGACCAGCGTGACAAGCACCGACGACGCCAAGCAGTCCGTTCGACGACGCGTCTGGGACCTCCTCGAACGCGGAGGCGTCGCACCGCCGGGCGTTCACGGCCACATCCCCGACTTCGCCGGCAAGGAAGACGCGGCCGCCCGGCTCGCGGAACTGGATATCTGGAAACGGGCACGGGTCATCAAGTGCAATCCCGACCGCGCCCAACTGCCCGTCCGGGTCCGCGCCCTCCAGGAGGGCAAGCTGCTCTACATGGCGGTTCCGCGACTCGCCACCCCGGAACCCTTCTACCTGCTCGACCCGGCCGCTCTGCACGTCCCGTTCGAGATGGCCGCCACGAGCAGTGGCGCCCCGGAGGTCGCCCCCACGGTCGGCACCGATGGCATGCGCGCGGTGGATCTGATCGTTTGCGGCAGCGTCGCGATCAACCGACACAACGGCGTACGACTCGGCAAGGGAGCCGGCTACTCGGACCTGGAGATCGCGCTCCTGGCCGAGGCCGGCCTCGTGTCCAAGGAGACGACCATCGCCACCACCGTCCACCAGAGCCAACTCCTCGACGAGGAACTACCGCACGCCGACCACGACTTCAGCGTCGACTACGCGGTCACTCCCGAAGAGGTCGTCGCATGCGTGCCGGACCGGAAGCGACCGTCCGGCATCATCAGGGAGAACCTCCGCCCCGACCAGCTCGACACCATCCCCGTGCTGCGCTGACTGCTCCGCCGGGTCCACGAGATGCCAGCCCGTGGCGTGCGCGTTCGATGCGGGACACGGGCGGGACCGCTCGACGCGTACCCACCGGGGCCGGCGCGGACGACGGCTCGGCGCGGCTAGCGGACCGGGTGGCCGTTGCGGCGCAGGGCGTCCTTGACCTCGCCCACCGTCAGCTCGCCGAAGTGGAAGACGCTGGCCGCGAGGACCGCGTCGGCCCCGGCTCCGATCGCGGGCGGGAAGTGCGCCACCTCGCCGGCCCCTCCGCTGGCGACGACCGGCACGTCCACCACGGCCCGCACCGCGGCGATGAGTTCCAGGTCGAAACCCGCCTTGGTGCCGTCGGCGTCCATCGAGTTGAGCAGGATCTCCCCCGCGCCCAGCTCGGCCACCCGCCGGGCCCAGTCCACCGCGTCGATGCCGGTGCCGCGCCGGCCACCGTGGGTGGTGACCTCGAACCCGCTGGGCGTGTCGCCCGTGGGCGCGCGGCGTACGTCGAGGGAGAGCACGAGCACCTGCCGGCCGAACCGGTCGGCGATCTCGGCGATCAACTCCGGCCGCGCGATGGCGGCGGTGTTCACGCCGACCTTGTCGGCTCCGGCGCGCAGCAGCGTGTCGACGTCGCCGACCTGCCGGACCCCGCCCCCGACGGTCAGCGGGATGAAGACCGACTCGGCGGTGCGGCGTACCACGTCGAGCATGGTGCCCCGGTCACTTGACGACGCGGTGACGTCGAGGAAGGTCAGCTCGTCGGCGCCGGCCCGGTCGTAGACGGCGGCCAGCTCCACCGGGTCGCCGGCGTCGCGCAGGTCGAGGAAGTTGACCCCCTTGACCACCCGCCCGGCGTCCACGTCGAGACAGGGGATCACCCGTACCGCCACCGTCATGCGGTCAGCCTATCCTCCGCGCACGGCTCGGCGGCCGACCCGAGGGGGCCGACCGCCGTACCGCAGGTGCACGTCACACCCGGACGAGCATCTTGCCCAGGTTTTCGCCGCGGAGCAGGCCGAGGAACGCCGCCGGGGCGTTCTCGATGCCGTCGACGACCGTCTCGTCGTAGGAGAGTTTGCCCTCGCGCAGCCAGCCGGCCACGTCCTGGACGAACGTCGCGCGCACGTTGTTGTGGTCGTTGACCAGGAACCCGCGCAGGGTGAGCCGCTTGCCGATGACCAGCGCCAGGTTGCGCGGCGCGGCCGGCGGCTCGGTGGCGTTGTACTGGGCGATCATGCCGCAGATGGCGACCCGGCCGTGCAGGTTCATGGCCGAGATCGCCGCCTCCAGGTGGTCGCCACCGACGTTGTCGAAGTAGACGTCGATGCCGTCCGGGGCGGCGGCGCGCAACGAGTCGCGGACCGGCCCGTCGTGGTAGTCGAACGCGGCGTCGAAGCCGAGTGCCCGGAGCCGCTCGACCTTGGCGGCCGACCCGGCGCTGCCGATGACCCGGCCCGCGCCCTTGAGCTTGGCGATCTGGCCCACCAGGCTGCCGACCGAGCCGGCCGCGGCGGAGACGAAGACCGTCTCGCCGGGCCGCATCGCGGCGACCTCCAGCAGACCGGCGTACGCGGTGAGTCCGGGCATGCCGAGCACGCTCAGGTACGCGCTGGCCGGGGCGATGCTCGCGTCGACGGTGCGGGCGCGGCCGGCGTCGAGCAGCGCGTACTCCCGCCAGCCGAGCCCGTGCAGGACGGTGGCGCCCACGGCGATGTCGGGTGACTCGCTGGCCACCACCTCGCCGACGGCGGCCCCGTCGAGGGGGGCGTCGAGCGCGAACGGCGGCACGTACGACTTGACGTCGTTCATCCGTCCCCGCATGTACGGGTCGACGGAGACGTACTGGTTGCGGACCACGATCTGGCCCGGTCCGGGCGTCGGGACGTCGGTCTCGACGAGCCGGAAGGTGTCCTCGGTGGGCCAGCCGTCGGGGCGGCGGGCCAGGTGGATCTCGCGGTTGCTGGTCATCGGGGGGTCGTCCTCTCGTACGCGGGTGGGGTCCGGGGCCGCGACGGTCAGGCGGCCAGGGTCTCGCGGACGGTCAGCGCGACGTCGATGTTGCCGCGGGTGGCGTTCGAGTACGGGCAGACCTGGTGGGCCTGCTCGACGAGCTGCTCGGCGGTCTCCCGCGCAACGGCGGGCAGGTCCACGATGAGCTGGGCGGTGAGCCCGAAGCCACCGCTGCCGTTGGGGCCGATGCCGACCTCGGCGGAGACGACGGAGCCGGTCACGTCGGCCTTGGCGCGGCGGCCGACGATGCGCAGGGCGCTGTGGAAGCAGGCGGCGTAGCCGGCGGCGAAGAGCTGTTCGGGGTTGGTGGCGCCACCCTCGCCGCCCAGTTCCTTCGGCGACGCCAGGTCCATGGCGAAGGTGCCGTCGGAGGTCTCGACGTGGCCGTCCCGGCCGTCACCGGTGGCGGTCGCGGACGCGGTGTAGAGAACCTTCATGATGGTCACTGCTCCTTCTGTCGATGGACGGTCTCGGTGACCCGGGTGAGCGTGTCGCGCAACGCGACGAGCTCGTCGATGCCCAGGCCGGTGGCCTGCGCGATCCGCAGCGGAACGTCGCAGAGCCGCTCGCGCAGCGCCCGACCCCGCTCGGTGAGGCTCACCTCGACCCGCCGTTCGTCGCGCGCCGCGCGTCGGCGCACCACCAGGCCGCCGCTCTCCAGCCGTTTGAGCAGCGGGGAGAGGGTGCCGGAGTCGAGCCGCAGCTCGGCGCCCAGCTCGGACACGGCGGGCGGGTCGTCGGGGCGTTCCCAGAGGACCAGCAGCACCAGGTACTGCGGGTAGGTCAGCCCGACCTCGTCGAGGATCGGCCGGTACACGTCGGTGAGGGCGCGCGACGCGGCGTAGAGCGCGAAGCACACCTGCCGGCGCAGCACCAGGTCATCGGTCACCGCTGAACCGTAGCCCGCAATTAAGTTGTGCACAACTTATCGGCACGGGATGCGGCCGTGACGACCGCCACCGAAGCGGTCAGCGGTCGCCGACGTACGCCTCCAACTCCACCTCGACGAGGTGCTCCGGATCGAGCAGACCGGCCACCACCACGAGCGTCGCCACCGGCCGGACCGCGCCGAAGACCGCGTTGTGCGCCCGGCCCACCTCGTCGGCGTGCAGCCGGTCGGTCACGTACATCCGGGTCCGGACCACGTCACCCGGCTCCGCGCCCACCTCAGCGAGCGCGGCCAACCCGATCCGTAACGCCTGCGCGGTCTGCGCGGCCGCGTCCCCGACGTGCGCCACCCGACCGTCCACGGTGGCCGTACAGCCGGCCGTCAGGGCCAGGTCACCGGCGCGGACCACCCGGGAGTAGCCGTAACTCTGCTCCCACGGCCCGCCCGAGCCCAGCCGGGTGACCGTCACGCCTCGGCCAGGGTGCGCAGCGCCTCGGACACCGTGAACGCGCCCGCGTACAGCGCCTTGCCGGCGATCACGCCCTCCACACCCAGCGGCTCCAGCGTGGCCAGCGCCCGCAGGTCATCCAGGGTGGACACGCCGCCGGAGGCGATCACCGGCCGGTCGGTGCGGGCGCACACGTCCCGCAGCAGGTCCAGGTTCGGCCCGCGCATCGTGCCGTCCTTGGTGATGTCGGTGACGACATACCGGGTGGCGCCCGCCTTGTCCAGGCGCTCCAGCACCTCGTACAGGTCACCGCCGTCGCGGGTCCACCCCCGCGCGGACAGCGTCTGACCCCGGACGTCCAGCCCGATGGCGACCCGGTCGCCGTACTCCCCCACCACCCGGTCGCACCACTCCGGGTTCTCCAGCGCGGCGGTGCCGATGTTCACCCGGGCCGCCCCGGTGCCCAGCGCGGCCCGCAGCGACTCGTCGTCGCGGATCCCGCCCGACAACTCGACCTGCACGTCCATCTGGCGCACCACCTCGGCGAGCAGGTGCGCGTTGCTGCCCCGACCGAACGCCGCGTCCAGGTCGACCAGGTGGATCCACTGGGCGCCGTCGCGCTGCCACGCCAGCGCCGCGTCCAGCGGGTCGCCGTAGACGCTCTCGCTGCCGGCGGCGCCCTGCACGAGCCGGACGGCCCGGCCGTCGGCGACGTCCACGGCGGGTAAAAGGGTGAGGCTCAACGTCTTCTCCTCGATCAGGTACGACGGTCCAGGGCGATCACCACGATCGCCGGCAGTACGAGTAGCAACAACACGATCAACGCGACCCGCAGCGCCAGATCGTCGACGAACGTCCAGATCAGAATCATCGCCGCCCCGGTGAGCAGCACGATCGCCGCGCGCTCACCCCGCGAGTGCCGGGCCAGTCGGCCCGAACGACCCCGCCGGACCTGTGGCGTCAACCGGCGCAGAACCGCGCGGCGGCGCTGCCGACGGGCCACCCGGCGCTGCCGGACCGCCCGCTCCCGCGCCTGCTCCGCCTCACGTTCCGCCCGCCGGCGGGCCCGCTCGCGGCTCACCGCGACGCCCGCTGGGCGAACGCCGGGCGGCGTCGACGCTCAGTCACCGGCGGGCAGCGTGGCGAGCCAGTTGCGCAGCAGCGCGGCACCGGTGTCGGCGGACTTCTCCGGGTGGAACTGCGCCGCCGACAGCGGCCCACGCTCCACCGCCGCCACGAAGTCGGTGTCGTGGTGGGCCGTGGTCACCAGCGCGCCCGCGCCCGCCAACGCCGCCGGCTCGCCCATCGCGTACGAGTGCACGAAGTAGAAGCGGCTCTGCGCCGGCAACCCGGCGAACAGCACCGAGCCCTGGGGCGCGCGGACCGTGTTCCAGCCCATGTGCGGCAGGCGGTGCGCCGCCAACCGGGTCACCCCGCCGGGCAGCAGCCCGAGGCCCTTCGTCACGACCCCGTGCTCCTCGCCGTACTCGAAGAGCACCTGCATGCCCACGCAGATGCCGAGCACCGGCCGGCCCGCCGCCACCCGCTCCGCGATCACCGGGCCCGCGCCGAGCGCCTCGATACCCGCCATGCACGCGGCGTACGCGCCCACCCCCGGCACCACGAGACCATCGGCGGCAGCCGCCGCGGCCAGGTCGTCGGTCACCCGGACGCTCGCGCCGGCCGCTTCGAGGGCCCGCTCCGCCGAGCGCAGGTTGCCCGAGCCGTAGTCGAGCACCACCACGTCGGCGGTCACGACCCCGACTCCGGGATCAGCCGCAGCACCCCGGCGGCCGTGGCGAGCAGCGCCAGCAGCGCGGTCACCACGACGGCGCCGCGCGGAGCGCCCTGCCGGTGCAGCGACCACGCCCCACCCACCAGCACTCCGGCGAGAATCAACAGCAACGTCGGCAACGCGGCACCCATCAGAGCCACCTTCCATTCGCGACTGCGGGGCTCCGCTGCGCTGCGCTCCTCGCGCTCATCAGAGAGCACCCTTCGTGCTCGGGATCGCGCCCGCCGCCCGCGGGTCGATCGCGGTGGCCTCGCGCAGCGCCCGGGAGACCGCCTTGAACTGGGCCTCCACCACGTGGTGCGCGTCCGGGTGCCCACCGGGACGCGCCGCCCGCAGCACGTCGACGTGCAGGGTCACCCGGGCCGCCTGGCCGAACGACTCCCAGATGTGCCGGGTCATGCTCGTCGCGTAGACCGGCCCGATGTACGGCGCGAGCAGCGGCTCGTCGTGCACCACGTACGGGCGGCCGGACAGGTCCACCGCGGCCCGGACCAGCACCTCGTCCATCGGGACGGTCGCCGACCCGTACCGCCGGATGCCGGCCTTGTCGCCCAGCGCCTGATCGAACGCGGCGCCCAGCGCGAGAGCTGTGTCCTCCATCGTGTGGTGCGCGTCGATCTCCAGGTCGCCCACCGTGCGGACGGTCAGGTCGTAGCCGCCGTGCCGGGCGATCTGGTGGAGCATGTGGTCGTAGAAGCCCACGCCGGTGCTGATCTCGGCGGCGCCGGTGCCGTCGAGGTCGATCTCGACGAGGACCTTGGTCTCCTTGGTGATCCGCTCCACCCGGGCGGTCCGGCTCATCACAGGGTCTCCATCGCAGTCAGAAAAGCATCGGTCTCGGCCGGCGTGCCGGCGGTCACCCGTAGCCAGCCGGGCAGGCCGACGTCACGGACCAGCACCCCCTGCTCCAGCAGGGCGTGCCAGACGGTGGCCTGGTCGCCGCCGACCTCGAACAGCACGAAGTTGGCGTCACTGTCGGCCACCCGCAGCCCGCGAGCGCGCAGCGTCGCCACGATCCGGTCCCGCTGTGCCATCACGGCGGCCACCGTACCGAGCAGGGCGTCGCGGTGGGTCAGCGCCGCGCGGGCGGCGGCCTGGGTCAGCGCGGACAGGTGGTAGGGCAGGCGGACGAGCTGCACCGCCTGCACCACGGCCGGGTCGGCGGCCAGGTAACCCAGCCGGCCCCCGGCGAAGCCGAAGGCCTTGCTCATCGTGCGGGTCACCACGAGCCGCGGATGGCCGGGCAGCACCGCGAGGGCGCTGACCGTGCCGGGCCGGGCGAACTCGGCGTACGCCTCGTCGACGACCACCATCCCGGGCGCGACGTCGAGCACGGCCGCGACGACCGCCGGGTCGAGAGCGGTGCCGGTCGGGTTGTTGGGTGAGCAGAGGAAGACCACGTCGGGCCGGTGCTCGCGGACCTGGGCGGCCGCCTCGTCGGCGGTCAACCCGAAGTCGACGCCGCGCCGCGCCGGCACCCACCGGGTGCCGGTGCCGAGGGACAGCAGCGGGTGCATCGAGTACGACGGGACGAAGCCCAGCGCGCTGCGCCCCGGCCCACCGAACGCCTGAAGGATCTGCTGCTGGATCTCGTTGGAGCCGTTCGCCGCCCAGACGTGCTCGACGGTGAGCCCGTGCCCCAGGTATTCGGCCAGGTCGGCGCGCAGCGCCACCGCGTCCCGGTCCGGGTAGCGGTTCAGGTCACGCAGCTCGGCGGCGAGCGCCTTGCCGATGGCGTCCACCACCGACTCGGGCACCGGGTAGGAGTTCTCATTGGTGTTGAGCCGCACCGCCACGTCGAGCTGGGGTGCCCCGTACGGCGACAGGCCACGCAGGTCGTCGCGGATCGGCAGATCGTCGAGGCCGCTCACGCCGACTCCTGCGGGAACCGGGCCTGGACGGCCTGGCCGTGCGCCGGCAGGTCCTCCACGGTCGCCAGGGTCACCACGTGCGGCGCCACGTCCCGCAGCGCGGCCTCGGTGTACTCGATCAGGTGCACCCCGCGCAGGAAGGACTGCACCGACAGTCCCGAGGAGTGCCGGGCGCAGCCGCCGGTGGGCAGCACGTGGTTGGAGCCGGCGCAGTAGTCGCCGAGTGACACCGGCGACCACGCGCCCACGAAGATCGCCCCGGCGTTGCGGACGCGCAGCGCCCACTCCCGCGCGTCGACCGTCTGGATCTCCAGGTGCTCGGCCGCGTACGCGTCGACCACCCGCAGCCCCGCCTCAAGGTCGTCGACCAGGACCACGCCGCTCTGCTCGCCGGTCAACGCCGTGGTCACCCGCTCGGCGTGCTTGGTGGCCGGTACCTGCCGGGCCAGCTCGGCCTCGACCGCGTCGACGAGCGCCAGCGACGGGGTGACGAGCACGCTCGCCGCGAGCGGGTCGTGCTCGGCCTGGCTGATCAGGTCGGCGGCGACGTGCGCCGGGTCGGCGGTGTCGTCGGCCAGGATGGCGATCTCGGTCGGACCGGCCTCGGCGTCGATGCCGACCACACCGCGCAGCAGCCGCTTGGCGGCCGTCACCCAGATGTTGCCGGGGCCGGTGACCAGGTCGACGGGCTCGCAGCGCAGCTCACCAGCCGGGTCGACGGCGGAGCCGTACGCCAGCATCGCGACCGCCTGGGCGCCGCCGACCGCGTACACCTCGTCGACGCCGAGCAGCGCGCACGCGGCGAGCACCCGGGCGTCGGGCAGGCCGCCGTTGTCCTTCTGCGGCGGGCTGACCACCACCAGCGAACGCACTCCGGCCGCCTGGGCCGGCACCACGTTCATCACCACCGTCGACGGGTACATGGCCAGGCCGCCGGGGACGTAGAGGCCGACCCGGTCGACGGGCAGCCACCGTTCGGTGACCGTGCCGCCGGGCACCACCTGGGTGACGTGGTCGGTACGCCGCTGGTCGGCGTGCACCCTGCGGGCCCGACTGATCGACTCCAGCAGCGCCTCGCGCACCGCCGGGTCGAGCATCCCCTCGGCCTCGGCGATCGCCTCGACGGGCACCCGCAGCACCTCCGGCGAGATGCCGTCGAACCGCTCGCTGGCCTCCCGGATCGCCGGGTACCCATGCTTGCGGACCGCCTCCACCAGCGGGCGGATCCGCTCGACGGCAACGGACACGTCGAGCTGGGCACGGGGCAGCAGACGGCGCGGGTCACCGAGACCGTCGCGCAGGTCGATCCGATTCAGCACCCTTGCGAGTCTAGGCGGCCCGCCCGTCGCCCACCCGGGCCGTCCGGTCGGCGGGACGGTGAGCCGGGCCACGCCGTCGCGGACGGGATTGGTTAGGCTCGACGGCGTGACCGCACGGCTGCCGGTGTTCCCGCTCGCAACGGTGCTCTTTCCCGGGTTGGTGCTGCCACTGCACATCTTCGAGGAGCGCTACCGGGCCCTGGTCCGGCACCTCGTCGACCTGCCCGAGGGCGCGCCGCGCGAGTTCGGCGTGGTGGCCATCCAGGCCGGCTGGGAGGTGGCCCCCACCGGACCCGGCGCCCGCGCCGGCAACGGGGTCGGCGACGTCACCCTGCACGAGGTGGGCTGCACCGCCGAGCTGCGCCAGGTCACCGAGCTGGCCGACGGCGGCTTCGACATCGTCACGGTCGGCCGACGTCGATTCCGGATCGCCGACGTCGACGACGACACCGCGCCGTACCTGACGGCCGCGGTGGAATGGCTGCCCGAGGCCAGCGGGCCGGACGAGGTGGCCGACCTGCTGGCCGCCCGCGTGATCGCGGTGTTCCGGCAGTACCTGAGCCTGATCCGGCCCGACCCGGAGGAGATCTCCGAGCAGCTTCCGGAGGATCCGACGGTGTTGTCGCACCTGGTGGCGGCCACCGCCGCCCTGACCGTCGACGACCGGCAGCGGCTGCTCGCCATCGACGACACCGCGGCCCGGCTGCGCGCCGAGCTGCGGCTGCTCAACCGCGAGGCGGCTCTGCTGCGCCAGGTGCGGGCGGTTCCGGTGTCGTTGTCGGAGCTGGCGTCCCCGCCGACACCCAACTGAACGACGCCGGGTCGGGCTCCGGGCGCAGCGACGGCCACCGCGACCAGCCGGCCAGCAGGGTGTACGTGACGGCGGCACCGAAGGCCGGCAGCAGCAGGTTGCCGTGCGGCACCGGCAGCACGTGCCCGAGCCAGTCGATCCCGCCGGCCCGCAGGTCGGCGGGTTTGGTGAAGGCCTGCCCCGCCGGGGCGCTCTCCAACAGCCGGTCGAACGTCGCCAGCCCGACCCGACGCCCCACCTGCCAGGCCACCGGGGCCGCGGCGAGGGCGCCCAGCACCGCGCCGAGCAGTCCGACCGGGCCGCGTCGCCGACGCAGCAGGAACCACAGGGCCAGCGCGGCGAGCACGCCGAACGCCAGCCCGAGCAGGCTGAACCAGCCGTCGGCGGCGATCGGCTGCTCCGGCTGGGGCTCGGCGTAGATCGCCCCCTCGGCGGTCTTGAGCACCGGGGTGTCCGGCGCGAACGCCGCCCAGAGCAGCCCGAGCGGCGCACCCAGCACGGCCAGGGCGAGCGCCGCGCCGAGCACCGTCGCCACCGCCCGCACCGGCCGGCGCGGCTCGTCGGGGGTCAGCTCCACCCCGCTCGGGTACGCCGTCACGGCGGCACTCCCGTCGGGAACCGACCCGAACGCCGACCCGGCGGGCGGGGCGGACTCGCTCGGCGGCGGCACGGCCGACGGTCGGGGTGGCGCGGGGCGGTCGTCGGAGATGTCCGCGTGCCGCTCAGGGTCGGGGTTGTCCGGGCTCACCCGATGATCCTCTCAGGCCGCGCGACGGGCCGGGGCGCCGGTGGCGGCGAACCAGCTCACCGGGCGAACGGCTCCGCCATGGCCGCGGCGGCGCGCAGCCACGCCTGGCGGGTCTCCGGCTGGAGCTGGTGATACTCGATCGACGAGCCGGTCTCCAACGCCGGGTCGTACGGCACCACGGCCACCGCGCGGGTACGCGTGGCGAAGTGCCGTTCCAGGTCGTCCTGTAGTGCCGAGCGGCCGGGGGTGGGGCAGGAGATGAGGGTGATCGCGTTGTCGGCCAGCTCGCCCATCCCCTCCTCGTGCAACAGGTCGAGCATCCAGTCGGCGCTGAACGCCGCGTCCTCGCGGGGCACGGTGGTGACCACCAGTTGGTCGGCGGCGTGCATCACGGTGCGCCAGTTGGGGCTCTCCACGTTGTTGCCGGTGTCCACGCAGATCACGTCGTGCGTGCGCCGCAGCAGCTCGAGCACCCGCTTGACGGTGAACTGGTCGAGCCGCTGGGCGAAACGGGGGCTCTCCTCGCCGGCCAGCACGTCGTATGAGCCGTCGGAGGCGTGTCGCAGGTAGTCGTCCAGCCGCTCCAGCAGGGTCGCGCCCTCCAGGATCTCGATCTGGGCGAGGTCGCTGACCAGGTGTCGGATGGTGCGGGCGTGCCGGGCGCTGCCGGCGCGCAACCCGAGGGTGCCCCGCAGTTCGTTGTCGTCCCAGGCCAGTACGCCCCGCCCCCGCACGCTGCCGACGGTGGCGGCGGCGAGCACGGTGGCGGTGGTCTTGTGCACCCCGCCCTTGGGGTTGGCGAACGCGAACACCCGGGGCGTGCCCAGGTCGCGGCGGAGCACCCCGGTGGCGCGCTCGGACTCCTGGTCGACGCCCTGCGGGCGCCACTCGACCCGGGCCGGGTAGCCGCGCTCGGCGAGGGCCGAGCCGGGTGGGGTGACCACCGCGACCGGCGGCGGCGCGACCGGCGGGGCGGGGGGTGGAACGACCGGCGGTGGCGCGATCGGGGGGGCGGGTGTCACCGGCGGCGCGGGCGCCGGGTAGCCGGTCTCCGGCTGGTAACCGGTCTCCAGCAGCGCGTAGCGGGACTCGCCGACGGGATTGCCCGGCCGGTAGCCGTTGTCCAGGATGGCGTAGCGCGACTCCGGCTCGGCGCGGCGCGGCGGCTCGGGCTCCGCCTGGTAACCCGGCTCCACCTGATAACCCGGCTCGGCCCGGTAGGTCGGCTCGGCCCGGTAGCCGGGCTCGGCGCGGTACGTCGGATCGGCACGGTAGTCCGGCTCGGACCGGTACCCGGGCTCCGCGCGGTACGCGGGCTCGGCACGGTAGTCCGGCTCGGACCGGTACGCCGGCTCGGCGCGGTAGTCCGGCTCCGAGCGGTACGCCGGCTCGGCACGGTAGTCCGGCTCGGACCGGTATCCCGGTTCGGCCCGGTAGGCGGGGTCGACCCGGTACGTCCCCTCGGCCCGGTAACCGGGCTCCTGGCCGTACGACAGATCGGCCGGATGCCCGATGGCCGACGCGCGCCCCGCGTAGCCGTTGGGGGCCGCGCGTCGCGGCAGTGGGTCCGGGGCCGCCTCGTCGGCACGGCGCTCGGGCTCGGGCTGCTCCGCCGCCCGACCGCCCAGCCGGGCACGGTCGAGCAACGCCCGCCACCTCGGCGCTGGTTCGGCCGGCCGGCCCCAGCCGGTCTCACTGCCCTCCACGGCCCGCCCTCCCAGCGCCATCGATCTCTGCCTGACAGGCTACGAACCAAACCCTATTCGGACCACTCCTGTGGGCGCACGCCGCCCGGCGTAGATCACGGCGGGGAGGTTGCCAGCAACCCGGCGTCGGTCGCGTCCGGGGAGGTGGTGAGCGCCGGCGGGGCAGGCGCGGTGGACTGCGCCGGGGTCGGCTCGGGTGACGCAATCGTTACGAGCGGTGCGGGTTCCGACGATTCGCCCATCGGCACCGGCGGCATTGGCGTGCTCGACGTCGACCCGGCGCTCGGGCGCGGCGTCGACGACGGACTCGGCCCGGTGTCGGCCGGCGGGCGGACCACGTCGCGCTGCTCGGGCAGCGGCGGCGTGAAGACCGTACGGTCGAGCCGGTACACCTCGGGCGCCGGATCGACGGCCCGCACGTCCGGGCGGGCGGCCACCCGGCGCAGCGCCTCCGGCGCGGCCCGCACCACCGCCGCGTAGACGCAGGCGCAGCCGGCCCGGTACGCCCGAGCCTCGGCGCCGGCCACGTCCGCGTCGACGGCGTACCGCTCCCGCAGCTCGCGCTCGGCGACGCCGTCGCCGCGCACCGCGGCGGCCCGCGCCCGGTAGTCGGCGGCCTCGCCGTCCTTGCGGGCGGCCACGCGTTCCATCTGGGCGACCACGTCGTCGGGCACCCGCAGGGCCGGGATGCGGACGATCTCGGTCTGCCGACCGGGCAACGGGACCCGCCCGAAGACGGCCGAGACCGACACGTCGCCGAGGACCGTGGCCAGGCGCTGTGGCGGCAGGTACGTGCCGAGCGTGACCAACGCGTACGTCCCGTCCCCGGTGGCCGGCGCGGTCGGACCCAACGCGGCCAGGTCGGCCGCCGCGGAGCTGAGGTAGCCCGGCACGGAGTCGCCGTCGGCCACCCCGACGCGGGTCACCTCGCCCACCGTCGGGTCGCTGACCGGTGCGTCGTCGACGGCCCAGACGGCCGTGCCCAGCACCGCCGCCGCGGAGAGCACCGCGGCCCAGCTGAGCACGCCGGACCGCGTCGGGGTGTCACCGAGACGGGCCACCGCCCGGGTCAACGGCGGCAGCAGCCGTTGGTCCAGCTGCCGCAGCAGGTCGCCGGCGCGCACGGGCGGGATCCCCTCGTCGGATCGATGTCGGGTGGTCGCCGCTCAGTCACGCAGGATCTCAAGCGCACGTTCCAGATCGTCAGGGTAGTCGCTGACGAACCGGACCTCGTCCCCCGAACGGGGATGCAAAAAGCTCAGTTCGCGGGCGTGCAGCCACTGACGGGCCAGGCCGAGACGGGCCGAGAGGGTGGGGTCGGCGCCGTACGTGAGGTCACCCACGCAGGGGTGCCGCAGGGTGGAGAAGTGCACCCGGATCTGGTGGGTCCGGCCGGTCTCCAACCGGACGTCGACCAGGCTGGCGGCCGGGAACGCCTCGAGAGTGTCGTAGTGGGTGATGCTCGGCTTACCGCCGGACACCACGGCCCAGCGGTAGTCGTGGGTGGGGTGCCGGTCGATCGGCGCGTCGACGGTGCCCCGCAACGGGTCCAGGTGGCCCTGCACCACGGCGTGGTAGCCCTTGTCGACCTCGCGGTACTTGAAGGCCCGCTTCAACGCGGTGTACGCCTGCTCGCTCTTGGCCACCACCATGATCCCGGTGGTGCCCACGTCGAGGCGGTGCACCACGCCCTGGCGCTCGGCGGCGCCGCTGGTGGAGATGCGGTGGCCGATCGCGGCGAGCGCGCCGATCACCGTCGGGCCGGTCCATCCCGGGCTGGGATGCGCGGCCACCCCGACGGGCTTGTCCACCACGACGATGTCGTCGTCGGCGTACACGACGCGCAGGCCCGGGACCGCCTGCGGCACCACGGTCGGCGGCGCGACCGGAGCGGGCAGCGTGACGTCCAGCCAGGAGCCGGCCTTGACCTTGTGGGAGTTGGGTCGGGCGGCGCCGTCGACGAGGGCGTCGCCCGCGTCGACGAGGGCCGCCGCGGCGGTCCGGGAGAGACCGAAGAGCCGGGACACCGCCTGGTCCAGGCGCATGCCGTCGAGACCGTCGGGTACGGGCAGGGAACGGTGGTCGCCGCCGGCGGCGAAGGCGGAGGTCATGCCCGCTCCCGCTGCTCGGCATCGGCGGTGGCGTTCGCGTCGCCGCTGGCGCCGTCACCGCCGGCCCGCCGGCCGTCGCGCTGCCGACCGGTCAGCTCGAGCAGCACGGCCAGCACCACGCCACAGACGAGCGAGCTGTCCGCCAGGTTGAACACCGGAAAGTACTCGCCGTACGGCCCGAAGACGCTGATCATGTCGACCACGTGCCCGTGGAAGGGCGCGGGCGCCCGGAAGATCCGGTCCATGAGGTTGCCCAGCGCGCCGCCGAGCACCAGGCCGAGGGAGATCGCCCACGGCAGCGAGCGCAGCCGCAGCGCCATCCAGACGATCCAGCCGACCACGCCGATGGTGATCAGCGGGAACACCCAGGTGTAGTCCGCCCCGATGCTCCACGCGGCGCCGCTGTTGCGGGTCAGGCTCAGGTAGACCAGCCCGCCCAGGATCCGGACCGGCTCGCGGTCGGTGAGGCCGGCCAGGGCGAGGTGTTTGGTCACCAGGTCGGCCAGCAGGGCCACCAGGGCCACTGCGGCGAGGATCGCGACAGCCCGGGGACGGGCCTTGCCGCCGTCCGGGTCGGTGCGGCCGGGTTCGGCGGGCGGTGCTGCGGTCATGCGCTCCCCATCGAGGTGTCTCGGCGGTGATCGCTCACCGTCTCGTCGCAGACGGGGACCGGGCTTTCAGCGCCGCTCCTCCAACTGCTTGCACGTCACACACAGGGTGGCCGACGGGAAGGCGGCGAGGCGCTCGACCGGGATCGGGTTGCCGCACCGCTCGCACCAGCCGTAACCACCCTCGTCGAGGCGCTCCAGGGCGCGCTCGACCTGCGTGATCCGTTCCAGAATGCTGTTGGCGAGAGAGATCTCCTGCTCCCGCTCGAAGGTCTTGGTGCCGGTGTCGGCCTGGTCGTCCCCGGCCGAGTCCGTCAACCGCTCGCGCTGCAGCTCGGTGATCTCGCTCAGCGTCTGATCGTACTCGGCGCGAAGCTCGTCCCGGCGCGCCGCCAGCGCCGCCCGGATCTTCTCGGTCTCCGCCGCGCTGCGGGTGGCCTTGGCCACCGGCTTGCGGCCGGCGGTCCTGGTGTCGGCTGGCTTCGCCATGGGTCGCTCCCTCGGCCGGGGAGCCGCGCGGTCGCGGCACCTGGTCAGGGGGCGCCGACGAAGGCGTCCCCTGAGTACGAAAAGGGGCGCACGGCGACAATGGCCGCGCACTCCCGAGGTTGGCAAGAATACGGAACGTACAGGCGTCCGACAACGTGGCGCACCGTCGCACCGCTCAACTGCCCCTAGCCCTGCCTAACTGGGGCAAAGGGAACGCTAGCAGATCAACCGACCGCTTCATCTCCGTACTCGCCAAACCATCGGGCCAGCCGACCCCGTCGGCTGACGGCCCGCAGCCGCCGTTCGGCGGCGTCGCGTACCCCACCGGTGGCGACGATCAGCAGGCTGTCGCCGGTCTTCAGCCGGGTGTCCGGGCCGGGCACGAAACCCACCCCGTCGCGCAGCACCAGGGTCACCGAGGCGCCCAGCGGCAACCGCAGCTCGTCGACGTGCACGCCGGCCAGCCGGGAGCCCGGCGGCACCTCCAGTTGCAACAGGTCGGCGCGCATCCGCTCAAGCGGCGCCGTCTCCACGTGGATCTCGGCGGCCTCCGCCGGCGCGGTGGTCCCCAACCGGCGGGCGAGCGGACCGAGCGTGCCGGTCTGCACCAGCGTGAAGATCACCACCAGCACGAAGACCGCGTCGAAGAGGCGTTCCGCGCCCGGCACCCGTTGCGAGAGCGGGATGGTGGCCAGCACGATCGGCACCGCCCCGCGCAGTCCGGCCCAGGACAGGAACGCCTGCTCCCGAAGGCCGACCCGGAACGGCAACGCCGAGACCGCCACCGACAGCGGCCGGGCCAGCAGCACCAGCGCCAGACCGGCGACCACCGCCGGCAGCACCGCGGCGTCCAACCGGCCGGGCGCGACCA
This sequence comes from Micromonospora sp. NPDC049801, assembly GCF_040656575.1. Taxonomy (NCBI): domain Bacteria; kingdom Bacillati; phylum Actinomycetota; class Actinomycetes; order Micromonosporales; family Micromonosporaceae; genus Micromonospora; species Micromonospora sp. NPDC049801. The sequence goes on along the minus strand of NZ_JBFAMS010000008.1, from coordinate 169,072 downwards.
GCAGGCCGAGCAGCACGAACAGGCCGATCTGCGCGAGCCAGGCCAGCCCGTCGGCGAAGCCGAGGATCGCCTGTCGGTGCGGCAGGCGGGCGTTGCCCAGCAGCACCCCCGCCACGTATACGGCGAGGAAGCCCGAGGCGTGCAGCACGGCGCCGGCGGCGTACGCCAGGACGGTGATCCCCACCGCCGCGATCGGGTACAGGCCGGCCGAGGGCAACGCCGCCCGGCGCAGCGCCCAGGTGCCGGCGAGGCCAGCGCCCACACCGACGGCCGCGCCGACGCCCAGCTCGTAACAGACCAGCGCGACCTCGTACCACCACGGGTGCGCCCAACCCTCGTGGGACAGCAGCACCACCAGCAGCACCACCGGGGCGTCGTTCATGCCCGACTCGGCCTCGAGGGTGGCCACCAGCCGGGGTGGCAACCGCAGCCGCCGCAGGGTGGCGAACACCGCCGCCGCGTCGGTGGAGGAGAGCACCGCGCCGTAGAGCAGCGCCAACCGCCAGTCCAGGCCCAGCAGCAGGTGTACGGCGACGCCGACCACCACGATGCTCACGACCACGCCGACCGTGGAGAGCGCGGACGCCAGCGCGAGCACCGGACGCAGCGTGCTCCACCGTGCGGTGAGGCCGCCCTCGGCGATGATCACGATCAGCGCGCAGAAGCCGAGGGTCCGGGTCAGGTCGACGTCGTCGAAGCGGATACCGAGCCCGGCCTCGCCGATGGCCACGCCGAGCGCCAGGTAGACCAACAGGCTGGGCACCCCGAGGCGGGTCGAGAGCCGGACCGCGCCAACCGCCACCAGCAGCACGGCCGCGCCGAGCAACAGCGCGATGTCCAGGCCGGGCGTCACGGTCGCCGGGCCCGGGCGATCCTCACCCCGCGGCTCCGTCGCGCAGTCGGCGCAGCACGTCGGGCAGCTCGGGGGTGGGCCGGTCGACGAGGAAGAGCTTGTCCCGGCTGGTCGCGCCGGTCCGCAGCGACACCGCCGCCGGCCGGACGCCGAGCGCGGCGGCGAGGGCGCGGCGGGCCGCCTCGGTCGCCCGACCGTCCACCGCCGGAGCGTGGACGGCGATCACCAGGGAGGGGCCGTGCGGGCCGTCGAAGCGACCGCCGACGGCATCGCGGGAGGCGCCCGGCTTCACCCGTACCGCCACGGTGAGCGCGTCCTGCGGGGGCACCGGCACCGCTTTTCAGAACGGCCGGGCGTCGATGAGCAGGGCGGTGGCCGGCGCGCACGCCGCGCATGGCGTGAAGCCCAGCTCGACCGCCTCGGCGACGGGAAGCGTCTCCGGGGTCCGGCCGATCAGGTGCGGGCACGCGGCCAGGTGGTAGCGGGGCCGTCCGTCCACCACCTCGACGGAGTCGGGCAGCCGGGAGATCCGGGCCGCCTCGGCGGGGGTGACCGGTTGCTCCGCGGGCTCGTCGGCCAGCGGGTCGGCGGTCACGGCGTCGGCCCGGTACGCCTCGTCGGCGCGGGCCACGAACGGGGACGCCGGGCTGACGGGCGAGGTGTGTGCACCGCCGTCGGCCGCCGCGTCGGGCTCGTACGGCGAGGCCACGTCGTACGCCGGCTCGGGGTCGGACGGCGGCTCGGGTGGTTGCCGCCACCCGGTGCCGCCGTCGCCGACCGTCGAAGGTACGTGCTGGACCGGCACATCCGGCTCGGCCAGCGGTGGCCCGTACGCGGCACCCGGCTCGGCCCGGCTGGCCGTGCGGAATGCCCCGCGGTCCCGCGGGCCGGCCCGGCCGGGATCCGCCGAGGCGCGGTTGGCGGCTGCCTGGCGGGCGCCCACCACCAGCGCCACGGCGGCCAGCAGACTGGCCGCGATGGAGATGGTCAACAGAGTGCTGGAGCCACCGGCCAGGCCGAACACCAGCAGCACCACGGCGACGAGGATGAGCAGGAGACTCGCGACTATCACGGCTCACCCCTGCCGCGTCGTACCGTCCAGGCGGGGCCGGCGACCGTCACCATCTGCGGAGAGCGATCGCCGGCCGGTGCTCAGCGTCCGGCTTCGAGGGCGCCGGAGCGCCCGCCGCCGTACGAACCGGCGAGGCCCGCCGCGGCCAGCCCGTTGCCGCCGCCGACCCGGCCCGCCTCGGAGCGGGTCATCTCGGCTTCGAGGCCCTGGCCGCGACCGTCGAGGTCCCGCAGCTGGCTCTCCAGGTACGCCTTGAGCCGGGTGCGGTACTCGCGCTCGAACTGCTTGAGCTCCTCGATGTGCTTCTGCAGGGCCGTGCGCTTGGCGTCCAGGCCGCCCATGGCCTCCTGGTGCCGCTGGCGGGCGTCCCGCTCCAGGGCGTCGGCCTTCGCGCGAGCCTCGCGGGTCACCTCCTCGGCCTTGCTCCGCGCCTCGGACAGCAGCGAGTCGGCCTCGCGGCGCGCGTCGGACACGTGGTCGTCGGCGGTGCGCTGGGCCATCATCAGCACCCGCAGCGCCTGCTGCTCACCGTCACCGGTGACGCCGGCCGGGCCGCCGGTCGCGCGGACCTGCTCCAGCTCGGCCTGCATGGCGCGGGCGGCCTGCTCGGCGGCGGACTTGTCGCGCTGGACCCGGTCGAGCTGGGCCTTGACGTCGTTGAGCTCCGCCGCCAGTCGGGCGTCGCCGCCGGGGCCGGCGGGGGCACCGCCACGGCCGCCGCGCTCCACCTGGGCGCGCAGCTCGTTGTTCTCCTCGATGAGACGGGCGAGCTCGCGCTCGACCTCGTCCAGGAAGGCGTCGACCTCCTCCTCGTCATACCCCCGCTTGCCGATCGGCGGCTTTTTGAAGGCGACGTTGTGTACGTCGGCCGGGGTCAGCGGCATCGAAACTCCTCGGGTCAGTTGCGGCCGCGAAAGCGCGTCGGTCATCAGGCAGATGCCCTGATCGACGGCCCTAACACGAACTCCATCAGCACGAACAGGATAACCAGGAGCACAAGGGAGGCCAGGTCGATGCTCACGGTACCAATTCGCAGCGGAGGGATCACACGCCTCAACGCGTTGAGAGGGGGATCAGTGACGCTCCACACGGATTCCAGTCCTGCCGCCGCTCCGCGCCCCGGCTGCCACCGGCGGCCGTACTGCAGGACGGCGCTCAACACGAACCGGGACAGAAGAAGAAGCAGGAAGACATAAAGGACCAGGTACAACACTTGCAGCAAGATCGACAACACGGTCAGCGACGTCCCTCGGGTCGGGCGGGGTCAACTCAGGCTGAAAAAACCGCCCTCAGCGATCTTGGCCTTGTCCTCAGCGGTGACCTGGACATTGGCCGGTGAGAGCAGGAACACCCGATTGGTCACGCGCTCGATCGTACCGCGCAGCCCGAACGCCAGGCCGGCCGCGAAGTCAACCAGACGGCGGGCGTCGGCCTCGTCCATCTCGGTGAGGTTGATGATCACCGGTACGCCGTCGCGGAAGTGCTCACCGATGGTGCGCGCCTCCCGGTAGGTGGTCGGGTGCAGGGTGGTGATCTGGTAGCGCTGCTCCTCCTCGGGCACGACCACGCGCTCCCGCGTCACGGCCTGCGGCGCGAGGGCCAGGTTGTCGCGGGTGTGGTAGGTCAGCGCGCCCGACGTCTCGCTCGCCGAGGACCGCGTGATCGACCGTACGCTGGAGCGCTCGGCCCGCTCAGCCCGCTCGGAGCGCTCAGCCCGCTCGGCTCGCTCAGCCCGGTCGGAGTCGCCACGGTCGGAGTCGGCGAGCCGCCCGGCCGACCGCTCGGAGAGCCGGCCCCGCTCGCTCGCGCGCGTCCGGGGAGCCGGCGGCTCCTCGGTGTCGTCGTCGTCCTCGTCGGCGAACTCCTCGGCGTACCGGCTCTGCCGGTAGCGCGAGTCACGGTAACCACCCTTGTCGTAGTCACCGTCGTCGTAGGCCCGCTCGTCGTCTTCCTCGACGAGACCGAGCCAGACCCCCGCCTTGCGCAGTGCACCCATCCCGCGCCCTTCCGTCCGCCGTGCGGCACTCGCCCCCGTGCCATGTCGCCCGTCGCGAGTGGACAACCATGCCCATCGGACCGGGACGGCAATCCCGTGACATGCGATTCGCGTCGCGTGTCACGACCCCCACAGGATCAGCCGTCCCTGAAACAACACTGATGTAATTTGCCTGTCTCGCGGTCAGGCTACCGCAGCGTGGGACGCATTCCGAGCAACGCGCTACCGACGCGGACATGTGTCGCGCCGTAACGGATCGCGATTTCCAGATCGCCGCTCATCCCCGCCGACAACGCTGTCGCTCCCGGATGGACCGATCGGAACACCTCGGCGATCTCGGCCAGCCGGGCGAAGGCGCGATCCGGCGGCCAGCCCAGCGGCGCGACCGCCATGAGGCCGGCCAGGCGCAGCGCCGGCGACTCGGCGACCGCCGCGGCGACCGTGTCCAGGCCGGACTCCGGGTCGGCCGACCCGGGCAGAGCGCCGCCCCGCGCCGGGTCACCGTCGATGCTCACCTGCACCAGGGCGTCCAACGGCCGTTCCCGCTGCGCCGCCGCGCCGTCCAGTGCCCGGGCCAGCCGTACGCTGTCCACCGAGTGCACGACGTCGGCGTAACGGACCACCGAACGGGCCTTGTTGCGCTGCAACTGCCCGATGAAGTGCCAGCGTGGACGTATCCCCGCGGCGGCCACCTCGGCCGCCTTACCGGCGGCCTCCTGGTCGCGGTTCTCCCCCATGTCGGTCACCCCGAGCCCGGCCAACGCCAGCACGTCCCCGGCCGGGTAGGTCTTGGTCACGGCGATCATGGTGACGTCGGCGGGATCCCGGGCCGCCTCGGCGCAGGCTTCGGCGATCCGGGCCCGTACCGTCGCCAGACCGGCCGCGAGTTCGGCGCTCCGGTCCGGTCGTACCGTGGCTGAGCTGTCGGTCATCGGCGGCGCTCAGGAGCCGTTCTTGAGGAAGTCGGGCACGTCCACGTCGTCGAAGAGCACCCGGCGGGGCGACTGCGTCGGGGCCGGCAGGGTGGCCGGCGGCGGCACCGGGGTGGTCTGCGGCGCCGGCTGGTTGGTGTTGGTCTTGCGGGACGGCTCGGCCGCCTTGTAGGCCGGCGTGCCGCCGTCGAAGCCCGCCGCGATGACCGTCACCCGCACCTCGTCACCGAGCGCGTCGTCGATGACCGCGCCGAAGATGATGTTGGCGTCCGGGTGGGCCGCGTCGGTGACCAGCTGCGCCGCGTCGTTGATCTCGAAGAGGCCCAGGTCGGAGCCGCCGGCGATGGAGAGCAGCACGCCGCGCGCGCCGTCCATGCTCTGCTCCAGCAGCGGGCTCGAGATGGCCGCCTCGGCCGCCTCGACCGCGCGGTTCTCCCCGCGGGCGCTACCGATGCCCATCAACGCGCTGCCCGCGCCGCTCATCACGCTCTTGACGTCGGCGAAGTCCAGGTTGATCAGACCCGGGGTCGTGATCAGGTCGGTGATGCCCTGCACACCGGAGAGCAGCACCTGGTCGGCGGTGCGGAACGCGTCCATCATGCTGATGTTGCGGTCGCCGAGCGCCAGCAGCCGGTCATTCGGGATGACGATCAGGGTGTCGCACTGGTTACGCAGTTCGTCTATCCCGGACTCGGCCTGCACCTGCCGGCGCTTGCCTTCGAACGAGAACGGCCGGGTCACCACGCCGATGGTCAGCGCGCCGAGCTTGCGGGCGATGTTCGCCACCACGGGCGCGCCGCCGGTGCCGGTGCCGCCGCCCTCGCCGCAGGTCACGAAGACCATGTCGGCGCCCTTGAGCACCTCCTCGATCTCGTCGCGGTGGTCCTCGGCGGCGTTCTTGCCGACGTCCGGGTTGGCGCCCGCGCCCAGCCCGCGGGTCAGCTCGCGGCCGACGTCGAGCTTGACGTCGGCGTCACTCATCAGCAGCGCCTGGGCATCGGTGTTGATCGCGATGAACTCGACGCCCTTGAGCCCAACCTCGATCATCCGGTTGACGGCGTTGACGCCGCCACCCCCGATGCCGACGACCTTGATGACCGCCAGGTAGTTGTGCGGAGGTGTCATCTCCGGTCCTTTCCCTTCGAGATTGGCTTCGGCCGACCGGGTACGGCGTGGCCAGCCCAGCGGCCGACGACAGCGCCACCAGCGAGGATCAGAGGTGAACCCTCACCCTCTACTAGAGGCTTACAGTTATGTCAACCACTGAACCTCTTCGGGGCAACGTAAGCGCCGCCGCGCCATGAGCCAAGGACCCGGTCGGCGTGTCGCCGGCCGGAGCGCGACTCGTCACGTCCACGGCCCGCTCAGTCGGTCAGCGGAAGGTCACCACGTCCGGCGCGCTCACGTCGATCCGCTCGCTCTCCTCCCCGAGCAGCGCGGTGGCCACCCGGGCCTTGTCCGCGCTCCGCGTGGCGTCTCCCCAGACCACCGTGCGGTTCCCCCGCAGCCGCAGGCTGATCCGGGCCAGACCCGCCACGCTCACGTCCACCAACTCGGCACGCAACTGCGGGGTCAGCGCGCCGAGCACCTCCAGCGCGGCCCGGGTGTCCGGGTCGGCCGCGGCGGGTCGGACCACCCGCACCAGCGGCAGCCCGGCCGGGCGGCGGTCCACCGTCTGGAACGCCACACCGCTGCCGTCGATCACGGCGAACGCGTCCGCCTGCGGCACCACCGCCACCGGCGTCCGCTCGGTAACCTTCACCACCAGCGTGCCCGGCCAGTCCCGCGACACCGTGGCCCGCTCCACCGGCGCCAACCCACCGACCCGACGCGCGGCGGCCGCGAGGTCCACCCGCGCCAGCGGCACCCCGTCGGCAACCCCCACCGCGTCGCGTACCTGCACGTCCGTGACCAGCTTGGCGCCCTGGACGCTGACCGACCGGACACCGAACAGTCCGGTGCCGAGCACCGTCCAGGCGATCAGCCCGAGCAGCGCCAGCACGCCGGCAGCCACCGCCCACGGCATCGCCGCCCGCATCCGGCGCTGGCGGGCGCGGGCCATGAACCGGCGGGTCGACGCCGGCACCGCGTCGCTGCCGGCCCGGACCAGCTGCCAACGCCGGACCGGACCGCGCCGCGCAGAGCCGCCGTCGGGAGGGCTGGTCCGCCCGCGGGCGGGGCCGGGGCTCATCCGGCCGTGGGCGTCGCGCCGTCCGGTGCGGCGGCGCCGAGGGCCGCCCCGTCGCCACCCGCCGTGGACCCGCCCGGCACCGGCTGGCCGATCGCCGGGGTCGTCGCCAGCGGATCAACGGCCGCGGCCGCCGAGGAGCCGGCGGTACGCGCCCCCAGCGCCGCCAGCAGCTCGTCACCCATCAGCGAGATCGGTGGGGCGCCCATGGTGACCACGACGTCGCCCGTACCGGCCCGCCGGGCCACCTCGCCCGGCACGGCCTCCCACGAGTCGACGAACACCTTGCGGTCGGCTGGCAGGTCCACCGCCGCGATCAGCGCCGCCGAGCCCTCGCCGGGCTGGCGCAGCTCGCCCGGCCCGAAGACCTCCAGCAGCACCACCTCGTCGGCGATGGCCAGCGCCTCGGCGATCTCCGCCTGGTTGTCGCGGGTGCGGTACAGCCGGTACGGCTGGAAGACGACGATCAGCCGCCCGTCCCCGGCCACCTCGCGCAGCGTCTGCAACGCCAGCCTGATCGAGGTCGGGTGGTAGGCGTACTCGTCGTAGACCAGCACGCCGTCCGCGACGCCCTTGCGCTCGAAGCGCCGCCGCACCCCGGGGAAGACCGCGAGCGCGGCCTCCGCCGCCTCCAGGGGCAGTTCGAGCAGGTACGCCGTCAGCACCGCCGCGGCGCTGTTGAGCCCCATGTGCCGCCCGGGCACCGGCAGCCGGAACTCGCCCAGCGACCGTCCGTCGATCGCGGCCAGGTAGCGCACGCCGCGCGCGGAGGAGGCGATGTCGGTCAGCCGCAGGTCGGCGTCCTCGGCCGCGCCGTAGGTGAACACCCGCCGTCCCTCGGCGCGCAGGGTCTCGGCCAGCCGCCGACCGCCCGGGTCGTCGGCGCAGGTGATGATGAACCCGCTCGGGTCGGTGAGCCGCGCGAACTCCGCGAACGCCGCCTCCAGCGTCGCGAGGTCGCCGTAGGTGTTCAGGTGGTCCGGCTCGACGTTGGTGATGACCGAGACGTACGGGCGGTAGATGAGGAACGAGCGGTCGCTCTCGTCGGCCTCGACCACGAAGTGCTCGCCGGTGCCGTGGTGGGCGCCCGAGCCGACCTCGGAGATCTCCCCGCCGATCACGAAGGACGGGTCCACACCGGCCTGCTGGAGCACCATCGTCACCATCGACGTGGTGGTGGTCTTGCCGTGCGTACCGGCGACCGCGATCGCCCGGCGGCCGGTCATCGCCGCCGCGAGGGCCTCCGAGCGGTGCAGCACCCGCAGGCCACGGCGACGGGCCTCGACCAACTCCAGGTGGTCCTTCGGAATGGCCGAGGAGTAGACCACCGTGTCCACCCCGTCCAGGTTGGACGCCTCGTGGCTGAGGTAGATGGTGCCGCCGAGCGCCCGCAGGCCTGCCAGCGACGGCCATTCGCGCAGGTCGCTACCGGAGACCTGGATGCCCCTCGTGAGCAGCAGCCGGGCCACTCCGAGCATGCCCACCCCGCCCACGCCGATCAGGTGCACCGCGCCCAGGTCCTCGGCGGTCAGCGTGCCGGCCGGGGTGAACTGCGCGGTCATCGGGCCACCGCCTCGAGGACGAACGAGCGCAGCGCCTCGTCACCGTCGCGCCGCCCGTACGCGGACGCCGCCGCGCCCATCGCGTACAGCCGCTGCGGGTCACGGATCAGCGGGATGACCGCACGCTCCAGCCAGTCCGGAGTCAGCTCCGCGTCGTCGACCAGCAGACCGCCGCCGGCCTCCACCACGGGCAGGGCGTTGCGCCGCTGCTCCTGGTTGCTGTGCGGGTACGGCACGAAGATCGTCGGCAGGCCGATCGCGGCCACCTCGGCGACGGTCATCGCCCCGCCCCGGGCCAGCATCAGGTCGGCGGCGGCGTAGCCCAGCTCCATCTCGGACAGGTACGGCAGCGTCACGTACGGAACCGGCAGGTCGGTGGGGATCGGCACCGGCTCGTTGCGGGCGCCCATCACGTGCAGCACCTGCACGCCGTTGCGGGCCAGCTCCTTGGCCGCGCCGGAGACCGCCAGGTTGACCGAGCGGGCGCCGGACGACCCGCCGGCCACGAAGAGCACCGGCAGATCCGGGCGGAGGCCGAACCGGGCGCGGGCGGCGTTGCGCAGCGCGTACCGGTCCAGCGCGGCGATGCTGCGGCGCAGCGGCACACCCACCACGGTGGCGTCCCGCAGCGACTCGGCCTGACTCGGCTGGTGCGGGAAACCGACCGCCACGTTCTTGGTGAACTTCATGCCGAGGCGGTTCGCGACGCCCGGCGGCACGTTCACCTCGTGGATCACCATCGGCAGCTCACGCCGCCACGCGGCGAGGTAGGCCGGCACCGAGACGTACCCGCCGAAGCCGACCACCGCGTCGGCGCGCACCTCGTCGATCACCTTGCCCGCCGCGCGGGCCGCGGTCCACATCCGGCCCGGGGTACGCACCAGGTTCATGTTGACCGACCGGGGTAGCTGGTACGCCGGGATCTGCCGCAGGTCGTAGCCGTGCGGTGGGATCAGCTCGTTCTCCATGCCCTTGGGTGTGCCGAGACAGGTGATCCGGACGCCCGGGTCGTGTCGGCGCAGGCAGTCGGCGAAGGCGAGCAGCGGGTAGATGTGCCCCCCGGTGCCACCTCCCGCGAGCACCACCGAACGCAGCGGACCCATCAGCGTCTCCTCTCGCTCGCCGTACCCTGACGGCTCCGGCCCTGCCGGACACCGCGCGGTACGGCCTGGTCGTCCTTCCGCCGCTCCCGCGCCCGGGGCACTGGCCCTCGGGCCGCCGGTGGCGTCGCCGGTCGGCGACGCCGGCCGGGAAGCGGCGGCAACGGGGCCCAGAGTAGTCGGACCCACCGGGCCGGCGGACGGGCATGCAGTGCTCTGGCCGCATCGGGTTCGGCGCGGGCGAAGGACGCCAGCATCCCGATCGCCGCCAACGTCACGACCAGGGCACTTCCGCCGTCGGAGATGAACGGCAGCGGCAGACCGGTGATCGGCAGCAGCCCGACCACGCCGCCGATGTTGATCACCGCCTGGCTCACCAGCCAGGTCGTGACGGCGGCGGCGGCGAGCCTGCGGAACGGGTCGTCGACCCGCCGGGCGATCCGCAGACCGGTGTACGCGAGCACGGCGAACAGGGCGAGCAGCACGGCGCAGCCGATCACGCCCAACTCCTCGGCGATGATCGCGAAGATGAAGTCGTTGTGGGCCTCGGGCAGCCAGTCCCACTTGACGCTGCCCTTGCCCAGCCCGACTCCGAACCAGCCACCGTGCTCGATGGCCAGCCGACCCTGGTAGAGCTGGAGGCAGCCGTCGAGCTTGCACTCCTGCGGGTCGGGCGGGTTGATGAACGACGTCAGCCGCGCCAGCCGGTAGTTGTCCGCGCCGCGCTCGCCGGAACCGGCGCCCAGCGAGGCGACCGCGATGAGCAGGCCGACGCCGAGCAGACCGGCCACGGTCAGCGCGCCGAAGACCCGCATCCGCACGCCGGCGGCCCAGAGCAGGCCGACCACCAGGGCCAACAGGCAGAGCATCGTGCCGGTGTCGTTGTAGCCGACCAGCACGAAGAGCAGGCCCATCACCGGGAAGAGCGGGGTGGCCAGCTCCCGCAACCAGCCCAGCGCGGCCCCCTTGCGGGCGATCACGTGCGCGCCCCAGAGGACCAGCGCGAACTTGGCCAACTCGGAGGGCTGGAGCTGGATCCCGCCGACGAACAGCCAGTTCAGCCGCGCCTCGATCGGCCCGAACGAAACCGACTTCAGGTGGGCGAGCCGGCCGTACGCGACCAGCAGGTTGAGCACCAGCAGCAGGGCCACCGCGGTGAACAGCAGCGGCCGGCCGAGCGAGCGGTAGGTGCTGGCGGGCAGCCGCTGACACACCCAGAACGCCCCGATGCCAATCACCGCGAAGATGGCCTGCTTGGTCAACGAGGCCGACGCGTTGCCGTCCTCGGCGTAGTCCTTCACGCTGGTCGCCGAGAAGACCATGGTCAACCCGATGAGCAGCAGCAGGCCGGCGCTGGACAGCAGCAGGTAGTAAGAGGCCAGCGGCCGGTCCAGCAGGCCCCGCAGCGCGGCCAGTCCACCGGCCGCGTCCAGCCCGCGCAGTGACGCCGACGCCCCGGCGGCGCTCTCCGCCGCACTGCTCTCCCGCGCCGCGCCGCTCTCCCGCGGAGCCGCCCCCGGCTCCGGCCCACGCGCGCCGTCGGGCCCGCGAGCGCCACCGGTCAGCGCGGTACGCGCCGCGCTCGGTGACCGACGCCGCCGGCCGTCAGCTCTGTCCTCAGTGCCGATGTCCTCCCCCACCCCGACATCATCACCGCTCGACACCCCCGACGGCTCCAGAACGCCACCCCGGGCGTGTCGAGCCCACTCCCCGCCGATCTTGCACTTTCTGTCCCGACCTAAGCCGCAGAGCGGGACATTCCACCGACAGAAGGTGCAAGATCGGCGGGGCAGGGCAGGCCCCCCCGGGGGGGGTTAGGTCATGTTGGCGAGGAACTCGCTGTAGAACAGGCCCAGGGCGATGGCCACGCCGATGCCGGCGATGATCCAGAACCGGACCACGATGTTGACCTCGCTCCAGCCGGCCAACTCGAAGTGGTGCTGCAACGGGGACATCCGGAACACACGTTTACCGGTGGTCCGGAAGGAGATGATCTGGATCACCACGGACATCGTGATGATCACGAAGAGCCCGCCGATGATCGGCAGCAGCAGGATCGTCCGGGTGGACATGGCCATGCCGGCGATCAGGCCGCCCAGCCCCAGCGCCCCGGTGTCGCCCATGAAGATCCGCGCCGGGGACGTGTTCCACCACAGGAAGCCCACACACGCCCCGGCGGCGGCCCCGGCTATCAGCGCGATCTCCAACGGGTCACGGACCTCGTAGCAGTACGGCTGGCGGTAGCTCGGGTCGGCGCACCAGTGGCGGTACTGCCAGAACGCGATCAGCGCGTACGCGGCGAGCACCATCACTGAAGCGCCGGTCGCCAGACCGTCCAGGCCGTCCGTGAGGTTGACGCCGTTCGTCGCGGCCATCACCACGAAGATGAAGATGATCACCGCGCCGACCTTGCTGACCTCCAGGAAGTCGATGTCCCGGATGAAGCTCAGCGTGGTGCTGCCCACGGTCTGGGTGTTGGTGGCCCGGCCCGTCGCGTCGGTCATCGTGCTCGGGAACCACAGCGCGATCACGCCGAAGACCGCGCCGACCAGGATCTGACCGAGCAGCTTGCCGCGCTTGTTGAGGCCGGCGCTGTTGCGCTTGCGCACCTTGAGGAAGTCGTCGAGGAAGCCCACCGCGCCGGAGAACACCATCAGCCCCAGCAGCACCAGCGCCGTGATGGTCGGCTCCACCTGCGCGATCTGCGCGTCCGGCAGCGTGGTCAGGGCCAGGTGGCCGGCCACGTACGCGATCACCGTGGCCAGGATGAAGACCACGCCGCCCATCGTCGGCGTGCCCTTCTTGCCCTGGTGCATGGCCGGGCCGTCGGACCGGATCGGCTGGCCGGCCTTGAGCCGGGTGAACACCTTGATCGCGATCGGGGTGCAGAACAGCGAGACGACGAAGGCCACCCCGATGGCGACGATGATGGCCCTCATCGAGTGGCCTCCTCGGCGGCGTCGGCGCGCAGGGCGTCAGCCACCTCCCAGGTCCGGTACCGGGAGCCCTTGACCAGGACGACGTCGCCCGGCCGTAGCTCGCCCCGCAGCACCTCGACGGCCGCCGCCTGATCGGTGAGCAGCACCGACTCTCCTCCCCAGTTCGCTACCGCTGTCGCGCCTTCGTGGATCGGCGCGGCCGGCTCGCCCACCACGAGCAGCCGGTCGACACCCAGCTCGGCCGCTAGCCGGCCGACCTCGGCGTGGCCGTCGCGCTCGAACGGGCCCAGCTCGGCCATGTAACCGAGCACCGCGACGGTACGCCTCTCGCGTCCGAGGCTGCCAAGCGCCCGGAGCGCGACCGCCATCGAGGCCGGGTTGGCGTTGTACGAGTCGTCAATGACCGTCACCCCGTCGGGCCGGTCGAAGACGTCCATCCGCCGGGTGGACTTCAGCCCCAGCTCGCCGAGCGCCGTGGCCAGCTCGGCCAGCGGCATGCCCAGCTCCCGGGCGACCGCGGCGGCGGCGAGCGTGTTGCCGACCTGGTGGCGGCCGGTCAGCGCGAGCCGCACGGCCGCGCGCCCCTCCGGCGTGACCAGGGTGTACGACGGGTGCCCCCGCGCGTCGAGCGTGACGTCCTCGGCGCGCAGGTCGGCGTCCGGCGCCTCGCCGTACCGGACCACCCGGGCCCGCGTACGGCTCGCCATGGCGTCCACCCGGGGGTCGTCGGCGTTCAGCACGGCCAGCCCGTCGGCCGGCAGCGCCTCGACCAGCTCGCCCTTGGCCTGGGCGATCGCCTCCTGTGAGCCGAACTCACCGATGTGCGACGTGCCGACGTTGAGCACCACCGAGATCCGCGGCGGCACCAGCTCACACAGGTAGCGCACGTGCCCGATGCCCCGCGCGCCCTTCTCCATGACCAGGTAGCGGGTGTCCGGCCCGGCCAGCAGCGCCGTGTACGGGTGACCCAGCTCGTTGTTGAACGAGCCGGGCGGCGCGACCGTGGCGCCGAGCCGGGCGGTGAGCTGACCGATCAGGTCCTTCGTGGTGGTCTTGCCGGACGAGCCGGTCACCCCGACCACGGTCAGCTCGGGCAGCCGGTCCACCGCCGCGCGGGCCAGCCGACCCATCGCGGTCAGGGCGTCGTCGACCAGCACCATCGGCACCCCGGGAACCGCACGGGTGCCGAGCACCGCCACCGCGCCGGCCTCGATGGCCGTCGCCGCGTAGTCGTGCCCGTCGACCTTCTCCCCCGGGAACGCCACGAAGAGCGAACCGGGTCCGACCTTGCGCGAGTCGAACTCGACCGAACCGGTGACGGTGGCGGCCGGATCGGCGGCGACGAGCCGCCCGTCGACGGCCGTGGCCACCTCGGCCAGGGTCAGGGCGATCACCGCTGACCCGCCCGGTCCGCGAAGCGGGCCCGCAGCGCGTCGGCCAGCTCGGTGCTGTCGTCGAACGGGAACACCTCGCCCGCCACCTCCTGGCCCCGCTCGTGGCCCTTGCCGAGCAGAGCGATCACGTCGCCCGGCTCGGCCAGTCGGACCGCCTCGTCAATCGCGTCCCGCCGACCGGCCACCTCGATGATCCGGGCGGCGGTGTCGGCCCGGTACGCCCCGGCGAGCACCTCGGCGCGGATCTCGGCCGGGTCCTCGGTGCGCGGGTTGTCGTCGGTCACCAGCACCACGTCGGCCCCCTCGGCGGCGGCGGCGCCCATCACCGGCCGCTTGCCCCGGTCACGGTCCCCACCGGCGCCGATCACGCAGATCAGGCGTCCGACGCTCAGCTCCCGCAGCGCGGCCAGCGCCGCCACGATCGCGTCCGCCTTGTGCGCGTAGTCGACGACCCCACGCACCGGCCCGGCGACGTCGACGAGTTGCAGGCGACCGGGCACGCCACCGCAGGCGGCCACCCCGTCGGCGGCGGTCCGCGGGTCCACCCCGGCGCCCACCAGCGCGGCGATGGCCAGCAACGCGTTTGCCACGTTGTGTCGGCCGGGCAGCGCCACCCCGGCGGACACGACCACGCCGTCCGGGCCGTGGGCGGTGAACCGCTGCGCGTACCCCTCGCCGTCGACGCCGTCGGCCCACCACGTCGCGGTGGGGTCGCCGGCCGCCGAGTAGCTGACCGTCGCCGGCTGGTAGAGCGGCGTGAGGGCCGGATCGTCGCGGTTGAGCACCTCGACCGCGCACCGGCCGTCGAAGAGCTGCGCCTTGGCGGCGAAGTAGTCGGCGCTGTCGGCGTGGAAGTCCAGGTGGTCGGAGCCGAAGTTCGTGTAGCCACCCACGGCGAAGCGCACCCCACCGACCCGGCCCATGGCCAGGGCGTGGCTGGAGACCTCCATGACGACGGCGGTGACCCCCCGCTCGCGGGCGGTGGCCAGCATCGCGTGCAGGTCGGTCGCCTCCGGGGTGGTCCGTACGCTGTCGATCACGAGATCGCCGAGGCGGGTCTCCACGGTGCCGATCAGTCCGGTGGTGTGTCCGGCGGCGCGCAGCCCCGACTCCACCAGATAGGCCGTGGACGTCTTTCCGGCCGTGCCGGTGATGCCGATGACGGTCAGGTCGGCGGTCGGGTCGCCGTACACGGCCGACGCCAGTTCGCCGAGCACCGCGCGCGGGTCGGGGACCACCAGGGCGGGCAGGCCGCTCGCCGCGGCCAGCTCCGCGCCGGCCGGGTCGGTCAGCAGGGCCACCGCGCCGGCCTCGGCCGCGCCGACGGCGAACTCCGCGCCGTGGCGGCGGGCACCGGGCAGGGCCGCGTACAGGTCGCCGGGGCGGACCTCCTGGCTCGCGTGGGTGGCACCCGTGACGAGCACGTCGGCGGCGTCCGCCGGCAGGTCGACGGCGAGCCGGGCGGCGAGATCACCGAGCCGGACGCCGGTCACGGTACGTGGACGTGGATTGCCGGGCACGGCGTCAGACCCTACCCGGTCGTCCGGTTCCGGCCGCACAGCCGCCCCGGTGGTTCGTCGGCACTCACCGATGATGTCGCGCCCACGCCGCTCAGCGCGGATAGACCACGAACTTCGGTGCGGAACCACTCGGGGACGGCGGCACCCGGTAGTGACGCAGCGTGAACTGCATCATCTCCCGGAACGCCGGGTTGGCGATCGCCGCGCCACCACCACCGGGGGCGTACACGAAGACCGCGATCACGTACCGGGGCTTCTCGGCGGGGGCCATGCCGATGAACGAGGACACCTCGCCCGGCTGCCTCTTGCCGTCGACCCGACGCCACCCGGTGCCGGTCTTGCCGGCGACCCGGTAGCCGGAGACCGCGGCCGTGGTGCCGGTGGCGCCCTCGACGGTGGTGACCGCCTCCAGCATGGTGCGCAGCGCCGCCGCGTTCTGCGGACTGAGCACGGAGCGGGTGACCGGCGGGGGTGCGGGGGTCCGCTTGCCGTCCGGGCCGATCGTCTCCTTGACCAGGTGCGGCTGCACGTACGTGCCGTCGTTGGCGATCGCGGCGTACGCGGCGGCCATCTGCAACGGGGTGGCGTCGACGCTGTGCCCGATCGGCACCGAGCCGTACGACGAGTCGCTCCACTCGTCGGCCGGCAGCAGCCGGCCGCTGGCCTCGCCGGGCAGGCCCTCGCGGGTGGGCTGCCCCAGCCCGAACCGCTTCTGGTAGTCGATCAGCCGGTCCTTGCCGAGCTTGTCGCCGACGGTGATGGCCCCGACGTTCGACGAGAAGGCCAGCATTCCCGGAATGCTCATCTTCTTACCGTTGGCGGGGTGCGTGTCCGAGAACCAGGTGTCGCCCATCTTGATGCTGTTCGCGATCGGCAGCGTGGTGTCCGGGGTGATCACCCCCTCCTGGAGCGCGGCGGCGTAGGTGATGGCCTTGTGCACCGAGCCCGGCTCGACCACGAAGCTGGTCGCGGCGTCCTCCCGGGCGACCGGGTCGCTCGGGGTCGGCTTGGCGGCGTTGTAGGTGGGGTCGCTGGCCTGGGCCCGCACCTCCCCGGTGGCGACGTCGATGATCACGGCTGCGGCGGTCGCGCCCTTCTGCCCCGCCATCCCCGCGCTGAGGATCTGCTGGCAACGGAACTGCAGGTCCCGGTCGATGGTGAGGGTCAGCGAGCTGCCCGGCTTCGCCGGAGTCGTCTTGCTGTAGCCGCCGGGGATCGGCGCGGCGAGGTCGCCGAGGCCGGCCTCGTACACCCGCCGGCCATCCTGCCCGGAGAGCAGGTCGTCGTAGCGGGCCTCCAACCCCTCCAGGCCGTCCATGTCCTGGCTGGTGAAGCCGATCAGGTTGGCCGCCAGGTCGCCGCCGGGCACCTCCCGGCGCTCGTCGCGGTGCACGCCGATGCCGGGCAGGTCCAGGTCCAGCACCTGCTTGGCCGTCGGGATCTCCACCCCCCGGGCCAGGTACTCGAAACGCGACGCGTTGCCGTTCTCCAGTTTGCGGGGCTTCATCAGCTCGGTCAGCTTCGACGCGGGAATGCCGAGCAACGGGGAGAGCGCCTTGGCGGTGGCCTCCGCCCCGATCCACCCGGGGCTGGACCGGTCTTCGATCAGCGTCGGATCGGCGAACACGTACCGCGCCTCGACGCTGTGCGCCAGCGGCTCGCCCCGGAAGTCGTAGATCGCGCCGCGCGGCGCGGGCAGCTCCACGGTGCGCGTCCGGTCGGCGACGCCACCACCGGCGTAGGCGGGGGTATCGACCGCCTGCAGGAAGATCAACCGCACCCCGATGGCGACGAAGAGCGCCAGGGTGAGCACGGTGCCCAGGCGCAGCCGCAGCCGCGGGTCGGCGAGCTTCGGCGGGCGAGGCGGTTTGCGGGACGGCCGGCGGGCCGTCGGACGGTCGCCGCGACCGGGCGCGCGGGGCGTGGTGCGGCGACGCGGCGGCGGGACGTCACCGGGGGCGCCGCGCGGGGTCCGGGGCGCGACGGTGCGCACGACGCCGCTGCGGCCGGCCGCCGGAGCGTCACGCCGGCCGGCGCGGGCGGCGGCCCGGCCGCCGTCGAGCACCTGCAACGCCGGCCGGAACGGGTCGCCGGACCGCGTGCTGCCCCGAGGGGTACGCCGCTGCTCGGCGTTCCCGCCGCGCGCGGGCGTGCCGCGCTCCTCACGGACCGTCCGCCCCCTCGGGGTGTACGCCCGAGCGCCGGAGATGCCACCGATCCCCGGCTCACCCGTGCGGGACTCGGAGTCGGCAACGTCCCGGCGAGAACCGCGCCGGGACCCCGTGGGGTCCCGGCGCGGCTCGTCCGACTTCGGTGGCACCGGTCAGCCTCCCGCGCCCTGGCTGGTGACCGACGGCTCGCCGGTCGCCGGCTTGGGCACGCCGATCGGCTTGCCGTCCGGCATCCGGATGTACGCCGGCTCACCGGCGTCCACCAGACCCAGCCGACGTGCCTCGGCGGTCAGGTTCCCCGGCGCCTTGGCGTCGGCGATCTGCTTGTCGAGCTGCTGCTTCTCCAGGTCCAGTCGGGCCTGCTGCTGCTGCAGCTTCTCCAACCGGAACGCGTTCTCATTGATCTTGGTGTTGACCGCCAGGATGCCGAACACCCCGCCGACCACCAGCACCACGATCAGCGCCGCGAACGGCGCGCGCGGAACGGACACCGGCGGCGGAGGCGCCACCCGCAGCCGCGGCGAGCGGGCTGCCGCCGTGGCGGCAGCCTTCTCGGCCGGACGCAGCGCGGCACTGCCCTGGGTCGGGAACTCGCGCGCCCCCCGGGCGCGAGTCTCCCCCTGCCGACTCACTCGATCGATGCGTGGCGTACCGTTTTCCACGCGCGGAGCTCGCTCCGCCGCGGTCCGGCCCCCCGACCGCGGTGCGCGCTGCCCGCCGCCGGTGACGTCCCGGCGGTCGCGCTTGTCAATGCTCATGTCCCTCCCCCTCAACGTCCGTCCCTCGCCGGTCGCGGCGCCCCTGACCCCCCACGGATCAGGCGGACCCCGTGCCCGGTTGGTGCATTCCCTTCACCCGTCGGCGAGACCGTTCGCGGTCGGTCCGCCCCTGCTCTGTCGCGTTCGGGTCGAGTCGCTCCGCGGCCCGCAGCCGCACCGAAGCGGCGCGCGGGTTCGCGGCGACCTCCGTCTCCCCGGGCAGTTCGGCGCCCCGGCTGAGCAGCCGGAACGTCGGACCGGACCCGGGCAGTTCGACCGGGAGGTCGATCGGGCCCTTACTGCGGACCCGGTCCGCGAGCGCCGCCTTGGTGAGCCGGTCCTCCAGCGAGTGGTAGGACAGGACCACCATGCGACCGCCCACGGTCAGTGCGTCGAGCGCGGACGGCAGCGCTGTCTCCAGCGCTGCCAGCTCTCTGTTTACCTCGATCCGTAAAGCCTGAAACGTTCTCTTTGCCGGGTGCCCGCCCGTTCGTCGGGCTGGTGCCGGAATCGACTCCCGGACCAGCTCGGCCAGCCGGGCCGACGAGGTGATCCGGGCCCGTTCGCGCTCCCGGATGATCGCCGAGGCGATCCGCCCGGCGAACTTCTCCTCGCCGTACACCCGCAGCACCCGGGCCAGATCCGGATGGGCGTACGTGTTGACCACCTCTTCGGCGGTCGTCCCCCGCGTCTGGTCCATCCGCATGTCCAGCGGCGCGTCCTGCGCGTACGCGAACCCGCGGTCGGGCGCGTCCAGTTGCAGCGACGAGACACCCAGGTCGAACAGGATCCCGTCGATGCCCGGATAACCCAGCCGCTGGAGCACGTCGGGCAGCTCGTCGTAGACGGCGTGCTCCAGGTGCACCCGGTCGGCGAACCGCGCCAACCGCACCCGTGCGTGGGCGAGCGCCTCGGTGTCCCGGTCGAGCCCGATCAGGACGGTCTCCGGATGCGCTTCGAGCACCGCCTCCGCGTGCCCGGCCAGGCCGAGCGTCGCGTCGACGTGCACCGTCCGGCCGCCTCGACCCAGCGCGGGGGCCAGTAGCTCGAGACACCGCTCGAGCAGCACCGGCACGTGCGTGCCGCGCAACTCCCCCATGATGACCCCCACTGGTTGAAACGTCCGTTCTTCTCGCGCGCCTGCCGTTGGAGACGGCGCTCCCGTCGTACCGCCAGATCCCCATCCGCTCCCGCCGGACACCGACTTCCGCCGGATTACTGGATCGTGCGCCTGGCACCGGGGAAGTGATGCCAGGAACTCGAAAGCGGCTGGAGATCTCGCAGTACGTCGGACGCCGTTCCGCCCTACAGACCGCCGGGCAGCACCCCCTCCTCAATGTCGGCGAAGTCGTCTTCGCTCTCGGCGAGGTAGGTCTCCCAGGCGACCTTGTCCCAGATCTCGACCCGGGTGCTCGCGCCGATGACCACCAGGTCCCGGTCGAGCGCCGCGTACTCACGAAGATGCGCGGGGATCGTCACACGGCCCTGCTTGTCCGGCACCTCGTCGTGCGCGCTGGCGAAGAAGACCCGGCTGTAGGCCCGGGCCGCCTTGTGCGTCATCGGCTGCGCGCGCAACTGCTCCGCGATCCGTTGGAACTCGGGTGTCGGAAAGACATAGAGGCAGCGATCCTGCCCTTTGGTGACCACGACACCCCCCGCCAGCTCATCCCGGAACTTGGCCGGAAGGATCAACCGGCCCTTCTCGTCCAGGCGCGGGGTATGGGTGCCGAGAAACATCGGCCCAACCCCCTCGCCCTTGAGCGGCGTTCGCGGCGCCGCTGACCCCCCGGGCCGGTGAGCCCTCCCGGCCTCACCATTGGGCCCCACTCTACTCCACTTCCCTCCACCTGCAACCAGATTCGCCCGCGTGGCGCGTCCGATCCGCGCGTGAAACCGCACGTCACAGGGGGTGGAGCGGAGTGGAGGGCCGGCGCGCCCGCCCGGTGTGGTCCGCTTTCCGACATTGATCGACTCCGTCCGGCCGAGCGCGCGCCGACCGCCCGCCGGGATGCCACGGCCGAACGGTTCACCGTCGGCGGCGATCTGGCGAGGTGGGCGGTCCGGTAACCTCGCTCGCGTGACGGACGCGAAAATGCCCCTACGGGCCAAGGTGGCCAGCTCCGTGTCACGGACCGCCGCGGCGCTCTCCCGGGCCGCCGGCCGTGGCGACGGTTCGGTGATCGGCGGGTGGATCGGGTTGAAGATCGACCCGGACCTGCTGGCGCACCTGTCGGCCGGCCGCGCCATCGCGCTGGTCTCCGGCACCAACGGCAAGACGACCACCACCCGGTTGACCGCCGCCGCGGTCGGCGTGCTCGGGCGGGTCGCCACCAACTCGTTCGGCGCCAACATGCCCAGCGGGCACACCTCGGCGCTGGCCAAGGCCGGCAGCACCCCGTACGCGGTGCTGGAGGTCGACGAGCACTACCTCGCCCAGGTGCTCGAGTCGACCGAGCCGCACGTGGTCGCGCTGCTCAACCTCTCCCGCGACCAGCTCGACCGCGCCAAGGAGGTCGCCATGATGGCGCAGCTCTGGCGCGCGGCCCTGGTCCGGCACACCGACGTACGGGTGGTGGCCAACGCCGACGACCCGATGGTGGT
This sequence comes from Micromonospora sp. NPDC049801, assembly GCF_040656575.1. NCBI lineage: Bacteria > Bacillati > Actinomycetota > Actinomycetes > Micromonosporales > Micromonosporaceae > Micromonospora > Micromonospora sp. NPDC049801. The sequence goes on along the minus strand of NZ_JBFAMS010000008.1, from coordinate 147,986 downwards.
GTGGGCGGCCACCCCGCCGGCCGACCCGGCCCGCGGCATCAGCCCACCGCACGTGACCTGGTTCAGCGCCGGCCAGCGCTGGCACGACGACTCCTGGGTCTGCCCGGAGTGCGGCTCCACCATCGCCCGCTCCGGCGAGCAGTGGTGGTGCACCGGCTGTGCGCTGCGCCGCCCGGAGCCGCACTGGGTCGTCGAGGACGAGGGAGTGCTCGACCCCACCGGGGCCTGGCACAAGGTCTCCCTCCAGCTACCCGGCAAGGTCAACCTGGGCAACGCGGCGACCGCGCTGGCGGTGGCGGCCGAGTTCGGCGTACGCCCCGTCGACGCGGTGAGCCGTCTCGGCATCGTGACCTCGGTCGCCGGCCGGTACGCGCAGGTCGACCGGGACGGCCGCAACATCCGGCTGCTGCTGGCGAAGAACCCGGCCAGCTGGCTGGAGGCCTTCGACATGGCCGACGAGGCGCCCACCCTGCTCTCCATCAACGCGCGTGACCCCGACGGGTTGGACACCTCCTGGCTGTTCGACGTCGACTTCGCCCCGCTCCGCGGCCGGCAGGTGTTGATCACCGGTGACCGGGCATACGACCTGGCGGTTCGGCTGGACGTCAACGACGTGCCCTTCCAGCACGTCCGCACGTTCGACGACGCCGTCCGGGCGGTACCGCCCGGCCGGCTCGAGGTCATCGCGAACTACACCGCGTTCCAGGACATCCGAGCGGAGTTGGACCGTGTCAACTGAGAGCCTGCGTATCGTCTGGATCTACCCCGATCTGCTGTCCACCTACGGTGACCGGGGCAACGCGCTGATCCTGGCCCGGCGGGCCCGCCAGCGCGGCATGCCGGTCGAGGTGCTGGAGGTCCGCTCCGACCAGCAACTGCCGTCGACGGCCGACATCTACCTCGTCGGCGGCGGCGAGGACGGCCCGCAGGCGCTGGGCGCGCAGCGGCTCATCGCGGACGGCGGTCTGCACCGGGCGGTCGCACAGGGCTCGGTGGTCTTCGGTGTCTGCGCCGGTTACCAGCTGCTCGGGACGTCCTTCTTCGCCAAGGGCGTGCAGTGCCGCGGCCTGGAACTGCTGGACCTGCGGTCCGACCGGGGCGAGAGCCGGGCCGTCGGCGAGCTGGCCGGCGAGATCGACCCTCGGCTGGGCCTGCCGCCACTGACCGGTTTCGAGAACCACGGTGGCCGTACCCACCTCGGCCCGGAGGTCGCCCCCCTGGCCCGGGTCACCGCCGGGATCGGCAACGACGGCGCCACCGAGGGCGCCTGGCGCGGCAAGCTGCTCGGCACCTACTCGCACGGTCCCGCGCTGGCGCGCAACCCGGCCCTGGCCGACCTGCTGCTGCGCTGGGCCACCGGGGCACACCAGCTCCCGCCGCTGGACGACACCTGGCCCGACCGGCTCCGCACCGAGCGCCGTTCAGCGGTGGCCGCCGCCCGGGCATGATCCACGCTGTCCGGCGGCTGCTCCGGCAGCCGTCGGCCGCCCGGTTCGCCCTGCTGGTCGCGCTCATCGGCGGCTGCGGGCTGCTGCTGCTCCTGGCGCCCCGCCCGGACCCGGCGCGGCTACCGGCGCTCGCCGACCAGCTGGGCGACCTCGCCCCGGTGGCGGCGATCCTCGGCGGCGCGCTGCTCCTGGTCGCGTTGGTCCCCCGCACCTTCGTGACGCTCGCCGCGGGCGCGATCTTCGGCCCGCTGGAGGGCGCCGCGTACGCCCTGGGCGCGGCGTTGGTGGCCGCGGCGATCGGGTTCACCGTCGGCCGGCTGCTCGGCCGGGAGTTCGTCGCCGAACGGGTACGCGGTCGATTGGCCCGCCTCGACGGTTGGTTCGCCCGGCAGAGCGTGTTCGGCGTGGTCACCGTCCGGCTGCTGCCGATCGCGGGGTTCGGCCTGGTCAGCTACGGCTACGGCACGACCGGCACGCGGGTGTTGCCGTTCCTGGCCGGCAGCGTGATCGCCTCCGCGCCGACCGCGTTCGGCTACGCGGCGATCGGCGCGGCGGTCAGCTCACCCGGTCACGTCAACTGGTACGCCGCCGCTCCCGCCAGCCTCGGCCTGATCGCCAGCCTCGTCCTCGTACACCAGTGGTGGCGCGCCAACCGCCACCGCCGCTCCACCCCAACCTGACCCCCGCGCCCCGCCCGCGCCCGCGCCCGCGCCCGCCGATCTTGCACTTTCTGTCCCGACAAACCGTCGCATAAAGGGGTGGAATGTCGAGCGAAACTGCAAGATCGACGGGGCGGAGCGGGGCGACAGGGTGGGGTGGGGGTCAGGCGACGACCGAGACCATCCGGCCCTTGACCACGATGACCTTGCGGGGTTCCCTGCCGGCCAGCGTCGCGGCCACCGCCTCCAGGGCCGCCGCGCGGACGGTCTCGTCGGCGGCGTCGGCGGGCACCTCGACGCGTCCCCGGACCTTGCCGTTGACCTGCACCGGGTAGGTCACCGTGTCGGCCACCAGCAGCGCCGGATCGGCCACCGGGAAGTCCGCGTACGTCAGCGAGGTGTCGTGGCCCAGCTTGCGCCACAGCTCCTCGGCCAGGTGCGGGGCGAACGGCGCCACCATCAGCACCAGCGGCTCGGCCACCTCGCGGGGCGTCGCCGACAACCCGGTCAGCCCGTTGGTCAACTGGATCAGCTTGGCGATCGCGGTGTTGAACCGGATGCCCTCCATGTCGCCACGGACCCCGTCGATCACCGTGTGCAGCAGCCGGCGGGTCGTCTCGTCAGCCGGGTCGTCGGTGACGCGCACCTCGCCGGTCTGCTCGTCGACGACCGCCCGCCAGACCCGCTGCAGGAACCGGTACGAGCCGATGACCGCCCGGGTCTCCCACGGGCGGGACACCTCCAGCGGGCCCATCGACATCTCGTACACCCGGAAGGTGTCCGCGCCGTACGCCGCGCACATGTCGTCGGGGGTCACCACGTTCTTCAGCGACTTGCCCATCTTGCCGTACTCGCGGTTGACCACCAGGTCTTCCAGGTAGTACGCGCCGTCGCGCTCGACGACGTCCTCGGCCTGCACGTAGCTGCCCCGCGAGTCGGTGTACGCGTACGCCTGGATCATGCCCTGGTTGAACAGCTTGCGGAACGGCTCGAACGACGACACGTGACCCAGGTCGAACAGCACCTTGTGCCAGAACCGCGCGTACAGCAGGTGCAGCACGGCGTGCTCGGCGCCACCGACGTACAGGTCGGTGCCGCCGCAGTCGCCCTCGCCGCGCGGGCCCATCCAGTACCGCTCGTTCTCCGCGCTGACGAACCGCTCGGTGTTGGTCGGGTCCAGGTAGCGCAGCTCGTACCAGCAGGAGCCGGCCCACTGCGGCATCACGTTGGTCTCGCGGGTGTAGCGCTGCGGCCCGTCACCCAGGTCCAGCTCGACTTCGACCCAGTCGCGGCGACGTGACAGCGGGGTCTCCGGGTTGGAGTCGGCGTCGTCCGGGTCGAACGTCTTCGGGGAGAAGTCGTCCACCTCGGGCAGCTCGACCGGCAGCATCTCCTCCGGCAGGGCGATGGCCGCGCCGGTGGAGTCGTACACGATCGGGAAGGGCTCACCCCAGTAGCGCTGCCGGGAGAACAGCCAGTCCCGCAGCCGGTAGGTCACCGCGCCGGTACCGTGTCCGTTGGCCTCCAGCCACCCGATGATCGCCGCCTTGGCGTCGACGACCCCCAGGCCGTTCAGGTCCAGGCCGCGCTCGGGCGCGGCGCTGTTGATGGCCGGGCCGTCGCCGGTGTACGCCTTGCCGTCGAAGCCCTCCGCCGGCTGCACGGTCCGCACGATGGGCAGCTCGAAGACCTCGGCGAACGCCCAGTCCCGCTCGTCCTGCGCCGGCACCGCCATGATCGCGCCGGTCCCGTAGCCGGCCAGCACATAGTCCGCGACGAAGATCGGGATCTGCCCGCCGGTGACCGGGTTCGTGGCGTACGCGCCGACGAAGACGCCGGTCTTCTCCTTGGAGTCGGACTGCCGCTCGACGTCGGTCTTCGCGGCCGCGGCCCGGCGGTACGCCTCGACGGCCTCGGCGGGGCTGGCGTGCCCGCCGGTCCAGGCGTCCCGGGTGCCCTGCGGCCAGGCGGCCGGCACCAGGGCGTCGACCAGCTCGTGCTCGGGCGCCAGCACCACGTAGGTGGCCCCGAAGATGGTGTCCGGACGGGTGGTGAACACCCGGATCGGCGCCTCCGCCGTGGCGAAGTCGATGTGCGCGCCCTGCGACCGGCCGATCCAGTTGCGCTGCATCAGCTTGATCGGCTCGGGCCAGTCCAGGCTGTCCAGGTCGTCCAGCAGCCGGTCACCGTACGCGGTGATCCGCATCATCCACTGCTTCAGGTTGCGCTTGAAGACCGGGAAGTTGCCCCGGTCGGAGCGGCCGTCGGCGGTGACCTCCTCGTTGGCCAGCACGGTGCCCAGCCCCGGGCACCAGTTCACCGGCGCCTCCGAGACGTACGCCAGCCGGTGGTCGTCGACGACCTGGCGACGCTCGGCGACGCTCAGCTCGGCCCAGGACCGGCCGTCCGGGGTCGCCCGGTTACCGCCCTCGAACTCGACGATCAGCTCGGCGATCGGACGGGCCCGGCCGGCGTCCCGGTCGTACCAGGAGTTGAAGATCTGCAGGAAGATCCACTGCGTCCAGCGGTAGAAGTCAGTGTCGATGGTCGACACCGAGCGCCGCTCGTCGTGCGCCAGCCCCAGGCGGCGCATCTGCGCCTTGTACCGCTGAATGTTTTGCTCGGTAGTGGTCCTGGGGTGGGTGCCGGTCTGCACGGCGTACTGCTCCGCGGGCAACCCGAACGCGTCGAACCCCATCGCGTGCAGCACGTTGTGCCCGGCCATCCGCTGGTAACGGGCGTAGCAGTCGGTGCCGATGTAGCCCAGCGGGTGGCCGACGTGCAGGCCGGCGCCCGACGGGTACGGGAACATGTCCAGCACGTACAGCTTCTGCGCGTCGAAGCGCGGGTGGCTCGGATCGGCCAGCGGACCGGTCGGGTTGGGCGCGTGGAAGGTGCCCTCGCGTGCCCAGGTGTCCTGCCAACGAGTCTCGATCTCGTCGGCCATGGCCGCGGTATACCGGAACGGGGGGATGTCGCCCGCCGGTGCGGCTGCCTTGCTCATCGTCTCTCCTCGCTTCGCTTCGCTTCGTCTCGGCACCGCCGGGCCGGACCGGCGGCGGGCACAAAAAAAGCCCCTCGCGCAGGAGGGGGCCGCCGTGCTGTCGCGCGCTCAGCGCATCAGCACGGCCCGATAAGAAGCAGGAAGACTCCGGCCATATCCGGCAGTCTACCCCCTCACCTGCGGCATTAATGCGTCCGTCAGCGCGCCCGCACCGATCCCCCGACTCGGCGAATATCCATCCGTAACCGACGGACTACCTGCGGGGGTCGGCGATAACGACAAACATGGTTAGCCTGAGAGGCCAGTGAGCTCCCTGCGGCAAACGAGGCTCGGCGTCGCATACCCAACGGCGGGTCCAGGTGCTCTCGACAGAGCTGCCGTGACGGCGACGAGGAGGAGGCCCGTGACACAACAGACCTGGGACGAGGTGGGCGGCCTGTTGCCGCACGACGAGTTCCGCGCCGCCAGCGAGGCCATCGTGGCCAACATCGAGCAGGTCATCGAGGGAAAGACCGCCACCGTGCGGCTGGCCCTGGCTGTGCTGCTCGCCGAGGGCCACCTCCTCATCGAAGACGTCCCCGGCGTCGGCAAGACCAAGCTGGCCAAGGCCCTCGCTCGGTCCATCGACTGCACGGTCCGCCGGATCCAGTTCACCCCCGACCTGCTGCCCAGCGATGTCACCGGCGTCAGCGTCTACAACCAGGAGACCCACGACTTCGAGTTCCGGCCGGGCGCGGTCTTCGCCAACCTGGTGGTCGGCGACGAGATCAACCGGGCCTCGCCGAAGACCCAGTCCGCGTTGCTGGAGTGCATGGAGGAACGGCAGGTCACCGTCGACGGCGTGACCTACCAGCTCCAGACCCCGTTCATGGTCATCGCCACCCAGAACCCGATCGAGATGGAGGGGACGTACCCGCTGCCGGAGGCGCAGCGCGACCGGTTCACCGCCCGGATCGCGATGGGTTACCCGGACGCCGGCGCGGAGCTGGCGATGCTCGACGGCCACGGCGCCACCGACCCGCTGCACGAGTTGCGTCCGGTCTCCGACGCCGACATGGTCCGGCAGCTCATCGCCACCGTCCGGCAGGTGCACGTAGCGGACGCGGTCAAGCAGTACGCGGTCGACCTGGTCACCGCCACCCGTGAGGCCCACGACCTGCGCCTCGGCGCGTCCCCCCGGGCGACGCTGCAACTGCTGCGCACGGCCCGGGCGGTCGCCGCGCTGGAGGGCCGCGACTACGTCCTGCCCGACGACCTGCAGGCCCTGGCGGTGCCGGTGCTGGCGCACCGGATCATCCCGACGGCCGACGCGCAGCTCGCCCGGCGGACCACCGACGCGATCGTCTCCGAGCTGGTGCACCGGCTGCCCCTGCCGCACGACCGTCAGCGCAACCCGTACGACACCCGGCCCGCCACCGGCAACGGCCGCGCGCCCTACGAGCCGCGGAGGCCGTGACGTGCGTGCCGGGCTGCGCGGGCTGACCACCCGCGGGCGCTCGTTCCTGGCCGCCGCGGTCGCCGCGGCGGTCTCGGCCGTCATCCTGGGCGAGAAGGACCTGCTCCGGGTGGCCCTGCTGTTGGCCATCCTGCCGCTGCTGGCCGCCGCCTACGTGGGTCGCAGCCGCTACAAGCTGGCCTGCAACCGCTCGCTGGACCCGCACCGGGTCCCGGTCGGGGCCAACTCGAGGATCGTGCTGCGCCTGCAGAACCTCTCCCGGCTGCCCACCGGCACCCTGCTGCTGGAGGACCGGCTGCCCTACGCGCTGGGCAGCCGGCCCCGCGTCGTGCTGGAACGGCTCGGCGCGCAACAGGCCAGCTCCGTGGCGTACACGGTCCGCGCGGACGTGCGCGGTCGCTACGACGTGGGTCCACTGGTGGTCCGGATGACCGACCCGTTCGGTCTCTGCGAGCTCACCCGCTCCTTCCCCAGCACCGACCACCTCACGGTCATCCCGCAGGTCACCCCCCTGCCGTCGGTCCGGCTCCCCGGGGAGTACGCGGGCAGCGGCGACAGCCGGGCTCGTTCGGTGGCGGTCCACGGCGAGGACGACGCGGCGACCCGGGAGTACCGCCGGGGCGACGACCTGCGTCGGGTGCACTGGAAGTCCACGGCGCGCACCGGCGAGCTGATGGTGCGCCGGGAGGAGCAGCCCTGGGAGAGCCGCGCCACCGTCGTGCTGGACACCCGGGCGTACGGCCACCGGGGTGACGGGCCGACAGCGAGCTTCGAGTGGGCGGTCTCGGCCGCCGCGAGCATCGCCGTACACCTGCGCCAGGCCGGCTACAAGCTGCGCCTGGTCACCGGCTCGGGGGTCGACGTGGACGCCTCGGAGGGCGGTGGCGACGGCGTGCTGCTCGACCATCTGGCCGAGGTGCGGTTGGACCAGCGGGCCGACGTCACCGGGCTGGTGCAGCGGGTGCGGCAGCGCGCCGACGGCGGGCTGATCATCGGGCTGTTCGGCGCGGTGAGCGTCGCCGAGGCCGAGCTGCTGGCCGGGCTGCGCGGCAACGGCGCGACGTGTGTGGGTTTCCTGTTGGACAGCTCCACCTGGCTCAGCCTCCCCGAGAAGGCTCGCGCCGAGGCGGAGCACGCGCACGGCGCCGCCGTGCTCACCATGGTGCGCAGCGGCTGGCGCGTGGTCGGCGCCGACCACGGCAGCCGACTGCCGGCGCTGTGGCCGCAGGCGGGCCGCGGTTCCCAGGGCTTCGCCCTGCGGGCCGCGCTGGCCGAGACGGTCGCTGGCCGCGTGCGATGAACGGAAGGTCCCCCTCATGATCGCCAGCCGGAACACCGGTCTGGTCGCGGCCGCCGCGACGCTGCTCGCCGCCGCGCCGCTGTCGGCCATCTTCCAGACCTGGACGTGGCTGATCCAGTGCGCGATAGCGGTCGCCGTGGTGGCCGGGGTCGCCGCGCTGACCCGGCTCGTCCGCGCGCCGCTCTGGGGCCAGGTGCTCGGCATGCTGGCCGCCCTGCTGCTCGCGCTGACCTGGCTGTTCCCGAGCGGCAGCGAGCTGCTGGCCCTCCTGCCCACGCCGAGCACGATCGGGCACTTCGCCGATCTGCTCGCCGGTTCGGCGCAGGACATGCGCTCGTACGGCGTCGAGGTCCCGGACACCGATCCGCTGCTGTTCATCACCGTGCTCGGCGTCGGCGGGGTGGCCGTGCTGGTGGACGTACTGGCCGTGGGACTTCGCCGGCCGGCGCTGGCCGGGCTGCCGATGCTCGCGATCTACTCGGTGCCGGTCGCCGTCTACGTGGACAGCGTTCCCCCACTGCCGTTCGTGGTGGGCGCCGCCGGTTACCTGTGGCTGCTGGTGACCGACAACATCGACCGGGTGCGTCGGTTCGGGCGGCGGTTCACCGGCGACGGCCGGGACGTGGACGTGTGGGAGGCGTCGCCGCTGGCGTCCGCCGGACGTCGGCTCGCCGTGGTCGGCGTGGTGCTGGCCGTGGTGCTGCCGCTGGCGGTGCCCGGCCTGAGCGGTGGGCTGCTCGACCGGATCACCGAGGGCACGGGTAACGGCACCGGCAACGGTCGGGGGGTGGGTGGCTCGTCCGGCCGGATCGACCTGTTCGCGTCGCTCGCCGGCCAGCTCAACCAGTCCGAGGTGGTGGACCTGGTCAAGGTGACCACGTCGGAGCAGACCCCGTTCTACCTGCGCTACGCGGTCGCCGACGAGCTGCGCCCGAACGGTTTCCAGGCCCGCGCCGCGAGTGGCCGGCCAGCCAACCGCGATCTGCCCGACCCGGGCGAGCGGGTCGGGCCGGGGGTGCAGCAGGCCGAGTACCGGGCGACCGTCGAGGTGACCAAGAGCCTCAGCATGTCCCTGATGCCGGTGTACGCCGAGCCGGTGCGCACCCAGGACCTGAACAGCAACTGGCTGTACGACCCCAACCAGCAGATCGTGTTCTCCAACCGGGAGAGTTCGCGGGGGCGTAAGTACTCGTTCGACTACATCCGCTCGACGTACACCCCGGCGACCCTGCGGGCCGCGAAGTCGCTGCCGGCCGAACACCCGCTCCGCCGGCAGCAGACCGCCACCCCTGGGCCGGTGCCCGAGGTGGAGGAGCTGGTCCGAGGGCTGATCCAGGGCAAGCGGACCGACTACGACCGGGTGCTGGCCATCTACCAGCACTTCTCCGCGAACAACGGGTTCACGTACCGGTTGAGCACCGCGAGCGGCAGCAGCGGCCAGGACATCGTGAACTTCCTGACCAACAAGGTCGGTTACTGCCAGCAGTACGCCGCCGCGATGGCCTGGCTGGTCCGGTCGGCCGGCATCCCGGCGCGGGTCGCGTTCGGGTTCACCAACGGCAGCAGGCGCGACGGCGACACGTACACGCTGACGAACCTCAACCTGCACGCCTGGACCGAGGTCTTCTTCGACGGGATCGGCTGGGTGCCGTTCGACGCCACCCCGGCGTCCGGCGTTCCCGGCTCCACCCGATCGGCCTGGGCGCCGGACACGGACGCCCCCGAGCCGTCCACTCCGGAGGCCGGCGCCACGGACAGCCCGAGCGGCGCGGACTCGTCGGCCGAGCCGACCGGCCCGGACAACGCCGACCGGGACACCGACTCCGGGCTCTCGCTGGGGGATTCGCGGCCGACTGAGCGGGCGCCGGTGTGGCCGTGGTGGCTGGCGGCCGTACTGGCGCTGGTGGCGCTGCTGGCGGTGCCGGCGCTTCGTCGGCGGGCGCTGCGTCGGCGGCGGGCCGGCCGGGCGGACGTCGCGGCTGCCACCACCGCTGTGGGCGACGGGCCGCCGACCGACGACACGCGGGTGATGGTGGTCGAGGCGGACCCGGGTCGCGCTCGCGCCGACGCCCACGCCGCCTGGGCCGAGTTGCTCGACACGCTCGTCGACTACAAGGTACGGGTGGACCTGACCGAGACGCCCCGGGCGACCGCGGACCGGCTGGTCCGGGACGCTCTCCCCGACGACGCCGAGGCCGTCGGGGCGGCGCGGCTGCTCGGCCGCGCCGAGGAGCGGGCCCGGTACGCGCGGGCTCCGCTGACCGGTGAACCGTTGCCGTCGGCGCTCCGCGCGGTCCGTGGGGCGCTCTCGTCCCGGGCGGATCGACGGACCCGGCTGCTCGCCGCCGTGTTGCCGCCCTCGGTGCTGCTGCGCTGGCGGATCGCACTGGCGGACTCCTCCGGCCGCCTGGTGGCGCTGACCACGCGGATGCGCTACCGGCTGCTGCGCTGGAACCCGCGCCGGTTGCTGGCCGATCGAGCCGCCCGCTGACCGACGCCCGCCAGCGCGCTGCGGCGGCGCCCCGGCCTAACGACGGGGCGCCGCCCCAGTAGCAGGTCCCAGTAGCAGGTCCCAGTAGCAGGTCCCAGCCCCAGCCCCAGCCCCAGCCCCAGCCCCAGCCCCAGCCCCAGCCCCAGCCCCAGCCCCAGCCCCAGCGATCTTGCACTTTCTGTCGCGACATAAGGGGTATCCCACTCATACGGACGACAGAAACTGCAAGATCGGCGCGATCTCGGAGGGACGCGCGGCGCGGGGCGCGGGGCGCGGGGCGCGGCGGCGCGGGGCGCGGCGGCGCGGGGCGCGCGAGCACGGCGGCGCGGGGCGCGGGGCGCGATGTTCGGGGCATGACGGAGCGACGGCGGCCATCGGGGGTGTCCCGATGGCCCGCTCGTCGCGGTGGTCGGCCCGCCTCAGCGGCGGGACGCGCTCAGCGGTGCCCCTCCGGGCGCTGCCGCCATCGGTCTTCCATCCGGTCCAGGATCGACCGTCGGCGACCGGACCGGCCACCGCGGGGACGACGACTCGTCGTGCCACCCACCACGTGCAGGTCGGGTGACTGCGCCCGCCGGTGCGACTGCACCGCGAACGCGGCCGACGCCAGCATGACGACGAAGCCCGCCACCGCCAGCGGTGGAGTCTTGATCACCGCGCCGTAGACCAGTAGGGCCAAGCCAGCGATGATCACGCCGGCTGCGACGAGCAGGCGACGCCGCGCGTGGAAGCGCGGATCGCTGGCGCGCACGGCCGAGGCGAATTTGGGGTCCTCGGCAAGCGACCGCTCGATCTGCTCGAACAGCCGCTGCTCGTGCTCCGAGAGCGGCACGGCACTCCTCCCCGGTCACGTTGGTCGGCCCACTCGGGCCGACAGACCGTGGCAGCCAACCGGCTGCTTACCCGCAAGTCTACGAGGGGGGTCGCGCGTCGGAAAGCGGGACGACCTACGGGTGGGGTGGATTTTCCTTTCGATGAGCGTCACGGTCGGCTAACAGACTGGCCGGACCTATGACGGACCGCCCGAATCGGGCAGCGGCGGCGTCCGCGGCGGCTTCCGCCTCCCGCCAACCACGCTCGGGCGCGCCGAGGGTGAGCTGTCGGGGCGCGCCCTGCGCCGAGGTGAGCCCCTCCACCCGGACACCGACGAGGCGGATCCGCTCAGCCGGGTCCAGCGCGGTGTAGAGCGCCCAGACCGTGTCGAACATCTCCCGGGCCGTGTCGGTGGGTACGTCGAGGGTGCGGGAGCGGTTGACGGTGCGAAAGTCGGCCAGTCGTACCTTCAGGGTGATCGTGCGCCCGACGTGGCCGGCGCTGCGCAGCCGGACGCCGACCTTCGCGCTGAGCGCGAGCAGGGTACGGCGGATCTCCGTCGGGTCCGCCACGTCGGCGTCGAAGGTCACCTCGGCGCCGATCGACTTGTCGACGTGTTCGGGACTGACCCGGCGCGGGTCACGCCCCCACGCCAGCTCGTGCAGGTGCGCCGCGGACGCCGCGCCCACCGCTCGGCGCAGCATGCCCACCGGGGCCTCGGCGAGGTCCCCCACGGTGGCCAGACCCAGCCGACGCAGCGTCTCGGCGGCCCGCTCCCCCACCCCCCACAGCGCGTCCACCGGGAGCGGGTGCAGGAAGTCGAGGACCTGCCCGGCGGGTACGACCAGCAGGCCGTCGGGCTTGGCCCGGGTGGAGCCGAGCTTGGCCACGAACTTGCTCGGCGCCACCCCGACCGAACACGTCAGTCCCTGCTCGTCGGCGACCCGCTGGCGGATCAGCCGGGCGATGGTGGCCGGCGGGCCGAACAGCTTGCGGGCGCCCCTGACGTCGAGGAACGCCTCGTCGAGGGAGAGCGGCTCGACCAGCGGGGTGACGTCCCGGAAGATCTGCATGACCGCCCGCGAGGCGGCCGAGTACGCGGCGAAGTTCGGCGGCAGGTAGACGGCGTGCGGGCAGAGGGCTCGGGCCCGGGAGGTCGGCATGGCGCTGCGCACGCCGTAGCGGCGAGCCTCGTAGCTGGCCGAGCTGACCACGCCACGCGAGCCCACGCCACCCACCACGACCGCGCGGCCGCGCAGCTCGGGTCGGGCGCGCACCTCCACCGAGGCGAAGAACGCGTCCATGTCGACGTGCAGGATGCCGCTGGCGGAGTCGTCGGCGTCCGGCCCGAAGCGCGGATCACCGCCTCGGGGCAACGACTGACTGCGGCCCATCGGTGCAGGTTATCCCCGAGGTACGACACCAGCACCGGCCGGCTGGCCGGACCGCGCCCCGGTCAACCCCGCACGACCAGCAGCGGCACGGTCAGCTCGGCGGCGGTGTCCGCCCCGTGGTACGCGACCAGCTTCGACACCTTCGGCGGTTCGGTGCGGCTGGCCAGGACGGCGTACGTGTCGTTGCAGGTCACCACGACGTCACCGATCCGGCCCAGGTGCTCCTCGGGCACCGGCCCGAACCAGCCGGTGGCGACCACCTCCGCGCGGGTACGCACCCGGGCCGCGTCGCCGAGCACCGCCGACCAGGCGGCCACCACGTCGTCCACCGCTCCCGGCTCGGTGTGCAGGTAGCGCACCCGGGCCTCGCCGGCAACCACCCGCAGGCCGTCGCGCAGCCGTGGATCGGTGTCCAGGTCGAAGCGGTGCGCGACGGGGATGTCGAGTTGCCCGTGGTCGGCCGTGACCAGCAGCGCCGCGTCCGGCGGTAGCCCGTCGACCAGCCGGGCGAGCAGCAGGTCCACCTCTGCGGCGGCGCTTCGCCACGGCGCCGAGTCGACCCCGCTGAGGTGCCCCTGCCGGTCGAGGTCGGGGTGGTAGCCGAAGACCAGGGTTGGTCCGTCGCCGGCGGACAGCGCGGCGCGCATGGCGGTGGCCAGCTGGTCCGCGCCGGCGGCGCCCCGGAAGTCGCCGCCCCGGTTGGCGGCCAGGGTCAACCCGCTGCCGCCGTACTCCGGCCGGCTCACCACCGTCGTCGCCACCCCGGCGGCCCGGGCCCGTTGAAGCTGGGTGGGCACCGGCTGCCAGCGCAGCGGCGACGGGTCGGCGGCCCAGTCGGTGTGGGTGAGTACCCGGTCGGTGCCGGGCACCCGCACCGTGAAGCCGAGCACCCCGTGCGCGCCGGGCGCGACGCCGGTGCCCAGCGTCACGAGGCTCGTCGGGGTGGTGGACGGGAAGCCGGCGACGAGGGGCCGACCCACCGTCGCGGCTAGCCCGGCGAGCGTCGGCGCGTACGGGGCGGCGGTCGGCACCTGGTACCAGCCGAGCCCGTCGACGAGCAGGACGGCGATCCGGCGTACCCCGGCCAGCGCGGGCGTCAGGCCGAGCGGGTCGGGCGAGCCGGGCACGCCCAGTACGGCGAGCGCGCTGGGCAGCACGTCGGCGATCCGTCCGCCGGTTCGATCGGGTGCGAGGACCGCCAGCGGCGGGTCGAGGCCGGTCACCGGACCGCTGGCAGCCGGTGTACGCCCGTCGGCGGTCAGCTCGGGGCCGGACGAGCCGGCCGACGTACCCCCGTCGACGGGCCGGACCGGACGGGTCATGCCGGTCGGCGGGCGAACAGGTGCAGTTGGGCGGCCAGATCCCGGTAGGGGGGCTGAGCGGCCAGGGCCAGTTCCAGCTCGACCAGGGCCGCGGGCTGCCCGTCGGAGACGGCGGCCGGCAGCAGGTCGGCGAGCACGCGTACCCCGTGGATGTCCTCGACCTCCAGCCCGGCGGCGGTGAGCAGCGCGACGGCCTCGGGGGCGTCGTAGCGGCGGCGCAGGGTGTCGCGCGGCCCGGCGCTGCCGGCCGGGTCGGCGGCCACCGACGCCGCGACGTCCAGATGCCCGTTCATGGCGCGGCCCAGCACGGCCGCCGCCCGGCCGGCTACCAGCACGCTCGCCGCGCCGCCGGGGCGCAGCGCGGTGGCCAGCGCGGCGACCACCGGCGTCGGGTCGTCGACGACCTCCAGGACTGCGTGGCAGAGCACCAGGTCGACCCCGGCCGGCTCGACCAGCCCGGCGAGGGCGTCGCCGTCGCCCTGCACGGCGACGACCCGATCGGCGACCCCGGCCTCGGCGGCCCGGCGGGTGAGCGCGGCGAGCGCGTCGGGGCTGGCGTCGACCACGGTGACGCGGTGCCCGGCCCGGGCCAGCGGGACGGCGAAACCGCCGGTGCCCCCGCCGATGTCCAGCACGGTCAGCTCGGCGTCGCCGCGCCGGTCCAGCTCGGCGCGCAGCACCGACCAGATCACGGCGGTACGGGGGGTCAGCGGCGGCGCGGCGAACCGGCCTCGGGTCTGCTCCACCCGGTCGAGCCTAGTGGTCAGGACTGGGTGCCCTCGACCGCGTCCTCAGCCCGGGATCGACGCTCGTTGGCGACCGGACCGTTTGTCACCTCGTACTCGCGGGGGTCGGTGAGGTGCGACGGCATCCAGCCGGCACCCAGCCGGGTCCGCCGGACGTTGGCGATTCCGCCACCGGTGTACGCGTGGTTTCCCATCACTTGTCAGTCCCCCTCACGGATCACGGGCCGCTCTGCCCGCTCAGGAGGAGTCTCCCGCTCCGCGGCGACAGAAACCGTAATGTGGATCACTGTTCAGCGGAAGTCGCGGGAGGCGGGACTGACCGGCGGCTCGATGGCGTCCAACCGGTCGGCGACCAGGTTGGTCACTCCCTCGTGGCGTTGCAGTCGTCCCCGGACCACCAGCGCGGCGCTGGTGCGGGCCACCCGCCGATAACGCTGCCACAGACCCGGCGAACAGGTCACGTTCAACATCCCGGTCTCGTCCTCCAGGTTGAGGAAGGTCACCCCACCAGCGGTCGCCGGGCGCTGTCGATGGGTGACGATGCCACCGACCCGGATCCGCTGGCCCGGCTCCACCCGGCCGAGCCGGGCGATCGGCACCGCCCCCAGCACGTCGAGCTGCCCCCGGATGAACCGGGCCGGATGGCTCTCCGGCGACAACCCGGTGGCCCACACGTCCGCTACCAGCCGATCCACGGCCTCCATGCCGGGCAGCGTGGGCGCCGTCGCGCCGGTCACCGTGCCGGGCAGCCGGCCCGGTCGGTCCTGGGCCGCCGCGCCGGCGGCCCACAGCGCCTCCCGCCGGGTCAGCCCGAAACAGGCGAAGGCGTCCGCGGTGGCCAGCGCCTCCAGCTGCGCGGCGGTCAGTCCGACCCGCCGGGCCAGATCCGGCATGTCACGGTACGCCCCACCGGCCGTCCGCTCGGCCTCGATCCGCTCGGCCACGTCCGATCCGAGGGTACGTACGCTGGACAGCCCCAGTCGGACGGCCGGACCGCCCAGCCCCCAGGCGTGCGGCGGCTCCCCCGGCTCGCTGCCCCACCGGGTGTCCGGGGTGGACTCGAGCACCGCCAGAGCACCGCTGGCGTTGATGTCCGGACGGCGGACCTCCACCCCGTGCCGGCGGGCGTCGTCGACCAGGGTCTGCGGCGAGTAGAAGCCCATCGGCTGGGCGTTGAGCAGCGCCGCCAGGAACGGGGCCGGGTGGTAGCGCTTGAGCCACGAGCTGGCGTACACCAGGTAGGCGAAGCTCATCGCGTGGCTCTCCGGGAAGCCGTAGCTGGCGAACGCGGTGAGCTTGCGGTAGACGTCGTCGGCCAGCTCGCCGGTGATGCCCCGCTCGGCCATCCCGGCGTAGAGCCGGTCGGCGATGCGGGTCATCCGCTCGACCGACCGTTTCGCGCCCATCGCCCGGCGCAACTGGTCGGCCTCGGCCGCGTCGAAACCGGCCAGGTCGATGGCGAGCTGCATCAACTGCTCCTGGAACAGCGGCACCCCCAGGGTCTTCTCCAGCGCGTTACGCATCAACGGGTGGGCGAAGGTCACCGGCTCCTGACCGTTCTTACGCCGGATGAACGGGTGCACCGAACCGCCCTGGATCGGGCCGGGACGGATCAGCGCCACCTCGACCACCAGGTCGTAGAACTCGCGGGGCTTGAGCCGCGGCAGGGTGGCCATCTGGGCGCGGCTCTCCACCTGGAACACCCCGACCGAGTCCGCCCGGCAGAGCATGTCGTAGACCTCGGGATCGTCAAGCGTCATGTCGCCGAGATCCAGCCGGGACCCGATCATGTCGTAGCCGTAGTGCAGGGCGGAGAGCATGCCCAGGCCGAGCAGGTCGAACTTCACCAGGCCCACGGCGGCGCAGTCGTCCTTGTCCCACTGCAGGACGCTGCGTCCGGGCATCCGCCCCCACTCCACCGGGCAGACCTCGATCACCGGACGGTCACAGATCACCATCCCGCCCGAGTGGATACCCAGGTGCCGGGGGAACGTCTGCAACTCGTTGGCGTACTCCACCACCTGCTCCGGGATGCCCTCGACGTCGACCGTGGCGACCGAACCCCACCTGTCGATCTGCTTGCTCCAGGCGTCCTGCTGACCGGGTGAGAAGCCGAACGCCTTGGCCACGTCCCGCACCGCGGACCGGGGCCGGTAGGAGATGACGTTGGCGACCTGGGCGGCGTGCTCCCGGCCGTAGCGGGTGTAGACGTGCTGGATCACCTCCTCCCGCCGGTCGGACTCGATGTCCACGTCGATGTCCGGCGGGCCGTCCCGCTCCGGGGCGAGGAACCGCTCGAAGAGCAGCCGGTGCCGGACGGCGTCCACGTTGGTGATCCGCAGCGCGTAGCAGACCGCCGAGTTGGCCGCCGAGCCCCGGCCCTGGCAGTAGATGTCCTTCTCGCGGCAGAACGAGACGATGTCGTAGACCACCAGGAAGTAGCCGGGGAAGCCCAACTCCTCGATCATGTTCAGCTCGTGGTCGAGCTGCGCGTACGCCGCGGGGTGCGCCTGCGGCGGACCGTAGCGCTCCCGGGCGCCGTCGGCGGTCAGCTTGCGCAGCCAGCTCATCTCGGTGTGCCCCGGCGGCACCGGGTACGCCGGCAGCTGCGGCGCGACGAGTTGGAGGTCGAAGGCCAGTTCGGCGCCGAACTCGGCGGCCCGCGCCACCGCGCCCGGGTACGCGGCGAACCGCGCCGCCATCTCCGCGCCGCTGCGCAGGTGGGCGGTGGCCGCCGCGGGCAACCAACCGTCGATCTCGTCCAGGCTGCGCCGGGCCCGCACCGCGGCGACCGTGGTGGCCAACCGCCTCCGGCCGGGACTGGCGTAGTGCACGTTGTTGCTGGCCACCGTCGGCAGCCCGGCCGCGGCGGCCAGCTCGGCGAGCGCGTCGTTGCGGTCGGCGTCGACCGGATGACCGTGGTCGGTCAACTCCACCGCCACCGTCTCCGCGCCGAAGAGCGCGGTCAACCGGTCCAGCTCGCGGGCCGCCGCGTCCACCCCCTCGGTGAGCAGCGCGCCCGGCACGTGCCCCTTGCGGCAGCCGGTCAGCACCAGCACGTGGTCGCGCAGCTCGGCGGCGACCTCCTCCAGCTCCCCGTAGACCGGGCGGCCCTTCTCCCCGCCGCGTAGCTGGGCGCGGGCGATGGTGGTGGCCAGCCGGGCGTACCCCTCATGGCCGTGCGCCAGCACCAGCAGGTGCGCGCCGTGCGGGTCGGGTTCGCCGTTCTGCGGGCCCGGTAGCCCGAGGGACAGCTCCGCGCCGAAGATGGTCGGCAGGCCCAGCGTACGGGCCGCCTCGGCGAACCGGACCACCCCGTAGAAGCCGTCGTGGTCGGTGACGGCCAACGCGGTGAGCCCCAACCGGGCCGCCTCCTCGGCCAACTCCTCGGGGTGGCTCGCGCCGTCGAGGAAACTGAAGTTGGTGTGCGCGTGCAGCTCGGCGTAGGGCACCACGCCGTCGGGACGGGCAAGCTCCGGCGGCTCGTACCGCTCGCGGTGGCGACTCCAGGCCGGCGAGTCACCGCCGTCGGCGTCCACGGCGAGCGGATCCACCACGTGCAGGTGCCGCTCGGCGCGCGGCCGTCCGCCGCCGGCCCGGCCGGAGAGCACGCTCTCCAGCTCCGACCAGGGCATCTTCGGGTTGTGAAAACTCATCCGGCCACCCCGGCCACGCTGGCGGCGCTGGCGGCGCTGGCGGCGCTGGTCCGTCCGACGCTGGCCGAGACGTTCCAGGCGTCGCTGGCGTTGGCGTTGGCGCTCCCCGCCCGCGGCGAGAGGTGCGATGAGCGTGATGACTCACAGGCATCAAGATGCCGGTGAGTCATCACGCTCATGAGGACATCTGCTCTCCGGCCAGCGCCGGGCCGGCCAGCGCCGGGCCGACCAACACCGGACTCGCCGACACCGAGCCCGCCGACGCCGCGCCAGGCGACGCCGCGCCAGGCGACACCGGTCAGGGGCCGATCTGACTCAGTCATAGATCGCCTCCACCAGCCACTGCCCCGACTCCACGGCGAGCAGCAGAGCGGCACCGTCGGCGAGGCTGACCTGGAACCGGGCCCGGCGGTGGGCCTCGGCCGGCGCCCACCAGCGCTCGTCCACCGGCCACGGCCCGGCCCAACCCACGATCTCCGCCGGCTGACCGGCGCCGACCACCAGTCGGGCCGGTGGGGCGCTCACCGCCAACCGCGCGCTGATCACCACCGGCTCGCCGGCGGCGTCGTGCACGGTCGCGGCGAGTGGGCTGGGCAGCACCACGGCGGGCGCGGGCGGCGGCAACCGACCCGGCCACGGCGGAATACCCGCACCCATGCCTGCGCCCGCACCCATGCCTGCGCCTGCGCCGGTGTCCGCACCGGCACCGGCACCAGTACCCATGCCCACGCCGGCGACGGCCGGTGGGCCGGGTCGGGTCGGGAGCCGCTCGTCGCCCCACGGCACGAGGCGCACCTGGTCGGCCGGAGAACGCCCGCCACCGAGCACCGCCGTGACCACCGCCTCCGGGCCGAGGATGCCCTGTACGCGGCTCAATGCCCGGTGCGCCCGCTCCCGCTCCTCGCCGGTCTCCCCCCAGAGGCCGGTCTGCAGGCCGGCCTGGGCGACCACCCCGTCCGGGATCAGCCGCAGTCGGATGATCCCGGACGTCGGGCGGGCCGGGCGGGCGCCGGCGCGACCGCTGCTGCCGGAGAGCCAGCCGTCGAGCTGCCAACGCACCCGGTCGGCGATGGCGGCGGCGGTGAGCAGACCGTCGTGCCGCCACACCCGGTGCAGCTCCTGCCCGTGCTCGGTAACCGCCTCGATGCCGAGTCGGGTGCAGGCCAGCCCGTGCCCGGCGAGCCGGGCGTGCAACTGCTCGGCCAGGGCACGGGCGGCGAACGCCGCCGCGTCGACCCGGTCGATCGGATCGTCGTACCCGGCGGTCACCGTCAGGTCGGCCGGCGGCTGCCGGACGGCGAGCGGGCGGTGGTCCCGGCCGGCGGCCAGCCGGTGGGCCAGCGCGCCGTCGAACCCGAAGCGGGCCAGCACGTCGCCGGCCGGTAGCGCGGCGAAGTCACCGAGGGTCCGCACCCCCAGCCGGCGCAGCAGGTCAGCCAGCGCGGACCGACCGAGCGCCTCGACCGGCATCCCGGCCAGGAACGCCGGCGTCCCACCCGGTGCCACCACCCGGCCGGTGCGGGCGGCCAGCCCCGCGGCGAACACCCCGTCGGCGATGCCCACCTGGCTCTCCACCAGACACGACTGGGCGACGTGCTCGATGAGCCGTTCGGCGGCCGCCTCCTCACCGCCGAGGTAGCGACTCGGGCCCCGGGCGGCAACCGCACAGGCGCCCGGCCGGACCACCTCGACACCGGCCACCAGTTCCTCCAACGCGGCGACCACCGGCTCGAACGCCCGGGCGTCCCGGCCAGGGTCGTAGTCCACGACGGTGAGCTGCGGGCAACGACCCTGCGCCTCCCGCTTGCGCAGCCCTCGGCGTACGCCTTCGGCGCGGGCCCGCTCGGAGCACGCGACCACCCGGTTGGCGTGCAGGACGGCGACCGGGCCGGTGGCTGGTATCCCGTCGACGATCTCGGCGGCGAGCACCGGCCAGTCCGGGCACCACAGCAGCAGGGTCCGGGTCGGCGAGCCGGTCACCCCGACCCGACCAGGGCGAGCGGCCCGGACGGTCGGCCCACGGTCGATCGCACCGTCCGGGGAATGACGCGGGTGAGCTCGGCGTCGGGGAGCCAGACCTTGATCTCCTTGGGGCGGGCGGCTGCTCCCCGCCCGCGCGCCGACACGGTGACCTCCCGGCGGCGCAGCCGCCCCCGACCCTGACCGAGCCCTTCCCAGACCCCGCGGACCACCTGCAGCGTCACGTCCGCGCCGTCCCACCGGCCGTACGGGACGAGCACGCTGCCGCGCTGCCGGGCCCGGGCGGCCAGCCGGGTGGCGACCGAGGCGGAGACCGCGGCCGGTACGGCGGTGACCACGACGTCCACCCCGTCGATCAACGCGGCGACCACGGTGGCCCACTCGGGACCCGGATTCGGCACCAGGGCGAGCCGGTCCAGGGAGATGCCCAGCTCGGCCGCCGCACCCGCGCCGAACGTCGGCACCCCGACCACCGCACACCACGAGCCGGCCCGGGACGCCTCGGCCAGCAGTGCGAGCACCAGCGAGGTACCCCCACTGCGGCGGGGCTGACCGGCGGCGACAGCGATCGTGCTGCCCCGGCGTAGACCCCGGTTGGGCAACAGGCCGGTCAGCTCAGGCGTCACCGGTAGCACGCGGTGGCCGCCCACCGGATCGGGCGCGCTCGCTGGGCGTACCAGATCGGCCAGCGCGGCGGAACCCACCACCATGCGGCCCGCCATTGGACCAACCCCCCGTCGTTGCTGTGGAACAGATCAGGCCGCACCGTGACGCCGGCCGCCCGGCTTCCCTTCCAGGCGGCCGGCGTCACGGCGGTCTCACGCCGCGAGGCCGTCCAGGGCTGGTTGGTGCGCCACGCCGAGCGCGGTCTCCACCACCGTGACGAACTGTTCGGCGGCGCGGAGCAGGTCATCGGCCTCCCGGGCGCTGACCACCCGGGGGATGCCGGCTTCGGCGGCGGCTCGCTTGCTGGCCCCGGCCGCGAAGAACCGGGCCCACTCGTCGAGCTCGGGGGCGACGGCGCAGAGCAGGACCCAGACGCTGGTGATCCGGTTGCGCCGGCTCGGGGCGGGACGGGCCCGGGCGGCGAGCAGGGCGGCCGCCGCGCGCAGCGCCGCCAGGTGGGCGGCCGCGTAGCGCAGGCCGTCGGGTCGGGTCTGGCCGGCCTCGACCAGCCCACGGCGGGCCAGGGTGAGGAGCTGGGCAGGGGTGCGGTGCGGCAGCACGTGCGCCGGCACCGTCGGTGCCTGAGCCGGGTTGGTCGGCATGGACTGTCTCCTCCACGTGGCCGGGGTGTCAGTCGGGGCGGTGGTGCCGCCGACGAGACGCCGAGGTCGGGTGGGTGCGGAGGAAGACGCACCAGGGGTGGCCGGCCGGGTGTGGATGCTTCCCCACACCACACCCGGCCGGCGTACCGGCGGGTTCGTCGCCCGCCGCCCGGGGGTCGTGGGCGGCGGGCGACGCTCCTGCCTGATGGGACCGGGCTCGCGACTGCCCGGAAACCCAGGTGCGGCCCGCGGAGCCGCACCGGCCGGAACTGGCGCCGCGAAACACCGCGCTCCGGCTGGTTGGAACGAGCGTTCGAGACAATCGAACACTCGTTCTAACTGCTGCTGACAGTACACCTCCCCTCCGACGAAAATGCAACGTGTGACGCGCCAGGACTCGCCGTGACGTGTGCCGACGTGAACCGGCGCACACAGACCGGGAAGAATGACGGGATGCAGCCACACCCGAACGTACGGGCGGTGCAGGACGCGCTGGACGGCGCCGGCGCGCTCGACGACGCCGGTCAGCCCAGCACGGTCCGACTCCTGCCCGACGCGGTGCACACCGCGGTAGCCGCCGCCGAGACGCTCGGCGTCGAGGTGGGCCAGATCGCCAACTCGCTGATCTTCGACGCGGACGACGCGCCGCTGCTCGTGCTCACCTCCGGCGCGCACCGGGTGGACACCGCCGGTCTGGCCGCGTCCATCGGCGTCACCCGGCTGCGCCGGGCCACCCCGGAGTTCGTCCGCGAGCACACCGGCCAGCCGATCGGCGGGGTCGCCCCGCTCGGGCACCCTCGGGCGCTGCGCACCCTGGTGGACACGGCGCTGGCGACGTACCCACAGATCTGGGCGGCGGGCGGCGTGCCGCAGGCGGTCTTCCCGACCACCTACGCCGAACTGCTGCGCGTCACCGCCGGCATCCCGGCCGAGGTGGCGTGAGCGAGCGAAGCGAGCGAACCAGCCGGCACAGCAGCGATGCGCTCGCGCCGCCGCGAAGCGGTGGCGTGAGCGAGCGAACCAGCCGGCCCAGCAGCGCCGTACCGGAGCTGGTCACCCTGCACGTGTGGCGGACCGCCCGGAGCGCGCTGCCCCGGGCGCTGATGAGGATGGCGGTGGATCCGCGTCGGCTGCGCGCCCTGCCGGGCGTCCGGTTCGGCAAGCTGCTGGGCACCGGGACGGGCACCGGCTTCGGCCCGGGTGACGCCGACCTCACCAGGTGGGCGACGCTGACCGTCTGGGACTCCCCCACCGCGGCGGCCGGCTTCGACGACTCGCCGGTCGGGCGGGCCTGGGCGCGCATCGCCCAGGCGCAGGTCCGGGTCGACCTGCGTCCGCTGAGCAGCCGTGGCGAGTGGTCGGGCGAGCGGCCGTTCGGCGAACCACCGGGCGGTCGGGTGGCCGGGCCGGTGTTGGCGTTGACGCGGGCCCGGTTGCGGGCACGTCGGGCGGCCACCTTCTGGCGGGCGATCCCGCCGGTGGCGGCGGCCCTGCGCGACGCGCCGGGGTTGCTCGCCCGGTTCGGCGTGGGCGAGGCCCCGTTGGGCTGGCAGGGCACGGTCAGCGTGTGGCGCGACCCGACGGACCTGGTGGCGTTCGCGTACCGTCACCCGGAGCATCGGGCGGCGATCATGCGAACCCCCACCGCGGGTTGGTACGCCGAGGAGCTGTTCGCCCGGTTCGAGGTACGTGACGTGGTCGGCGACCGGACGGTCCTCGGGTGGGTCGCCGACGACGGCGACCAGGCGACAGGGAAGGGTGGACGGGCATGAGGTTGGTGCGCTGGACGCCGGACGACCTCGTCCGACGACTGGACGATGTGGTGGCCGTCTACGGCGAGGCGATGGGGTACCGCACCGACCTGTTGGAGGCCCGGCGCGGCTACATCGCCACCCACGTCCGCCGGCCGGGGTTCCGGGCCGTGGCCAGCCTGACCAGCGAGGGTCACCTCGCCGGCTTCGGGTACGGCTATCTGGGCAGCGCCGGCCAGTGGTGGCACGACCAGGTGCACCGGGCGCTGGACGGCCCGACCCGCAAGCGCTGGCTCACCCACTGCTTCGAGGTGGTCGAGCTGCACGTCCGCCCGCCCGCGCAGGGGCACGGCCTGGGCGCCGGCCAGTTGCGGGCGCTGCTCACGATGGCCGAGGGCGACACCACGCTGCTGTCCACCCCGGAGGCGGAGGAGCAGACCTCGCGGGCCTGGCGGCTGTACCGGCGCTTCGGCTTCGTCGACGTGCTGCGCGACTTCCACTTTCCGGGTGACGAGCGGCCGTTCGGCGTACTCGGTCGGGACCTGCCGCTCGATCCCCCGGCGTCATGACCCGGCGGATCTCCTGGACGCTGCTCGGCGTCCTGGTGTTCGCCCAGATCTGCTACCCGCTGACCACCGGCGCGACCCGGGCCGGGCTGACCGTGGCCACCGTCGTGCTCGGCTGGCTGCTCTCGGTCGGTCACGCGCTGCTCAGTCGGGGCCCCCGGGTGGCGGCGGCGTTGGTCGCGGTGGCCACCGGCGGTGGGTTCGCGATCGAGGCGATCGGGGTGGCCACCGGTGTGCCGTTCGGCAGCTACGACTACTCGGGCGAGCTGGGTCCCAAGCTGGCCGGCGTACCGCTGATCATCCCGCTGGCCTGGACCTGGATGGCCTGGCCGGCCTGGCTGGCCACGGTCCGCCTGACCGGCGGCGGCACGGCAGGTGGTGGCACGACGGCCGGGCGGTGGGTGGGCAGGATCGCGCTGGCCGCGCTGGGGCTGGCGGCGTGGGACCTCTTCCTCGACCCGCAGATGGTCGCCGAGGGCTACTGGGTCTGGCGTGACGCCACCCCCGCGCTGCCCGGCCTGACCGGCATCCCGGTCAGCAACTACCTGGGTTGGCTGCTCTTCGCGGTGCTGCTGATGAGCGCGCTGCGCCCGCTGGCCGGTCCGACCGCCGAACGCACCGACCGGCGGGACCACCCGATGGTCGCGCTCTACCTGTGGACGTACTTCTCCAGCATCCTGGCCCACGCCGTCTTTCTGGACCTGCCCGCCTCGGCGCTCTGGGGCGCCGCCGGCATGGCGGTCACCGCCGTGCCGCTGACGGTGACGCTGCTGCGTGCCCGCCGGGACGGCGAGACCCGCCAGGAGGATCACCGGCCGGACCGTACCGGCGTCGACGCGACCCGATGACCGTCCTGTCCGCCCTGCTGTCCGTCCTGCTGGTCGCCGTCGCCGCGTTGACCGCGCACACCTGGGTCAACGCGGCCCGCTGGCTGCGCCGGCCCACCGACGCACCGGACGTGGTCGGCGAGTCGGTGGCCGTCCTGCTGCCGCTGCGCGACGAGGCCACCCGCGTCACGCCCTGCCTGCGCGCCCTGCTCGCCCAGCGGGGCGTACCCGGGCTGCGCATCGTGGTCCTGGACGACGGGTCCACCGACGGCACCGCCGACGTGGTCCGCGCGGTGGCCGGCGACGACCCCCGGGTCACAGTGCTCACCGGGGTCGCCCCGCCACCGGGCTGGCTGGGCAAACCGCACGCCTGCTGGCAGCTCGCCACCCGGGCCGCCCCGGGGGCCACCGCGCTGGTCTTCGTCGACGCCGACGTGGTGCTCGCCCCGCACGCCGTCGCGGCGGCCGTCACCGAGTTACGCGCCGCCGGCGCGACGTTGCTGTCGCCGTACCCCCGGATCGTGGTGGCGACGGCGGCCGACCGGCTGGTCCAGCCGTTGTTGCAGTGGCTCTGGCTGACCTTCCTGCCGCTGCGGGCGATGGAACGCTCGCCGCGGCCGTCGCTGGCCGCGGCGGGCGGCCAGTTCCTGGTGGTGGACCGGGCCGGCTACACCGCCGCCGGCGGGCACGCCGCGGTCGCCGACAAGATCCTGGAGGACGTCGAGCTGGCCCGCGCGGTCAAGCGGGCCGGCGGTCGGATCGCCCTGGCCGACGGGTCGCGGCTGGCCACCTGCCGGATGTACGACGACTGGCCGCAACTGCGCGACGGGTACTCGAAGTCGCTGTGGGCGTCGTTCGGGCACCCGGGCGCGGCGGCGGCCGTGGTGGCGGCGCTGCTGCTGCTCTACACCGCCCCGCCGCTGGTCGCGCTGGGAGGGCTGGTGGCCGGCGCGCCAGGGGTGGCCGCCGTGGGCCTGGCCGGCTACCTGCTCGGAGTCACCGGGCGGGCGCTCACCGCCCGCGCGACCGGGGGCCGGTGGTGGCCCGACGCGCTCGCACACCCCGTGTCGGTCGTGGTCCTCGGCTGGTTGACCCTGCGGTCGTACCATCTGCGCAAGCGACGCCGCCTCACCTGGCGGGGCCGTCCGGTCAGCTAGGGAGGGCACGGCATGGCGCGGATCGTGGTCGTCGGCGCCGGGGTGGGTGGCCTCGCCACCGCCGCCCGGCTGGCCGCCACCGGACATCAGGTGACCGTCTTCGAGGCGGCCGACGCGGTCGGCGGCAAGCTCGGCCGGTACGCGCACGACACCCCGGCCGGGACGTTCCACTTCGACACCGGGCCGAGCCTGCTCACCCTCCCCGAGGTGTTCCACGACCTGTTCGAGGCGACCGGGGCGAAGCTCGACGAGTACCTGGACCTGGTCCCGCTAGACCCGATCGTCCGGCACGTCTTTCCCGGCGGCGGCCCGACCCTTGACTCGTGCGCCGACCCGGCGGAGTTCGCCGCGCGGATCGGGGCCGCCTTCGGTGACCGGGCGGCGGCCGACTGGCAGCGGCTGTGGCGCCGAGCCGAACGGGTGTGGCGCGCCTCCGAGCGGGACATCCTGCGCCGCACCGTCGACTCCCCCCGCGACCTCGCGTCGCTGGCCTGGCGGCTCGGCGACCTGGCCGCCATCGCGCCGGGCCGCAGCCTGCGCGGCCTGGGCCGCCGGCACCTGTCCGACCCGCGGCTGCGAATGCTGCTGGACCGGTACGCCACCTACACCGGCGCCGACCCACGCCGGGCGCCGGCGGCGCTGGTCGCGGTCCCCTACGCCGAGCTGGCCTTCGGCGGTTGGTACCTGCGCGGCGGGCTGGGCACGCTCGCCGACGCGCTGCTGACCCGCTGCCTGGACCTCGGCGTGGTCGTGCAGACCGACACCCGGGTCACCCGGATCGACGCGACCGGCGGCCGGGTACACGGGGTACGCCTCGCCGGTGTCGCCGCTCCGGTCCCCGCCGACGTGGTGGTGGCCAACGTGGACGCCCTCACCGTCTACCGTGACCTGTTGCCGCACCCGCGCCGGCTGGCCGGCCTGGCCGACCGCAGCCTCGCCGGTTTCGTGCTGCTGCTCGGCGTCTCCGGCGACACCGGGCTGGCCCACCACAACGTGTTCTTCCCGCGCGACTACGACGCCGAGTTCGACGCGGTCTTCGGCGACCCGGGTCGGGGCGTACGGGCCCGGCCGGCTGTCGACCCGACGGTGTTCGTCACCGTGGCCGACGACCCGATGGTCCGCCCGGCCGGGCACGAGGCGTGGTTCGTGCTGGTCAACGCCGCCCGGCAGGGCACCACCGGTGGGGCGGTCGACTGGCGACGCCCGGGGCTCGCCGACGCGTACGCCGACCGGATCCTGGACGTGCTGGCCGAGCGCGGCGTGGACGTGCGGGACCGGCTGCTGTTCCGTGAGGTCCGCACCCCAGCCGACCTGGACACCGCGACCGGGGCGCCGGGCGGCACGATCTACGGGACCGCCGGCGGTCTGCTCCGCCCGGCCAACCGGGGCCCCGCGCACGGACTGTGGCTGGTGGGCGGCTCCAGCCACCCCGGCGGCGGGCTGCCCATGGTGACCCTCTCCGCGCAGATCGTCGCCGACGAGATCGGCCCCGCCTGGTAGGTCGTAAGGAAGGGCACCTTACTAACGCCTGCGGTAGAGGAAGGGCCCCTTGCTAACGCTGCGGGAGATCAGCCGGCTAACGCTGCGGGAGATCAGCCGGCGTCGAGGAGCGCGCGGCGGACGGTGGACAGCAACTGCCCCAGCCCGAAGCCGGCGAGCAGCACCCAGACCGCGGTCGCCATGGTGATAGTGCCGGCGGCCAGGTCCGGCTCGATCAGACCGGCCAGCCCGGCGACCACCAGACCCGCCAGCGCGACCGAGACCCGGGTCGGTCGTTCGCCGACGGTCACCGCGCCGATCTCACGCATGCCGGCCAGGGCCGCGCGGGCCCGGACGTACTCGTGCAGCCAGGACAGCGCACCGGCCGCGACGACCAGCGCGCCGGGCGCGCCGACCAGCCAGAACGCCAGCAGCCAGGCCACCTCGCCGAGCCGGTCGGCCAGCGAGTCGTAGACGTAGCCGAGCCGGGTGGTGCGGTCGGTGGCGACGGCCACGGCGCCGTCCACACTGTCGGCCACGGCGGCGAGCAGCACGAACAACGCGCCGAGGAACGGGCCGTCGCCCGGCCGGGTCGCCAGCAACGGTACGCAGAAGCAGAGCAGCACCCCGACGACGGTGACCGGGGTGGGGCCGACCCGAAGCCGGCCCAGCACGTACCCGACGTGGTAGGCGAACCGCAGCCAGGCGCGTACCACCGGCGCGGCGACCCGTGGGTCGAACCCGCCGTGCAGCCGCGCCCACGCCGTGGCGTACTGGTCCCAGTTCAGCTGTGTGCCCACCTGGGGATCAACCGTCGTGCCGGGCATCAGGTGTCGCCGACTCCGCGTTCACACCCGCGCGCCGGCCTTGAGGTTCTGCCAGACCTCCCGCGTGGCGGTGGACCGGTTGAGGGTGATGAAGTGGATTCCGGGGACGCCCTCGTCCAGCAGCCGGCGGCACATCTCGCTGGCCTGCTCGATGCCGAGCTGGCGCACCGCCTCCGGATCGTCGGCCACCCGCTCGAAACGCGCCGCCAGCGCGGGCGGGAAGGGCGCCCCGGAGAGCTGCACGGACCGCTCGATGGTGCCGATCTGGGTCACCGGCATCACCCCGGCCAGGATCGGGGTGGCGCAGCCGGCGGCGGCCACCCGGTCACGCAGGCGCAGGTAGTCGTCGGCCTCGAAGAACATCTGGGTGATCGCGAACTCGGCGCCGGCCCGGCACTTGCGGACGAACTGCGCGGTGTCGCTGGCCACGTCGGGTGAACGGGGGTGCTTGTACGGGAAGGCCGCCACCCCGACGCTGAAGTCGCCGGAGTCACGGACCAGCCGGACCAGGTCCTCGGCGTAGTCGACGCCCTCGGGGTGCCGGACCCACTCGCCGCCGGGGTTGCCGGGCGGGTCACCGCGTACGGCCAGGACGTTGCGCACCCCCACCCCGGCGAGCCGCCCGATGACGTGTCGCAGCTCGGCCACGGAGTGGTTGACGGCGGTCAGGTGGGCCATCGGCAGCAGGGTGGTGTCGGTGGCGATCCGCTCGGTCACCGCCACGGTGGTGTCCCTGGTCGAACCGCCCGCGCCGTAGGTGATCGACACGAACGACGGACGCAGCGACTCCAGCTCGCGGATCGCCTGCCAGAGCAGTCGCTCCCCCGCCTCGGTCTTGGGCGGGAAGAACTCGAACGAGAACGTCGGCTGACGGTCACGGATGAGCGCCCCGATCGCCGGCTGCGGATTGGGGAGTACCGAGGGAAGACCGAGCGCCACGACCCGACTCTAGCGGGCGGCGCCACCGTGACCCAGAAGCTTCCCACCGTGCGCACGAGTCGACCGGTCCCGAACGCGGCGCGGCCGGGCGGGCAGAGTCGTCGTACCCCAGGGGTAGGAATGAGGGGCGCGGAAGAGGCGGCGGGGGCGGCCGGTTCCGGCGTGGGGGTCACACAGCCGAGGTGCGCCCGGCCGTCGAGCGGCGGGGTGGCACCGCGTCGACGTCCCGCTGGGAGGGCCCGTGACCTCGTCTCCACCGCCGTACCGCACGCAGCTCGGGCCACTGCTGGTCCGGCATCGGCTGGCCCGGGGGTGGAGTCAGCGGCGCGCCGCCGCCGAGTTGTGCGCCGCCGCAGGTGTGCCGACGTTGAGTCGGAACGAGGTGTCCCGGTGGGAACGGCAGCGACGCGTACCCGGTGAATTTTGGCTCGGCTGGCTTGCCGTCGTGCTGGACGTACCGGCGGGGGTGCTCACCGAGGCGGCCGTGCGCGCCCGGCGGACCGGGCCGCCCACGACGGCCGGGTCGGGCCGACACGGCGCGGCCGGTGCGCGGCCGGGCGGGCGGACCGGGCCGGGCCGGGCCGGCGGGACTACGCGTGGCGGTGGGGCGCGGGACGTGGCGAACCGCTAGCGTCGTGGCGTGACCCATGCTGCTCCCGTGTCCCCCGTCGACCGCGCCGGCCTGCGGCAGCGGGTCGACGAGGCGCTCACCGAGTTCCTGGCCGGCCAGCGGGCCCGGTTGACCCGAGTTGACCAGGCCCTCGTTCCGGTGGCGGAGGCGATCGAGGCGTTCGTGCTCGGTGGCGGCAAGCGCCTGCGTCCGGCGTTCGCGTACTGGGGATTCCGAGGCGCCGGCGGGGTGGACGGCGACGAGGTGCTCACCGCGCTCGCCGCGCTGGAGTTCGTGCAGGCCAGCGCCCTCATCCACGACGACCTGATGGACCGTTCCGACACCCGGCGGGGCGAACCGGCGGTGCACCGGCGGTTCGCCAGTCGGCACCGGGCGGCCGGCTGGGGTGGCGACGCGGACGGGTTCGGCGACGCCGCCGCGATCCTGCTCGGCGACCTGTGCCTGGTGTGGTCCGACGAGCTGCTGCACTCCGCCGGCCTGGACCTGCGGGCGCTGGCCCGGGCCCGGCCGGTCTTCGACGAGATGCGCACCGAGGTCACCGTCGGGCAGTACCTCGACGTGCTGACCCAGGCCACCGGGGACACCTCACTGGAGCGGGCCGGCAAGGTGGCCCGGTACAAGTCGGCGAAGTACACCGTCGAGCGTCCGCTGCTGCTCGGCGCCGCGCTGGCCGACGCGGGCGAGGAGATCCGGACGACCTACTCGGCGTACGGGTTGCCGTTGGGTGAGGCGTTCCAGCTCCGCGACGACGTGCTGGGGGTCTTCGGCGACCCGGCGCAGACCGGCAAACCTGCCGGGGACGACCTGCGCGAGGGTAAGCGCACGTATCTGGTGGCGGCGGCCGTGGAGACCACCGACGACGCGGGCCGGGAGCTGCTGCTCGGTCAGCTCGGCAACCCGGACCTG
This sequence comes from Micromonospora sp. NPDC049801, assembly GCF_040656575.1. Classification (NCBI taxonomy): domain Bacteria; kingdom Bacillati; phylum Actinomycetota; class Actinomycetes; order Micromonosporales; family Micromonosporaceae; genus Micromonospora; species Micromonospora sp. NPDC049801. The sequence continues at coordinate 117,366 of NZ_JBFAMS010000008.1, read as the reverse complement.
GACGAGCAGGGTGTGGCCCGTCTGCGCGAGCTGATCCACGCGAGCGGGGCCCTGACCCGCACCGAGCAGCGCATCGTGACGCTCACCGACACGGCCCTGGCCGCCCTGAGTGCCGTAGACCTGGACACCGAAGCCCGCCAAGCCCTGGTGGACCTGGCCATAGCCGCCACCCGCCGAGCCGACTAACCCCCTGCCTGTCCCCGTCCCCGTCCCACGCTGCGTCGATCTTGCACTTTCGGTGGCGACATAAGGGGCAGACCAGCCCATCACGGCAACACAAAGTGCAAGATCGGCGCAGCGTGGGCCTGGGGGCTTCCCCACACCACGCGGGTCGGTCAGAAGCCCAGGGCTTGGGCGCGGCGTTTGATCTCGCGGGCCTGGTCGCCGGAGAGGGCCGCGGCGGGAGTGTCGCCGGGGAGCGTGTCGTCCCGCTCGTAGAGCCAGCGCAGCGCCGCCTCGTCGTCGTAGCCGTTGTCGGCCAGCAGGTTGAGCACACCGGGCAGGTGTTTGAGGGCTGTCGCGTTGGCCACCAGGTCCGCGGGTATCCGGCGTACGCCGTCGCGGCGGACCGCCAACAGCTCCCGGTCGCGGATCATCTGGTGGACCTTGCTGATCGACACGTCGAGCCGCTCGGCGACGTCGGGCAGGGTGAGCCAGCCGGACGGGTCGGTGGGGCCGGCGAGCTCGGGGTCGGGTACGGATTCGGTCACCCGATCACCCTGCCACGCCGTCGGCGGCGGGAGCCATCGGCACCCCGCACGACCGGTCCGGGTCCGCGGGGCGGGCACCACCGGTGAGCAGCAGCTCAGGGCGGGCGGTCACGACGGGACGGACCAGGTGCGTCTCCGGGCTGTAGCATCCTGTTCAACTCTCACCCCCTGGACACATAGACTCCCTGCCGATGGACACACAGGTCGCCGACACGTTGCTGGGCTCGCTGATCGACGGGCGCTACCGCATTCGCGGTCGCGTGGCCCGTGGTGGCATGGCGACCGTGTACACCGCCACCGACGAGCGCCTCGAGCGCACCGTCGCAGTCAAGATCATTCACCCGACCCAGGCGCCCGAGGCGCGGGCCCGGGTCGCCAACTTCGTGGCCCGGTTCACCGACGAGGCCAAGACCATCGCCCGGCTGACCCACCCGAACGTGGTCGCGGTCTACGACCAGGGCACCCACGCCGGCCTGCCGTACCTGGTGATGGAGTACGTGCGTGGCCGCACGCTGCGCGACGTGCTGGCCGAACGACGCCGACTCAACCCGGACGAGGCGCTGGCCATCGCCGAGCAGATGCTCGCCGCGATCGCCGCCGCGCACCGGGCCGGCCTCGTGCACCGCGACGTCAAGCCCGAGAACGTCCTGGTCGCCGAAGCGCCCACCGGCGGTGTCGCCAACCTGGTGGACAGCGTCGTCAAGGTGGCCGACTTCGGGCTCGCCCGCGCGGTCGAGGCCAGCGCCGACGACGAGCAGGGCAACCAACTGATGGCCACCGTGGCGTACGTCGCCCCGGAGCTGGTCACCGAGGGTCGGGCCGATCCGCGTACCGACGTCTACTCCGCCGGCATCGTGCTGTTCGAGATGCTCACCGGTCGGGTGCCGTACGACGGGGGCCGTCCCGTGGACGTCGCCTGGCAGCACGTCGACCGGGACGTGCCGGCGCCCTCGACGCTGGTGCCCGGCCTGCCGCCGGCCCTCGACACCCTGGTGCAGCGCGCCACCCGGCGTGACCCGTCCGCCCGGCCCGCCGACGCCGGCGCGCTGCTGGCCGAGGTCCAGGTGGCCCGGGACCAGTTGGGCAACGTCAACAGCACCAGCACCGCCGTCCTGCGGCGGATCACCGACGAGCCGCCGGCCTCCCAGCCGACGATGATGGTCGCCGCGATCCGCCCGGCGCAACGGCCGACCTGGGCGCGGCTGCCCGAGGGCGGCGCGCCGGGCCCGGGTCGTCGGCGGGCCGCCCCGGAGCCCGCCGAGGGTCTGGCCGCGCGGTTCACTGAGCTGCGCACCAGGATCCTGGGCACGTCCCAGGGTCGCCTGGCGTTCGCGGCCGTGGTCGTGGCGCTGGGCCTGGTGGCCGCGCTGGGTGGCTGGTGGTTCGGCGTCGGCCGCTACACGTCCGCCCCGCAACTGGTCAGCCTGAACAAGGCCGAGGCACAGGCCCAGGCCGAGCGCGCGGGCCTGACCCTGGCGTACGGGGAGCCCCGCTTCGACGAGAAGGCCCCGAAGGACAGCGTGCTGGGGCAGAGCCCGGCGTCGTCGAGCAAGATCGTCAAGGGCGGCACGATCACCCTGACCCTCTCGCTGGGCCCGGAGCGCTTCCCCGTGCCGGACGTGATCGGCAAGGAGTACGAGCTGGCCGAGGCGGATCTGGTCAACGCCCAGCTGGTGGTCGCCAAGGGCACCGCCCGCTATGACGACACCCTGCCGGCCGGCGTCGTCCTGGACAGCAATCCGAAGGTGGGCGCCGAGGTCAAGCCGGGCACGAAGATCACGCTGATCCTGAGCCGTGGCCGGGCGCCGGTGACGGTGCCGAACCTGGTGGGCAAGAGCCTGACCGAGGCGCGCACCAAACTGGGCCAGCTCGGCCTGGTCCCCGTGGAGAGTTTCAAGGACTCCGACAAGCCCAAGGACGAGATCCTCGGGCAGAGCCCGGCCGACGGTGGGGGCGTGGAAAAGGGCACCGAGGTCAAGCTGGAGATCAGCAAGGGTCCGCCGCTGGTCGTGGTGCCCCGGGTGATCGACCTGCCCTGCCAGCAGGCCAAGCAGGTGCTGGAGAGCCAGGGCTTCCCGGTGACGGTCGCCGTCAACCCGAACGCCGTGGCCCGCATCCAGGCACCCGGGGAGAATTCGCAGGTGCCTCCGGGCACCCCGGTCGTCATCACGTGCTTCTGATGACGTCGATCTCGGCGCGGCCGGTGGGCGCGCACACCCCGACCTCCGGCGGGCTGGCCAGGGCGGCTCTGCCGTACCTGGACGCGACCGGCGCCGCGGCCGTGCAGGTGTACGTCTCGAACTCGCGGGGCTGGGCGCTGCCACCGGGTGACCCGGCGCAGGACGCGCTGTTCCGCGACGGCTGCGCCGAGCGGGGCATCCCGGCGTTCATCCACGCCTCGCTGCTGGTCAACCTCGGCTCGCCCACCCCCGCGACCGTCGAGAAGTCGGCGCTGACACTGGCGCACGCTCTGCGCCGGGGCGTGGCCATCGGCGCGCGGGCGGTGGTGTTCCACGCCGGCAGCGCGGTCGACGAGGGGTACGCCGAGGAGGCGATGCGGCAGGTCCGTCGGGAGCTGCTGCCCCTGCTCGACTGGACGGTCGAGGCCGGCGGACCGATGCTGCTGGTAGAGCCGAGCGCCGGTGGCGGCCGTTCCCTCGCCTCGCGGGTCGAGCACCTCGGGCCCTACCTCGACGCGGTGGACCGGCATCCGATGCTCGGCGTCTGCTTCGACACCTGCCACGCCTGGGCGGCGGGGCATGATCTGGCCGCCGAGGGCGGCATGACCGCGACCCTCGACACGCTGGTGGCCACCGTGGGAGCCGACCGGCTGCGGCTGGTGCACGCCAACGATTCCAAGGATCTGTGCGGTTCCACCCGGGACCGGCACGAGAACATCGGCAAGGGCACCATCGGCGAGCCGGCGTTCGCCGAGCTGATGGTCCATCCGGCCACCGTCGGCGTCCCCGTGGTGGTGGAGACCCCGAGCGAGAAGCAGCTGGGCCACGCCGCCGACATCGCCATCCTCAGCCGCCTGGCCGGTCATCCTTCCTGAGGTTCACCCACGGGTACGGCCGGTCGCCCTCACCGACGCGCCGGTGTGGAGAGGGCGAAGAACTCGTCGATGAGCCGGGCCGTCTGCACGTCCTGGTTGGTCCTGCCCAGCACGGCAGGCGCTTTGGCCGGCCCTGGGATGGTGTGCCCGCCACCGCGCACGGTGTAGAGCGCCACCGACGGGTGCCCGGGCTGCCGGTACTCGGTGCGTTCGATCGAGGTCGCGGCGTTCGCGGCCGGCAGTTTCGTGCTGGTGGGTTGTGCGGTGATGCCGTTATGGGCGGCGAAATAGGCTGCGGACTCGGGCGCGGACAGGTTGCGGCCGCCGACCTTGAAGGCCAAGCGCGCCCACCAGCTGTACGCACCACCGGCGTACGGGACGATCCGGTCCTTCGTGCCGTTGATCAGCAGGACCGGCATGGGCGCGGGTGACGCGTCGCCGAGCAGGAAGTTCTCGGGTGCCGGCATGGTCGCGGCGATCACCGCCGCACCGGCGATCAGCACCGGAGTTTCGTGGGCCAGGCGGATCACCATCTGCCCGCCGTTGGAGTAGCCGATCGCGTACACCCGCGCCGGGTCGATGTCGTGGCTGAGGGCCACCTTCTCGATCAGCGCCCGAACAAAACCGACGTCGTCGCTGTTGTCGGTGCGGGCCGGGAAGGAGCTCTCCCGCCGGGCGTCGTTCCAGTTGCCCTTGTGGCCGTCGAGGTAGATCACCACCGCCGCGCCGGTCTCGGCGAGCGCGTCGTAGGCCCGGCCGATGAACTTCCGGTGCTTGGCCCCGGTCTGTTTCGATCCGTGGAAGACGAGCACGAGACTGCGTCCGGGGTTGCCGTCCGCGGACCCGATGATCTCGTACGTCCGCCGGGTGCCGTTCACCGTGATGCTGTCGCGCATGCGGAGCCCCCTGAAGTGGATGGGTCATCCGCTCCAACGTAGCATAAGCGGATTAGTTATCCGTTACGCTCGTGACGGTCGGTGAGACTCCGGACCTCTCGATCACGGCCTCAGGCTGCTGCCAGGATGCGGGGTAGGGCCCGCAGCGCGCGGTCCAGGCCCTCGTCGTCCAGGCCCAGGTGGGTGACCAGGCGAGCGGTCCGGGGGCCGAGCACCGAGATCAGTACGCCCTCCTGGCGCGCGGCGGCGGCCAGGGCGCGGGCGTCCAGCGCGTGCTTGGTCAGGTCCAGCGGAACGAGGTTGGTGCGGACCGTGGTGGCGAGCAGCCCGAACGGCGCGACCGCCTCGGCGAGCCGGGCCGCCCTCGCGTGGTCCTCGGCGAGCCGGTCGACGTGGTGCGCGAGCGCGTACCGGCCGGCGGCGGCGAGGATGCCGGCCTGACGCATGCCGCCACCCATCCGCTTGCGGATCGTCCGGGCCCGAGCGATCTTCTCCGCGCTGCCCACCACCAGCGAGCCGACCGGCGCGCCGAGCCCCTTGGAAAGGCAGACGGACAGCGTGTCGAACAGCCCGCCGTACTCGCTCAGCGACACCCCGTCGGCGACGTGCGCGTGCCAGATCCGGGCGCCGTCGCAGTGCAGCGCCACCCCCGCGTCGTCGGCGACGCCGCGCAGCTCTCGCAGGGTGTCCAGCGGGATCACTCCGCCGCCACCCCGGTTGTGGGTCTGCTCGACGGCGATCGCACGGGTGGGCACGGCGAAGAAGCCGTCCGGACGGATCATCCGGGCGACCACCTCCGGGTCGATGTCCGCGCCGACGGTCGGCCAGGTCCGCGAGGAGATTCCGCCGTACGCGGCGGCGGCCCCGATCTCGTACGTGACGACGTGCGCGTCCGCGTCGCACAACAGCTCCTCGCCGGGCGGCACGAGCAGTTGCAGGGCGATCTGGTTGGCCATCGTCCCGCTCGGCGCAAACAGCGCCGCCTCGTGGCCGAACAGCGCGGCGACCTCCGCCTCCAGCGCGTTGACGGTGGGGTCCTCGCCGTAGACGTCGTCACCGACCTCGGCGGCGGCCATCGCCTCGCGCATCCCGGCGGTCGGCCGGGTCACCGTGTCGGAACGCAGGTCAACAAGCTCAGCCACAGTCATCCTTTCGGCGGCCGGTCGCGGGTCGCGCGCACCTGGCCACGGTCATTCCTGTTCGACAGAGAGCGGCGGCCTCGGAGCCGGCCTTTCGGCTGCCGACCGCGGGGCTCGCGGCCTCAGCCTCGGAGCATCTCCGCCACGAGGAAGGCCAGCTCCAGCGACTGCTGGGTGTTCAGCCGCGGGTCGCAGGCGGTCTCGTACCGGTCGGGCAGGTCGAGGTCCTCGATGCCCTGCGCGCCGCCGAGGCACTCGGTGACGTCCTCACCGGTCAACTCGACGTGGATGCCACCGGGGTGGGTGTCCAGGCTCCGGTGCACCTCGAAGTAGCCGAGCACCTCGTCGACGATCCGGTCGAAGTGCCGGGTCTTGTAGCCGTTGGACGACTCGTGGGTGTTGCCGTGCATCGGGTCGCACTGCCAGACCACCTTGGCGCCGGAGGCGGTGACCTTGGACACGATCGGCGGCAGGGCGTCGCGGACCCGGTGGTTGCCCATCCGGCTGATCAGCGTGAGCCGGCCGGGGACATTGTCCGGGTTGAGCTTCTCGCACAGCTCGATCGCCTCGTCCGGCGAGGTCGTCGGGCCGAGCTTGACGCCGATCGGGTTGGCGATCCGGGAGATGAAGTCGATGTGCGCGCCGGTGATCTGCCGGGTGCGTTCGCCGACCCAGAGGAAGTGCCCGGACAGCCCGTACGCCCGGCGGTCGGAGACCCGGGTGAGCGCCCGGTCGTACTCCAGGGCCAGGGCCTCGTGGGAGCAGTAGAGGGTGACGGTCCGCAGCGCTTCGTCGTCGGTCATCCCGCAGGCCCGGATGAAGGCCAACGCCCGGTCGATCTCCCGGGCGATCGCCTCGTAGCGCTCCCCCGCCGGGGAGGTCCGGACGAAGCCCTTGTTCCAGTCGTGCACGGCGTGCAGGTCGGCGAGCCCACCGGCGAGGTACGCCCGCAGCATGTTCATCGCGGCGGCCGAGTTGGCGTACGCCCGGATCATGCGCTGCGGGTCGGCCACGCGGGCGGCCGGATCGGCCTCCAGCGAGTTGATCATGTCGCCGCGGTACGCGGGCAGACCCCGCGCGTCGGTCGGAAGTGAGCGGGGCTTGGTGTACTGGCCGGCGACCCGGGCGACCTTGACCACCGGCAGCGACGCGCCGTAGGTGAGCACGATCGCCATCTGCAACAGGGTGCGGGCGTTGGCCAGCAGGTGGCTCTCGGTGTTGTCGGCGAAGGTCTCGGCGCAGTCACCGCCCTGGAGCAGGAACGCCTTGCCCTCGCAGACCAGCGCCAGCTTCTGCCGGAGCTGGTCCACCTCGTAGGGCGCGACGACCGACGGCACGGTGTCGAGCACCTTGCAGACCTCGGCGACGGCGGCCGGGTCGGACCACGGTGGGACCTGCTCGCGGGGCAGCTCCCGCCAGCGGTCCAGGCCGAGGGCGGCGTCCTCGGCGGAGTCGACGGTCGGACGGCTGGTCTGCAGGCCCGGGCTACCCACAGCGGGATGGCTCAGCTGATGCCACTCATGGCGCATGAGAGAAAGCGTACGGCGACCGTGCGTGTGACCGGGCGGCGAGGGTGACGGTTCCGGCAAGTGGGAGGTCGATCCCACCCACCTCGGTCAGGACGCGGGTGAGGGAGACGCGGGTGAAGGGCTGGTGGCCGGGTTGCCGCCCGGCGCCTCACTCGCGATGCACCAGTCGCCGCCGTCCCGCGTGACGGTGAACACCAGCGGGCGGGTGACCTTGCTCTTGCCGGCGGTGACCGAGACCGAGACGCTGACCTCCTGGCCGCGCTGACCGGACCGGACGTCGGTGATGGTCGCCTGGGGCACCTTGAAGTGGTCGGCGAAGTCGCCGTTGGGACCCGTGGCCGCGGCGTCGAACCCGGCCTGCAACACCGCGCAGAGCTGGCTGCGGCCGGCGGCGACGTCCTTGGCGGTCATCGCGTCGAGGTACGCCTGCACGCGCTCGCGGGACCGGTTGGCGGCCTCCTCGGCGGGCGCCCGCTGGGGCGCGGCGGTCTGCTTGTCGGCGTCGTCGCCGCCGCTCCCGCAGCCGGCAAGGGCGGCCGGGAGCAGCACGAACGCGGCGGCGGTCATCGCCAGCCCACGGTGGGTCGCGCGCATGACCACCTCCGTCGAACGGGAAATCGGGACCTGCCGAGCCGCGAGTCTGCCATATCGGACCCGACCCGCCCAAGGCCGGCGGCCCGGCCGACGCGTGGCGTCGACCGGGCCGCTACGGCACGGGCGGGAAGGGGCGGTGCGGGCCCCTTCCCGCCGTGTGGGTGGTGCGTCGGCCCTCGGCTCAGCCGAGACCGCCCTTGATGGCGCCGATGAGCTCACCGTTGCTGGTGTCGCCGGAGAGTTCCCAGAAGAACGCGCCACCGAGGCCCTGGTTCTTCGCGTACGTCATCTTGCCGTTGATGGTCGACGGGGTGTCGTAGCTCCACCAGTTGCTGCCGCACTTGGCGTACGCGGTGCCGGCGATCGTGCCGGTAGCCGGGCAGGTGTTCTTGAGGACCTTGTAGTCCTCGATGCCCGCCTCGTAGGTGCCCGGCGCGGCACCGGTGGCGCTGCCGCCCGGCGCGGCCTGGGTGACGCCCGTCCAGCCCCGGCCATAGAAGCCGATGCCGAGCAGCAGCTTGTTGGACGGGACGCCCTTGCTCTTGAGCTTCTGGATGGCCGCGTCGGAGTTGAAGCCCTGCTGCGGGATCCCGGTGTACGACGTCAGCGGCGAGTGCGGGGCGGTGGGGCCCTGGGCGTTGAACGCGCCGAAGTAGTCGTACGTCATCGGCATGAGCCAGTTGAGGTTGCCGATCGCGCCGGCGTAGTCGGTGGCGTCGATCTTGCCGCCGTTGCTGCCGTCCGCGGTGATGGCGGCCGTGACCAGGGCGTTGGACCCAAACTTCGACCGCAGCGCGCCGATCACGTTCTTGAACGCGTTCGGACCGCTGGTGTCACAGCTCAGACCGCAGGCGTTGGGGTACTCCCAGTCCACGTCGATGCCGTCGAACACGTCCGCCCAGCGCGGGTCCTCGACCAGGTTGTAGCAGCTCTCGGCGAACGCGGCCGGGTTCTGCGCGGCCTGGGTGAAGCCGCCGGACCACGTCCAGCCACCGAACGACCAGATCACCTTGAGGTGCGGGTTGAGCGCCTTGAGCTTGCGCAGCTGGTTGAAGCTGCCACGCAGCGGCTGGTCCCAGGTGTCGGCGACGCCGTCCACGCTCTCCGCCGCCGTGTACGCCTTGTCATAGTCGGCGTACGGGTCGCCGATGGTGCAGCGACCGCCGGTGGTGTTGCCGAAGGCGTACAGGATGTGGGTCAGCTTGGCGGCCGAGCCGCTGGTCTGGATGTTCTTGACGTGGTAGTTGCGCCCGTAGACGCCCCACTCGGCGAAGTAGCCGACGACCTTCTTACCGCCCGTGTTGGGCGGCGGGGTGGTGGTCGGCGGCGCGGTGGTCGGCGGCGCCGTGGTGGGCGGCGCGGTGGTCGGCGGCGCCGTGGTCGGCGGCGCGGTCGTGGTCGGCGGGGTCGTCGGGGTGCCGCCGCCGCAGGGAGCGCCGTTGACGGTGCAGTTCAGTGGCGCCTTGTACGCGCCGGTGCCGTTGTAGCCCCAACTGAACGAGGCGCCGGGCGCGAGCCCGCCGGCCCAGCTCTTCTTGACCGCGACGTAGTGGTTGCCGCTGCTGGTGACGTCGGCGTCCCACGCGCTGCTGATTGTGGTGCCCGACGGCAGGTCGAACTCGATGCGCCAGGTGGCGACCGTGGCGCTGGTGCCGTTGGTCACGGTCACCTTCGTCTCGTGACCGGTCCCCCAGTCCTGCGCCTTGGCGAACGTGGTGGTGACCGTGCCGGCGCCGAACGCGGTCGTCATCGGCACCGCCGCGACGGTCACGGCGACCACGGCGCCGGCCCAGAGGGCCCGGCGGAGCGATCTTTTCATGAGGCGTCTCCCGCACTGTTAGGAAACTTTCCAAAAGAGATGGTGAGACGGTACTCACACCGTCATCACTCCGTCAAGATGTCCATGTTTCGATTTCCCCTGGTGCGCGGAACGGGCCGGCCACGCCCTACCCGGGCGACCCCACACCCGGCGCGTAGCCTCGGGCCATGACCGTCTTCGACATCCCGATCGGCGCCCTCAACGGCGGCCCCGCGGACCTCGCCCGCTACCGCGGAAAGGCGCTGCTGGTCGTCAACGTCGCCTCCCGCTGCGGCCTCACCCCGCAGTACGCCGACCTCCAGCGCCTCGCCGACACGTACGCCGAGCGCGGCCTCGTCGTGCTGGGCGTGCCGTGCAACCAGTTCGCCGGGCAGGAGCCGGGCAGCGCCGCCGAGATCAGCGACTTCTGCCAGGTCAACTACGGCGTGACGTTCCCGCTCACCGAGAAGGTCGACGTCAACGGGCCCGACCGGCACCCGCTCTACGCGGCGCTGGTGGACACCCCGGACGCCGACGGGCACAGCGGGGACGTCCGCTGGAACTTCGAGAAGTTCCTGGTGGCACCGGACGGCACGGTCGCCGGCCGCTTCGCCCCGACGGTCGAGCCCGACGACCTCCGCACCCCCATCGAAAAGATCCTCCCCGCCTAAGGGCTTGCTCCCACCCGGATCCCACCCGGCTCCCGCCCGGATCCCGCCCGGGTCCGGCCCGGTCCCGCCCGGGTCCCGCCCGGTCCCACCCGGGTCCCGCCCGGGTCCCGCCCCGGTGATCAAGAGGTTCGCGTCAGGAATCGGCCGATCGGTGACGCGAACCTCTTGATCACCGAGGCAGCGCGGCCACCCGGGGCAGCGCGGCCACCGAGGCGGCGCGGCCACGGGGCAGCGCGGCTACCGAGGCAGCGCGGCCACCGGAGGGTGGTACGTGGGTGGGAGCCGATCGGGCGACGACCGTCCGCAGTACGTTGTGCCGTAACCGGGATAACTCCGCGCATCGGCCGGAATGCGTCGTGGGTGGACGGAGTTGGGAAGAAACATGACAACTGTGGGACTGATCGGCAGTGGCAATATCGGCGGCACCGTGGCCCGGCTGGCCGTGGCCGCCGGCTACGACGTGGTGCTGAGCAACTCGCGCGGGCCGGAGACGCTCACCGATCTGGTCGACGAGCTGGGCGAGCGGGCCAGCGCCGGCACGTCGCAGGACGCGGCGCAGATCGCCGACCTGGTGGTGGTCACGGTGCCGCTCAAGGCGTACCGGGCGGTACCCGTCCAGCCGCTGGCCGGCAAGGTCGTCATCGACACCAACAACTATTACCCGCAGCGGGACGGGAACTTCCCTGAGCTGGACTCGGGCGAGACCACCAGCAGCGAACTCCTGCAGCGGCACCTGCCGGAGTCGCGGGTGGTCAAGGTCTTCAACAACATCTACTTCACGGGCCTGGCCGCGCTCGCCCGGCCGTCCGGGGCCGCCGACCGCAGCGCTCTCGCCATCGCCGGCGACGACGCTGCCGCGAAGGCCGAGGTCACGGCCTTCCTCGACCGGATCGGGTACGACGCGGTCGACGTCGGCCCGCTCGCGGAGGGCTGGCGCTACCAGCCGGACACCCCGGCGTACGGCACGCTCTACTCCGCCACCCCCACCGACTGGGAGCACCCGGCGCCGGGCGACGCCGAGAAGCTGCGCACGGCCTTGGCCGCCGCCACCCGCTGAGCACCCGTCGCCCTCCGGTGACCGCCTACCGGGTGGCCCTCCGGAGGGCGACGGCCAGTTCGTCGTCGTAACTGGCGACCGGCTGACCGTCGACGTCGTACGCCACCAGCCGACCCTGCGCCATGCTGGCCGACCGGAACGAGAACGTCCGGGTACCGGGGTAGGCCGCCAGCAGGGGGATGCTGCGGGGTGCGCCGCCCGGGGCGGAGTAGTACTCCAGTCGGGCCACCCGAGGGGAGACCACGCCGTTGACCCGTACCTTGGTCTTCTCCGCCCGGGTGCCGAACGTGACCGGCGCGTCGGTGGCGTAGGCCGCACACTCGGCCGGACCCCGGCAGACGAAGAAGTATCGCGGGTTAGCCACGTCGTCGAGGGCGTACGCCTTGAATGTCGGGTCCGCCCCGGCGGGCAGCGGTTGTACGGCGAAGAAGGCGAGAGCCACGCCGGTCGTGACGCCCACCCGCAGCCAGGCCCGCCGTGCGGCGGGGCGACGGCTGCCCCGGGCGGCGGCGACCGCGACACCGCCGAAGCCGGCCAGGCACAGCAGGCACGTGCCGACGGTGCGGGCGTTCTCGAACAGGAACTGCACGCCCGGACGCGCCGACACCGGTCCGAGAACCGCCCCCAGCGAGACGACCATGGCGGCGAGCAGCGCCGCGCCGGCCACCCGCTGGGTGATGCCGGACGCGCCGACCAGCAGCATCGCGGCGAGCACCGGCCACACCTGGTGGTGGGTCCAGGACACCGGGGACGCGGCCACCGTGGCGCAGCCCACGAGCACGGCGGCGTGGCCAGGGCGGGCCCCCGCCGCCAACTGGCGGGCGCGAAGGAGCGCCACCCCGCAGATCACCGCGACCAGAGCGGCCCACAGCACGGGCAGGGTCGCCTCGTCTACCCCGAGGCGTAACAGCATCCCGTGCACCGACTGGTTGCCCAGCGAGGCCAGGTTGCCGATCCGTGAGGTCTGCCGGACGGCCTCGGTCCAGTAGATCCAACTCTCGCCGGGCAGCACGAGCGCCGCCAGCCCGGCGCATGCCACGAAGGTCGCCGCGGCACGCCCGGCGTCGCGGTAGCGCCCGGTGGCGAGGAAGTAGACGACGAACAGCAGCGGCGTCAGCTTGATCGCCGCCGCCACCCCGACGAGCACTCCCCGCAGCCGTGGCGGAACGACGCCCATGCCGTCCAGCAGCGCCAACAGCACGACGAAGATGCTGACCTGCCCGAACCGCAGGTTGCTCTGCACCGGCGCCGAGAGCATCAAAACCGTGGCGGCCACCGCGACGACCAACGGGCGGCGGGACCGATCGGCGCTCAGCGCGACACCGACCATCGCGGCGACGGCGACGACCGCCGCGCACGTCGCGACCAGCCAGATCCCCTGGAGTACGCCCTCACCCACGAGAGTGATCGGCCCCAGCACGAGAGCGGCGAACGGCGGGTAGGTGAACGGCCCGCCGTTGGTGGCGCGGTACTCGTACAGCGGCCGGCCGGCGTGCAGATCGGACAGTGCGCCGTAGTAGATGTGCAGGTCGGAGAGTCGGTCATCGCGGGTCGACACGAGCACACAGGACACCGTCGCGACGACGACGAACGCCGCCCACACCAACGCCACGCGTCGATCCCGCATCGCCCGAGAATAGGCGGACGCGAGACGAGCGACGACCCCGCCGACCCAGACGCTGACGAGCACGGACCCGATCGGCGGGCGAAGGCACTACTTCTGAAAGAGCACAGACGCAACGTCCGCCACGATCTCGAGAGCCCAATCCAACTGCGGACAATCGTGATGCCCTGACACTCCAGGCAGCCGCCCGGCTGCCAGGGTCGATCTGGCCCTCGGCCCCAGTGAGCGTCGAGGACCCGCTTTGCCATAAAGAGTTCGGTCGCCCTGGACACCGGCTCGTCGATCGCCATCGTCCGCACCTTTCCAAGGTCACGAGCTGCACACCCTGGAGGGCGGAGGCCATGCGTCGCGCCCTCCAGGGTGGGTGGATCGAAAACCTCGGGGTGCTGAAGTCCAGAAGCATCCGACCGCTGTCTCACTGTATCCACTGTCTCAGTGTAGTCAAGTTCTCACTGTGTTCAGTCGAGTCGCGTCGTCACTTGTCCTGCCCCGGTCCCGACTGGAAGCATGATCTGCGCTGAAGTCCAGGAGAGCCGATCATGCCTACCAGGCCACCGCACTACCTCCGCGTCGCCGACGACATCGCGCGCAGAATCAAGTCCGGGGAGTACCCGCCCGGCCATCAACTGCCGTCGGTCTCGGACCTCGGCGAGATCTACAACGTGGCACGGTCGACCGCCTACCGAGCCGTGCGCGAACTGCACCAGCGGAACCTGGTCTACGGCCAACAGGGACAGGGCGTTTTCGTCGCCGAATCGGAGTAGCCTGCCGCGAAGCTCGGCCGCTTCTGCCCTCGGAAGATCTGGGGCCGCGCGGCAGACCCTCGTCCATAGCATCGGCGGATGGGAGCGACGAGCACACCGGCGTACGACACTCACGCGGAGTGGTACGAGGACTTCATCTCCGGCGGCCGTGACTATCGCCAGCGGGTGCACGCCAGCGTGGCGGACCTGCTCGGCCCGGGCGACGGACCCTGCCTCGACATCTGCTGTGGCACCGGCGCGCACGCGTCCGTGCCCGCCGCCCTGGGTTGGACGCCACTGGGTGTGGACCTGTCCGGTGGGCAGTTGCGGCACGCGCGCGACAGGTTGCCGGCAGCCCGGGGCGACGCAACCGCACTGCCGATCGCCGACGCGTCGCTGCCGGCGGCGATGTGCGTCCTGGCCAGCACCGATGTGCCCGACTACTCGCTCGTGCTGCGCGAGGTCGCGCGCGTGCTGCGGCCGGGCGGGCGGTTCGTGCACGTGGGTGTGCACCCCTGCTTCGTGGGCGCGTTCGCCGACCGGGGTGGGCACCCGGCCGTCGTGGTGGACGAGCGCTACGCGGATCGGGCCCGCAGCTTCGACAGTTGGAACACCAGCGGCGTCCGGGCGCGGGTCGGGGCGTGGCACGTTCCGCTCGCCGATCTCCTCAACGCGACCCTGTCCGCCGGCCTCCGACCGGTTCGATTCGCGGAGTCGGGTCCCGGCGGCGTACCGGACCTGTTCGGCTTCCTAGCGGTGCGCTAGCAGCACCCGCCTCGCTCGCAGACCCCTCGCCGAGCGGCAAGATCGCGCTCGATCATGGATCCAGTGGCATCCTCCCGACGCCGGGGCCACTACATCCTGGATCGAGCACGATCTTGCGGCCCACAGCACGGCCCGCAGCACGGGCAGCATCCGGCACGGGCCGCAGCCGACGACGCGGCGGGGAGAAACATCGCGTGTACAACTTGCGCGCGAGTCTCACGCACGGGACTCTGTCGGTGGGTTGCCGCCCGCTCACCGAACGTGCCTCGGAGGCGACATGCACACGCTTCGTACCGCGTCCCGCCGGCTGCTGGCCGGTGCCGGCGCGCTCCTGCTCGGCACCTCCCTCGCTGCCGCGATCCCGGCGTCGGCCGGCGCGGCCAGCGTCGGGTACGTCCGACTGGCCCACCTCTCCCCCGACACACCGGCGGTGGACGTCTACCTCGCCGCCCCCGACGCCGCGAAGCCGAGGGTCTTTCCCGGCGTCGGCTACGGCGTGGTCTCCGACTATCTCCAGTTGCCTCCGGGCCGGTACGCGGTGGCGATGCGCGAGGCCGGCACGCCCGCCAGCGAGCCGCCGGTGCTCACCACCGAGGTCGCGGTGCAAAGTGGCGGCGCGTACACGGTGGCCGGTGTCGGGCGGCACGCCGACCTGGGGCTGCGGGTGCTCACCGACGACCTGAGCGCTCCCACGCAGGGCCGGGCCAAGGTGCGCGTCGTGCAGGCGTCGGTGCGCACGCCCGTCCTCGACGTGGCCGACCCCGACGGCCCGAGGATCGCCGACGGCGTGCAGTTCGCCACCACCACCGACTACCAACAGGTCGAGCCGGGCACCTGGAAGCTGCGGCTGACCGGCGCGGGCGGTCCGAGCACCGACACCGAGGTACGGCTCGCCGGCGGCGCGGTCTACTCGCTGCTGGTCCTCGACGACAAGCAGGGTGGGCTCAGCGCCGAACTGCGTCAGGACGCCGAGGGCGGCACCGTCGTACCGGCGGGTGGAGTGGAGACCGGCGCGGGTGGCACGGCCGGGCGCGGGCTCGGGGCGTACCCCCTGATGGCCGGCGCGGTGGCCGCGGCGGCCGTGGTGGCGAGCCTGCTGCTCTGGCGTCGGCGGCGGCGCACCACCTGGTGAGCATCGGGCCCGCCATCCGACGGCACCGCGACCGTCGGGCGCCGCTGGCCGCGCTGGTCGCGGCCGGCGCGGCGGTCTGCCTGGCCGCCGGCAGCGGCGTCGGGCTCGCGACGACCGGGCCGCCGCCGGTCGCGACCTGGCACCCCGGCTGCGCCGACGGCTGCCCGTCGGTGGCCGCGTCGCCGCGACCACAGGGTCCACCCACCCGGGTACGGGTGCCGCGCATCGGCGTCGACTCCGCTCTCACGGTGCTGGGCCTGGACCGCGCCGGCGCGCTCGTCCCGCCGGCCGACTTCGACACGGCCGGCTGGTACGGGGGCGGCCCCGCCCCCGGCGACACCGGTCCGGCCGTGCTCGCCGGGCACCTGGACTCGCGCCGCGGCCCGGCGGTCTTCGCCCGGCTCGACGAGCTGCGCTCCGGCGACCGCGTTCAGGTGTGGCGCGACGGGCAGTGGCTGTCGTTCCGGGTGACCGGGTCGCTGCGCACCCGCAAGGACCGGTTCCCGACGGCCACGGTCTACGGTCCGACACCCGGGCCCGAGCTGCGCCTCGTCACCTGCGGGGGCGACTTCGACCGGCGGCGTGGGCACTACCGGGACAACGTGGTGGTGTTCGCGGTCCTCGACGGGTGACCAGCCCGGTCAGAGCGGAAGACGGCCGGCTCAGAGCGGGCAACGGCCAGCTCGGAGCGGACGACGGCCCGGTCAGAGCGGGCGACGGCCGGCGAAGCCGCACTCGGCGCGGTGGTACCACCGCACATCGGAGTCGCCCTCCAGCCAGCACCAGAGCACGGCGCGGCCCTCGCGCTCGCCCGGGAAGTCGAGCAGCACCGGCGCGATGCCCTTGACCTGGATCTCGTGCTGGTGCAGCTCGTCGACGATGCCGTGCAGCCGGGCCTCCAGCCCCTTGACCTCGGCCAGCCCACCGAGCGCGCTGACCCCGTGGTCGGCCAGGTCGACGCGCAGCTCGGCCAGGTCGGCGCGGACACGGATCAGCTCGTCGACACGCGGCTGCAGGGTGGCCACCAGGTGCCGGGCCTGGGCGAGAGTGAACACGCCGCCAGTATGCGCCACGGCGGCCCCGTCGAGCTGCCCGTGGTTCGACCATCAGTTGGACGGCGTATCGCCGACCGATCGACCATGATCACGTCCCAGAGATCACGCCGGCCGATGTCCGTCCTACGCACTGCGCAAGTCAGCCTGTTCGGCCCGGACCCGATCATGGCGACGGTGGGAAAAGTGGGCATCCGCATGGAATCGTGGGCGACTGGCAGCCGGAGGCGTACAGTCCCTTGGCGTACCGATGATTCGCTCGTCGGGTTGATCGACGGGAGTCAAAGAGCCCTCCGGGCAACCAGCCTTCAGCGTTCGTTAACGCTCAGATCCCGTCCCGACATGTATATGCGGGCATTACCCTCTGCGCGGGCTCGCTGGTTTACCGTGGCCACTCCGGCGTTGCGCGCTGCCGGCACAAGCTGCTCGTCCAGGAGCCGCTTGAGCTCGTCCGCCAAACCAGGATCAGCGGCGAGCAACCGTCGCAGACGCCCCCTCCACTCTCCGGCCAACTCTTCCTCGACAGTCGGACCATCTGACCGTCGGCCCGCCAGGAGCGCGGCGCGCGCATCGTCGAGCTCACCGGAGATCACCTCGACCCGCTGTGGGTGAGCAACACCCCAGAGCGACACCATGGCCGACTTTGCCGTCTGCCACACGTCGGTCGCCAGCAGGGTGACTACGGCGTTACCCGCAGTTGTTGCCAATTCGAACAACTGCTCGTCCATTCACTCTCCCCGATCATGTACGTCCGCTGAGGCCGCGTCCAGATCATTGCGCTTCAGCGCATGCAAGCTCGGACGCCCCGACGGCTCTCGGCTGTCATCCGGCGCATCACCTCAGCCGACCTGCCGTAAGGTTGCATCACTTCAAGAGCGTCGGCGGCCTGGCGGGCCGGCATCGCCTCCGCCACGACCGCCGCAAGGTCAAGCGAGATCCGCGACAGGACCCGCGATGCTTTCCGGATCGGCATCCGACCAACAGCGGTGCCGAGAAGATCCACCGGCAGGCTGCCCAACACATCACAGACGAGGGTGATGGGCAGATGGGTCACAGTCTCGATCACCATTTCGTCGGACATGGCGTCGAGGGCCCGCGAGACTGTCGCGGCCGGAAGCTCTGCCAGCACCCCAGCGGCGGTCTCGCCCGACAACACCGCGGTCGCCTGAATCAGCGAACTCTTTGGCAGCCGGGTCACCATCTCCACAGCGCGTGCCACCGGTGATAGCGGTGCCACCTCGATAACTTGCGCCTCGCTCAGGAGCGACATCACTCGCTGAATCGGCAACGGCGCCAGGAGTTCAGCGCAGCGCCGACCCGGCAGAGCGGCCAGCAACGAACGCACCGTGGAGTCCGGCAGCACGGAAAAGATGGCGACTGCGCGATCAGGGCGAAGTCGGCCGAGGACAGCGACGAGCATGCTGTTCGGCACAATTGCCGTCAGGCCAACGAGTGCACCGACGTCGCCCACGGACTCCAGGATCTGGGCTGCGTGGTGTGCCGGAAGCGCAGTCAGCATTGCGGCTGCGGTCTCACCGGGCACGGCCAGCAACAGATCTGCGGCCCGTGACACGGGCAGAATCGCCAACACGGCAGAGGAGTTAGCCGCCGGTAAGGCGGTGAACTGAGCCGCCGCCAGCCGCAACGGCATCGCCGTGACCAGCATCGCCAGGTGGGACTGGGGGATCTCGGCGAGCATGCCGCCGACGTGCGTGGCGGGGATGCAGGCGAGCACAGACGCTCCGTGGTCGACGGACAATTTGGAAAGCCGCCTAGCGGAGAGCCGCTCGTCCATCGACACCAGCAGACGGGCGGCCCGGGCGGCGGGCAGCAACTCAAGGCGACGCACTGCCGCCGACTCATCCATCTCGGCGACGATCGCTGCCGCCTCGGCGTCGTCCATGGCCAAGAGCGCCTCTGCTGCCGCCTGCGCCGGCATTCCCATCAGCGCCTGCGCCTCGGTCCGATCCTTGCCGAAGGTGACGTAGGCATCACGGAAAGCTTGCACCACCTGGGCAGAGCCGCTGGCTTCGACGCTCATATGGACAGGGCCGCCAGACCTGAGACCGACGTCGTCCGCTAGTGGCTGGCCGGGTACCGCCGGCGACCCGCCGTCAAGCCCTGGGCGGGGCAGCAGCAGCCCATCCCCAACTTGATTTGCCTGCTCTTCGCTCGTCACTGAGGTCTCCATTAGCTGGAAGATTCAGATTCAACGCCGCCATCGAAGCCATTCTCGGAGACACAATGCCGCCTCCGTGGCCGGCTTCTCTTGAGGTCGACTGAGGTTCGGCCTTCACAGAAGGTCGATCCATCATTTTGCCTGCTTGCCCACACGTGTGAGTCGCTCATGTCTGTCGGTGACGCGACACTTGGCCCCGCAGGGCAGTCGGTGATGGCGAAACTGCCCAGATGGAGCGATGGGAGTACGGCAAGCTGCTCACGGTTTATCCGCAGTTTTTCGGCGGGGAGAGGATAGATCCTGTCTGCGTTTTCCAAACCCGTTTGGGAGACCGCGTCATGCAGGGTTCTGGACTTGCCACGTTCGACGAGCTCGGCTCAGAAGGGTGGATCCTCGACCCGCCCGGACCTCTCATGGCAAATCCGCCAGGCTGGCTGACGGAAATGGCGTATACCGCAGCGGATCGAGTGCGCAGCGCCCAGTGGACCGTCCAACACTCGCGTCGGCGGGTCGGCTAGTGAGACACGGACGGGGCGCGTCAGGACTTGGGGGTCAACTTCGTCACTCCGAGAAATCCTGCCCGAGCGCAAGGGCCATTTCGTCGGGCATGGAGTGAACGGAAGCTCAGCTACGCTCCGACTGGGCGGCCAGCTCGCGGGCGCGGTCCCGGGCCGCCTCCAGCGCGGCGAGCAGCGCCGCGCGGACCCCGTGCTTCTCCAGCTCACGGATCGCCGAGATGGTGGTGCCGGCGGGCGAGGTGACCGCCTCACGCAGCTTGACCGGGTGCTCGCCGGAGTCGCGCAGCATCACGGCGGACCCGATGGCGGTCTGCACGATCAGCTCGTGCGCCACCTGGCGCGGCAGACCGAGCAGGATCCCGGCGTCGATCATGGCTTCCACCAGCAGGTAGAAGTAGGCCGGTCCGGAGCCGGAGAGCGCGGTGACCGCGTCCTGCTGCGACTCGGGCACCCGGATGGTCTGACCCAGAGGCTTGAACATCTCCTCGGCGAGGCTCAGATGCGCCCCGGTGGCGTACGCGCCGGCGGAGATGGCCGTCATCGCCTGGTCGACCAGCGCCGGCGTGTTGGTCATGACCCGGACCACGGGGGTGCCGTCGGGCAGCCGACGGTTGAAGAAGCTGGTGGGCAGCCCGGCGCAGAGCGAGATGACCAGCTTGTCGGCGGGCACCTTCGGGCCGATCTCGTCCAGCAGCGCTGCGGCGTCCTGGGGCTTGACCGAGACGGCGAGCACGTCGGCCTCTTCCACCGCGGTGAGGTTGTCCACCACCCGGACGCCGTAGCGGTCGGACAGCTCCTGCGCGCGGTCCGGTCGGCGCGCCGTGGCGAGCAGCCGCTCCACCGGCCATCCGGAGCGCAGCAGCCCGGAGAGCATCAGCTCGCCGATCTTGCCCGCGCCGATCACCGCAACCGTGTGCCCGCTCACCACGCCTCCTCGTCGGTCGACTGCTAGGGGTCGACTGTTAGCAAGGGCCCCCTGCTATACGCCACGCGTTAAGAGGGGGCCCTTCCTTACACCTCAGCTGCCGAAGAAGACCTCGGCCTCCTGGTACCGCTCCAGCGGCACGGTCTTCAGCTCGCGGGTGGCCTCGGCGAGGGGCACCCGGACGATGTCGGTGCTCTGCATCGCGACCATCTTGCCCCAGTCGCCGTCGTTGGCGGCGTCGATGGCCTGCAGGCCGAGGCGGGTGGCGAGGACCCGGTCGAAGGCGGTCGGGGTGCCACCGCGCTGGATGTGACCCAGCACCACGGTGCGGGCCTCCTTGCCGGTCTTGGCCTCCAGCTGCTCGGCGAGCCACTGGCCGATGCCGCCGAGGCGGACGTGGCCGAACGAGTCGAGCTCCTGGTTGGCGAGCACCATCTGGCCGTCGAGCGGCTGGGCGCCCTCGGCGACCACGACGATCGGGGCGTACTGGTGCTGGAAGCGCTTCTCGACGTAGCCGGCCACCTGGTCGACGTCGAACTGCCGCTCGGGCAGCAGGATCACGTTGGCGCCACCGGCCAGGCCGGCGTGCAGGGCGATCCAGCCGGCGTGCCGGCCCATGACCTCGACGACCAGGGTGCGGTGGTGGCTCTCCGCGGTGGTGTGCAGGCGGTCGATGGCCTCCATCGCGATGTTGACCGCGGTGTCGAAGCCGAAGGTGTAGTCGGTGGCGCCGAGGTCGTTGTCGATCGTCTTCGGCACGCCGATGACGTTCACGCCCAGCTCGTGCAGCTTGGTGGCCACGCCGAGGGTGTCCTCGCCGCCGATCGCGATCAGCGCGTCCACGCCCTGCTCGGCGAGGTTGTCCTTGATCCGCTCGACGCCGTTCTCGATCTTGAACGGGTTGGTCCGGGACGAGCCGAGGATGGTGCCGCCCCGGGGCAGGATGCCGCGCACGTCGGCGATGCCCAGTGGGCGGGACAGACCCTCCAGCGGGCCCTTCCAGCCGTCCCGGAAGCCCACGAACTCGTGACTGTAAGTGGCGACGCCCTTGCGGACCACCGCCCGGATGACCGCGTTGAGACCCGGGCAGTCGCCGCCGCCGGTGAGCACGCCGATACGCATGATCCGCTCATCCTCCTGGAGCATCAGGTAAAGCCCGATATGCCCCAGGGTATGTGTCAGGTCAGACCATCGGCGCCGTTGCCGGCCCGGGGCGGGCCGTCACTGCGCACTGTAGTCGGCCTGCGCGCGCGACGACAGCGCGCCCCGGGGGCGGCGGCTCAGTAGGTCACCTCACGGTTCTCGCCGGGTGACGGCGGACGGCCGGTGACGGCGGCCTTGGCGAAGCCGAGAAGGTTGACCACGGTGCTGCTCGGCGAGTCCCAGTACTCGGCGGAGCTGGCGTGCACCTTGATCAGGGTCAGGCCGGGAGTGTCCAGCCCGTCCGGGAACCAGGTCTTGAGCAGCGGGTTCCAGAGCCGCTTCGCGCGCTCGGTGTCGGAACTCTCACTGGCCGTCCCCGAGACCGAGACCCAGGAGTTGTGCCTCTGGTCGGAGAAGGCGACGTTGACCTCCGGATTCACCCTGATCTGGCGCAGTTTGGCCGAGTCGGTGTAGGCGAAGAACCAGAGGTCCCCGTCGAACTCGGCCTCCTGCAGCCCCATCGGCCGGCTCACCTGCCGCCCGTCCAGCGCGATGGTGGTGAGCATGCAGATCCGTGCGGCGCGGATCAGTTCGGTGACCCGCGCCCGGGCGTCGGCGACGCTGGTCGGATCGTTGCTCATGGCAATCTCCCTCGGCTCGGCTGACGAACCGTTGCCCGGGACAGAACCGGTCAAACCTACAGACGTATGACCATCGCTCAGCGCGCCGTCATCGCCCGCCAGCGGGCCAGGTTGTGCCGGGCGTCGACCAGGGCGTCGTGCCGGGCCGCGTCCGCGTCCGGCAGCGCCGGCCGGCCCCGGTCGTCCCAGAGCTGCCGCAGATCCTTCGTGAACCGGGGAATCTCCCGGGGCAGCGCCGGCATCGCACCCCAGAGCTGGGCGAGGACCACATGGTCGTACGCCGCGTACCAGGCCCACAGCTCCAACTGCTCGGCCGGCCGGTCCCGGACGGGCTCCATGAGGAAGTCGTACAGGTCGTCGCGGATGCGCTCCCGCGAGCGCCAGGCCCGGTCGGCCGGCGACGGCAGCCGGTCCAGCACGTTACGTCGGACCCAGGGCACGGCTCGGGAGTCGTCGAACTCGGTGGAGACCGCGTAGAACTCGCGGCCGTTCTCGTCGACGACACCGATCGAGACGAGGTCGACGATCCGGCCGTCCTCGATGAACTCGCAGTCGTAGAAGTAGCGGTAGACCATTCCGGACATCCTCACCCACCGCCGTCCGTCGGCGCGCGGCGGGGCCGGGTCCGAGCCCGGCCGGCCCGCCGTGGGCCGGCCGCGACCCGGGCCGCCGACGCCGCTCCGGCGACGCCCCAGGGGGTACGCCGCAGCTCGCGACGGTCACGGAAGTGCTTCGAGGGGTGTACAGCAAGCGACCGGACCGTCATGATCTGATGTGTACCGCTACCGGATGCCGAACCGGTGTCAGTTCACCTCGTCAGGGCCATCAGGTTCACCCGGTGAGCGATTGTGTGGTCCATGACCGGGGAGGGGTTGGGCCGTGGAGATGCGCCTGCCGGAGCCGGGTGACGCGCTCACGGGTGTCGAGATGTTCGCTGGCCTGGAGCCCGAGGTGCGGCAGCGGGTCATCGCGGCCGCCGTTCCGCGCACCTACCGCAAGGGTCAGCTGCTGTTCGTCGAGAACGACCCGGGCGAGTCGCTCATCGTGCTGCGCCGGGGCGCGGTCGCCGTGTTCCGCACCGCGCCGACCGGCGAGCGGGCGGTGCTGTCGGTGATCCGTCCGCCGGACGTGCTGGGCGAGGTCTCCCTGCTGGACGCCTCCACGCGCTCCGCGTCGGCCGAGGCCATCGAGGACTGCGCGGCGCTCGCGCTCTCCCGGGGCGCGTTCATGGAGCTGGTGCACTCCAACCCACGCATCCTGGACGCGGTGATGCGGTCGCTGGGCGGGTTGATCCGCCGACTCACCGAGCAGAACGCCGACCACGTCTTCCTCGACCTGCCGGGTCGGGTCGCCAAGACACTGGTCCGGTTGGCCGGCGAGAGCCAGGCCCCGATGATCACCATCGAGTTGAACCAGAGCCAGTTGGCCGAGATGGCCGGCGGTTCCCGGCAGAGCGTCAACCAGGCCATCGGTTCCTTCGCCAGCCGCGGCTGGCTGCGGACCGAGGGGCGCCGGATCGTCGTCACCGACGTCGCCGCGCTGCGCCGCCGGGCGGGCATGAACGACCGCTGAGCTGCCCCACCGCCCCCGAACGCGGGGTCGTACATCCGCAACGGCCGGGCCGCCCGTGGGCGGCCCGGCCGTTGCGCTGTGTCACCGAAGGGCGGTTCAGACTCCGGGGCTGCCCGGGCCGGCCCACTTGTTCGGGCCCTTGCTGTCGCCGCCCGAGCCGGTGGACTGCTCGCTGACGATCCCCTCGGCCTGCAGCGTGGCGAGCGTGGCGGCGTCGACGTCCACGGACTCGCCCGCCGAGTGACTGACGCCCTTGCCGTCGGTCCAGTCACTCTCCAGCTTTACGTACACCATTGACCTGTCCCCCTCTGGTCGCTGATCGAAGATGTGGCGGACTGAATGTAGTCGCTCAAGCCGTTGGTGGACTGTCCACAAACCAACAGGCCGGTACCCGACAGCCCTTTCGGCAGCGATACTCCTTGCGGGCGGCGGCGCTGGGGGCGTGGCCGGTATCGCCAGTGGAGGGTGTGTCATCGCCGCGCAGTGTGGGCGCTGTGGACGCACGGCCGCCGACGGTGACCGCTTCTGCGGTGGCTGCGGCGCCGAGCTGGGTGCTGTCTGCCCGCACTGCCTTCGTCCGCTCGCCTCGGACGTCGCGTTCTGCACCTCGTGCGGGTCGCCCCGGCCGGGCACCGACCGGACCGCCACGGTCACCCCGCAGGAGGACCGCCGGCGGGTGAGCGTGCTCTTCGTCGACCTCATCGACTTCACCCCGTACGTCGAGCGCGCCGATCCGGAGCAGGTCCGCGGCATGCAGACGGGCTTCTTCTCGGCGGCCCGCCGGGTGGTCGGCCAGTACGGCGGGGTGGTGGAGAAGTACATCGGCGACGCCGTGATGGCGCTCTTCGGCGCGCCGATCGCCACCGAGACCGACGCGCTGCGCTGCGTACGGGCGGGGCTGGAGCTGCAACGGGTGCTCACCCGGTTCGCGCCGACGGGCAGCACCGAGATGCGCTTCCGGGTGGGGGTGGCCACCGGTGAGGCCCTCGTCGACGTGGCCGCCGCCCGCGACGGTGGGCAGGCCATCGTGGCCGGTGACGTGGTGAACACCGCCTCGCGGATGCAGTCGGTCGCGCCGCCCGGCGGGGTGCTGGTCTGCGGCACCACGCACGCCCTGACCAAGGACGCGATCCGCTACGAGGAGCAGCCCCCGGTCACCCTGCGCGGGCGCTCCTCACCCACCGAGGTGTGGCTCGCCCTGTCCCCGCTGCGCCGTCAGCCCACCGACCGGGAGCCGGACACCACGCCCCTGGTGGACCGCGAGCACGAGCTGGGGATGCTGGTCAACGCCCTGCACCGGTCGCTGCGCGACCGGCTGCCCCAGGTGGTGACGATCTTCGGCCGGGCCGGAATCGGCAAGAGCCGGCTGCTGCGCGAGCTGTACCGGCACACCGGCCGGCTGGTGGACGAGCCGCTGACGTGGCGGACGGGACGCTGCCCGCCGTTCGGCGAGAACGTCACGTTCGCCGCGCTCGCCGACATCGTCAAGTCCGAGGCCGGCATCCTGGACACCGACCCGGCCGCCAGCGCGGCCCAGCGGCTGGGCACCGCGGTCGGGGAGCTGATCGGGCCGGGTGAGCGCGACCGGGTCGTCGACGCGCTGCGTCCGCTGGTCGGACTGCCCGGCACGCCGCTGCCGGCGGAGGAGGCGGAGTCGGCGTGGCGGCGGTTCCTGCTGGCGTTGGCGGCCCGCCGCCCCACCGTGCTGGTCTTCGAGGACCTGCACTGGGCCGACGACGCGATGCTGCGCTTCGTGGAACTGCTCGGGGCGGCGGCTCGTGAGGTGCCCCTCCTGCTGCTGTGCACCGCCCGTCCGGAGCTGGTCGACCGGGACCCGAGCTGGGCCGGGACGATCACGGGTTCGGTGACCATCACCCTGCCGCCGCTGCGCGACACCGGCATCGCCGCCCTGTACGCGCACCTCTTCGGCCAGGCGGCGTTCTCCGCCGAGATGCTGACGCCGCTCATCGAGGTGGCCGGCGGCAACCCCCTCTACGCGCACGAGTACGTCCGGATGCTGATCGAGCAGGGCGCGCTGCGCCAGTCGGGGCGGGGCTGGTCGCTGGACAAGCAGCTCGAACTGACCATGCCGGAGAGCGTGCACTCGGTCATCGCCAACCGGGTGGACCTGCTGGACGCCAAGGACCGGGCGGTGCTGCTCGCCGCCTCGGTGGTCGGGGTGCAGTTCTGGCCGGGCGCGGTGGCCGCCGCGCTGGGGCAGCCGGTCGAGTCGGTCGAGCGCGCGTTGCGCCGCCTCGAACAGCGCGACTTCGTGCACGAGCAGGCCGCGTCGACAATGGCCGGGCAGGCCGAGTTCCGGTTCCGGCACGTGCTGGTACGCGACGTCTGCTACCAGCGGCTGCCCCGAACCGAGCGGGTGGCACGGCACGAGCGGGCCGCGGACTGGCTCGACGCGCTGTCGCAGAGCCGCGACACCGACCTGGCCGAGGTCCTCGCCCACCACCGCTGGGCGGCCCACGAGATCGCGCGGTCCCTCGGCATGCAGATGCAGCGGTACGCGGGGCCCGCGCGACAGGCGCTGCACCGGGCGGCCCGCCGGGCGTACGCCCTGCACGGGCTGGAGGCGGCGGCGAGCCACGCCGGCCGGGCGCTCGGCCTGGCCGACGACAGCGACCCGGTGGGCCGGCTGCAACTGGAGCTGCTGAGCACGGAGATCTCGTTCTACCGGGACGGCAACGCGTTCCTCTCCGGCGGCGGGCCGGAGCAGGTGCACGCGCTGGCCGACCGGCTGGCGGCGCACGGTGACGACGCGTGCGCCGCGCGGGCGTGGACGCTGCTCGGCCAGGCGGCGTGGCTGCGCGCCGACCGGGGTGAGGCGTTGGCCTGCCTGGATCGCGCGGTCCAACTGTTCGAACAGCTACCGGACAGCCCGCAGAAGGCCGACGCGTACGCCGAGCTGGGCCGCCTGCACATGCTCAACTACGAGCGCGACCCGGCGGTGTCCGCGGCGGACACCGCGGCGGAGATCGCGGAGCGGCTGGGCCTGACCGAGGCGCGGACCAACGCGCGGATCACCGCGGCCACCGCCCGCTACCAGGCCGGCGACCGGATCGGCCTGGACGAGTTGCACGCCATCGTCGAGTTCAGCCGGGCCGGTCAGCTGCTCGCGCTGCCCCGGGCCACCCAGAACCTGGCCTGGGCCATCCGCGAGGAGGGCGACTGGCTGCGCTCGAACGCCCTGCTCTCGGCCGCTCCGGCGCGTACGGCCAGCGGGCAGACGCTGACCACCAGCTATTCGGCCGAGGCGATGCGGGCCTGGTTCGAGGGTGACTTCGGCCGGCTGCTGGCCGCGGCGGAGGCGTTCGTGGACACGCCGACCGGTAGCTGGGACATGCAGGTGCGGGGGCTGCGGTGCTGCCTGCTCGTGCTGCGCGACGACGAGGACCCGGCCGACCTGGGGCAGGCGCTGGCCACCGCCCGGCGCAGCGGCTTCCACCGGCTGCGCTGGACGATGCTGGGCATGGCCGCGCTGTGTCGGGCGTTGCAGGAGCGCCACGCCGAGGCTGCGGAGCTGATCGACGAGCTGGAACGGTCCTGGTCGGCGGTGCCGGCGCTGGCCAGCGGGGAGTGGATCGCCGCGGCCGCGTACGCCGGCGCCCTGGCCGGCCGGGACGCCGCGGTGCGGGTCCGGGCGATGCTGGACCGGGTCGGACATCGGACGCCGTGGTCGGAGGCGGCGTTGCGGACGGTGACGGCGGCGGTGGCGGCGGCCGACGGCGACCACCGGCGCGCGGCCGAGCTGCACCTGGCCGCCGCCGAGACGTACGGGCGGATCCCGGACGCGAGCGACCGGGTGCTGGCGCTGGCGCTGGCGGCCGCGGAGCTGACCCGGGCGGGTGACCCGGCCGGCGCGCGGGCGCCCCGCGCCGAGGTGCGCACCTTCGCCCTACGCAACGACGCGCCGGGCCTGCTGGCGCTGACCGGCCGGCCGATCAGCCCGACCGGACCGGCGGTCGCCTGCTGAGAGTCAGGCGGCCACCGGCGTCTTGAGCTTCTGCGCGTAGATGTCGACGTACTCGCGGCCGGAGAGCTCCATCACCTCGTACATGATCTCGTCGGTGACCGCGCGCTCGACGAACCGGTCGCCGGCCAGGCCCGCGTAGCGGGAGAAGTCCAGGGGCGCGCCGAAGCGGACCCGCACCTGGCCGATCCGGGGCAGCAACCGGCCGGGCGGCTGGAGCTCGTCGGCGTTGAGCATCGCCACCGGGACCACCACCGCGCCGCTCTCCAGGGCCAGCCGGGCCACCCCGGTCTTTCCCCGATAGAGCCGCCCGTCCGGGGAGCGGGTGCCCTCGGGGTAGATGCCGGCCACTCCCTGGGCGCGCAGCACCCGCAACTGGGTGTCCAGCGCGGCGCGGGCGGCTTGGCCGCCGGAGCGGTCCACCGGGATGGTGCCGGTGCCGACGAAGAACATCTTCGTCAACCAGCCCTTGATCCCCTTGCCGGTGAAGTACTCGGCCTTGGCCACGAAGGTGACCCTCCGCGAGACGATCAACGGGATGAAGATCGAGTCGAAGAAGGAGAGGTGATTGCTGGCCAGGATCACCGGGCCGGTCGCCGGCACGTGGCGCAGCCCCTCCACCCGCGGGCGGAAGATCAACTTGAGCAGCGGACCGAGGATCACGTGCTTCAACAGCCAGTAGAGCACCGGCGTCCTTTCCGAGGGGGGCGCGACAGCGCTGGCCGTCATCCCCGTGGAGCCTACGAAGCGAGCGCTCTCACCACAACGGACGGACGCTCACCACCACGACGCGGCGGACGCGCTCCCCCACGACGGTCTCCAAGGCCGGATCCATGTCGACCTCTACTCGCCGCGCTCCGTCTTCCACTGCAGGAACTCCTGGTACAGCTGCTCCTCCCGACGTCGCGTGCGCCGGTGCAGCACCCGCGAGACGACGAGGAGCACGACACCGCTGCCCAGCATCAGATAGCCGAGGGCCCGGTCGCCGGTGACCTTCGGGGCGGTGCTGAACAGCAACCCCAGCAGGGCCGAACCCAGGCCCAGGTAGAGCGCGATCCCGGGCGGCGTCTGCCGGTAGTCAAGGTGATGACGCTGCGCGAAGGTCTGAAGGTGCGGCGGGATGTTCAGCTCCTCGTGGTCGTCAGTAGCCACGTGCGCCTCTCGTTCCCGGTCGGTGGCAGGTCGCAGGGCGGTGGTCGGGACCGCGGGTCGCCCTGGCGTCAACGATCACCGAGATCGCACGTCTCGCGCAAGAACGGACAAAGAACCCCCGCCGCGACCTGCGACGGCAGCCCCGACTTTCCAAGACGCGACACAACGCACTCCCGGAACCGGCCCCTGACGTGTCACGATTCAGAGCACGACGTGCGCACGGGCGTCGAGGGGGCAGCGGTGGCCGCGCCGCAGGGCGCGTTGAGGAGGATGTCCGGGTGTCAGCGGGTGGGGCCCGCCGGGGACGGCGGGACAACGGGCTCGACGCGAGCGAGTACGCCGTCGTCGGCGATGTCGATCCGCGCGTCGGCGAGCACCTGCTCGACGTGCTGGCCGCCGGCGGGATCGCCGCCTACCTGCAACCGTCGGCCGACCTCAATCCGGTCACCCGTACCACCACCGTCCCGGCCCGTCCGGTCGACCGGCTCTACGTCGACCGTTCGCACCTGCGGACCGCCCGTGACTACCTGACGCAGCTCGCCGACGAGAGCGCCCCGGAGCAGCCCCCGGCCCGCGACGAGCCGGACATCGACGCGGAGTGGGCCCGGATCGTGGCCGGCTTCCACAGCACCCCCTCGACGACCGACGAGCGGCCCTGGCCGGCTGCGGAGGACGTGGACGAACGTGACGACCGGGACACCCGGGACGAGCCGACGGCCGGTCCGCTCGCCCGCTCCGGCGTCGACGAGGCCGGGCCCACCGCGACCGACGTCCGTCGACTGCCGTCGGCGACCGACTTCTCCGGGATCTCGGTCGGCCGCAACAGCCGGGACGATGAGCCCTCACTGCTGGACGGTCTGGACACCTTCGGCGCCGACCTGCCGGACGACGACGAGGACACCTACCACCCGCCCCCGCCGCCGCCGCTGCCCCGCGTCTCCAAGTACGCGGTGGTCGGCGCGCTCGCCGTGGTCGTCGGGTTCGTGCTCTTCCTCTTCCCGTCGCTGCTCCCGATCGACCGCTCGGCGGTCACCCTGTTCGGGTTCACGGGCATCCTGGCCGGCTTCGTCACGCTGATCTGGCGGCTGCGCCCCGGTGACGAGGAGGACGACGACCCGGACAACGGCGCCGTCGTCTAGCGCCTGTTTCATCAGCAAGAAACTGGCCGGCCGCCCTTATGAAGCTGGCCCTACCCGGCCCGCATCGCGGGACACGACCGCCCTCACTCGGGGCGTAACAGTGGTGTAACTTACTGTCAGTAGGAATACCGCTGTACGTCACTTCCCCCGCTGACTGACCGGTTTTCCCTTGCTCGTGGCGGTCAGTCCTCTGCTGATCGGAATGCCCGAGATGCGACAGAGTTCCCTCGTGGTGGTGGCCAACCGCCTCCCCATCGACGACAGCCAGGCCCCGGACGGCGCCTGCGAGTGGCGACGCAGCCCCGGAGGGCTGGTCAGCGCGCTACACCCGCTGCTGCGACACACCCCGGCGATCTGGGTCGGCTGGGCCGGCGGCACCGGCCCGGCGCCCGCCCTGCCGGACGTGGACGGCGTCCACATGCACACCGTCGCTCTCAGCCACGAGGACCTGCGCGATCACTACGAAGGCTTCGCCAACGCGACCCTCTGGCCGCTCTACCACGACGCCGTCGAGCAACCCGAGCACCACCGGCGCTGGTGGGAGGCGTACCAGCGGGTCAACCAGCGGTTCGCGGAGGCGACCGCCGAGGTGGCCGAGCCGGGAGGCGTGGTCTGGATACAGGACTACCACCTGCAACTCGTACCCGGGCTGTTGCGCGCGCTCCGCCCCGACCTGCGCATCGGCTTCTTCCTGCACGTGCCGTTCCCGCCGCCGGAGCTGTTCATGCAGTTGCCGCGCCGCGCCGAGCTGCTGCGCGGCATGCTCGGGGCCGACCTGGTGGGCTTCCAGCGGGCGCAGGCGGCACACAACTTCGCCCAGCTGGTGACCCGGGTGCTGGAGCTGCCGGCCACCGACCGTCGGATCGGGATCGACGACCGGGTGGTCCGCATCGGCGCGTTCCCCGTCTCGATCGACACGGCCGAGATGGCCGCCCTCGCCGCCCGCCCCGACGTGGCCGCCCGGGCCCGCCGCCTGCGGCAGGATCTCGGCGATCCCCGGCAGGTCATCCTCAGCGTGGACCGGATGGACTACACCAAGGGCATCGAACAGCGACTCAAGGCGTACAGCGAGCTGCTGGCCAGCGGCGACGTCAAGGTCCGCGACACGGTGCTCGTCCAGGTCGCCATGCCGAGCCGGGAACGCGTCGGTCAGTACCAGATCCTGCGCGAACGCATCGAGCGCGAGGTGGGCCGGATCAACGGCGAGTTCGGGCGGGTCGGCGAGCCCGCCATCCACTACCTCACCCAGCCCTTCGACCGGGCCGAGCTGGCGGCGCTCTACCGGGTCGCCGACGTGATGGCGGTGACCCCGCTGCGCGACGGGATGAACCTGGTCGCCAAGGAGTACGTCGCCGCCCGGGTGGACGACACCGGAACGTTGCTGCTCAGCGAGTTCGCCGGCACCGCCGCGGAGCTGTCCCAGGCGTACCTGGTGAACCCGCACGACCTGGAAGGGCTCAAGCAGGCGCTGCGCACGGCGCTGCGGGCCGACCCCGCCGACGTCATCGCCCGCATGCGGGCGATGCGCGCCCACCTGCACGAGCACGACATCCGGGCCTGGGCCCGCTCCTACCTGAGCGCCCTCGACGAGACGGGCGCGCTGGTCAGCCGCCTCACCAGCACCGACGGCACCGCCCGGGTGCCACGGCCGGCGACCCGGGCGACCCAGCACGCCGGCGGCTGACCGGGCCGCGTGATCAGCGGCCGGCGGGCTCCTTCTCCAACCAGTCCAGGATCGCGTCGATCGGCTCGGCCCAGCGCGCGTCGAGCATCAGGTCGTGCCCCATGCCGGGGAACAACAGCGGCGCCGACCCGTACCGGCGGGCGACCCGCGTCAACGTCGCCGCCGGCACCACCCGGTCGTCCGGGCTGCCCAGCACCAGGACCGGGGGCTCGCCCACGGCCGCCTCGGCCTGCGGCTCGCCCAACAGCGCCCACTGCGCGCGCCGACCGGCCCGGCCCAGCCGCGCCACGTACCGTCGGGCGTCCTCGTCGGGCAACTCCCGGCTGAACAGCTGCGCGCGGCTGAGCCGCAGCGGTCCGCCGAACACCGCCGGCAGCGTCCCGGCCGGGTTGCGGCGCACCGCCGTACCGAAGACGCCCCAGCCGCCGAAGACCGGCGCCACCAGCACCGCGCCGCGCGCCGGATAGCGCGCCATCGCGTGGGCCACCACGAGCGCCCCGGCGCCGTGCCCCACCAGGACCGCCTGGCGCGGCAGGCTCGCGGCCACCTGGGTCACATCATGGGTGTACGCGCGCAGCGTCGCCTCCGGCGCCGGCTCGCTGCCGCCGTGCCCCCGCAGGCTCAGCGCGTACGCCGGGAAGCCCCGCGACGCGGCATGGCCCAGCCAGTGCTCGGCGAACGCCCACGCCCCGTGCCCGAACCCGGGTACGAACAGCAGCGGCGGACGCCCCTGTTCCAACTCGGGTACGGCGCTGAGCACCTCACGGCGCGCCGGCCGGACCGGACGAGCCCACTCCCGGCCCCGCATGATCCGCACCTCGGTCACTGATCCAGCCTTTCGTTCGCGACTGCGGGGCTCGCAAGCTCACTCCTCGCGCTCACTTGCCCTCCAGGTCGTGCAGGGCGCGCTGGACGGCGCGCAGGTAGTCGGCGTGCCCGACCTCGAACCAGTGCCGGCTGCTGTCCTTGACCTGGCCCGCGTAGCGCTCCCCGGCCCGGTCCCGGACCCGCTGCGCGAACGCGGCGGCCCGCTCGGGTCGGTCCCGTCGGGCCAGCAGCAGCCGCGCGAAGAGCACCGTCTGCCAGTGGGACAGGGTGAACAGGCCGGAGTCCGGCTGCACCAGGCCGGCGACGGCCAGCGTGGGGTGCCCCGGCGTGAAGGCGTTGAGCCAGAGCGTGGGACGGCCGGTGCCGGCGCTGTCGCCGAACACCGACGCGTCGAGGAACTCGAAGCGCGGCAGGTAGCCGGTGGCGAAGATGACCAGCTCGGGGTCGATCTCGCGGCCGTCGGCCAGCTCCACGGCGTACGGCTGGAACCGGGCGATGTCGGGCACCGGGCCGATCCCGCCGTGGCCCACGTAGTAGACGAGCTGGCTGTTGGCGATCGGGTGCGTCTCGTACACCCGGTGGTCGGGCTTGGGCAGCCCGAAGCGGGTCAGGTTGCCGACGGTCAACCGCATCGTCCAGTGGTAGAGCCACTGGCGGACCCGCAGCGGCACCCGCAGTGACAGCAGCGCGTCGTTGATCTGGTCGGCCGGTCGGCCCAGCACGTACTTCGGGGCGTACCAGTAGCCACGCCGGGTGGAGTGCCAGCAGCGCGACGCCTGCTGGGCGGCCTCGACGGCGATGTCACAACCGGTGTTGCCGGCACCGACCACGAGCACCCGCTTGCCGCGCAACTGCGCCGGGTCCTTGTAGGACGACGCGTGCATGATCTCGCCCCGGAACTCCTCCAGGCCCTCGTAGCGGGGCAGCTTCGGCGACCAGTTGTGCCCGTTGGCGATCACCACGGCGGCGTAGCGGGAGGTGCGCTCCGGGCCGTACCCGCCGGTGGAGCGGGTCGTCACGTCCCACCGCTCCCCCGGCGCGGGCTCGACCCGGACGACCTCGGTGCCGAACCAGATGTGCGAGCGCAGGTCGAAGTGGTCGGCGTACCGCTCGAAGTACGACAGGAGCTGGCCGTGGTGGGGGTAGTCCGGCCAGGAGTCCGGCATCGGGAAGTCGGGGAACTGGGTGAACGGCTTCGACGAGATCAGGTGGGTGCTGGCGTACACCGGGCTGCGGTCGTGCCGCCAGTTCCAGGCCCCGCCGACGCCGGTCTCGCGTTCGTAGCAGTCCACCCCGAACCCGTGCTCGCGCAGGTTCTTGATGGCCGTCAGGCCGCTGGCCCCGGCGCCGATGACGCAGACCGTGTCGCCCCGGTCGGAGAGCGAGCGGCCGTCGCGGCTCTGCGCGGACGGGATCGCATCCGGGTCGGGCCGGCCCTGGTCGGTGGAGGTGGACACCGGGACATCTCCTTTTGTGCGGCACGGGTGCCGGTTCGCCGCGAAATCCTCTCCACATCGGAGCCGGATGTCCAGCCCCGGCGCGGACCGATCGGCGGGTCCGGACCGGTGGGGGTCAGGCCGTGGCGGGCAGCAGCAGGTCGACGAGCACCGGGAAGTGGTCACTGGCCCGGCGGGTCTGCGGAGTGTCCACCACGTCGTAGTCGACCACGGTGATCCGGGGGTCGACGAAGAGCGCGTCGATGCGCCGGCGCGGGTCGGCGCACGAGTAGGTGAGCCGTTCCGCGCGGTCGGCCGCGACCGCCGCGTCGGTCAGGCCGCGCGCCACCGTCGCCCAGGCCGGCCCGTCCGGGCCCTCGTTCAGGTCGGCGCCCGCCACCACCGGAGCATTCGCGGCGTCCAGGCCGCGTCGGAACTCGGCGGCCTGCGCGGGCCGCTCCGCCGGGTCGGTGGACAGGTGCGAGCCGGCGAGGGTGAAGCGGGCGTCGCCGACCCGGCAGTCGGCGTACGCCGCGCCGCGCAGGTGCCGGCCCGGGGTCAGCGGGAACCGCTGGCACCGGGCGCCGCGCACCTGCACCCGCAGGCTGGTCAGCAGCAGGTTGCCCAGGGCGGGCAGCCCTCCGGCGGCCACCACCAGGCCGAACGACTCGGCCAGCGTGGCCGACTTCTGCCGCCACCGGAACCGGCGCGGACCCTCCTGCACGATCACGACGTCCGGCTTCGCGGCCCGGACGACCGCCGCCAGCGCGGCGGTGTCGTCGCGCTGGCTGTGGATGTTGTACGACACCACGCGCAGCGGTACGCCCATCTCCTGGCCGCCCTCAGATCCGGCGGGCCAGGTCGGCCGCGCCGATCACCCCGGCGCTGTTGCCCAGCTCGGCGGGGAGGACCTCGGCCACCGGCAGGCGTCCCCGCTGGGCCAGCGCGTCGAGGTACGAGCGACGCGTCGGGCCGAGCAGCAGGTCACCGGCGTCGATCACGCCGCCGCCGACGACCAGGGCCTGCGGGTCGAGGATCTGCGCCATGTCGGCGAGGCTGGTGCCCAGCCACCGGCCGATCTGCGCGAACGCCTCGGCGGAGACCGGGTCGCCGCCCTGCGCGGCGGCGGTCACCATGTGACCGGTGATCGCCTCGGGCTCGCCGCCGGCCAGCTCCAGCAGGGCGGTGGCCCGCTGCGGCTCCTGTCGAGCGCCGGCACGGGCGAAGCGGACCAGGGCGCTGCCGCTGGCGTACTGCTCGATGCAGCCGAGCCGCCCGCAGCCGCACTGGTGCCCGTCCGGCACGGCCAGCATGTGGCCCAGCTCCGCGGCGATGCCGTGCGCGCCGCGCATCAGCTCGCCGCCGAGGACGATGCCGCCGCCGACGCCGGTGCCGATCGTGAACATGATCATTGAGTCGTCGGCGGCGCGGGCCGCGCCGTAGCGGAACTCGGCCCACGCGGCCACGTTGGCGTCGTTCTCCACGATCACCGGCAGGCCGACGGCGGCGCTCACGTACTCGCGCAGCGGCTCGTCGCGCCAGGCCAGGTTGG
The DNA here is from genome assembly GCF_040656575.1 of Micromonospora sp. NPDC049801. Classification (NCBI taxonomy): domain Bacteria; kingdom Bacillati; phylum Actinomycetota; class Actinomycetes; order Micromonosporales; family Micromonosporaceae; genus Micromonospora; species Micromonospora sp. NPDC049801. The sequence goes on along the minus strand of NZ_JBFAMS010000008.1, from coordinate 81,850 downwards.
GGGCGAAGAGCACGGTCGAGCGGGTGGCGTCGATCCAGCCGGCCGCGCCGACGCCGACCGCCTCGATCGTTCGCCCGGCGGCCAGCTCGTCGACCAGCTCGATGATGACGTCGCGGGTCTTGGCGACGTCGTCGGCGGGGGTGTCCCGTCGGCTCTGCACGAGGACCGTGCCGGTGTCGTCCACGACACCGCCGGCCACCTTCGTGCCACCCACGTCGACTCCGATGGTCAGCGTCACCGCCGCCGCTCCCCTCTGCTGTGCTGTCCGGCTCGCGCGCGCCGCGGGGCACGCCGGTCCGGATCGCGATGTCCCGCGCTCAGGCGCCGCCGCCCGGCGCGTCCGCGCCGGTGTCGTCGGACGCCCGCGAAGCGGGCACCACGGGTCGGCTGGTCGGCACCGGCGCGGCCACCGCCCCGGCGTCGTCGACGGGTGCCGCGGTGGCCGGGGCGGGTGTGTCCGCCGACCGGGTGGCGACCGACCAGACATCCCGCTCCGGCGCCGGTTGGGAATCATGCCCGGTGCGGGTGGCATCGCGCCACACGTGCTCGTCGAAGGCCTCGGCCGACCGCGCGGTCGAGGCCGGCCGCGCCGGCTCGCCGTCGCCGCCCGCACCGGCCGCCGCCTGCGACGACGCGGCCCACTCCGGCCCGGTCGTCGGGGACGGCTCCGGCGGCGCGAACGCGCGGAGCAGGCTGGCCACGCCGGCGGCGAGGTCGCCCGCGCCGGTGGCGAGGCGTTCGGCGAATTCCGGACTCGGATCGCGCAACGCGGCGATGCCACGACAGACCGGGCAGACGCAGCATTCGGCCGAACCGGTGGCGAAACCACCACGGGCGCGATCGCCGCCGCCCGGAGCGGCACTGTGACCGAGGACACCGGCCAACATCCCGCCCAACGGGCCGAACGCGCCGCCCGTCGACCCGCTGGAGGCCAGCCGCGCCCCCGCGAGCAGGGCCGCCACCAGACGCTCCGCCTCTTCCCGGGCCGAACCCGGGTCCGTTCCGCCCACCCTCGGCTCCTCTACCCCGCTGCCGGACGCGTCACTGCGCCGCACCGGGTGCTTCTACCCGGCGCTTGAGCTGCTTCAACGCCGTATCCATGATCATTTTCTCGGCCTTGCGCCGAAACATGCCGAGCATCCCCACGGACAGCTCGACCTCCAGCGTGTACGTCACCGTGGTGGTCCCGTCCGGGTTGCCCACCAGGTCGTACGAGCCACGCTGGCTCTTCTGCATCTTCGAGGGGGCGACCAGATGCCACTCGACGCGGGACAGGTCCTCGGCGTACTCGTAGGCGAGCACGTACTCGTCGGCCATCACCCCGGCGTCGATGGTGAACCGCACCTGGCTGGCGTAGCCGTCCTCGTACTCCTCGATCACCTCGGCACGGCGGACCGCCTCGGTCCACTCGGGGTAACTCGGGAAGTCGCAGATGACCGTCGCCACCCGGTCGGGTGACGCGCCGATGATGATCGACTGGGTGGAGGAGTCCGCCATGGGGGGAGGCTACCCGGCTGACGCCGCCCACACCCCCCGCCGCCCCCGCCGCGCCCTGCCTACCCCACCCGAACCGCCCGCCGGGTAGGTTTCGACAGAGCCGATGCTCTCGGGCAGAGTCCGGCCCAGGCCAGTGCGAGCACGAAGGAGTGCAAGTGCGCGAGTTCTCCGTTCCACCGATCGTCACCGTTGGCGAGGCGGCCAACCTCACCGATCCGGTCTGGGACAACGCCGAGATCGCGCCGGACACCGTGCAGTTCGCCCGCGCCACCCGCTCCGCCGACGGCGGCGACACCACCACCTGGGCCGAAGTGACCTGCCTGCAGTTCCGCGACGAGGTGGCGGCCGTGGCCCGGGGCCTGATCGCCGCCGGCATCCAGCCGGGCGCGCGGGTCGCCCTGATGAGCCGGACGCGCTACGAGTGGACCCTGCTCGACTACGCCATCTGGGCGGCCGGCGGGGTCACCGTACCGATCTACGAGACCTCCAGCGCCGAGCAGGCCGCCTGGATCATCGCCGACTCCGGCGCGGTCGCCGCGCTTGTCGAAACGGGCGCCCACACCGAGCTGATCGCCGGTGTCCGCGACCGCCTCCCCGAGCTGACGAACGTCTGGCAGATCGACCGGGGCGCGGTCGACGAGCTGGTCGCCGTCGGCGCGACGGTCGAGCTGGCCCAGGTGGAGCAGCGGCGCAAGGCGGTCCGCGCCGACGACCTGGCCACCATCATCTACACCAGCGGCACCACCGGCCGCCCCAAGGGCTGCGTGCTGACCCACCGCAACATGTACGCCGACATCGCCAACGCGGTGCCCGTGCTGCCGAACCTGTTCAACGCCGGCGCGAGCACCCTGCTCTTCCTGCCGCTGGCGCACGCGTTCGCCCGGCTCATCCAGATCGGCGTGGTGCAGGCACGGGCCACCCTCGCCCACTGCGCGGACACCAAGAACCTGGTCGGCGAGTTGCAGGAGTTCCGGCCGACCTTCGTGCTGTCCGTACCCCGGGTGTTCGAGAAGGTCTACAACGCGGCCAAGCAGAAGGCCGAGGCCGACGGCAAGGGCGGCGTCTTCGCCCGCGCCGAGCAGGTCGCCATCTCGTACAGCGAGGCGCTGGAGACCTCGCGCGGGCCGGGCCTGGCGCTGCGCGCGCAGCACGCGGTCTTCGACCGGCTCGTCTACCGCAAGCTGCGCGCCGCGCTCGGCGGGCGGTGCCGCGACGCCATCTCCGGCGGCGCGCCCCTGGGCGCGCGGCTCGGCCACTTCTTCCGCGGCGTCGGCGTGACGGTCCTGGAGGGGTACGGGTTGACCGAGACGTCCCCCGCCGCCGCCGCGAACCTGCCCACCGGCACCCGGATCGGGACCGTCGGCCGGCCGCTGCCCGGCGTGACCGTCCGGATCGAGGACGACGGCGAGATCCTGATCTCCGGCGAGCTGGTCTTCCAGGGTTACTGGCACAACGAGGCGGCGACCACGGAGGCGCTCAGCCCCGACGGCTGGTTCCGCACCGGTGACCTGGGCCAGCTCGACGCCGACGGCTACCTGAGCATCACCGGCCGCAAGAAGGAGCTGATCGTGACCGCCGGCGGCAAGAACGTCGCCCCGGCGGTGCTGGAGGACCAGGTCCGGGCGCACCCGTTGATCAGTCAGTGCGTCGTCGTCGGAGACGCGAAGCCGTTCATCGCGGCGCTGGTCACCATCGACGAGGAGGCGCTGCCGACCTTCCTGGCGAACGCCGGGCTCCCACCGGAGACCTCGGTCGAGACGCTGCGCGAGCACGAGGGCCTGCGCGCCGAGGTGCAGTCCGCCATCGACGCCGCGAACCAGGCCGTGTCGAAGGCCGAGGCGATCAAGGTCTTCCGGATCCTGCCCCGCGACTTCACCGAGGTCACCGGCGAGCTGACCCCGTCGCTCAAGGTCAAACGCCAGGTCGTCCACAAGACGTACGCGGCGGAGATCGCCGACATCTACCGCGGCTGACTACGATCCGTCACGTGCCCGCATCCACAACCGCCGTCCCACACCCGCATCCTCTCGCCGCGGCCGCCCGCGTGGTGATGCTGGCGCTGGTCGCGATCCTGACCCTGTTCGCCACCCGCGACGTCACCCAGCTGTGGTGGATCGCGCTGCTGGCGGTCGCCGGGCTGCCCTCCCTGCTCGCGCCGCAGCACCGGCTGGTCGGGCCGCTGAGCCGGGTCGCCGAGGTGGTGGTGCTGGGGCTGGCCGCGAGCCAGGTCGCCGCGGTCGCGTCGATCGGCGGCACGGTCGACGGGCTCGGCGCCTCCGCCGTGCTGCCCTACCTGGCGGTGCCGGTGACCGTCACCGCGCTGCGCCGCCGCTTCCGCGAGGGCGCGGCGCTGCTCGCGGTGACCGCCGGCACGCTGCTGGTCAGCGGGGCGCTGACCGAGGTCGACGGGGAACGTCAACTCGGCCAGGTGGGCTACCTCGCGGTCTGCGCGCAGTGGTTGATCCTGGCCGCGCTCGGGCTCTACGCCGCCGGCACCCTGCACCGGGTGATGGCCGTACGCGCCGACAGCAAGCCCCAGCCGTACGCCGAGGCCACCCGGCTGTTGACCCAACTGCGGACGGTGGCCCGGCAGCTGCCCGGGGCGACCCTGGACCCGGGGGGCATCTCCGAGCACCTGATCGACGAGCTGCGCACGGTGGCCCGGGCGGACCGCGGCGCGGTGCTGTCCGCCAGCGGCGGCGGCCGGCTCGTGGTCCTCGCCCAGGCCGGGGCGGACCGCGTGGACTGGGAGACGACGCTGGACGCGGACTCGGCCATCGCCGACGCCTGGGCCAGTCAGCAGGCCACCACCGCCGCCCGCTCGCAGTCCCGCTCGCACCGGGGTCCGGACGTGTCCGCGCTGATCGTCCCGCTGGTCGCGGGGGTACGCACGGTGGGGCTGGTGGTGCTGGAGGCCGATGTCGCGCAGGCGTACCCGCCGCCGGTGGTGTCCCGGGTGACCGGGCTGACCCGGCCCGCCGCGCTGCGGCTGGAGGCGGCGCTGCTGTTCGACGAGGTCCGGTCGCTGGCCACCAACGAGGAGCGCCAGCGGCTGGCCCGGGAGATCCACGACGGGGTGGCGCAGGAGCTGGTGATGGTCGGCTACGGCATCGACAACGCCCTGGCCACCGTCTTCGACGACGCGGACGAGACGGCCGAGGCCCTGCGGACGCTGCGCGCCGAGGTGACCCGGGTGATCCAGGAGCTGCGGCTGAGCCTCTTCGAGCTGCGCAGCGAGGTGGACCGGCAGGGCGGCCTGGCCGCGGCGATCGCCGAGTACGCCCGCACCGTCGGCGCGTCGGGCGGGTTGCGGGTGCACCTGTCGCTGGACGAGTCCACGGCCCGCCTGCCGGCGGCCACCGAGGCCGAGTTGCTGCGCATCGCGCAGGAGGCCGTGACCAACGCCCGCAAGCACGCCGGAGCGTCCAATTTGTGGGTCACGTGTGAGGTCGACCCCCCGTACGCGCAAATAGAAGTGTCGGATGACGGTCAGGGGATGGCTGACCAGCGCCCCGACGGGCGGTACGGTCTTGCGATCATGGCCGAGAGGGCGGAACGTATCCGGGGCCGGTTGGAGATCAGGCCGCGGCAACCCAGCGGCACGACCGTGGCGGTGGTTCTCGGCACCTCGTCCCGGCGCGATAACGTGCGTGACAGCGCAGCACCAGAAGGGGAGTAACCCGAGGATGACCACAAGTCCGACACCGGCCACCCGCACCAAGGTCCTCCTTGTTGACGATCATGACCTGATTCGTAAGGGCCTGCGGCACGCCTTCGAGCGCGACCGTCAGTTCGAGGTCGTCGGCGAGGCCGCGACCGCGGCAGAGGGGGTACGCCAGGCCGGCGCCCTCCAGCCGGACGTGGTGATCATGGATCTGCGGCTGCCCGACGGCAGCGGCCTGGAGGCCACCCGCGCGCTGCGCAAGTCCAGCGCGTCGATGGGCATCGTGGTGCTGACCATGTACGCCGGCGACGACCAGCTCTTCGGCGCCCTGGAGGCCGGGGCGAGCGCCTTCGTGCCCAAGACCGCCCCGGCCGACGAGGTCGTGGCCGCCGCGCGGCACGCCGCCTCGTCCCCGAGCGCGTTCACCGCCGCCGACCTGGCCGAGGCGATGAAGCGTCGGCTCGCCCCCTCCGGCCCGCAGCTCTCCCCCCGCGAGGGGCAGGTGCTGCGGCTGCTCGCCGACGGGATGAGCGTGGCGGGCATCGCCAAGCAGCTGTTCGTCAGCGAGTCCACGGCGAAGACGCACATCTCCAAGCTCTACGAGAAGCTCGGCGCCGCCAACCGGGCACAGGCCCTGATGACCGCGCTGCGACTCGGCCTGCTCGAAGCGCCGGACGCGCCGAAGTTCTGACCCGCGCCCGTTCGTCGAGCGTAATTCCGTAACCGAAGGTCCGCGCCGGCTCGCCGCCGTCGCGGACCTTCGCGTATCGACCGACGTCCGCGACGGGTGGACGGGCACGCTATGGTCTGGCGGGTACCGCGGGGGCAGAATACCCGCGCGGGCGATGACGTCCGCGTCGTGGACTCAAGGGGTGAGCGCATGCAGCGGCCGGACTGGGCGCCCGACACCATCGACATCGAGCGCCCGAGCGTCGCCCGGATGTACGACTACTACCTCGGCGGATCGCACAACTTCGCCGCCGACCGGGCCGCCGCGCAGGCGATGGTGGCGGCCGTACCGGAGGCGCCGCTGGCCGCGCAGGCCAACCGCGCGTTCCTGCGCCGGGCGGTCCACCACCTCGCCGAGGCCGGCGTCCGCCAGTTCCTGGACATCGGCTCGGGCATCCCCACGGTCGGCAACGTGCACGAGATCGCCCAGCGGATCGACCCGGCGTCGCGGGTGGTCTACGTGGACGTCGACCCGGTCGCGGTGGCGCACAGCCGGGAGATCCTGGCCGACAACGACCGGGCGACGATCGTCCAGGAGGACCTGCGGCACCCGGAGGAGATCCTGGCGCACCCCGACACGCGCCGGCTGCTCGACCTCGGCCAGCCGGTGGCGGTGATGATCGTGGCGGTCCTGCACTTCGTCCCCGACGACGACCGGCCGGCGGAGTTGCTGGCGACGCTTCGGGACGCGGTGGCACCCGGCAGCTACCTGGTGTTGTCGCAGGCCAGCGACGACGGCCGCGCCGGGGAGGAGCGCGCCGAGGCCGAACGCGTCTACCGGCGTACCGACAGCCCGCTCACGATTCGCAACCGGGCCGAGGTGACCGCCCTCTTCGACGGGTTCGAGCTGGTCGATCCGGGCGTCGTCTGGGTGCCACAGTGGCGACCGGACACCCCCGAGAGCGCGGAGGACGCCGAGCGGGCGGTCTTCATGGGCGGCGTCGGGCGACTCGGTGACTGAGTCGCCCTCGGCGGTCACCCGCCCCGGCACCTTCGCCCGCGCCTGGGCCAAGGCGGTCTCCGGTACGAGCTACCTACCGATGACACAGGCCCAGCTCGAGGCCCTGTTGCAGAGGCTCGCCGGCCAGTTGGCCCAGGCGCTGCTCGCCGAGCCGTTCGACCTGCGGGCCGGGCACCGGGTCGGTGCGGAGTTGGTCGCCGCGCACATCGCGTCCGCCGAGGGACTGGGCCGTACCGTCGAGGTGATCCAGCTCCGGCTCGTGCGGGACCTGGGACTGGTGGCCGAGGACGTCGAGGACCGGATGGCCCGGCTCCTGGCCGCCGTGGCGACCGGTTACGCCCGCGCGCTGCGGGACCGCACACTCGATGAGCAGGAGTCCATCCGCCGGGCCGCCATGATGGCGCGCACCCAGGCCGAACGGGCGCTGCGGGCCAGCGAGGCGCGGTTCCGCCACCAGGCCACCCACGACCCGCTCACCGGTCTGCCCAACCGGACGCTGTTCACCGAGCGGCTCACCGCCGCGCTCAACGAGCCGGGCCGGGGCGCCCAACGCGTCGGGGTGTGCTTCCTCGACCTGGACCGCTTCAAGGTGGTCAACGACACGCTGGGACACCAGGTCGGCGACCGGTTGCTGACCACGGTGGCCGACCGGCTGCGCCAGTGCCTCGGTGAGCATCTGGTGGCCCGCCTCGGTGGGGACGAGTTCGTCATCCTGGTGGAGGGCGCGGGCGGCACCGACGCGGTCGTGGAGGTCGCCGAGAGCGCTCTGGCCGCGGTCCGGACACCCGCGGTGGTCGACGGGCACGAGCTCCAGGTCACGGCGAGCATCGGCATCGTCGAGCGGCAGGTGGCCGGCTCCAACCCGAGTGACCTGATGCGGGCCGCCGACAGCACCCTGCACTGGGCGAAGTCGGCCGGAGGGGCGCGCTGGGCGCTCTACGACGCCGAGCGCAACCGTCGCGAGCTGGCCCGGTACGCCCTGTCGGCGGCCATCCCGGCCGCGCTGGAGCGGGGCGAGTTCTATCTCGACTACCAGCCCCTGACCTCGCTGCGCGACGGCCGACTGCTCGGTGTGGAGGCGCTGGTCCGCTGGCGACACCCGGAGCTGGGCGTCCTGCGGCCGGACAGCTTCATCGCGCTGGCCGAGGAGACCGGTCTGATCGTGCAACTGGGCGGGTGGGTGCTCGCCGAGGCGTGCCGGGAGGCGGAGGCGTGGTCGACCGATGGCGCGCAGGCGCCGTTCGTGAGCGTCAACCTGGCCGTCCGGCAGGTGCACCGGCCCGGTCTGGTGCGGGAGGTCCGTACGCTGCTGCGCCAGACCGGCCTGCCGCCCGAACGACTCCAGTTGGAGATCACCGAGAGCACGATGATGAGCAGCGCCAAGGAGCCCGTCCGGGCGCTGCGGCTGCTGGCCGACCTGGGCGTACGGATCGCCATCGACGACTTCGGCACCGGCTACAGCAACCTGGCGTACCTGCGGGATCTGCCCGTCACCGAGCTGAAGGTGGCCGGCGAGTTCGTGGCTGGCCTGCGGTCGCCGACGGTGGGGCGTACCGACGAGCGGATCCTCGCCTCGCTGGTGTCGCTGGCGCACGCCCTCGACCTCACGGTGACCGCCGAGGGGGTGGAGACCGCCGGGCAGGCCGAGCGGCTGCGGGCGATCGGCTGCGACGCCGCCCAGGGCTGGCACTTCGGCCGCCCGGCCCCTGCCGACCGCATCCTGGCCCGCATCCGCTGAGCCGGCACGGGCACCCGCACCGTCGCCCACGGCCGTAGACAACGTCTACGGCGAACTGGTAGACAGTGTCTATGACCGTGGAGGAGGCCGGAGTCCGGGCCCGGCTGGTGGCGGCCGGAGTCGACCTCGTGTTGCGTGAGGGCCAGTCCGCCGTGTCCCTGCGGGAGATCGCCCGTCGGGCGGGCGTGTCGCACGGCGCCCCGCGCCGCTACTTCCCCACCCACGTCGACCTGCTCTCGGCCATCGCCCGGGAGGGCTTCGCCGACCTCACCGCCCGGGTGGAGCGGACGATCCACGCGGCCGGTACGGAGCCGCGTACCCGACTGGTCGCGCTGGCCCGGACGTACCTGGACTTCGCCGCCGGGCACCGCGGCATGTTCGAGCTGATGTTCCGCCACGACCTGCTGGCCAGCAGTCGTCTGCGGCTGCGCGAGACGAGCCTGCCGCTGTTCACCCTCCTGACCGACCTGGTTGCCCAGACACGCCAGCCGACCGCCCCGCCCGCGCCGGTGGTGGCCGGCGCGCTCTGGGCCAACCTGCACGGCATCGCCCAGCTCTGGGCCTGGGGCAGCCTGCCGCTGGCCACCGGCGACCGCGACGACGACACCGTGCTGCGGGCCGCGCTCGACGCGTACCTCGGCCCCGCGCGGAACTGAACGGGAGAAGACGTGCCCCTGCTGTACGACCTCAGCAAACTGACCGTCGGCTCAGCCCTGCGACTGGGCTGGCGACCCCGCGTCCAAGGCCTGGAGCACCTGCCCCGCCGAGGCGGGGCGATCCTCGCCAGCAACCACCTGTCCGTCGCCGACCAGGTGGTCCTCGCCTGCCTGACACCCCGACACGTGACGTTCTGGGCCAAGGCCGAGTACTTCACCGGCAGCTGGCTCAGCCGGCACGTCGTGGCCGGCATGGGCGCCATCCGCGTCGAGCGCGCCGGCGGCCGGGCCGCCCTCACGGCCTTCGACGCGGCCGTGCCGGTGTTGCGCGCCGGCGGTCTCGTCGCCATCTTCCCGGAGGGCACCCGGTCCCCCGACGGGCGGCTCTACCGCGGCCGCACCGGAATGACCCGGTTGGCCCGCGACGCCGAGGTCCCGATCATCCCGGTCGGCGTACTCGGCACCGCCGAGGTGTTGCCGGTCGACGCGCGAATCCCCCGCCGACACCCGGTCGCCCTGCGCTTCGGCCCGGCGATCCCGGTCGCCGACCGCATCACCGGGCCGCGCGACATCCGGGCCATCACGGACGAGGTGATGGCCGCGATCCAAGGGCTCACCGACCAGGAGTACGTCCCCCGCTACGCCCCGCCCCGGCAACCCCGCGCCTGAGCGGCGGCGGCGGTCAGCCGGCCAGCAGAGCCGCCATCCGCTGCGCCTGCGCCTCCCAGCGCCACTCCCGCTCCACCCACGCCCGGCCGGCCGCCCCGAGTTGGCGGGCCAGGTCCCGGTCGCCGAGCAGCCGGGCGACCCGGTCGGCGAGCTGGGCGACGTCCCGGCCACGGACCACGTACCCGGTCTCGCCCTCCCGGACCGCGTCGGGCGCGCCGCCGGAGTCGCCGGCCACCACCGGCAGGCCGGTCGCGGACGCCTCCAGGTAGACGATGCCCAGCCCCTCCACGTCCAGGCCGCGGTTGCGGGTACGGCAGGGCATGGCGTAGACGTCGCCGGCCGCGTAGTGCGCGGGTAGGTCGGCCGCCGGCACCGAGCCGGTGAAGACGACGTCCCGCTCGACGCCGGTCTGGCGGGCCAGCTTCTCCAGGGTGGCCCGGTACGGCCCGCCGCCGACGATCAGCAGCGCCGCGTCGGGCACCCGGCGGCGGATCTCCGGCAGTGCCCGGATCAGCATGTCCTGGCCCTTGCGCGGCACGAGACGCGACACGCAGACCACCACCGGCCGGTCGGTCAGCCCCAACCGGGCCCGGACCGGCTCGCCGTCCACCGACGGGTGGTAGGCGTCCACGTCCACGCCCGGCGCGAGCCGCCGCAGGTCGGTCACCCCGGCCAGCACCCGGGCGAGCCGGGCTCGCGTGTACTCGCCGAGGTAGGTGGTCACGTCGACGCCACGCCCGATGCGCCGCAGCGCCGGCCGCGCGGCCGGCAGCGCCGCCCAGCCGACCTCGTGGCCGTGGGTCTGCGCCACCACCCGGCGTACGCCCGCGCGCCTGCGCAGACCGGCCGCGAGCAACCCCAGCGGGGCCGCCGCGCCGAACCACACCGTGTCGCAGTCGTACGTGCGGGCGAGCCGGGCCGCGCGCCGGGCGATCAGCGGGGTGGGCAGGAGCACCCGGGTGCGTTCCCGGATCACCTCGAACGGCTGGTCGGCGTCGAACTTCTCCGCACCACGCCAGCTCGACGCGTAGACGACCACCGACCCCGCCGGCTGACGCACAGCGAGGTTGTGCACGAAGGACTGGATGCCCCCCGGGCGGGGCGGAAAGTCGTTCGTGATCAGCAACGTGCGGCTCATCGGCGTGCCTCCCGGGCGTACGCGCGGGCGGCGGCCATCCGCTCCACGGTGGACGGATGCGAGGCCGAGTAGAGGTATTCCCACCGCGGCGGGTCGGGGTCGCCCAGGTTGACCGTGCCGAGACGGCGCTGCATCGACTCGAAGGCCGCCGGGTCGCCGGTGAGCGCGAGCGCGTGCGCGTCGGCCCGCGCCTCCACCCGCCGCGACACCAGCGCCTGCACCGGGGTGGCGACCAGACCAGCCACCGTGACCAGGGCAATTACCAGTGGAAACGCGCGTGGATGGGCGATCGAGTCGACGCCGGCCAACCGCAGCAGCAGCCCCCACGAGCCGAGCAGGTAGAGGGCCACCACCGCGGCGGCGACTCCCAGCGCCCCGGTCAGCGTGCCCACCGCCACGTCGGAGTCCTTCGCGTGGCCCAGCTCGTGCGCCACCACGGCCGTCACCTCGGCGGGGTCGGCCTCGCGCAGCAGCGTGTCATAGACGACCACCCGGCGGGTCGGGCCGAGGCCGGAGACGTACGCGTTGACCGCCGTGGTCCGCCGGGAGGCGTCGGCGACGAGCACGTCGCGCACCGGCACCCCGTCGCGGGCGGCCATGCTCATCAGCTCGGTGCGCAGCGCACCCTGCTCCATCGGGGTGAACTTGTTGAACACCGGCTCCACGAGCACCGGCAGCACGAATGACAGCAGCACCACCAGCAGGGCCGCGCCCGCCGCGCCGAGCGCCCACCACCAGCGCGGCGCGAGCCGGATGACCAGGTAGAAGCCGAACAGCGCCACCGCACCGATCACGGCGCTCACCGCGTACGACTTGAGCAGGTCGACGGCCCAGCCACTCCAGGAGTTGGTGCTGAGCCCGTAGCGGGTCAGGACGGTCTGCCGCCAGGCGGAGAACGGGAGGGTGAGCAGGTCGGCGACGAGCACCACGGCGAGGCCGCCGAGCACCGCCTGGGCGATCCAGTGCCCACCGAAGGGCCGGCCCACCAGCTCGACCAGGCGACCGCCCAGCGGGGTGAGCCCCAGCGCGACGGCGATCAGCAGCCCCACGGCGAGCGCGGCGTAGCCGCCGGGGCGCAGCGCGGCGCGGAACTCCCGCCCCCTGGCCACCTGGTCGGCCGGGAGATCCCGCAGAGCGGCGAGCTGGTCGGCACGGGGGGCCGGGGGCCGGTGCCAGGGCACGAACACGGCGACGGTCACCAGCAGGGCCACCGTCAACCCGGCCAACGTCAACAACGCCCAGCCGCGCGGGCTCACCGGCGCACCGCCGTGGCCACCACGCTCAACGCCCGGTCACGATCACCCCGGCACACGGCGGCGTCGGGCCGCCGCGCGTGGCCGCGCCACCGCCACACGGCACCGGCGCGCGGGGCACCGACGGGCCCGTCGTGCTCGCGTCGTACCCCGCTCATCCCGCCGCTCCTCCCGCCGTGACCGCCCATCCTATGGCCCGCGAAAAGCCCGCTTCGGGTGCGGTGACGCACTTCGCCGACGCGGCCCCCGCACGGCTGTGCTCAGCGCCCGCACGGCTGTGCTCAGCGCCCGCACGGCTGTGCTCAGCGCCCGCACGGCTCGTCGACGGCCATCCGGCCGGCCCCGGGGCGAGGGCTCAGGCCACCCGGCGGACCCGACGCGCGCCAGCGCCGGGCCGGGCGGGCGCGTCGGGCCGGGCGGGCGCGGCCAGCACCTCGACGTCGAAGCCGGCCCGGGCGAACACCTCGATCGCCTCAACCTCGGCGGCGACCAGCCCGGCCGCCGGGGACGTGTCGTCGAACAGGGCGGTCAGCGGGCAGCCGGAGCAGCCGTCGGCCCGCTTCGCGCACCCGTCGCAGTCGATGAGCATCACGCCTCCTGATCGCTCGCGATGCGCGGCCGACACCCTGTCGTCGCCACCCGAGCACCGTCGGTCACATCGACGTTATCCACCGGGTACGACAGAACCGCCCGTTGAGGGCTAGATCGACTCCAGATCAGCGAAATCGGGGTATCCCGAACGGCCGGACAGCCCGACATCGCCGACCTCGCGCGGGCGCACCCCGTCGAATCGCCGGTCAACTGCCGGTCAAGCGCCTGTTTCGTCGATCCAGGTCACTGCGATCGTGGTGCTACGTCCGGGCCACGCCGGGCGAGGCCCCAGCCCTGGCCGTCGGTCCGGGCCGAACGGAACGGGTCGCACCACCCTGACTCAACGGAGGCTTCGACATGCGCGGACCATCTTCGACCACACGCTCCCGGCTCACCGCCGTCGCGCTCCTCGCGGGCGTCACGACGGCCGCGGGCGGGCTCGTCGCCACGCCGGCGCAGGCCACCTCGGCACTCGGCTGCAACTACCCCCGCGTCTGCTTCTGGGTGAGCGGCAACCCGTACGACGGCGCGCCGCCGACCGCGTCGTTCCAGGACACCTACTACCAGACCCTCGGGTCCCGCAGTAAGGGCGCGGACTGGGTCTACAACAGCCGCAACGACGACGGCGCGAAGATCTTCTACTCCAACAACGACTGGGTCTGCGTCTCCCCGGGCGAACTGGCCTACCTCGAGCCGTACGGCTACGCGGTCGCCATCGACATCATGGACTCCCCGTACTGCTCCTACTGACCCGCTCACCGGAGGTTGACGACATGAATCCACGACGTCTCCTGGCCGCCTGCGCGGTCGCGGTGACCGCATCGGTCGGCCTGGTCGCCAACCCGGCGTTCGCCGGTGGTTACTTCACGACGAAGACGGACCTGAACCTGCGCTACTGCCAGTGGCTGAACAATTCGCAGTGCTCGGTCATCCTGACGATCCCGAAGGGCCAGTCGGTCTACCTGAACTGCTGGGCGACCGGATCGTCGGTCAACGGCGACACCGTCTGGTACAACGCCTTCTACGGCAACGCGAGCGGCATGCTCGCCGGTGACTACATGTACACCGGCCACGACCCGAACCCCGCCGTCTCCCGCTGCGTCTGACACGCCGATCCGGCCGCTGGCGCTGACGCGCCAACGGCCGGATCCGTACGTCACGGGTAGTAGACCCGAGGGCTGGTGTAGGTGCCGTGAAACGCTCCGCTGCACGTGTAGACCTCGACCACCGCCACGGCGGAGCCCTTGAAGTTGTTCATCACGTTGACGTTGCGGCTGATCGGCCCGAACCGGCCGGTCCGGTTGAGGTCGTAGTAGATCCAGGAGGTGTTGCCGTTGTTGCTGGTCCGCAACTGGAGGTACGCCGTGCACCGGGACCCGTCCGGGGTGGCGTTCATGTAGAAGTCACCCACCACGGTCTGGTTGGAGCCCTGGTACGAGATGCACGAGCTGATCGGGTAGGCCCCGGTGCAGCCGCCACCCGAGGCCGCCTGGGCCGCTGCCGGGGCGACCAGGAGCGCCGCCAGTGTGACCACCGTGCCGAGGATGGTGCCCAGCAGTCTCTTTCCCATGTCGTTCGCCTGCCTTCGTCCGGTGCCCGGCGGTGCCGGGCGGATGCGGACACCGTCGCCGACCGGACCTGCCGGAACCTCGCCAAATTCTTGCCCGCCCCGACAGCCTGCCCGGACGTGCGGTCAGGAGCGGGCGAGGCGGCGCAGCAGCGAGTCGGCCCCCAGCGGGTACGCGCCGTGCCGGCGTACCCCGTCGGCGACCTCGCGGTCGGACGAGACCACGACGACCGGACGGCCCGCCGGCTCGGCGCGGACCAGGCGTCGGATCAGCTCGTCGGCGGTCTCGCCCTTGCGGGAGAAGAGCACCCGTACGCCGCGCGGGGCGGGCGGCAGCCCGTGCATCCGCTCGGCGCCGTCGAACACGACGGTGACCTCGTCGCCGGTCTGCGCGGCGATACCGCCCAGCCCGGTGATGAGGCGCTTGCGCTGCTGCTCCAGCGACATCTCGCCGAAGCCGCGCTTGGTGACGTTGTAGCCGTCCACGACGAGGTGCGCCCGGGGCAGGGCGAGCAGCTGGTCGAGCCGGGCCGGGTCGTCGGTGTCGCGGGCGCGCGCGGCCGGGCCCGCCGGGGCGGTACCGGGCTGCTCGGCGAACGCGTCGGCGACGAAGTCGGCGGGGAGCTTGTCGACCGGGTCGAGCGCCAACTCCCGGCGCAGCCCGACGGCGGCCTGACCGATGGTCTCCAGCAGCAGCCAGAGGCGGGCGTCGTCGACCGAGCGGGCCTCCTTGGCGCTGGCCCGGGCCACGCCGGCGGCGGCCTCCGCCTCGGCGAGCCGGGCGCGGGCGCGGCGCAGCTCGGCGTCGACGTCCGCGCTGGCGCGCGCGGCCCGGCCGCGTTCGGTGGCGAGAAGTTCGCTGGCCTTGCGCTCGCGGGCCTGCGTCTCGCGAAGGGTACGGGCCAGCTGACGGGACTCCTCACGGAGCTGGCCGAGTTCCTCGCGGACCCGGGCCAGCTCGTCGCGGAGCTTGTCGGCCTCGACCCGGGCCACCGCCCGGTCGTGTTCGGCGCGGGTGGCCCGCTGCTCGGCCTCGCGGACCAGTTCGGCGACGACGGCGCTGTCCGCCTCGGCGCGGACCGCCGCGCCGCTGGCGTCGATCAGCTCCCGCCAGCCGCGCGGCCGGACCAGATACGCCAGTGCGGCCACCTCGACCGGGTCGGCGGCGGCCGGCGCGGTGCCCTCGACCACGGCCGCCCCGAGGTCACCGGCATCGGCCAGCACCCGGGCGGTGACCCGCTGCCGGAACAGCGGGTCGGCGGTGAGCTGGGCGGCGATGGCCGGAGCGCCGAGACGGGCGCGCCGGTTGGGGGCGAACTTGGCCACCCGCCGCAACGGCACCGGCACCTCGTCGCCGGGGAGGCTGGGTAGCACGGCGGCGGTCAGCGCCACGATCCGTTGCCGGACCGGCTCGGGCAGCGTCGGCTCCGGCTCGATCGTCGGATCACCGCCCGAATCGGCGGGAGTGTCACTGGCGTCCGGATCGCTCACCGCGCCGTCGCGGGCGACCGGATCCTCCTGCGGGAGGTGGTCGTCGTGCGGCTCGGCGAGGGGCATGTGGCAAGTCTCCCACCGCTGGCGGGCCCACCGCCTGGTGAGTGAGCCGATCTCTCATCCTAGCCCCATGGTGACTGCTGGGACCTCTGCGACGGGAGTGTCGGACCGGGGCGCTAGCGTGCCGCCGATGGCACAGGCGGAGTACGTCCAGGAGTCACTGGCCGGTCTCGACCCGGCGGTGGGCGGGGTGGACCCGGCCCTGCCGCTGTACGCGACGACCTTCGTGGTGGTCGACCTGGAGACCACCGGCGGCGCGCCGGACGGCGGCGGGATCACCGAGATCGGCGCGGTCAAGGTGCGCGGCCGCGAGGAGCTGGGGGTGCTGGCCACCCTGGTCAACCCGGGGCAGCCGATCCCGCCGTTCATCACCGTGCTGACCGGGATCACCCAGGCCATGCTGCTGCCGGCCCCGCCGATCGAGGAGGTGCTGCCCAGCTTCCTGGAGTTCATCGCCGACGCGGTGCTGGTGGCGCACAACGCCCCGTACGACGTGGGTTTCCTCAAGGCCGCCTGCGCCCGGCACGGCTACCGCTGGCCCAACCCCCGCGTGCTGGACACGGCGGCGCTGGCCCGGCGGGTGCTGAGCCGCGACGAGGTGCCCAACCGCAAGCTCGGCACCCTCGCGGCGTACTTCCGCACCGCCACCCAGCCCACCCACCGGGCGTTGGACGACGCCAAGGCCACCGTCGACGTGCTGCACGGTCTGATCGGCCGCCTCGGCGGGCACCGTGTCGACACCGTCGGCGACGCCATCGAGTTCGCCCGCGCGGTCACCCCGACGCAGCGCCGCAAGCGGCATCTGGCCGAAGGGCTGCCCAGGGTCCCGGGGGTCTACATCTTCCGGGCCGCCGACGACCGGCCGCTCTACGTCGGCACCTCGGGCGACATCGCCACCCGGGTGCGCAGCTACTTCACCGCCGGCGAGAAGCGCGCCCGGATCTCCGAGATGCTGGCCGCGGCCGAGCGGGTCGAGGCGGTGGAGTGCGCGCACTCGTTGGAGGCGGAGGTCCGCGAGCTGCGGCTGATCGCCGCGCACGCGCCTCCGTACAACAGGCGGTCGAAGTACCCGGAGCGGATGGTCTGGCTCAAGCTGACCGACGGGCCGTACCCCCGGTTGTCGATCGTGCGCGACATCTCCCCCACCGACACCGCCTACCTCGGGCCGTTCACCTCCCGGCGGGCCGCGGAGCTGGCCGCCGCCGCCTTCCACGACGCGGTCCCGCTGCGCCAGTGCACGCACCGGCTCTCGCTGCGCACCGTCACGCCGGCCTGCGCGCTGGCCGAGCTGGGTCGCTGCCCGGCGCCCTGCGAGCACCGGATCACCCCCGAGGAGTACGACGACAGAGCCGTCGAGCCATTCCGGACGGCCACCACGAGCGACCCGCGGCCGGTGGTGGACGCGCTGCTGGCCCGGATCGACGTGCTCGCGGCCGACCAGCGCTACGAGGAGGCCGCCGTGGTGCGGTACCGGCTGGCCGCGGTGCTGCGCGCCACGGTGCGGATGCAGCGGTTGGCGGCGCTGACCGGGATCGCCGAGCTGGCGGCGGCCCGACCGGCCGCCCGGGGCGGCTGGGAGCTGGCCCTGGTACGCCACGGTCGGCTGGCCGGCGCCGGGGTGTCCCCGCCGGGCGTCCACCCGCGACCCACGCTGAACGCCATCCGGGCCACCGCCGAGACGGTGTCGGGTGGGCACGGGCCGGTGCCGTCGGCCACCGCCGAGGAGTCCGAGCGCATCCTGTCCTGGTTGGAGCGGCCGGAGACCCGGTTGGTCGAGATGTCGTCCGGTTGGTCCTCACCGGCGGGCGGCGCGGGGCGCTTCCGTGACCTGCTGGCGAAGGCCGAGAGCGGGGCGTCGCACCAACTCTCGACCGAACGCTCATGACCAACTGACCGATCGGACTACGTCGACTCGCTTAGGCTGTTAAGGAAGTGCAGTCCTGCCCGTTTCGTGGGCCTGCTCCGTTCACCGGGTCCGGTGACCGCGGAGCCGGGGTGAGGAGGTGTCCCTCGTGGACGTCGACGCCGGACACGGCGCCGCCCTGGGGGGCGCCCTGCCAACCCAGTCGGGCGAGCTGCCCCTGACCCGCCGACTGCGGTCGTTGCTCACCTGGCCGACCACCGACTCCGACCCGGTCACCCACCTGGTCCGCACCCATCGGGGCATCCACGCCGGCACCGATCCGGCGGTGCTGCGCCGGGCGTACACGATCGCGGAAAATATGCACCGCGGGCAGTTCCGCAAGAGCGGCGAGCCGTACATCACCCATCCTCTCGCGGTGGCGCAGATCTGCGCCGAGCTGGGCATGGACACCACCACCCTGGTCGCGGCGCTGCTGCACGACACGGTCGAGGACACCCGCTACACGCTCCAGGCGCTCTCGGAGGACTTCGGCCACGAGGTGGCCCACCTCGTCGACGGGGTGACCAAGTTCGACAAGGCGTTCTACGGCAAGGCCGCCGAGGCGGAGACGGTCCGCAAGATGATCGTCGCCGCCGCCAAGGACGTCCGGGTGCTGATCATCAAGCTGGCCGACCGGCTGCACAACATGCGTACGCTCGGGGTGCGCTCGGCGGCGTCCCGGGAGCGGATCGCCCGCAAGACGCAGGAGGTCCTGGTCCCGCTCTGCGACCGGTTGGGCATCCAGACCCTCAAGCGTGAGCTGGACGACGTGGTGCTGCTGCACCTGGAGCCCGACGAGCACGCCCGGCTGGCCCGGCACGTGCACGACCGGCCCGGCTGGGAGGCCTACCTCGACGCCGTGGTCAACCGCGCCCGGGCCGCGCTCAAGCGCAGCCGGGTCGACGCCGAGGTGAGCCCCCGTCCCCGGCATCTCTACTCGATCTGGAAGGACACCGTCGCCGGCGGCCACACCGCGCCGTACGACCTGCCCCGCATCTCGGTGGTGGTCGACGGCCCGGCCACCGACTGTTACGCGGCGCTGGGCGCGATCCACGGCACGTGGCGGCCGGTCGCGGGCCGTTTCAAGGACTTCATCGCCTCGCCGAAGAACAACCTCTACCGCTCGCTGCACACCAGCGTCTGCGGCCCGCAGGACCGTACGGTGGAGGTGCTGATCCGCACCCAGGAGATGCACCGCGCGGCCGAGTACGGCATCGCCGCCGACTTCCGCTTCCCGCGCTCGGGCAGCGGCAGCGCGGCGGCCCGGGCCGAGCAGTTGGACTGGCTGCGCCGCGTGCTCGACTGGGAGCCGGAGGCCGCCGACCCGGCGCAGTTCTACGAGTCGCTGCGCTGCGACCTCGCCGAGGGCCAGATCCAGGTCTTCGCCGACGGCCGTCAGGTGGTGCTGCCGGCCGGCGCCACACCCGTCGACCTGGCGTACGAGCTGGGCAATCATCGCGGTGACCACTGCCTCGCGGCCCGCATCAACGGCCGGCTCGCGCCGCTGAGCTCGGAACTGGACGAGGGCGACGTGGTGGAGATCTTCACCGAGAACGACGCCGACAACGGCTTCGAGGCCGCCGCCGCCCCGCGCGGCCCCCGCAAGGAGTGGCTGGGCTTCGTCAAGTCGCCGCACGCGCAGATGCAGATCAACAGGTGGTTCGCCGAACACACCGAGCCGGGCATCACGATCAGCGACAAGGTACGCCTCGGTCGGGCCACCATCGGTCTCGCCCTGCGCCAGCACAACCGGGGCCTCGCCAGCGACCTGCCGCTGCTGCGGCTCTCCGAGGAGTTGGGCTACCCCGACCTGGAGACCCTGCTCGTCGCGGTCTTCGACCGGGTGATCGAACCGGACGCCGTGGTACGCCAGCTCATCGACCTGGTCGACCATCGACAGTGACTCGGGCGTGCCCCAGCGCGTCCGAGGGACATTCGTGACCACTAGCCTGGGGTCATGATCCCCCGTTCCCGCGCCACCGGTCGGGCCGTCTTCTACCAGGCCTTCTACCGGCTGCCGCTGCCGGTGCGCCGGCGTCTGGTCCGACTCGCCGTACCGAAGTACATCGTCGGCGCGGTCACGTTGGTCCGCGACACCGAGGCGAGCGGCGCGGGTCGGTTGCTGATGCTGCGCCAGCCTCCCGGCAACAAGGGCTGGTCGCTCCCCGCCGGCCTGCTGAACCGGGGTGAGCCCCCGGTCGTGGGCGCGGCCCGCGAACTGTTCGAGGAGTCCGGCGTCCGGCTGCCGCCGTCCCGGCTGCGCCCCGCCGTGCCGAACGCGATCGTGCACGCCAAGGGCTGGGTGGACATGGTCTTCGAGGCGGAGGTGCCGGCGTCCAGCACCGAACTGGTGGTGGACGGCGGGGAGGTCTTCGAGGCCGCCTGGCATCGGTTGGACGACCTGCCCAAGCTCACCTGGCCGACCGCGCGGTTGCTCGCCTACTACGACATCGGGCCGCTGGCCGGGCAGTTCCCGCCGCCGGTGCCCGACACCGCGCCATGACCAGGGCGAGCTGGCCGAGGGACGTCTGCGCGGTCGTGCTCGCCGCGGGCGAGGGCACCCGGCTGCGTCCGCTCACCGAACGGGTGCCCAAGGCGCTCTGCCCGGTCGGTAACGTGCCGCTCCTGGACCGGGCCCTGGATCGGTTGGCCGGTCTGGGCCTGAGGAGTCCGGCCCGGGTCGCGGTGAACGCCTGCTACCTCGCCGACCAGGTGGTCGCGCACGTCGGCGACCGCGCCCACCTGTCGGTGGAGCCCGGCGACCCGCTCGGCACGGCGGGCGGGGTGGCGAACCTGCGGGAGTGGATCGACGGCCGAGGAGTCCTGGTCGGCAACGCCGACGCGTACCTGGCCGAGCCGGCCACCGCGCCGGGCCCCGACATGGCCGCGCTGCTCGACGGTTGGGACCGGGACTCCGTACGCCTGCTCGGGCAGCCCGCCGCCGACCCGCACGCGCCGGGTACCTTCGCCGGGCACTGCTTCACCGGTTTCTCGCTGCTGCCGTGGCGACTGGTCCGCGACCTGCCGGTGGTCATGTCCGACCTGGTGCGCGCGGTGTGGCGGCCGGCGGAGGCGGCCGGGGCGCTCGACGTGGTGCCGTACGCGGGCACCTTCTACGACACCGGGACGCCGGCCGACTACCTGGCGGCCAACCTGCACACGGCGGCCGGCGGCGTGCTCGTCGACGAGTCCGCCACGGTGCCCGGGAACTGCGTCGAATCGGTGGTCGGCGCCCACGCCCGGGTCGACGGCGACGTGCGACGCAGCGTGATCTGGCCGGGCGCGACCGTGCGAGCGGACGAGCGTCTGCGGAACGTGATCCGCTTCGGCGACGGCGGGACGGTGCAGGTCTAGCATGGGCGACGACGCCGACGAACGGAGAAGTGCCCCGTGATCACCGCGATCGTGCTGATCGACTGCGCCACCGACGCGATCCCCGAGGTGGCCGATGCCCTGGCCAACGTCCCCGGCGTCAGCGAGGTCTACTCGGTGGCGGGGCACGTCGACCTCATCGCCATCGTCCGGGTCCGCGAGTTCGACCAGATCGCGCAGGTCATCGCGGGCAGCATCTCCAAGGTGCCGGGTGTGCTGAACACGGAGTCGCACATCGCGTTCCGGGCGTACTCGAAGCTCGACCTTGAGGAGACGTTCGCGATCGGCCTCGCGGACGCCGACTGACCCGCAGCCCGCATGCGCCGCGGCCGGTCCACCCCGCGTGGGGTGGACCGGCCGTCGCGCTACCGCGAGATCAGCTCTCGCTGGGAGCGGGCCGCTCGGTGGTGCCGAGGCCCGGTTCCGGCGACTCGGTGATCCCACCACTCGGAGCCGGCGACTCGGTGACGCCACCCGGAGCCGGCGACGAGGTGCCCGGGCTGGGCGTGCCGCTGGCGCTGGTCTGCGGGACCGGGATGCCCAACTGGTTGGCCAGCTGGACCAGCTCGTCGTAGTGCGCCTGCAGCGTCGGCAGGGCGGTCTGGGCCAACTGGACCACCGACTGCTCGGAGCCCTGTGAGATCTCCGTCTGGGTGGCCTGGATGGCCTGGACGTGACCGGCCAGCTCACTGGTCACCCAGAGCCGGTCGAACTCCGTCCCACTGACGTTGTTCAGCTTGTCGATGACCGCCTGCTGATCGGTCGTGGGCTCGTTCGGCAGCTGGACGTTGAGCTGCGACGCGGTCTGCTGCACCGTCTGGTCCAGCTGGGTGTGGTCGGTCTTGAACATCGCGCCCAGGTCCTTGACCCCCTGGTTCTGGCCCTTCTGCTGAGCCAGGTCACCGGCGGTGATCTCGAAAAGGTTCACCTGGTGCACCGCCTGCAGGTACTGGGTGTCCTGCGTCGACGGCTGTGCCGCCGCCTGGGCGGCTGCTGCCGGCGCGACACCCACCAGCACCAGCGCGGCCAACAGGCCGAGGCGTTTGAGACCCAACATGCTTCCCCCCTAGAGACGTTGGATCGCACGGATACCCGGCTCACGGGGGTTATTCCTGCGATCGCCCGGCGCGCGGGGTCGACCGGTCCCGCCGTGCCCGTCCGACTCCTGCTCGGTTGGGCGACCGGACACCGGAAACGGCGTGACGCCCGCCGGAAGTCCGGCGGGCGTCACGTGACGGTGCTGTCGGGAGGTTAGCGGCGGCTCTCGCCGCTGCCGATCTCCGCACGATCTCCCCGGGGCTCGACCGGCGGGTGACCCGGCGAGACCGGCGCCTCGACCGGCTTCTCGATCGGGTAGAAGAAGCCCCGGACCGCCGGGCCGAGGGCCCCGAGCCGGTTCATCTTCTTCGGTACCACCCAGCCGACGTACTCCAGCTCACCGTGGCCGTCCGCGTGCCCGTTCGACGCGCTGAGCGGCTGGTGGACCTCGATGAACCGACCGTCCGGCAGACGCCGGATGATGCCGGTCTCGACGCCGTGCGCGAGCACCTCCCGGTCGTGCTGCTGCAGACCCAGGCAGAGCCGGTAGGTGACGTAGTACGCCAGCGGCGGAACCACGAGCAGACCGACCCGGCCGGCCCAGGTCATCGCGTTCAGGCTGATCTGGAACTTGTCGGCGATCACGTCGTTGGCACCCGAAAGCGTCAGCACGATGTAGAAGGCGACGGCCATGGCGCCCACGGCCGTACGGGCCGGAACGTCACGGGGCCGCTGGAGCAGGTTGTGGCTCTTGCGGTCCTTGAGGTGCCGGGCCTCCAGGAACGGGTACATCGTCGACAGGCCGACCAGGATGCCGGGCAGCACGACAGTGGGCCAGAACAGCGGCGGGATGACGTACCCGTCGCCGATCGGGATGTTGATCTGCCAGGCCGGCATGAGTCGCGTCGAGCCGTCGAGGAACATGACGTACCAGTCGGGCTGGCTGGCGGCCGAGACCACCCACGCCTCGTACGGCCCGAACAGCCAGATCGGGTTGATCTGGAACAGACCGCCCAGCAGCGCGATGACGCCGAAGACGACCATGAAGAAGCCGCCCTGCTTCAGCGCGTAGCGGGGGAACATCCGCTCGCCGACCACGTTGTTGTTGGTCCGGCCGGGGCCGGGCCACTGGGTGTGCTTCTGCTTGAAGACCAGACCCAGGTGGGCGCTGATCAGCGCGAGCAGCAGGCCCGGGATCAACAGGACGTGGGCGATGAAGAACCGGCTGATGATGATCGTGCCGGGGAACTCGCCACCGAAGACCGACGACGTCACCCACGAGCCCACCACCGGGATGGACAGCATGATCGCGGAGGCGATCCGCAGACCGGTGCCGGACAGGCCGTCGTCCGGCAGCGAGTAGCCGGTGAAGCCGGCCAGGAAGCCGACCCAGAACAGCAGCGAGCCGATGATCCAGTTGGTCTCGCGCGGCTTGCGGAAGGCGCCGGTGAAGAACACCCGCAGCATGTGCACGACGATCGCGGCCATGAACAGCAGCGCCGCCCAGTGGTGCATCTGCCGCATCACCAGACCACCCCGGACGTCGAACGACAGGTCCAGGCTGGAGGCGTACGCGGCGGACATCGGGGTGCCCTGCAACGGCGCGTAGCTGCCGTCGTAGACCACCTCGGTCATCGCCGGCTCGTAGAAGAAGGTCAGGAACACACCGGTCAGCAACAGCACGATGAACGAGAACAGCGCGATCTCGCCCAGCAGGAACGACCAGTGGTCCGGGAAGACCTTGTTCAGCAGCTTGCGCAGCGGCGTGGCCACCGCGAAGCGGTCGTCCACCCCCGCCGCGGCCTTGCCCGGCGTGGCCGCCAGGTCAAACTTTCGACGCTTCATGGCCGCTCCCAGAAATCAGGCCCGACGGTCTCGGTGTAGTCGGACTTCGCCACGAAGAAGCCCTCGGAGTCCAACTCGATCGGCAGCTGCGGCAGCGACCGGCTGGCCGGGCCGAAGACGGGCCGGGCGTTGTCGGTGATCAGGAACTGGGACTGGTGGCACGGGCAGAGCAGCCGGTTGGTCTGCTGCTCGTAGAGGCTGGCGGGGCAGCCGGCGTGCGTGCAGATCTTGGAGAACGCCGCGTAGTTGCCCCACATGTAGTCCTTGTGGTGCTTCTGCGTCTCGCCGGGGCGCGAGTTGGCCTCGCGGGATTTCTGGGCGTCCGCGTCGCGCAGGTGGATCAGCAACGTCGGCGAGTCGGCGTGCCGGTTGCTCACGCCGTGCTCGATGCCGGGGAAGACGGTCAGCTGACCACCGGCGCTGATGTCCGCCGGGCGCACCGGGCGGCCGTCCTCGCGGACCAGGCGGATCTTCTGCCCGTTCTCCGTCGGGGCGAACCCGGTGGTGAACATCTGGTTGTTCTTGTGCGGCTGGGAGATCAGGCCGCCGACCAGCGGCGCCGCCGCGACCGCGGCGACCGGCGCGAGACCGGCCAGCAGCGAGATGCCGAGCAACGGACGACGCTTGATGCCCATCTCGTCGGCCAGGTAGAGCATGGTCTGGCCGGTGATGGTGCGACCCTCGGAGTCGACCTGGCCCTCGTGCCGGTCCTGGATCGAGACCTCCTTGGGCAGCAACTTCTTGCCCCAGGTCAGGATGCCGAAGCCGACGGCGAGCAGGGCCACGCCGAGGGTGGCGCCCAGCAGCGGCGTGTAGAACTTGTCGCCGCCGCGACCCGGCTCGTACTGCCACGGCCACCAGATGTAGATGGCCAGGAAGGCGGTCGCCGCCAGACCGGTGATCAGGAAGAACCCGGCCACCACGCGGGTGAGCCGACGCTCCGCCTTGGTGCCCGGCAGCACCTGCGGCTCGTAGTGGACGATCTCGATGTCGTCCCGACGCGCGCCCTCGCGGACGATGTCGAACCGGCTCAGCCTGGGGTCGTTCACGTCGAGCGGCTCCGGGCCCTGCGAGGCCTGGTGCTCGGTGTGCGTGCTCATGCCGTCACCTCGCTACGGGTGGCGCCGAGCGGCACCACGGCGGTGGAACTGAAGATCCGCTCGGTCACGACTTACCCGCAATCCACAGGCTAGCGAACACGAGCGCCACGATGCCAACCAGGAAGATCGCCAGGCCCTCGGTGGACGGCCCGTACCGACCGAGGTTGAACCCGCCCGGGTCCTGGTCGGTCTTCAGCGTCTCCTGGATGTAGGCGATGATGTCGGCCTTCTGCTCCGGAGTGATCTGGTTGTCGCCGAACACCGGCATGTTCTGCGGACCGCTCAGCATCGCCGCGTAGATCTGCCGGTCCGTCGCGGGGTGCAGGCTCGGGGCGAACTTGCCCGAGGAGAGCGCACCGCCGCCACCGCCGAAGGCGTGGCACTGCGAGCAGTTGATCCGGAACAGCTCGCCGCCGGCCGCGACGTTGCCGCTCTTGTGCAGGTCCTCTTCGGTGCCCGGGACGACCGGACCGCCGCCAAGTTCCTGGATGTACTGGGCGAGCTGCCGGGTCTGCTCGTCGGTGAAGACCGGGGGCTTGCGGTGCGCCTGGGCCTCCTGGCGGGCCAGCGGCATCCGGCCCGAGCTGACCTGGAACTCGACCGAGGCCGCGCCGACGCCGATCAGGCTCGGCCCGCGGCCCTCGACGCCCTGGGCGTTGCGCCCGTGGCAGGTCACACAGCTCACGTCGAACAGCGCCTTGCCCTCGGCTGCGGCGCCGGTGAGCGGCGGATTGTCCTGCGCCTGCGCACCGGGCGCGAAGACGGTGTAGGCGCCGCCGGCGAGCATCAGCGCCGCGATCAGCCGGACCGCGGCGCCCAGCCGGCGGCGGCCCCTGCTGCGCGCGGCGGGCCGCCCGCGCAACCGCGCGAGCAGGCCGCGTCGGCGGTCGTTGTCAGAAGTCATGAGCTGTGTCCTTAACCGGTTGGACCTTGTCTCAGGGGACGGAGCAGCGGCGCGGTTCGTGACGCGCCAAGATCACTGAAGCCAGTAGATCATGGCGTACAGGCCGATCCACACGACGTCGACGAAGTGCCAGTAGTACGACACGACGATCGCCGAGGTCGCCTGCGCCGGGGTGAACCGGCCCATGGTCGTGCGGACCATGAAGATGATGAAGGCGATGAGACCGCCGGTCACGTGCAGGCCGTGGAAACCGGTCGTCAGGTAGAACATCGAGCCGTAGCCGTCGGCGTTGATCCTGACGCCGTCCTCCACCAGGTGGCGGTACTCGTTCACCTGGCCGAGCACGAAGATCAGGCCCATCACGAAGGTGACGGTGAACCAGCGGCGCAGCGCGTGCACGTCACCCTTCTCCGCCGCGAAGACGCCGAGCTGGCAGGTCACCGAGGACAGCACCAGGATCACCGTGAAGGTGGTCGCGTACGGGATGTTCAGCGACTCGGTGTGCTTCTCCCACTGCTCCGGCGCAGCCGCGCGGATCGAGAAGTACATCGCGAAGAGCGCCGCGAAGAACATGAGTTCGCTGGAGAGCCACACGATCGTCCCCACGCTGACCATGTTGGGTCGCGTCAGAGAGTGGATCCGGCTCTTGTCAATGGCTGGGGCCGCAGTCACGCCGTCATTATTGCCCCTGACCGGGGCCGGCGATCAGCGGGGTGGCAAACCTGCGCCTTCCGTGGCCCGGGCGTCAGGGTCCGGTTCGCCTGGCCTAGCCTGAAAAGCGTGCTGCACGTCGATCCCATCCTCGCCGCCACCTCGGCCCTCCCGGCCGATGTGCTCGCGGCCACCTCGGCGGGCCCGTCGACGCTGGCCGCCGGGGCCGAGGCGACCCCGCCACCGTTCACCATCGGCGCGGTGCTGACCGAGACCCGGTTGGACAGCTGGCTGGCCCTCGGCCTGGTGCTCGCCGCCGGCCTCTACCTGTACGGGGTGCACCGGCTGCGCATCCGGGGCGACCGCTGGCCGGTCGCCCGTACCGTCTTCTTCCTCGGCCCCGGCCTCGGCGGCATCGCGCTCGTCACGGTCAGTGGGCTGCACGCCTACGACACCGCGCTGCTGTCGGTGCACATGGTCCAGCACATGGTGCTCTCCATGGTGTCGCCGATCTTCCTGGCGCTGGGCGCGCCGATGACGCTGGCCCTGCGGACCCTGCCGGTCGGGCCGCGCAAACGCCTCCTGGCGATCGTGCACAGCCGGATCGCCCGGGTCTACAGCTTCCCGCTGGTGGCGTTCGCCATCTTCGTGGTCAACCCGTTCGCGCTGTACTTCAGCGACCTGTACCGCTTCACGCTGGAGCACGCCTGGGCGCACGAGCTGGTGCACGCGCACTTCATCATGACCGGCTGCGTGTTCTTCTGGCCGCTGCTCGGCCTCGACCCGCTGCCCGGCCGCTGGCCGTATCCGGCGCGGGCGCTGCTGATGCTGCTCTCCGTGCCGTTCCACACCGTGCTCGGGCTCACCATCATGCAGAGCACCACGCTCTTCGGCGGCGACTGGTACCCGTCGCTCAACCTGAGCTGGTCCGACCCGAAGGCCGACCAGGTGGTCGCCGGCGGCATCCTCTGGGCCGGCGGCGAGTTCGTCAGCGTCACCATGCTCGCGGTGCTGGTCGTGCAGTGGGTCAAGCAGTCCGAGCGGGAGGCCCGCCGCGTCGACCGCGAGCTGGACCGCCAGGAGGCGCGCGAGCGCGCGGCCGAAGCCCCGACGGCCTGAGCTGCGCAGACGGCACGCCCGACGCGCGGGAAGCGGGCGGCGTGTCAGGTACGTCACGTCGGCCGGTACGATCGGCGGGCAGCTACGAGGTTGGAAGCGGAGTGTCGGCATGAGTGAGCGTCTGTGCACCGTCCTGCTCTACAGCGACGACCCGCAGGTCCGTGACCGGATGCGGCTCGCCGTGGGCACCCGGCCCGCGCCCGGCCTGCGGATCGAGTTCGTCGACGCGTCGACCTACGCCGAGACCATCCGGCTGGTCGACGACTACGAGATCGACCTGCTGCTGCTCGACGGCGAGGCCAGCCCCGGCGGCGGCATCGGCATCGCCCGGCAGATCAAGGACGACCGGGACGACGCGCCTCCCACCTGCCTCGTGATCGCCCGCGCCGCGGACCGATGGCTCGCCGCGTACGCCGAGGTCGACGCGACGCTGGTGCACCCGCTCGACCCGGTGACCACCGGCAGCACGGTGGCCGAGTTGCTGCGGACCCACGCACCCGCCTGACGTCCCCGCGCCAACCGGCACCGACACGGCGCCGGCCGAGCCTGCGCCGGTTCCAGCCCACCCGCACTTCGTACGCTCGGGAGGCCCGCCATGGGCGATCGGACCTGGCCGCACCTGCTCAACTCGCTGCTGCGCGGCGAGGAGCTGTCCACCGGCGACACCGCCTGGGCCATGGGCGAGATCATGGCCGGCTCGGCGGGTGCCGCCCAGGTGGCCGGCTTCGCGGTGGCGCTGCGGGCCAAGGGTGAGACCTCGGCCGAGCTGGCCGGCCTGGTGGAGACGATGTTGAGCCGGGCCGTCCCCGTCGACCTGCCCGACGAGCTGCGTTCCACCGCGCTGGACGTCGTGGGCACGGGCGGTGACCTCGCCCACACGGTCAACATCTCCACCATGGCCGCGCTTGTCGTCGCGGGCGCGGGTGTCCGGGTGGTCAAGCACGGTAACCGCGCCGCGTCCTCCTCCTGCGGCACCGCCGACCTGTTGGAGTTCCTCGGCGTCCCGCTCGACCTCGACCCCGACGTCATCGTGCGGTGCGTCACCGAGGCGGGCATTGGATTCTGCTTCGCCGCCCGCTTCCACCCGGGCATGCGGCACACCGGGCCGGTCCGCCGGGAGCTGGGCGTCCCCACCGTGTTCAACTTCCTCGGCCCGCTGACCAACCCGGCCCGACCCCGCGCCGGCGCGGTCGGCTGCTTCGACGCGCGGATGGCCCCGGTGATGGCCGGCGTGTTCGCCGCTCGTGGCGACTCGGTGCTGGTGATGCGCGGCGAGGACGGCTTGGACGAGTTCACCACCGCCGCGCCGACCCGGGTCTGGGCAGCGCAGAACGGCACCGTACGAGAGGCCGTGCTGGACGCGAGCGACCTGGGCGTACCCCGGGCCACCCTGAGTGACCTGCGCGGCGGTGACGCCGCGTACAACGCCGGTGTGGCCCGTCGCCTGCTGGCCGGTGAGACCGGCCCGGTGCGCGACGCGGTCCTGGTCAACGCGGCGGCGGCGCTCGCGACGCAGGGGCCGCTCGACGGCGACCTGACCGAGGCGCTGCGCGCCGGCCTGGACCGCGCCGCCGAGTCGATCGACTCGGGCGCGGCGGCGGGCGTCCTGGAGCGCTGGATCGAGACCGCGACCACCACGGCCGAGGCCGCGACCACCGCCTGATCCGCGCGCCCGTCCCACCGGATCGGCCGGCACGCGCGGCCGCGTCTGACCAGGTAGGGGAGGTGGGGGGCGACAGTACGACGGAATGCCCCCACCTCGGCGACGCGGGGGTGTCGGCGCGGCGGTATACCGCCCCATCGGCGATCTGGCGGCGACAGCACGGCGAGACACCGCCGCATCGGCGACCTGCGGCGACAGCACAGCGAGACACCGCCGCATCGGCGATCTGGGCACGGCGTCGCGTCGGTCGCCGCGATGTCCGGGCGGCCGAGGGCGGCGTGCGTCAGGCGGCGCGGCGGCGGGTGCCGTGCGTCAGGCGGCGCGGCGTCAGGTGCCGTGCGTCAGGCGGCGGTGCCGTGCGTCAGGCGGCGGTGCCGTGCGTCAGGCGGCGTGGCGGCGCGACGGCTGGCGGCGTCGGCGCTCGGCCAGCCGAGTGACGGGCGCGACGAACGTGGTGATCACCACGGCCGCGCCGCAACCGGCGCAGACCAGCTCGGGACAGTCGCTGCCGTGGCCGTCGACGCAGGGCGGCGCCTCGAACGGCGTCACGCCCGCACAGACGTCGCAGTAGAGATCGCGGTGCGACATCGGGCGTCTCCTCTCACTCCAGGCGACCCGCCCCCGGAACGTGACAACGACGCACAACGGAAGCGGAGAACTACTCGCCTGTAGTTTCCCACGCGGGTCCGACAAATCTCCGCGCCCGCCCCCGGACCGCGCCGCCTCGGGTGATCCACCCCGACATCACTGAAGGCGGGGTGTTCGGGCCACCCGGACACCCCGAATTCCGGGAACCCGGGTCGATCAAGCGCGCCTCACGACGAAGGCCCGCTCCCCCGGTCGGGGTGCGGGCCTCCGTGGCGGTACGCGATCTCGTCGATCAGTGCTCGGCGGTGCGCCGGGTGCCGCTGTAGTACTCGAACAGCAGGCCGCAGGCGGCGAAGACGACCGCCACCAGGCCGAGACCGATCAGCCAGAACTGCCAGAACACCAAGCCCAGCGCGGCGATCGCAGCGGCCAGCGCCAGACCGAACGGCCAGTAGCTGCCCGGGCTGAAGAAGCCGACCTCACCGGCGCCGTCGGCGATCTCGGCGTCGGCCCGGTCCTCGGGGCGCAGGTCGATACGGCGGGAGACGAACCAGAAGAAGCCACCGCACATCGAGCAGAGCAGGAACGACAGCGCCAGGGCGACGGTGCCCACCCACTCGATGTTGCCGGACTCACCGTGCGTCCAGGCGCCGTAGAGGATGGTCGCGCCGAAGAGGAACCCGGCGATGATCAGGAAGATACGCCACTCGGTCTTCATGCGGCTGCCTCAGCTTCCCGTGCCGGCCGGAGCGTCGTCCGGGTTGAAGTTGCTCTGCGTCCGTCGGGTGTCGAACGGCTTCGTGGTCTGCGCGTACGGCTCCTCGCCGATCTGGGCCAGCGCCTCCTGGGTGGACTTGCCACCCTGCTTGGCCGCGAGGAACTGGTCGTACTTCTCCGGCGACACGACCCGCAGCTCGAAGTTCATGAACGCGTGGTAGCTGCCGCACAGCTCGGCGCAGCGGCCGACGTACGCGCCCTCCGCGTCCAGGCTGGAGACCTCGAAGACGTTACGGATCTTGCCCGGCATGACGTCCCGCTTGAACAGCAGCTCCGGCACCCAGAAGGAGTGGATGACGTCGCGGCTCGTCTCCTCGAACCGGATGGACCGGTTGGTCGGCAGCACGAGCACCGGGATGACCTCGCTGGTGCCGAGCGTCGACGCGGTGGTCTTGGCCTCCGTGCCCTGACCGTCGCGGTAGTTGAACTGCCAGTTCCACTTGAACGCGACGACCTCGACCGTGACGTCCGGGTTCTTCGACAGCTTGTCGACGTCGGTCTGCACGATCGCCGTGTAGTAGAAGAGCACGGAGACGATCAGGATCGGCGCGATGGTGTAGAGGAACTCCATCGGCAGGTTGTAGCGGGTCTGCACCGGCAGCGCGTTGCCACGCTTGCGGTACCGCACGACACACCAGAAGATCAGGCCCCACACGAAGACGCCGACCGCGAGCGCGGCGACGCAGGAGGCGATCCACAGGTCGTACATCCGGTGCGACTCGGGCGTGATGCCGCCCTGGGGCCAACCGAAGCCGTCGAACGTCTTGCCGACGTCACAGCCCGTGAGCAGAACCAGCAGCGCCACGCCCCCGAGACCGAGCCCGGCCAGCCGACCGGCACCACGTCCCCGGCGTCCACCGACCCGTGGGGCAGCACCGTGCCGTACGGCCGACGGCCGTACCTCCGAACTCCTTGCGACCACCTGGTCCTGCCTCCCTAGCGCGCCGCGGTGCGTCGTTCGTCAGCACCGGCGGCAAAGGCGTCACCGACGGTCGCAGATTACTCGACCATGACGGACTCGGCCGTGGTGGGGTCACTGTCCGCCCCCATCGGGGGGATCCTGGGCATAACGTCGCGATAGCGTGGGGACCCGTGAGTGCGAGGAGTGAGCCGGGGTTGCGAGCCCCGCAGTCGCGAGCAGAAGGCGGCGCCGTGAGCGCCTCTTCGGTCTACCTGGACGCGGCGACGGCCGCGCCGCTGCATCCGGTCGCCCGGCAGGCGCTGCTGGCGGCCCTGGAGGACGGCTGGGCCGACCCGGGGAAGCTCTACGGCCAGGCACGCCGCGCGCGCCAACTGCTCGACGCCGCCCGCGAGGCCGCCGCACAGACGCTCGGCGTCCGCGCCGACGAGCTGTCCTTCACCCCCAGCGGTACGACCGCAGCCCACGGCGCGGTGCTCGGCGCGCTCGCGGGACGGCGTCGGGTCGGGGCGACGCTGGTGCACTCGGCGATCGAGCACTCCGCCGTCCTGCACGCCGCCGAGCGGCACGTCTCGGCCGGCGGCGCCGCCACCGCCGTACCGGTCGACCGGATGGGCCGGCTGGACCTGACCGGCTGGTCGGACGCCGTCGGCGCTCCCGGGGTCGCGCTGGCGGCGCTGATCAGCGCCAGCCACGAGGTGGGCACCGTGCAGCCGGTCGCCGAGGCGGCGGCCGTCTGCGCGGACGCCGGGGTTCCGCTGTACGTCGACGCGGCGCAGTCGGTCGGACGGGTGCCGCTGCCGGCCGGCTGGTCGGTGCTCAGCGCCAGCGCCCACAAGTGGGGCGGGCCACCCGGGGTGGGGTTGCTGGCGGTGCGCAAGGGCACCCGCTGGGAGTCGCCGTGGCCGGCCGACGAGCGGGAGGGTGGTCGTACCCCCGGGGTGGTGAACCTGCCCGCGGTGGTGGCGGCGGCGGCGAGCCTGCGCGCGGCGGCGGCCGACGCGGCCGCCGAGGCGGCCCGGCTGTCCCCGCTGGTGGATCGGATCCGGGCGCGGGTCGCGGCGGAGGTGCCCGACGTGGAGGTGGTCGGCGACCCGGTGCTGCGCCTGCCGCACCTGGTGACGTTCTCCTGCCTGTACGTGGACGGCGAGACGTTGCTGCACGCGCTGGACCGACGGGGGTTCGCGGTGTCGTCCGGTTCGTCCTGCACGTCGTCCACGCTGCGGCCGTCGCACGTGCTGGAGGCGATGGGGGTGCTCTCGCACGGCAACGTGCGGGTCAGTCTGCACCGGGACACCAGCGACGAGGACGTCGAGCGGTTCCTCACCGAGCTGCCCGGGATCGTCGCCGGCCTGCGGGCCGACGCCGGGGTGGTCGGGCTGTGACGATGCCGGACGAGGTGATCGACTGCCGGGGTCAGCGCTGCCCGCTGCCGGTGATCGCGGCGGCCCGGCGGATGCCGCAGGTGCCGGTCGGCACGGTCGTCCGGGTGCTGGCCGACGACCCGGCGGCAGCGGTCGACCTCCCCGCCTGGTGCCGCATGCGCGGCCAGGAGTACCTAGGCGCCCTAACAGGCCCCGAAGGCCCCGCCTACGACATCCGCCGCACCCACTAACCCCCACCCCCCTCCCCCGATCTTGCACTTTCGGTGCCGACAAGAGCGGACACAAGCCGCGAAACGGCGACACAAAGTGCAAGATCGGCGCGGGGTCAGGGTGAGGGTGAGGGTTACGGGAGGAGGTGGGGGCGGATCTCTTCTGCCGCCACGTCGCCGTAGGACTCGGCGAGGCGCTTGACGAACAGGTCGCGGCGTACGTCGTACTCCTGGGTGCCGACCGTCTCCAGGACGAGCGTGGCCAGCAGCGAGCCGACCTGGGCGGCCCGCTCCAGGCCAAGACCCCAGGAGAGCGCGGTGAAGAAACCGGCCCGGAAGCCGTCGCCGACACCCGTGGGGTCGACGGCCCGGATCTCCCGGGCGATGGGTACGTGGATGGGGTCGATGCCCCGACCGGCGATCTCGACGCCGTCCTTGCCCAGCGTGGTGACCCGCACCTTCACCAGGTCCAGCAACTGCTCGTCGCTCAGCTGCGCCTTGCTCTGCAGCAGCGACTTCTCGTAGTCGTTGGTCATGAGGTACTCGGCGCCCTCGATCAGCGCCACCACGTCCTCGCCGGGCATCCGAGCGAGCTGCTGGGAGGGGTCGGCGGCGAACGCGTACCCGCGGGTGCGGCACTCGGCGGAGTGCCGCAGCATCGCCTGCGGGTCGTTGGCGCTGACCAGCACCAGGTCCAGCCCGCCGAGCCGGTCGGCGACCGGGGCCAGTTCGATGTTGCGCGCCTCGCTCATGGCGCCCGCGTAGAACGAGGCGATCTGGCACATGTCGGTGTCGGTGGTGCAGACGAATCGCGAGGTGTGCGCCACCTCGCTGACGTGCACGGAGTCGCAGTCCACGCCGTGCCGCTCCAGCCAGGAGCGGTAGTCGGCGAAGTCCGCGCCGACCGCCCCGAGCAGCACCGGACGCAGCCCGAGCTGCCCCATGCCGAAGGAGATGTTCGCCGCCACCCCACCGCGGCGCAGCACCAGGTCGTCCACCAGGAAGGAGAGCGAAACCTTGTGCAGCTGATCGGCGATGAGCTGGTCGGCGAAGCGACCCGGGAAGCTCATCAGGTGATCGGTGGCGATCGAGCCGGTCACGGCGATCTTCATGTCAACCTCAGGGTCGGGAGCGGGGCGCGGTCAGCCTACCGGCCCGGTAACCGGGGCGTGTCCGGTCCGTCGGGCGACGGCAACCAGCGCGCCACGACGAAGGGGCCGCCCCCGAAGGGACGGCCCCGTCATCGCTGGTGTGGTGCGTGACTCAGTTGAACGAGTCGCCGCAGGCGCAGGAGTTGCCCGCGTTGGGGTTGTCGATGGTGAAGCCCTGGGCGTCGATCCGGTCGGCGAAGTCGATCGTCGCGCCGGACAGGTAGGGGGCGCTCATCCGGTCGACGACGACCTCGACGCCACCGAAGTCGGTGACGACGTCACCGTCGAGCGACCGCTCGTCGAAGAAGAGCTGGTACCGCAGGCCGGAGCAGCCGCCCGGCTGCACCGCGACCCGGAGCCGCAGGTCGTCGCGGCCCTCCTGCTCGATCAGGGCCTTGACCTTCTGCGCCGCGACGTCGGTGAGGACGACGGAAGTAGGGGCCTGGGCCTCGGTCGACTCGGTCTGCGCTGGCGTGGTCACGTGGAAGTCTCCCTGCGCGGTTTTGGGTCCGGACGCACTGGCCAACGTCGTACGCCGTCCAGTGATTCCCGGTTGTGGTCCGGTTCCGATGGTACGCCGCCCCGGCCGGACGTACCCGCGTGGCGGGCACCCGGCCCAGGTGGGACGGGGGCGCGCGCTCAGCGGCTCCACTGCCGGGCCAGCCGGGCGCCCAGTTCGCGCAGCCCGTCGGCGGGGCGGCTCAGCGCTGCGGCGAGCCCGCCGGTCTCCTCGCCGCCGAAGTGCTCCACCAGGCTGTAGGCGTCGGTCACCCCGGCCGAGGCGGCCTCCCGCCGACCGGTGCTGACCTGGCCAGCGACCACCACGCAGGGCACCCCACGGTCCCGGGCGGCCCCGGCCACCCCGGCGACGACCTTGCCGCGCAGCGACTGGTGGTCGAAGGACCCCTCCCCCGTGATCACCAGGTCGACGGTGTCCAGGGCGGCGTCCAGCCGGTTGGCGCGGGTGACCAGCCCGATACCGGACTCAACGGTGCCGCCGAGCGCGAGGACGGCTGCGCCCAGGCCGCCGGCCGACCCACCGCCGGGCAGCGCGCCCAGGCCCGCCGGGCAGCCGGGCAGGTCCCGTTCCAGCACCGCCGCGAAGCGTTCCAAGGCGGCGTCGAGCAGCAGCACGTCGGCCCGGTCGGCGCCCTTCTGCGGACCGAAGACGTTGCTCGCGCCGTGCAGGCCGAGCAGCGGGTTGTCCACGTCGGTGGCGGCGACCAGCAGGGCGTCCCGCAACCGGGGTACGCCGTCCAGCGCGTCGACCGCGGCCAGCGCGGCTCCGCCGTACGGCAACGCCGCGCCGGTCCCGTCCAGCGGAGTCGCGCCCAGCGCGGCGAGCATGCCCGCGCCGGCGTCGTTGGTGGCGGAACCGCCCAGCCCGATCACCACCGTCCGGGCCCCGCTCTCCACGGCGGCGGCCACCAGCAGGCCCAGCCCGTACGACGTGGCGGCCTTCGGGTCGCGCTCGTCGGCGGCGAGCAGGTGCAGTCCGCACGCCTGGGCGCTCTCCAGGTAGGCGGTCGTGCCGTCGGCGGTGAGCAGGATCTCACCCGCCGCCGGGCGGCCCAGCGGATCGACCGTCGACACCGGCAGCCGCCGGCCGCCGAGCGCTTCGGCGAGCACCTGGACAAAGCCCGGCCCGCCGTCGGCGAGGGGCCGGATCAGCAGGTCATCCGTGTCGGTGACGGTGCGCCAACCGGCGGCGACCGCGGCGGCCACCTCCGGTGCGGACAGGGTGCCGGCGAACTTGTCCGGGCAGAGCAGCACGCGCATGGCGAGCAGTGTGGCAGCACACACCGAGCGGAGCTGCGGCGCGCTCGTGCTGTGGGACCATGGGCTACGTGACTTCGACCTGGGTGGAACCCTCCAACACGGCGACGGCTCTGCTGCTGCTCGGCCGGGGCAGCGACCCCGACACCGAGCGCGGCGTCGAGTGTCCGGGCGACCTGCCGGCGCCCAGCGATCCCGACCTGGTGGCCCGCGCCACGGCGGCGAAGGCGAAGCTGGGCAGCAAGGTCTTCGTGCTGGGGCACCACTACCAGCGCGACGAGGTGATCCAGTTCGCCGACGTGACCGGTGACTCGTTCAAGCTGGCCCGGGAGGCGGCGGCCCGTCCGGAGGCGGAGTACATCGTCTTCTGCGGCGTGCACTTCATGGCCGAGAGCGCCGACATCCTCACCACCGGCACCCAGCGGGTGATCCTTCCCGACCTGGCGGCCGGCTGCTCGATGGCGGACATGGCCGTGCTGGGTCAGGTCGAGGCCGCCTGGGACACGCTGACCGAGCTGGGCATCGCGGGCGACACCGTGCCGGTGACGTACATGAACTCGTCGGCGGACATCAAGGGCTTCGTGGGGCGCAACGGCGGCGTGGTCTGCACCTCGTCCAACGCCAAGCGCGCCCTGGACTGGGCGTTCGAGCAGGGTCAGAAGGTGCTCTTCCTTCCGGACCAGCACCTGGGCCGCAACACGGCGGTG
This sequence comes from Micromonospora sp. NPDC049801, assembly GCF_040656575.1. NCBI lineage: Bacteria > Bacillati > Actinomycetota > Actinomycetes > Micromonosporales > Micromonosporaceae > Micromonospora > Micromonospora sp. NPDC049801. The sequence continues at coordinate 44,726 of NZ_JBFAMS010000008.1, read as the reverse complement.
CTGGAGATGGGCCTGTCGCTGGACGACTGCGTGCTCTACGACCCGCACAAGCCCGGTGGCGGGCTCACGCCGGAGCAGCTGCGCGACGCCAAGATGATCCTCTGGCGGGGGCACTGCTCGGTGCACGGCCGGTTCACGCTGGACAGCGTCAACGACGTACGGGGGCGGGTGCCGGGCGTCAACGTGCTGGTCCACCCGGAGTGCCGGCACGAGGTGGTCACCGCCGCCGATCACGTCGGCTCGACCGAGTACATCATCAAGACCATCGAGGCGGCGCCGGCCGGCTCGGCGTGGGCGCTGGGCACCGAGCTGAACCTGGTCCGCCGGCTGGCCCTGGCCCACCCGGACAAGCAGATCATGTTCCTCGACAAGGCGGTCTGCTACTGCTCGACGATGAACCGGATCGACCTGCCGCACCTGGTGTGGGCGCTGGAGGAGCTGGTCGCGGGCCGGGTGGTCAACCAGATCACGGTGGACGCCGACACCGCCCACCACGCGCGGGTGGCGCTGGACCAGATGCTCGCTCTGCCCGGCGCATGACCACGATCCGTGACGTCCCTGGTACACAAAAGTGCCGGATCACCGATTAATGCCACACACGCCGGTCTGACCGAGTCCTTTTTCGTCACCGAGGGCTATGCTGCCGGAGCGACGACGCGAGCGGGCCGTTTCGATATGGCCGCATCCGGGGTAGCGACAAGGTTCACGCTCCCCACCATCAACACAGCAGCACCGAAGCGCTGGAGGTTGCGTTGACCGACGACGTCCTGGTCGTGCATGGAGGCACTCCGCTCGAAGGGCGGATCCGCGTGCGCGGCGCGAAGAACCTGGTTTCGAAGGCGATGGTCGCCGCACTGCTGGGCGACAGCCCGAGCCGGCTGTTCGACGTGCCGAAGATCCGCGACGTCGAGGTGGTCCGGGGTCTGCTCGGTCTGCACGGCGTCAAGGTGACCGACGGCGCCGAGGACGGTGAACTCGTCTTCGACCCCGCGAACGTGGAGAGCGCCAGCACCGACCAGATCAACGTGCACGCCGGTTCGAGCCGGATCCCGATCCTGTTCTGCGGGCCGCTGCTGCACCGTCTCGGCCACGCGTTCATCCCGGACCTGGGCGGCTGCCACATCGGCCCGCGACCGATCGACTTCCACCTGCAGGCGCTGCGGGAGTTCGGCGCGACCGTCGACAAGCGGCCCGAGGGGCTGCACCTGTCCGCGCCGAACGGGCTGCACGGCACCAAGTTCGCCCTGCCGTACCCGAGCGTCGGCGCCACCGAGCAGGTGCTGCTGACCGCGGTCATGGCCGAGGGCGTCACCGAGCTGCGCAACGCCGCCGTCGAGCCGGAGATCATCGACCTGATCTGCATCCTGCAGAAGATGGGCGCGATCATCAAGGTCCACACCGACCGGGTGATCGAGATCCAGGGCGTGCCGAAGCTGCACGGGTACACCCACCGGCCGATCCCGGACCGGATCGAGGCCGCGAGCTGGGCCGCCGCCGCGTTGGCCACCCGTGGTCACGTCGAGGTCCTCGGTGCCCAGCAGGCCGACATGATGACCTTCCTGAACATCTTCCGGTCCGTCGGTGGCGAGTACGAGGTCACCGACGCCCGCGCGCCGAAGCTGGGCGACCCGGGCCAGGAGGGCGGCATCCGCTTCTGGCACCCGGGCGGCGAGCTGAACGCCGTGGCGCTGGAGACCGACGTGCACCCGGGCTTCATGACCGACTGGCAGCAGCCGCTGGTCGTGGCGCTGACCCAGGCCCGTGGCCTGTCGATCGTGCACGAGACGGTCTACGAGCAGCGGCTCGGCTACACCGAGGCGCTGAACTCGATGGGCGCCAACATCCAGGTCTACCGGGACTGCCTCGGCGGCACCCCGTGCCGCTTCGGCCGGCGCAACTTCAAGCACTCCGCGGTGATCGCCGGGCCGAGCAAGCTGCACGCCGCCGACCTGGTCATCCCGGACCTGCGGGCCGGGTTCAGCCACCTGATCGCGGCGCTCGCGGCCGAAGGCACCTCCCGGGTGTACGGCGTCGACCTGATCAACCGGGGCTACGAGGACTTCGAGGCGAAGCTCGCCGACCTGGGCGCGCACGCCGAGCGCCCGTAACCTCCCGCACCAATCGTTCGATCCCGACGGCTCCAGGTCGCGCTGCGACCTGGAGCCGTCGGCCCGTTGCACCGCGATGTGCACCGGGCACGGACCGTTGGCTACCCTTGCCGCGTGCCGTCGCTCTTTCGCCGCAAGTCCACCGACCTCGTCGACGAGGCCGTCACCTCGGTGACCCCCGAGGAGACCGCCGACCGTTCCCGGGGCTACACCCCGGCCAAGGGTCGGGAGACGCCGAAGCGGCCCACGGTCGGCCGGCGTCCGGCCGGCCCGAGCCGCCCCCTCACCAAGGAGGAGGAGCGGGAACGGCGTCGTCAACTGCGCGCCGAGGCCGCCGCCGACTTCCGCCGCGAGGGTGGCCCGCGCGACCGGGGCCCGGAGCGGCTGCTGGCGCGCAACGTGGTCGACTCCCGTCGTACCGTCGGCACCTGGTTCTTCGGCGGCGCGCTGATCGTGCTGATCGGCTCGAACGCCGCGATGCCGCCGGTGGTCCGGTTGATCTCCAACGTGCTCTGGGGCGCCCTGGCCCTCGGCGTGGTCGTCGACTCGGTGCTGATCTGCCGCAAGATCAGCAAGTTGGTCCGGCAGCGTTTCCCGAAGACCGACCAGCGGATGGGCTCGCTCTACCTCTACGCCGTGATGCGGTCGATCACCTTCCGGCGGATGCGCACTCCGGCGCCCGCGGTCAAGCTCGGCGACAAGGTCTGATCCCGGCGACCCGTCGCCGGGACACCCGCTCTGGCCGCGTTGGTGGCAAAGGACGTCGGGCGGTTGCCGTTCGTTGTACCGTGCGCGTAGTCCCGCACGGTGAACAGGCCCCCGTTGTTCGTGACCGCGAACGATGATCCAGTGGAGCGAACACGCATGCCCGGAGAACCATCGGCCAGCGTCGCCGCCGCCCTGCGCCGCGAACGCGAGCGGGCCGGTGTATCGCTGACCGAGCTGGCCGCGCGGGCGGGGACGCCCGAGTCCACGCTCTCGGCGCTGGAGTCGGGGACCGGTGACCCGAGCGTGGAGACGCTGTGGGCAATCGGCGTGGCGCTGGGCGTGCCGTTCAGCCGGCTCGTGGAGCCGGTGGCCGACAACCTTCGGGTGATTCGTGCCGGCGAGGGCCCCCGGGTCCGCTCCGAGCGGGCCGACTTCACCGGGACGCTGCTCAGCGCCGGAACGTCGCGGGTACGTCGGGACATCTACCTGATCGAGCTGGAGCCGGGCGCGGTCCGGGAGGCGGACGGACACACGCCGCACAGCGTGGAGCATGTGGTGGTGGCCGCCGGACGGCTGCGGGTGGGCCCCGAGAGCGACGTGGTCGACCTCGGCCCGGGCGACTACGCGACGTTCCCCGGCGACCTGCCACACCGGTACGAGGCGCTGGTCCCCGGGACGTTCGCCGTCCTCGTCATGGAGCATCCCTGACCCGGCGCTCCGGTCCGTTCGGGCGGCGGGTGGGGTATCGTCAAAGGTCAGATTCGGTTATCGACCTAAATGTCCGGAACCATCGGATAACGTTTGCGCTCGTGGGCGCTGCCACAGTGGCGGTGAACGAGCCCGCGCCGTTACCCTCCATCCGCAGCCACGCCCTGCCGGAACGGGCGACCCAACCGGCACGCGAGGCCCCAGCGCGACAATGTGCAACGAGGTGACAACGCCGTGAGCGAGCGGACGCGAGCCGGCCACCGGAGCGTGGCAGGCGGCGACCGGACGCCCAACGGCCAGCGGGACAGGAGCGCCACCTCACCGTCGACGGGGAGCGGCCGAACGGTCGGGTGTGGCGACGGGCTCGACGGATGAACGGCCGGTACACCGACCGGTGGCGGGATCCCAACGAACCGTCCTGGGTGGTCGAACCGACCACCGAATGGCAACCCCAGTTCCCCGGCCAGCGCTACCCCGGTGACATCGGCGCCACCCACCAGTCCCCGCCCCCGCGCGGTCGGGCGAGCGCGGTGGGTCGTGCCGAGGTCCCCCCGCTCGCGCCGACCCGCCCGGACGGCACCTACCTCGGCCGCTCCTGGGCCGACGAACCTCCGGCCGAACCCGAGGGCCGGTGGCGGACGGACGACGAGCCGGACCAGTCCTACGGCTGGCCGCGCGGCGACGAGCGGACGCCCGACTCGTCGCGACACGGCCGCTCCGAGCCCGCGTACTACGACCATGAGCCGTACCGCCGGCCGCTCCCCGAGCCGCCCCGGCGCGAGGAGCGCCGCTCGCCCGAGTCGGACCGCCGTACCGCCTGGTCCGACCGACGCCCCGGCGACGACCGGGCACCCGGCCGGGAGGCCGCGTGGCACCGCGAGCAGCCCGCCTCCGATGGGTACGACAACCGCCGACACCGACCCGAGCCGACCGACCGGGACCGGGCGTACCCGACGTCACCGCCGGTCTCCCCCGGGCCCTACTCCCCGGCCCCCCGTGGTGACTCGGGATGGGTGTCCGAACCCGACGAGCCACCGCGCCGACGCGGCACGTCGGAGCGGCCGGCCGCCGCCCACGACCGGCAGCCCGGCGACGGGTACGGCGTCCGGCCGACCCGGAACCCCGAGAGCCGCCCGACTGACGGCTGGGCCGCCGAAGGCGCCGGCCAGTGGGCGCCCATCGACAGCCGCAACCGCTACCGGGCCGACGGCCAGCCCGACCGTCGCCCCGACGACGCCCGCCGGTCGGATCGCTGGCCGGACGACGAGGTCCGCCGTGCGGAGCGCCGGCCCGACGACGCCCGCCGGCCGGAGCGCGGCGGTGCCGACGAGCGGTCCCGGGTGGAGGCTGGCCCCGGCGGGTCCGGCGAGTGGCAGCGCCGCCCGGACGAGATGTACGGGCCGCCCCAGACCTCCGAGGGCGGACGGCGACGCCGCCCCGAAACGGACGCGCCGCAGCAGCAGCCCCGCCGCGACGACGACCGCCGCCGTCCCGACGTCGAACCGCACCGCCAGCAACCCCGCGAGGCGGCAGCGCGCGCCGAGGCGTACCCGGACCGTCGTCCGCGCGAGACGGCCCGACCGGAGCCGTACCGCGAAGAGACCCGCCGCGACGAGGCCTACCGCGAGCCCCGCTCGGGTGGCGGCCTGCCCTGGCCGGCGCCCGGCCCGGTGCATCCGGACCGTACCCGGGAGCCGGGCTACCGGCCCGAGCCGTACCGCGACACCGAGCCGCGTGTGGGGTCGCGGCCGCCGACCGCCCCCGCACGGCCAGCGACGGAGCCTGGCCGGTACGACGAGCGGCCGGTCCGCCCCGCCGCGAGCGCGTCACCCACCTACAGTCGGGCCACCCCGGTCCCGCCCACACCCGTCTCCCCGGCCGCGCCCGGCACCGACCGGCTGCCGTCGGACCGGCCCGTGTCCCCCGCCGCCCCCGGACGGGACGCGCCCGTCTCCCCCGCCGCCCCCGGACGGGACGCACCTGTGTCCCCCGCCGCTCGCGGGCGGGACCGGCCTGTCTCGCCCGCCGCCGGGTGGGAGGAACCGCTGTCGGCGACGCCCGTCTCCCCCGCGCCCGCCGACCACGAACGGCGACCGCCCACCTCGTCCGGCCGGCCGGAGTACAACCGGCCGGAGTACAACCGGCCGGAGTACGACCGGCCGGTGTCGGGCCTGCCGGTCTCGCCGGCTGTGGACGCTCCGATCTCCGGTCCACCGGCCGCGCGGCTCCGGGTGGAGTTCCTGCCCGCCCCGGTGGAACCCCCGTCGGCGGACGAACAGTCGGCGTCGCCGCCCCGGCCCGAGCAGCGACCTACCGAAGCCGCGCCGACCGCGGACGCCCGGCCCACCACCGCGCCGCGTTACCCCGGCCCGGACAGCCGCCCGCCGGTCGCGCCGCCACCGACCTGGCGGCGACCGGAACCGCCCGCCACCCCAGCGACGCCGAGGTCCTCCACACCCGACGCCGAGCCGTCACTCCCGGTCGCCCCGGGGGTGCCGCGTCGCTACGTGCCTCCGACGCCCACCGAGACGTCCGCGCCAGTTACCCCGGAGCCGGCGGCGGCACCGGTGCGGGGGCCCGATGCCTGGTTCAGCCCAGGCACCCAACCGGTGGAGCCCGATCAGGAGGTGCCGCCGACGACCGACAAGGCGTCGACGGCCGCCGCCACGGCCGAGGACCGAGCCCTCGTCGACGTACCGGCAGGGCCACCACCCGGGACCGGGGACCCGCACGGCACGATCGCGTCGACCGAACCGCTGGTCGACCGCCCGGCCACCGACCAGCGACCCGACGCTGGCGAGGCCGTCGCGGCGTCGGTCTCCGCGCTCCCGGTCTCCGCGCCGCCGGTCTCCGCGCTCCCGGTCTCCGCGCTCCCGGTCTCCGCGCCGCCCGCCGCCGCGCGGCCCGTCTCCGCGCCGCCGATCGGGCCGGTCGACGCCGGGCGTCCATCCTGGTCCGGCGAGCTGGTCGACGACGCGACGCCCGCTGCCGAGCCGACCCCGACCGGGATGGACCCCGTGTCCGGTCCCCCGGCGGAGTCCACTGCGGTCGCGCCGCCCGCCTGGTCGGACGACCTGGGCGACACCAGCAGCCGCGAGCCGCTGACGACCGACGGCGCAGCCGCCAGGGATCGCCGCCCGGTCTCCGGCGAGCCGTCGGAGTGGCAGAGCGAGTCCACCGCGGACGACCCCGACGAGGTGGCCGCCCGCAGAAGCACGCCGCCCGTCGACGGTGCCGCCGGCCCGGAATCGTCGGACCGGCCGTCGTCGTCGCGCGGGCCGAACGCCGCGGACCCGTCGACCGCCACGCCGGGCACCGACGCGGAGCCCGCGCCGTCGACCGAGGCGGATCGCACGACACCCGAGCCCGCAACGAAGTGGCCCGTCGACGCGGACTCCGTCGCGGCAAGCACACCGGCCACACCCGTGTCGGCACCACCGGCCACACCCGTGTCGGCACCACCGGCCACGCCCGTGTCGGCACCGCCGGCCACACCCACGACCGCCTTTGCGGCGCCCACTTCCGCACCACCCGCCGCCGCGCCTGAACCCGTTCCCGTGCCGGAGAGCACGGCAGAGGGCACGGCGGACGGCATGGTGGCGGGCGCCACCACGGCACCCTCCACATCCGATGTCGCACCGGAACCCACCTACGCGTCGCCCGCGCCCGAACCAGCCTTCGCACCGCCCGCCGTCGTCAAGCCCGTCTCCGGACCACCCGCCGCCCCCGAACCCACCACAGCACCGGCCGCCCCCGAGCCCCCTCCCCCGCCACCGGCTGCGGCGGAACCCGTGCCCGCGCCACCCGTCGCCACCGAACCGGTTACCACGCCGGTCGCCCCCGAGCCCGCCTCCGGGCCGCCAGCGGCGTCCCCGACCCCTCCCGCGCCACCCGTCACCGCAGAAGCCGCCCCCGCAGAGATCGCCCCCGCAGAAGCCGCCCCCGCAGAGATCGCCTCCGCAGAAACCGCCTCCGCAGAAGCCGTGTCTGCCGTACCGGCCGTCGTCATTCCCGGGCCGCGTGACCCGTCCGAGGCGGACGCGCCCGTGTCGGCGCCGCCGGGCACGGCGACCGGGCCGGTGCGTCCGTCGCTGTCCGACGAGGGCGACCCGGAGCAGGTCCTGGCCGCCTACCGCTGGCGGCTGGACCCGGTGACCCTGCGCGAGGAGCTGACCGAGCCGGACGGCATGCGGGCCATCCGGCGGCGGCTGACCGAGAAGTTGGGTACGGCCATCGACAACCGGGCCCGCGCGCGGCTGCTCAGCCTCCGGGCGGTGGCCTCGCGGATCCTCGGCGACCTCGACGACGCGTTGGCCGACGGACGCCTCGCCCTCACGTACGCGGAGGCCACCGGTGAGCTGCGCCGGACCGCGCTCGCACAGGCGCGGCTGGCGCACGTGCTGCGGTGGCGGGGTGACTTCGCCGAGGCCGACCAGCTCTTCACCGAGGCCAACTCGGTCGAGCTGCCCGACCGGTTGCGCGCCGCCCTGCACGAGCACGCCGGACGCTGTTGTTACGACCAGGGCCGCCTGATGGAGGCCTGCCACCACTTCGAGCGGGCGCTCGATCTGCGCGGCGCGGCCGACGCCGAACTGCTGGACCGGGTGCGGGTGGCCCTCGACGCGGTCACCGTGCGAGCGGCGGACGGCTTCGGGCCGTACCCCCGGGGTCGGGACGAGGTGCTCGACCGTGACCGGCCCCCGCAGCCGGACCGCGACGGGCCGCTGTGGGGTTACACCGACCAGGCCGGGAACGTTGCCGTTCCCGCCCGGTACGCGGAGGCGCAGCCGTTCCACGACGGGCTCGCCTGGGTCCGGCGGCCGGACACCGACCGGTGGTCGCTGATCAACATGTTGGGTACGACGGTGATCCCGCCGTCGTACCGGGCGGTGCGTCCGTTCAGTGACGGTCTGGCCTGGGTGGTCACCGACGGCGGGTGGACGGCGATCGACCCGACGGGCGCGGTGCAGGTCCCGCCGAACTTCGCCGACGTACGACCGTTCCGCCGCGGACTGGCCCCGGTGAAGCGCGAGGGCTGGGGGGCGGTCGACCGGACCGGACGGATCGTGGTGCCGACCCGCTACCACGCCTTCGTCACCGAGTTGACCGACGCGGGGCCGGTCGACGGCTTCACCGAGGAGGGTCTCGCGGTCTTCGACGTGGCCGGCCGGCGCGGTGTGGTGGATCGCACAGGCACGGTGCTGGTGCCACCGTCGTACCCGGTGGTGGTCATCCACCCGGTGGCGTTCCTCGTCAGCGGCGGCGGTCGGTGGGGCGCGCTGGACCGTCGTGGCGCGTCACTGATCGACCTGGTGCATCCCGATCGCGGGGCGGTGCTGGAGGAGATCGACCGACTGTTGACCGACGCCAATCCCGTGCTCTGAGCCGCCACTCGGCGATCGTGATCCACCGGAGTTAGGGTCGGGACATGGAATTCCGACACCTGGGCCGTTCCGGCCTGATGGTCAGCGAGATCTCGTACGGCAACTGGATCACCCACGGTTCTCAGGTCGAGGAGGACGCGGCGTTCGCGTGTGTGCGGGCCGCCCTCGACGCGGGGATCACCACCTTCGACACCGCCGACGTGTACGCCGGCACCCGGGCCGAGGACGTGCTCGGCCGGGCGCTGGAGAGCGAGCGTCGCGAGGGCCTGGAGATCTTCACCAAGGTCTACTGGCCGACCGGGCCGGGTCGCAACGACCGTGGCCTGTCCCGCAAGCACATCATGGAGTCGATCAACGGCTCGCTGCGCCGGCTGCGTACCGACTACGTGGACCTCTACCAGGCCCACCGGTACGACTACAGCACGCCGCTGGAGGAGACGATGGAGGCGTTCGCCGACGTCGTGCACTCCGGCAAGGCCCACTACATCGGCGTCTCCGAGTGGACCGCCGAGCAGCTGCGCGCCGCCCACCCGCTCGCCCGGGAGCTGCACGTTCCGCTGGTCTCCAACCAACCCCAGTACTCGATGCTGTGGCGGGTCATCGAGGCCGAGGTCGTACCGGCCAGCGAGGAGCTGGGCATCGGTCAGATCGTCTGGTCGCCGATGGCGCAGGGTGTGCTCTCCGGCAAGTACCTGCCGGGGCAGCCGCCGCCCGCCGGCTCCCGCGCCACGGACGAGAAGTCGGGCGCGAACTTCATCGCCCGGTTCATGAACGACGACGTGCTCACCCGGGTGCAGCAGCTCAAGCCGCTCGCCGAGCAGGCCGGGCTGAGCATGGCCCAGCTCGCCGTGGCGTGGGTGCTGCAGAACCCGAACGTCTCGTCGGCGATCATCGGCGCGTCCCGCCCCGAGCAGGTGCACGACAACGTGAAGGCGGCCGGGGTCACGCTCGACGCCGAGCTGCTCAAGGCCATCGACGACATCGTCGAACCGGTCGTGGAGCGAGACGCGGCGAAGACCGAGTCTCCCGCACAGCGGCCCTGACGTGGGTCCGGTCCGGTCGGCGCGACAGGTTCGCGCCGACCGGACCGGTCAGCCGCACGGGCCGGGTCAGCTCAGCCGCCTCGGGCCGGGCCGGACAGCTCAGCTCTGCCAGAAACGGATCAGGTCGAGCCCGGTGGCGTACAGCCAGGACGGCAGGCCGAGCAGGTCACCGACCGCGAAGACCGCGTCGAAGAACCAGCCGCCGATGCGCGGGTTCCACAGCAGCGCGAAGAGCAGGATGAAGCCGTACGGGGCGAACAGGTCGTACATCCTGCGCCACTGTGGATTCAGCCACGGCTGGATCATGTTGCCGCCGTCCAGGCCGGGCACCGGCAGCAGGTTGAGCACGCTCGCGGTGAGTTGCAGGAACGCCAGCAGCGCCACCCCGGCCCAGAACTCGACCGGGCCGCCCGAGGTCGCGCCGAGTCGTACCGCGAGCACCAGCAGCAACGTGAACAGCACGTTTGTCGCCGGGCCGGCGAGGCTCACCAGAGTGTGCCGCAGCCGCCCCGGAATGGCGTGCCGGTCCACCCACACCGCGCCGCCGGGCAGGCCGATGCCGCCGAGCAGCACCACCACCACCGGCAGCACGATCGACAGCAGCGGGTGGGTGTACTTGAACGGGTTGAGCGTCAGGTAGCCACGGTGGGCGATGTCCCGGTCACCGGCCCGGTAGGCGACGACCGCGTGGGCGTACTCGTGCAGGCACAGCGACACCAGCCAGCCGGAGACCACGAACAGGAACACGTCGAAGCGGACGCTGCCGTAGCCGTTCCAGGCCAGCGCCCCGCTCGCCACGAAGAGCGCGACCAGGCCGAGGAAGACCGGGCTGGGCCGGAACGCCGCGCTGGGCACGCCGAGCACCAGCTTGTCGCCCGGCCGGTCGTACGCCATCACTCGGCCGTGGGCAGCAGGCTCATCCGGTACTCCACCCGGTCGTCCTCCACGAGCGCGACCGAGGTGACGCCGGACGCCGCGAGTTCACGCCAGGTCTGACCGATCCAGGATTCGGCGTCGGCCTGGCTGCCGAACGACTCCGCCGGTCCCTCGACCGTCTGGCCGTCCGTGCCCTCGTACCGCCAGCTCCACGCCATGCCGCGTCTCCCCTCGCCGCTGAAGTCCCGGTGGGACGAACCCCCGCCAGCGTAGTCGGCCCGACGCGCGACGGCCCCTCACCCGTCGCGCGAGCGCCGGGCCGGCAGGCAGAGCGACCCCGGGCGGCCTTAAGGTACGGGCATGTCCGTTGACGGGTGGAACACGGTCCTGGTGCTCGGCGGCATCCGGTCCGGCAAGTCCGAGTTCGCCGAGTCCCTGGTCGCCGACGCGCCGGTGGTCCGCTACGTCGCCACCGCGCCCGAGGGCGACCCGGAGGACACCGAGTGGGCCACCCGACTGGCGACGCACCGCGCCCGACGCCCGGGTAGCTGGACCACCGAGGAGACCGCCGGGGAGCCGCGACGGTTGGCGGACGTGCTCGCGTCCGCCGAGCCGAACGAGACGCTGCTCGTCGACGACCTGGGCGGCTGGGTGACCGTGCTGCTCGACCCGGAGCACCAGCCCGCCGACGACGTGGCCACGATCGCCGAGCTGGCCGAGGCGATCCGGGCCTGCACGGCGCGGGTGGTGCTGGTCAGCCCCGAGGTGGGACTGTCGCTGGTGCCGACGACCCCGCTGGGGCGGGCGTTCGCCGACGCGCTCGGCGCGGCGAACCGCGCGGTCGCGGACGCCTGCGACGCCGTGGTGCTGGTGCTCGCCGGCCAGCCCGCCTGGTTGAAGCCGGCAGCGGTCGTCACCTCGGCGCCGTCCACGCCGGTGGCCGCGACCGGGAGGCACGCCGTCGCCAGCGAGCTGGGCACCCCGGGCCCGGCCACTCCCAGCCTGGGTGACACCGAGCCCACGCCCGAGGTGCAGCTCCCCGAGGTGCTGACCCACACCCCACCGGTCGCGCCGAACCAGGAGCCCGGCAACCCCTGGGCCGCGCCGACGATGGCGCTGCCGATGGTGGCCACCGGACTGGTCATCCAGCCGGGCATGGAGCTGCCGATGCCCGACGAGTACGCGGGCCCGCAGGCGGTGGACCGGCTGGCCAGCCTCGACGTGCCGGGCGCCGGGCTGGGCGTCCTGGACCGGGTGGTCGGCTTCGCGGCCGCCACGCAGGGCACGTCGACCCCGTCCGCCTGGGGTTCGGTACGGGTGCTGCTGCTCAACGGCGACCACGCGGGCGGCGCGTCCGCCGGCACCGTCGCCGGCGAGTCGGCACGCCGCGCCGCGCAGGCCCGCGCCGGCCGGGGCGCGCTGGCCCGGCTGGCCGCCGAGGCGGGCGCGAGCCTCCAGGTCGTGGACACGCCGGCCGCCGCCCCGATGGAGACCCAGCCGGCGCTGGCCGGCGAGCAGGTCGAGTCGGCGCTGCGCTACGGCTGGCGGCTGGCCGAGCAGGCGGCCGACGCGGGCGTACAACTGCTGGTCCTGGGCGCCTGCGGCGCCGGCACCGAAGCGGCGGCGGCGGCCGTGCTGGCGGCCACCGCGGGCGCGGAACCGCCGTCGGTGCTGGGTCGGGTGATCACCGATTCCGGTGAGATCGACGACGCGGCCTGGATGGTCCGCTGCGCTGCCGTGCGGGACGCCCTGCACCGCACCCGCCGCTCGCCGCGCTCCGCCAAGGACGTGCTGGCCGAGTTGGGTGGCGGCGACGTGGCGGTGGCCACCGGCGTGCTGCTGGGCGCGACCGCCCGCCGGGTGCCCGTGCTGCTGGACGGGCCGGTCGGCCTGGCGGCCGGGATGATCAGCCGCGACCTGGCCGGGCAGGCCCGGCACTGGTGCCTGCTGGCCGACCACGGCCAGCACCCCGCGGTGCGGCTGGCGGCCGACGTGCTCGGCCTCACCCCCCTGCTCGACCTCCGCCTGGACCTCGGCGAGGGCGCGAACGCCCTGGTCGCGCTGCCGATGCTGCGCTCGGTGCTGGCGCTGGCCGCCGCCCTGCCGGTCCATCCGTCGCTCGGCGGCGACGCCGACCCGGACGGCACCGACGAGCCGGAGCCCGACTACGCCGACGACGAGCCGGCCTACACCGGGCCCGACTACACCGACCCGGAGTTCGTCGAGCCGGAGCCGGCCGGGCCGGGCCCCACCCGCACGGGCGGCGACGAGCAGCCGGCGTCGGGCTGGCGTGCCGGCTGAGTCGCGGTTCGTCGCGGGCGTCCGGCTCGCCGTCACCACCTTCAGCACGCTGCCGGTACGCGCCGGACGGATCGACCGCCCGGTGGCGGGTACGGCGATGGCGCTCGCCCCGGCCGTCGGCGCGCTGCTCGGCGTACTCCTGGGGGGTGTCCTGCTCCTGGCCGGCCTGCTCGCACCCCCGCTGGTCGCGGCGGGCGTGACGGTGGGGGTCGCCGCCCTGCTCACCCGGGGGCTGCACCTGGACGGGCTGGCCGACACGATGGACGCGCTCGGCTCGTACCACCGGGGCGCCGCCGCGCTGGAGATCATGAAGAAGCCGGACGTCGGACCGTTCGGTGTCGTGGCGCTGGTGGTCGTACTCCTGGTGCAGGCCGCGGCGCTCGCCGACCTGGCCGGGCGGTCGTGGCCGGCGTGCCTCGCGGCGGTGGTCGCGGCGACGGCGGCCGGCCGACTGGGCGTCACGGTGGCGTGCCGGCGGGGTGTGCCCGCCGCCCGGCCGGACGGCCTGGGCGCGCTGGTGGCCGGCACGGTCGGCCCGGCGGCCCTGACCGTGGGCGCGGTCGCCGTCGTGCTGCTGGCGGCGCCCGCGGTGCCGGGCCGCCCGTGGCAGGGGCCACTCGCCGTCGTCGCCGCGCTGGCCGTCGCCGGGGCGCTGCTGACCCACGTGGTACGCCGGCTCGGCGGGATCACCGGCGACGTGCTCGGCGCGACCGTCGAGGTGGTCACCACGCTGGTCTACCTGGGTGTGGTGCTGTCCGGCTGAAGCCGGCGCGCGCGGCCGGGTAGCGTTCGGCTCGACAGCACCGGCACGGCCACCGGGGGAACCCACATGCTCATCACGGACGACTTCCTGCCCGTACCGGTGCCGGAGTCGCTCAGCGCGACCTACCTGGTGCCGATGGCGGGGCTGCCGAAGGTCAGCGCGAAGACGGCGGTGGCGTCACTGGCCGGGCGGCTGGCCGAACCGGTGCACGGGCTCGCCACCCAGATGCTGGACAGCCCGCTGATGAGCGTGGACACCCGGCCGATCGCCGAGTTCCCCGCGCTTCCGCCGGATCTGCTCACCGCGTTCGGCGCCACGCCGGAACAGTTGGCCCGGCTGGCGGCGGCGACGCACCTGGTGGTGGTGCAGGCCGAGTACCGACCCGGTTGGCCGCCGGCACACGAGTGGGCGGCTCGGGCGGTGGCGGCGGCGGTCGCCGAGTCCGTCGACGGCGACGTGGTGGACGTCTTCGGCCTCCAGTTCCTCGACCCGGCGACCGCGCTGCGTTCCCTCCCCGACGAGCAGGGCCGGATCCGGCTCGTCGACTGGGTGCTGGTGCCGTACTCGTCGGACGCCGAGGGGTTGTGGTTCACCACGAAGGGGCTGCGTCGCTTCGGGCTGCTGGAATTGCAGACCCAGGGGGTGCCCGACCACCTCACCCGCGCCTGGGGCGCGGTGATGACCGGCGCGGCCCGTCGGCTGCTGCGGGACTGGACCGACGGCCTCAACGGCGCGGAGGTGCCCGCCTTCGTGCAGCTACCGGTGCTCGCCACGGTCACCGGGCACGACATCGCCGTCGCGTACGGCAACCCGGAGCAGCACGGCGCGACCGCCCCGGTGCTGCTGCGCCTCGAGCTGGACCCGGCGACCGACCCGGAGGCCGACTCGTTCCTGAGCCTGCGCCCACCGGCCGGGCACCCCGGCCCGGACGGTCGCTACTACGCCGCCGCCTGCGCGACCCTGTTCTCCGGCATCCAGCCGGACGTGCGCTACGCCCGCTCCGGTGACGCCATGAGCCGTGCGGTGGCCACCGCCCGCGCCGCGCTGGGTGACGCGCGGGCCCGCTTCGTCGCCGGCCGGCTGCCGACCGAGTCGCAGCTCGTCGTGAAGTACGGCCTGCCGGGCGACGACGGCCCGGAGTACGTCTGGGCGGGCGTCACCTCGTGGGAGACCCCGGAGCGGATCGTCGGCGTCAGCGCCAGCGACGCGAACACCGACGAGAGCGTCCGGATCGGCGCCCCGGTGGTCGTGGAGTCCACCGACGTCGTCGACTGGGCGGTCCTGGACGCGACCGGGGTCATCGAAGGAGGCTGGACCCAAGCCGTCCTGGACTCCGGCGAACCCCCCACCCCAACCCGCTGACCCCGGCCCCACCCTGCCCCCCCCCACCCCCACCGCCGCTCGACCTCGTTGATCAAGAGATTCGCGTCATTTTCCGGCGGGATTTTGACGCGAACCTCTTGATCAACGAGTGCGGGTGGGGCTCGTGCAGCGCGGTGGGGTGGGGGTGGGGGTTAGTGGGTTGAGGGGGTTACGAAGGGGGGTTTGGTTACGGTCAGGGGGGCGCGGCGGCCGCGGATGTCGATCTCGACCTCGGCGCCTTCGGGGAGGTTGGCGTCCGTGTCGACCAGGGCCAGGGCGATGCCCTGCTTCCTGGTGGGGCTGAAGGTGCCGCTCGTCACCACGCCGACCTGCTGGTCGCCGACGTGCAGGGTCATCCCGGGGCGCGGGATGGCGCGGTCGACGGCCACCAGGCCACGCAGCGTACGACGAGGGCCGGCGGCCTTCTCGGCACGCAGCGCGTCACGGCCCCAGAACGCCGGCTTGTCCCAGCCGACGGCCCAACCGGAGCGGGCCTGCACCGGGGTGATGTCCAACGAGAGGTCCTGCCCGTGCAGCGGGTACCCCATCTCGGTGCGCAACGTGTCCCGGGCGGCGAGGCCGCAGGCGCGCAGCTCGAACGCCTCGCCGGCGGCGAAGAGCGCGTCCCACACGGTCACCGCCTGCTCCGCCGGCACCACCAGCTCGTAGCCCAGCTCGCCGGTGTAGCCGGTACGGCAGACGGTCAGCTCCACGGCGGCGAGGCTGGCAGCGTCGAAGCTCATGTAGCCGTGCTCGGTGGGCAGGTCGAGGGCGGCGAGCAGGTCGGCGGAGCGGGGGCCCTGCACGGCCAGCACCGCGTACGCCTCGTGCTCGTCGGTGACGGTGATCCGCTCCGGCGCGGCGGCGCGCAACCGGCGTACGACCTCGGTGGTGTTCGCGGCGTTCGGGATGAGGAAGACGTGGTCGTCGGCGTACAGGTAGGCGATGATGTCGTCGACCACGCCGCCGGTGGCGTCGTCGCAGCACAGCGTGTACTGGGCGCGGCCCGGCCCGATGCGGCCCAGGTCGTTGCTGAGGCACGAGTTGACGAACTCGGCCGCTCCGGGACCGGTCACCCGGACCTTGCCCAGGTGCGACACGTCGAAGACCCCCACCGCCGTCCGCACCGCCGTGTGCTCCTTGAGCACCCCGCCGCCGGCGTACTCCAGCGGCATCTCCCAGCCCCCGAAGGGGGCGAACTTGGCGCCGGCGGCGGTGTGCCGCTCGTGCAGCGGGGAACGTCGCAGCCGGGTCGCGGCGGCGGCGGAGGTCACGTCGGTCATGGGTGGCAACTTACCGGGGGTTACGCCGCTGGTTAGCATCGGCGGGACCCCGTTGCGTGATCGACGGGACAGCCCTGACGTCCGGCGGGTAGGTTCCGCCGGAGACCTTCACCGCTGGTACGCGACGACGCGACCGGCCCGGCCCGCCCGGAGTAGCTTCAGTGACAACCCCCCGCACGACCACCCTGAGCCTGGTCGACACCGACCCGGCGGAGCTCGCCGTCGACGCGATCGTGATCGGCGTGCACAGCCAGACCGGAGAGCAGGACGCCACCAGCGGCCTCGCCGGCACCCTGCTGCTCGGCAGCGGCGCGGAGAGCATCGCCGTCGCGTTCGACGGCAAGCTGACCGAGACGCTGGCGCTGCTCGGCGCGACCGGTGGCCCGGGCGAGGTGATCAAGCTGGCCACACTGGGTACCGTCACGGCCCCACTGGTCGTCGCGGTCGGGCTCGGCCCCGAGCCGACGGGCGCCGCCCCGGCGCCGGAGACGCTGCGCCGCGCGGCTGGCGCCGCGGTGCGGGCCCTGGCGGGCGCGCCGAAGGTGGCGCTCAGCCTGCCGTTGCCCGACGACGCGGACGCGCTGGCGGCGCTGCGCGCGGTCGCCGAGGGCGCGCTGCTCGGCGGCTATCGCTTCGCCGGTTACAAGACCCGGCCGCAGCCGGCCCGGCGGGAGCCGGTGGCCGAGGTGCTCATCGCTGTTCCGGACGCCGCCGACACGGGCGCCCAGGCGGAGATCACCCGCGCGCAGGCGGTCGCCGGCGCGGTCCGGACCAGCCGGGACTGGGTGAACACCGCCCCGAACGAGCTGCGTCCCCCGTCGTTCGCCGACGCCGTGGCCGCCGCCGCCCGGGACGCCGGCCTCGGCGTCGAGGTGCTGGACGAGGCGGCGCTGGCCGCCGGCGGGTACGGCGGCATCATCGCGGTCGGGCAGGGTTCGGAGGCCCCGCCGCGGCTGGTGAAGCTCACCTACACGCCGCAGGACGCCGGCAACGGCAAGCGGGTCGCGCTGGTCGGCAAGGGCATCACCTTCGACACCGGCGGCATCTCGATCAAGCCGGCGCAGGGCATGTGGGAGATGAAGTCCGACATGGCGGGCGCCGCCGCGGTGGGTGCGGCGATGCTGGCGATCGCCGCGTTGAAGCCGAACGTGGCGGTCAGCGCGTACCTGCCGATGGCCGAGAACATGCCGTCCGGCACCAGCTACCGGCCGGGCGACGTGATCAGCATGTTCAGCGGCAAGAAGGTGGAGGTGCTCAACACCGACGCCGAGGGCCGGATGGTGCTGGCCGACGCCATCGCCCGCGCCTGCGCCGACGGCACGGACTACCTGTTCGAGACGTCCACCCTGACCGGCGGTCAGGTGATCGCGTTGGGTAAGCGGGTCGCCGGCGTCATGGGTACTCCCGAGCTGTGCGAGCGGGTCCGCACGGTCGGCGACTCGGTCGGCGAGCCGGCCTGGCCGATGCCGCTGCCGGACGACGTACGCAAGGGCATGGACTCCGACGTGGCGGACATCTCGCAGGTCAACGCGGGGATGGACCGGGCCGGGCACATGCTGCAGGGTGGCGTGTTCCTGCGCGAGTTCGTGACCGACGACGTGGCGTGGGCGCACATCGACATCGCCGGCCCGGGCTACCACTCGGGCGAGCCGACCGGCTACTGGACCAAGGGCGGCACCGGCGTGCCGGTCCGCACCCTGGTGCAGCTCGTCGAGGACGTCGCCGCCAACGGCTGAGGTGTAAGGAAGGGCCCCCTGTTAACGCCTAGCGTCTAACAGGGGGCCCTTCCTTACATGTGCTGCTCGGGGCGGCGCTTGCGGCGCTCGTTGAAGTCGCGCATCCGCTGCGGATAGCCCATCAGCCGGACGTCGTACACCGGGATGCCCATCCGGTACGCGAAGCGACGCGCGCCGTCCGGACCGTCGATGCGCCGGCGGGTCCACTCCCCGTCGTCGGCGATCAGGATGACGGTGGTCTCGGTGACCGTCGTCCGGGGCTCGATGAACGCCTCGACACCTCGCCGGCTCCGGATGAAGTTCTCCAGATGGGCCAGATCACCACGATCGGCCGCACGGTCGTGGCTCGCCACACGCGTCTGTTTGCGACGCCGGAACAACCCCACCGGACTTCTCCCCCACCTGACGTCATCGACAACGGTGCCAAGGGTACGTGTCGATGACGTGTCGTTGGGCACCTCACTACGCACCCTGTGCCCAGTGGTGACAAGATGACCGAGGTGGGGTGTGTCCGTGTTACACCTCCGTGACCCCCGATGCAGTGACGCGACCTGGGAGTTGGACGTGAGCGAGCCGAACGAAGCGACCTTCGACATTGTCATCCTCGGAGGTGGCAGCGGCGGCTACGCGACCGCGCTGCGCGCCGTCCAGCTGGGCCTGAAGGTCGCGCTGGTCGAGAAGGGCAAGCTCGGCGGGACCTGCCTGCACAACGGCTGCATCCCGACGAAGGCGCTGCTGCACGCGGCCGAGATCGCCGACCAGACCCGCGAGTCGGAGCAGTTCGGTGTGAAGGCCGAGCTGGTCGGTATCGACATGGCGGGGGTCAACTCGTACAAGGACGGCGTGATCGCCCGCCTTTACAAGGGCCTCCAGGGCATGTTGAAGGGCAACAAGTCGATCACCATCGTCGAGGGCCACGGCAAGCTCGTCGACAAGAACGTGGTCGAGGTCGACGGCAAGCGCTACACCGGCCGCAACATCGTGCTGGCCTCCGGCTCGTACGCGAAGAGCCTGCCCGGCCTCGAGGTCGACGGCGAGCGGATCATCACGAGCGACCACGCGCTGACCCTGGACCGGATCCCCTCGTCGGTGATCGTCCTCGGCGGTGGCGTGATCGGCGTCGAGTTCGCCAGCGTGTGGAAGTCCTTCGGTGTGGACGTGACGATCGTCGAGGCGCTGCCCCGGCTGGTCGCCGCCGAGGACGAGGAGTCGTCGAAGGCGTTGGAGCGGGCGTTCCGCAAGCGCAAGATCAACTTTAAGGTCGGCAAGCCGTTCGAGAAGGTCGAGAAGACCGACAACGGCGTCAAGCTGACCATTTCCGGCGGCGACACCGTCGAGGCCGAGCTGCTGCTGGTCGCGGTGGGTCGCGGTCCGAACACCGCGAACCTCGGGTACGAGGAGCAGGGCGTCAAGATGGACCGCGGCTACGTGCTGACCGACGAGCGGCTGCGCACCAGCGTGCCGAACGTCTACGCGGTCGGCGACATCGTGCCCGGCCTCCAGCTCGCGCACCGGGGCTTCCAGCAGGGCATCTTCGTCGCCGAGGAGATCGCCGGCCAGACCCCGGCCGTCATCGACGAGGTGGGCATCCCGCGCGTCACCTACTGCGACCCCGAGCTGGCGTCGGTGGGCCTGACCGAGGCGAAGGCCAAGGAGCAGTACGGCGCCGACAAGATCCAGTCGTACAACTACCCGCTCGGTGGCAACGGCAAGAGCCAGATCCTCAAGACCACCGGCTTCGTAAAGCTGGTCCGGGTCAACGACGGCCCCGTGGTCGGCGTCCACATGGTCGGCGCCCGGGTGGGTGAGCTGATCGGCGAGGCTCAGCTCATCTACAACTGGGAGGCCTACCCGGCGGAGGTCGCCCAGCTCGTGCACGCCCACCCGACCCAGAACGAGGCCCTGGGCGAGGCGCACCTGGCCCTCGCCGGCAAGCCGCTGCACGCGCACGCCTGACAAATCAACCGCGGCGTCCGGCGACGGGCGAAGATCCCACCAGGGGAATGAAGGAGTCTCAGAAAATGCCGGTATCGGTCACCATGCCCCGGCTCGGCGAGAGCGTCACCGAGGGCACCGTCACTCGCTGGCTCAAGCAGGAGGGCGACACGGTCGAGGTCGACGAGCCCCTGCTCGAGGTCTCGACCGACAAGGTCGACACCGAGATCCCGTCGCCCGCGGCGGGTGTGCTGAGCCGCATCGTGGTCGGCGAGGACGAGACCGCCGAGGTCGGCAGCGAGCTGGCCGTCATCGCCGGTGAGGGCGAGTCGACCGGCGGTGGCGAGGCCGCCCCGCAGGAGCAGCAGCAGGCGCCGGCCGAGTCGGTCGAGCCCGCCGCCGAGCCGACCGCCGCCGCCGAGGGCACCGCCGACCAGGTGGCGCAGGACGAGGCCCCGGCCGAGGCGCCGGCTCCGGCCGCCGCGTCGTCGGGCGAGGGCACCGCGGTCAAGATGCCGGCCCTGGGCGAGAGCGTCACCGAGGGTACGGTCACCCGCTGGCTCAAGCAGGTCGGCGACACCGTCGAGGTGGACGAGCCGCTGCTGGAGGTCTCCACCGACAAGGTCGACACGGAGATCCCGTCGCCGGTCGCCGGCACCGTGCTGGAGATCAAGGTCGCCGAGGACGAGACCGCCGCGGTCGGCGCCGACCTCGTGGTCATCGGCGTCGCCGGTGGGGCCCCGGCCCAGGCGAAGACCGAGCCGAAGCCCGAGCCGAAGGCGGAGGCCGCGCCGGCCCCCAAGGCCGAGCCGAAGCCGGCGCCGAAGGTCGAGGAGCCCACCCCGGGCATGTCGTACAACGAGCCGGCCGCCGAGGCGGAGGCGTCGGCGCAGCCGGCGAAGGCCGAGCAGGCCGCCCAGCCGTCCGCGCCGACCGCCGCGCCGCAGCGCCCGTCCGCGCCGGCTCAGGGTGGCGAGGAGGCGGCCGGGTACGTCACGCCGCTGGTCCGCAAGCTGGCCAACGAGCACGGCGTGGACCTGGCCGCGCTCAACGGCACCGGTGTGGGTGGCCGGATCCGTAAGCAGGACGTCCTCGACGCGGCCGAGAAGGCCAAGGCCGCGGCGGCCACGCCGGCTCCGGCGGCACAGCCCGCCGCCAGTGCGGCGACCCCGGCCAAGCCGGCCGCGAAGCCGCAGCCGAGCGGCAAGCGGGGCACCACCGAGAAGCTCCCCCGGATCCGCAAGGCGATCGCCAACCGGATGCAGGAGTCGCTGCACGAGATGGCGCAGCTCACCACGGTGGTCGAGGTGGACGTCACCCGGGTCGCGAAGTTGCGGGCGCAGGCGAAGGACTCGTTCGTGCAGCGGCACGGCGTCAAGCTGTCCTTCCTGCCGTTCTTCGCTCTCGCCGCCGTCGAGGCGCTGCAGACCTACCCGATCGTCAACGCCCAGTTGGACCTGGACGGCGGCACGATCACCTACCCGGCCGCGGAGCACCTCGGCATCGCCGTGGACACCGAGCGGGGCCTCGTGGTGCCGGTCATCCACAACGCCGGTGACCTCAACCTCGGTGGCATCGCGAAGCGGGTCGCCGACCTGGCCGAGCGGACCCGGACCAACAAGATCAGCCCGGACGAGATCGCCGGGGCGACCTTCACGCTCACCAACACGGGCAGCCGGGGCGCGCTCTTCGACACCCCCATCGTGCCGAAGCCGCAGTCGGCGATGCTCGGCACGGGTGCCGTGGTCAAGCGGCCGGTCGTGGTCAACGACCCGGACCTGGGCGAGGTCGTCGCGGTCCGGTCGATGGTCTACCTGGCCATGTCGTACGACCACCGACTGATCGACGGCGCCGACGCGGCCCGCTTCCTGAGCGCGGTGAAGGAGCGGCTGGAGGCCGGCAACTTCGAGTCGGAGCTGGGCCTGGCCTGATCCGTCGTAACGCCGAAAGGGGCGCCCCGGTCATCGACCGGGGCGCCCCTTCGTCTGTGCCGCTCAGCCCTTGAGCAGGTCGGTTGAGACCTTCCACAGCCGCTCGGCCGCCTCCGGGTCCAGCGCGTAGTCCGCGACGCCCGTCCGCGTGTCGGGTCGGGCCGGCGCGGCCTGCTGGCAGTCCTCGAAGTAGCGTCCGCCGACCTCGTCGAGCAACGGGGACGCGGCCACCAGCACCGACGTGGCGGCGCCCTGCTCGACGGTCTTCCAGGCCGCCGCGTTGCCGGCGCGCAGGCGGTTCAGCTCCTCCTCGCTGACGTAGCGCTGGAGGTTGGTGCGGATCGCGCCGGGCATCAGCGAGTTGGTGTAGATGCCGTCGTCGGCCCAGCGGCGGGTCGCCTCCACGGCGAAGAGCACGTTGGCCGTCTTCGACTGCCCGTACGCCTGCCAGGGCTCGTACTCGCGGCGGTCGTACTGGATGTCCTCGAAGACGACGGGCGAGCGCAGGTGGGCGGCGGAGCTGACCGAGACGATGCGGGCCCCGTCGGCGGCGGCGAGCGCCGGGCGCAGCCCGGTGGCGAGCGCGAAGTGCCCGAGGTGGTTGGTGGCGAACTGCATCTCCCAGCCCTGCGGGGTGCGGCTCAGGGGCGCGGCCATGATGCCGGCGTTGTTGACCAGGATGTGCAGCGGGCCGTCCCAGTTGGCGACGAAGTCGGCGACCGAATTCTGGTCGGCTAGGTCGAGCGGGGCGACCAGGACGCGGTCGTTGCCGGTGGTGCCGGTGATGTCGTCGGCGGCCTTCTGGCCGGCGTCGGGGTTGCGGACGGCCAGGGTGACCTCCGCGCCGGCGCTGGCCAGGGCACGGGCGGTCTCCACACCGATGCCGGACGACCCGCCGGTGACGATCGCCCGTCGGCCGACCAGGTCCACGCCCCGGATCACGTCCATGGCGGTGGAGTCGTGGGCGAACGACGTGGTGATCGGGTTGCTCGTCGTCATGATCCATCCTTGTCCGAGCTGGGGGCGGGCCGGTCGGCCCGCCGGTACGATGGAAGCGGAGGATCCTCCGCTGCGGTCGAGACTAACCGGAGTTGCCTCCGCTTGCCATGGCCGGTGCGTTACACCCACTCAGCGAGGAGGAGACGGTGCCGGAGTCCAGCCCCCGCCCACTGCGGGCGGACGCGCTGCGCAACCGTGAACGCCTGCTTCGGGTCGCGGTCCAGGCTCTTTCCCGCCCCGGGCCGGAGGTAACGCTCGACGCCATCGCCCGCGAGGCAGGGGTGGGCATCGGCACCCTGTACCGCCACTTCCCCACCCGCGAGGCGCTGATCGAGGCGGCGTACCGCAACGAGCTGGCCCGGCTCTGCGACGCCGCGCCGCGGCTACTTGACCAGTTGCCGCCCGACCGGGCGCTGCGAGACTGGATGTCCCGTTTCACCGACTACCTCGCCACCAAGCGGGGCATGGCCGACGCGCTGCGCCTCGTCATCGCGTCCGGCGCCAACCCGTACGCGCAGAGCCGCGACCTGCTGCTGGCGGCGCTCGACCAATTGCTCGCCGCAGGGGTCGCGGCGGGCACCGTCCGAGCCGATGTCGCCGCCGGTGACGTGCTGGCGGGCCTCAGTGGCATCTCCCTGGCCGCCGGCGAGCGCGCCCAGGCCGACCGGCTGCTGGACCTACTGATGGACGGACTGCGCTCCCGCGACGCGGGCTGACCCGTTCCGTCCTCCGACCAGGCCGGACGCTGCCAGAGTGGGACCGTGGGCGGTAACCGGCGGCGCGGACAACTGGGACCCGCCGTCCCCATCGCCCCCGGGGCCCGGGTGGACAAGTTCGAGGTCTTCTTCGACCTGGTCTTCGTCTTCTCGTTCTTCATCATCACCCGCGCGACGGCCGCGAACATCTCCGGTCGCCAACTGCTGCACGCCGCCCTGGTTCTCGCCGTGCTCTGGTGGATCTGGGTGGTGCACAGCCTGGTCGCCACCCGGGTCCGGCTCGGCGAGGGCTACGTACCGGCGCTCATGGTGATCTCGATGGTCGCGCTGTTCGCGTTCGCGCTGGGGCTGCCGCAGGCGTTCAGCGAACCGGGAGGCAGCGCCGCCGGGCCGATGCTGGTGGCCATCAGTTACGTCGTGGTGCGAGGCATCCACTGGATCCTGTACCAGCACGTGGTGCGGGACAGCCCGCAGGAGCGACGCCAGCTCCGACGCTTCGCCCCGGAGCTGGCGGTGAGCATCCTGCTGCTGCTCGCCGCCGCGTTGATCCCGCCGCAGATCACCGACCCCGACCGGGCCGCCCTGGTCCGGGACGGGCTGTGGATCGCCGTGGTGGTGGTGCAGTACGCCACCGGCTTCATCGTCGGCACCTGGGGTTGGGGGGTGACCAGCGCGGAGCACTGGACCGAGCGCTACGACCTCATTCTGATCATCGCGCTCGGCGAGTCGATCATCTCCACCGGAGTGGGCGGCAACCTGCTCGGCAAGCCGGTCACCTGGCCGGCGGTGGCCGCCGCCGCGCTCGGCATCGTGATCACCGCCGCGCTCTGGTGGGCGCACTTCGACTTCGTCGGGCCCGCCGCCCGGATCGCCCTGCACGCGGCGGAGGGCGCTCCCCGGGTGGCGATGGCCCGCGACGCGTACGCGTACCTCTACCTGCCGATGATCGCCGGGGTGATCCTCTTCTCGATCGGCAACGAGGAGATCCTGCACAAGATCACCGACCCGGCCGGCGGTATCGCGGAGAAGGTCGAGGGGCCGGCCGTGCCGATGCTCTTCGGCGGGTTGATCACCTACTTCGCCGTCAACATGCTGTTCCAACTACGCACGCTGCACACCGCCACCTGGAGCCGAGTGGGCGTCATCGTGGCGCTCACGGTGGCCCTGCCAATCGGCCTGCACCTGCCGGCGCTGGGCGCGCTCACCCTGGCGACCGTGATCTGCGTCGGGCTGGTGGCCGTCGAGGTGCTGGTGATGGCGGACTCCCGGCACGCGCTGCGGTCCGCCGTGTTCCAGGAACGGACGACGCACGAGGCGCACGAGGCGGCGTGGCGTGCCCGCTGGCACGACGTCCGGGAGCCCGACGAGCCGACCACGCCCTGACGATTCCGGTCTAGAGTGTCGGACAGCGTCGCGGTGTACCCGGCACGATGGCCGCCGAGGGCATGGAGGCGCGGGGACGCAGCATGAGGACGAACGTGCACCCAACGGGTTCACCGACCGATCGGCTCGCCGCCGTCGGCAACCAGATGATCGAGATCCACCTCTGGCTCCGCACGGAGCTGGCCCGCCTCCGGGCCAACCTGGACACTCCCTCGCGGGACCTACGGGCCCACTGCCTGACCTTCTGCGCCGCGCTCGGCCGCCACCACAGCGGCGAGGACGCGGGCGCGTTCCGGGTCCTGGCCGACGAGGTGCCCGAGCTGCGCCCGGTCCTGGCCAACCTGATCGTCGACCACGAGGTGGTGGCGGGGATCCTCGCCCGGGTCGAGGAGCTGCTGGGCGACGACCGTCCGCTGCCGACCGCTCAGGTACGCGCCGAGCTGGACGGGTTGGCCGCCCTGCTGGAGACACACTTCCGCTACGAGGAGAAGCGGCTGGTCAGCGCGTTGAACGCGCTCGCCGGCCGGCCCGGGACAGCCGAGCAGTTGCTCGGCCTGACCGCGCCGGGCTGAGCCGCACGTCGGCGGCGCGCGCCGGGCTGAGCCGCACGTCGGCCGCGCGCGCCAGGCTGGCCCCCCGCGATCACCGGCCCCCGTCGGGGGCGGGCGGGCCGGGCAGCCGCTCGTAGAAGCGGATCTTCTCCCGCAGATGGTCGTACTGACGCCGCAGCAGGCGCATCTGCTCCTCCACCTGCGCCGCGTGCTGTTGCAGCAGCTCACGCCGCTCGTCGACGGTGTGCTCGCCCGCACGGGCCAGCGACGCGTACCGGCACATCTGGGCGATCGGCATCCCGGTGTCCCGCAGGCAGCGGAACAGCAGCAGCCAGCTCAGGTCGTCGTCGGTGAAGACGCGCTGGCCACCCGGCGTACGACCCACGTCGGCCAGCAGGCCGATCTTCTCGTAGTACCGCAGGGTGTCCAGGCTGAAGCCGCTGCGCCGGGCGGCCTCGGCGGGGGCGTAACCGGTCATGCCCCGGATGCTAGCCAGCCCTTGACCTGGAGCGCACTCCAGATTGGAGGCTGTTCCGCATGACGACGACACGCACGCTGGGACGCAGCGGCATCGAGGTGAGCGCGATCGGGATGGGATGCTGGGCGATCGGCGGTCCGCTCTGGGGAGACGGCGGGCAGCCGTTCGGTTGGGGCGAGGTCGACGACGACGAGTCGATCCGTACCATTCACCGGGCTCTCGACCTCGGCGTCACCCTCTTCGACACGGCCAGCAACTACGGCGCCGGGCACAGCGAGCGCGTCCTCGGCCGGGCCCTCGCGGGCCGCCGGTCCGAGGCGGTGATCGCCACCAAGTTCGGCAACGTCAGCGACGAGGACACCCGACGGTGGCTCGGCACCGACGCCAGCGGAACGTTCGCCGTCCGCAGCCTGGAGGACTCGCTGCGCCGCCTCGGCACCGACCACGTCGACCTCTACCAACTGCACATCAACGAACTGCCGACGTCCGCCGCGCTCGACCTGGTCGACACCCTCGAGGGCCTCGTCGACCAGGGCAAGATCCGGGCGTACGGCTGGAGCACCGACAACGCGGCCTCGGCGGCGGCGTTCGCGGCCGGCGGACCGCACTGTGCCGCCATCCAGCACGACGAGTCGGTGCTGAACGACAACGCGGCGGTCCTGGCCGTCTGCGACCGCCACGACCTGGCGAGCCTCAACCGGGGGCCACTGGCGATGGGGCTGCTCACCGGCTCGACCCGGGCGCCCGGCGCGGACGACGTACGCGGCCGGGCGCCCGGGTGGTTGCGGTGGTACACCGACGGCCGTCCGACGCCGGAGTGGGCGGCCCGGGTCGAGCAGGTCCGCGCGGCGCTCACCGCCGACGGACGGACCCTCGCCCAGGGCGCGCTCGGCTGGCTGTTGGCCCGCAGCCCACGGACGGTGCCGATCCCCGGTCTGCGCACCGTCGCCCAAGCCGACGAGAACCTGACAACCCTGAAGCTGGGCCCCCTCCCCCCAGAGGCATACGCCGAGGTAGAACGCCTCCTGTCCGACCTACGCCCCTGACCCGACCTCGTCGATCTTGCGCTTGCTGTCCCGACAGAACGGACCTTCCCGGGCAGAACGGCGACACTAAGTGCAAGATCGGCGAGGAGTGGGGCCGGGGCGCGTCCGGGAGTGGGGTTTTCGACGAAGATAACGGCATGCGGATCCTCATGGCCGGCGCGTCCGGCTTCCTCGGCACCCGACTGGGCGACCGGCTCGTCGCCGACGGGCACCAGGTCACCCGACTCGTGCGACGCGCGCCGCGCGAGCCGCACGAGCGGCAGTGGGACCCGGCGGCCGGCCAGCTCGACCCGGCCGTGGTCGCCGAGTCGGACGCGGTCATCAACCTGGCCGGCGCGGGCGTCGGCGACAAGCGCTGGAACGACGACTACCGGCGGTTGATCCGTACCAGCCGGGTGGACAGCACCACCACGCTCGCGACGACGATCGCCGGCCTCCCCGACAGCGACCGACCCCGGGCGCTGCTCAACTCGTCCGCCGTCGGCTGGTACGGCAACACCGGCGACCGGGTGGTCGAGGAGGACGCCCCCGCTGGCGACGGTTTCCTGGCCGACGTCTGCCGGGTGTGGGAGGCCGCGACCCGACCGGCCGAGGACGCCGGGGTACGCGTGGTCCGACTCCGCACCGGCCTGCCGCTGCACCGCGACGGCGGTCTGCTCAAGCCACAGTTGCTCCCGTTCAAGCTGGGCATCGCCGGGCGGCTGGGCAGTGGGCGGCAGTGGCTGCCGTGGATCTCCATGCGGGACTGGCTGGACGCGACCCTCTTCCTGCTGGCGCACGACGAGATCGCCGGCCCGGTCAACGTGGTGGGCCCGAACCCGGTGACGAACGCCGAGTTCACCCGCGAGCTGGCCCGTCAACTGCACCGCCCGGCGATCATCCCGATCCCCGCCCTGGCGCTCAAGGTGGCCCTGGGCGGCTTCGCCCACGAGGCCCTCACCAGCACGAGAGTCCACCCCAAAGTCCTGACGGAAGCCGCCTACCCCTACCGCCACCCCACCCTCCCCGAGGCCCTGAAGACGGCCCTCCAGGACTGACCAGCCCCGCCGCCATTCGCGTTGATCAAGAGGTTTGCGTCATCCGGGTGCCGGAATCTGACGCAAACCTCTTGATCAACGGGGTCTAGCCTCGGCGTCGCGGGGTCAGCAGCCGATCACCCAGTAGTTGGGGGCGGTCTGCTTGAGGGTGCTCGTGTAGAAGGTGTTGTAGAGGCCCATGCGCTGGTTCGAGCCGTTGGCGTAGGCGTAGCCGCCGGACTGGTACGCGCGGCCGGCCGTCACGTGGGCGTAGTTGGTCGCCGTCACACAGGTTGGCGGCGTGGTCGGGGTCGGGCTCGCCGTGGGCGACGCGGTGGGGGTGGGCGACGCGGTGGGGGTTGCGCTGGCCGTGGGGGTGGGAGACGCGGTGGGGGTGGTGCCGCCGTTGTTCAGGCCGAAGAAGAGCGCGTCGCGGTACGTCGAGCAGATGGTGTCCAGGAAGTACGCGGCGGCGGTGCCGCACTGGTCCGCCCCGGAGCCCGGGTCGACCGGCGTTCCGTGGCCCATGCCGGAGACGCGGTAGAGGCGTACCTCGTCGTTGCCGTACACCTCGAGGCTGGTGTTGCCCGGCAGCGACGACGTGCTGGTCGGCGTCTGCGAGATCCCCCGCACGTTGGTCCACTGGTCGCGTGACTCAGTGCCGTTCAGCGGGGTCACGGTGGTGTCCGACGTGCCGTGCCAGATGGCCACCCGGGGGCGGGGGCCGGTGTAGCCGGAGTAGGCGCCCCGGACCAGGTCGCCCCAGGCCGCCGGCGTCTTGTCCGTGCCCGGGTTCATGCAGCTGAACGCGTTGACCATGCTGGTGGCGCAGCGGTACGGGATGCCCGCGATGATCGATCCGGCGGCGAAGACGTCCGGGTAGGTGGCCAGCATGACGGCGCTCATCGCCCCGCCCGCGGAGAGCCCGCTGACGAAGACCCGCGAGCCGTCGACGGCGTAGTTCGCCTTGGCGTGGTCGACCATCTGCTTGATGGACAACGCCTCGCCCTGGCCCCGGGCGGTGTCGCCGGCCTCGAAGAAGTTGAAGCAGGAGTTGGCGTTGTTGCCGGCGGGCTGCTGGGCGACGATCAGCGCGAATTTCCACTGGTCGGCGTACTTCTGCCAGCCCGAGTTGGCGAAGTAACCGGAGGCGTTCTGGACGCACCCGTGCAGCAGCACCACGGCGGGGGAGTTGGCCGGCAGGTTGTCCGGCCGGTAGGCGTACATGGCGAGGTTGCCCGGGTTGGAACCGAACCCGGTGACCTGGGTGAGGCTGGCGGCCTGGGCGGGCGTGGCGAGGGTGAACGCGCCCGCCACGGCGAGGACGAGCCCGGCGACCGCACCGGTCAGCCGGGTGAGGAGGGACGAGGAGCGGCGCACGGAGGCCTCCTGACGGGGCAGACTGTGAACTGGGTCACGGTCAAGTTGCCGAGACGTTACGACGGTGTGTCCCCGGCCCGATATGGGGCGCGTTCACACATTTACGACAGCCGTTGTGTACGCCGAACTCCCCCCACCACGGCAACACCCGGAGCCGACAACAACCGCCGGTCTGACCGGCTCGTCCAGATCCGATTGGTAACGTCCGCTGCGTGCCGTCCTCCCCGTCGCTGGCCACCGGGCCCGCACCAGCGTCGTCACCGCGTACCCATCGGGACCTCCGGGCCGACCTGATCGTCGTGCTCGTGGCGCTCGCGCTCGCCGTCTGGGTGACCAGTGGGCTGTGGCGGGACCCGAACGTCCGCACGATCACCGTCAACTCCAGCGACCAGGCGCTCTTCGAGTGGCTGCTGGCCTTCGGTGGGCACGCGGTCACCCACGGGGAGAACCCCTTCTTCACCTACCTGATCAACGTCCCGGACGGCGTGAACCTCGCGGTCAACACCTCGATCACGGTGTACGCGGTGGTCTTCGCCCCGCTCACGTACCTCGTCGGGCCACCGGTGACGTTCCTCGTGATCCTCACCCTGAACCTGTTCGCCACCGCGCTGGCCTGGTACTGGCTGCTCTCGCGGCACCTCGTCCGCAGCCGCCTCGCCGCCGCCGTGGGCGGCCTCTTCATCGCCTACTCCCCCGGCATGGTCTCGCACGCCAACGCGCACCTGAACTGGACCGCGGGCTGGCTGGTCCCGCTGTTGATCTGGCGGCTGTTCGCGCTGCGGCGGCCCGGGAACTGGCTGCGCGACGGGGTGATCCTCGGCGTGCTCGTCGCGGTGGCCTTCTCGATCGCCGCCGAGGGCCTGTTCTTCGCCGCTCTGGCGCTCGGCGTGTTCGTCGCCGTCTGGGCGTTGCACCCGGCCCACCGGGCCGAAGCGCGCGCCGCGCTACCCACGTTCCTGCGCGGGCTCGGTGTGACCGCCGTGGTGGCCGGCGTGCTGCTGGCGTACCCGCTGTGGTTGCACTTCGCGGGGCCGCAGCGGTTCCACGGCACCGGCTTCGACCCGGTGATCCACTCCGAGGACATCGCCGCCTTCGCCGCGTTCCCGCGCCGGTCGCTGGCCGGGGAGGTCGGACTGGGGACCGCGCTGGCGCCGAACCCCACCGAGGAGAACTCGTTCTTCGGGGTTCCTCTGCTCGTCCTCGCCGTGGTCTGCTTCGTCGCGCTGTGGCGACGCGCCGACCCCGGCCGCCGGGCGGTTCTCTGGGCGCTGGGCGTCGTCGCGGTGATCTTCTCGGTGCTGTCCTTCGGGCCGGTCGCGAAGGTCGACGGGCGGCGTACCGACCTGCCGATGCCGTTCGACATCCTCGGCCAGTTCCCGGTGGTGAACGCCGCGTTGCCCGCCCGGCTGGCGCTGGTGGTGGCCCCGGTGATCGGGGTGCTGCTGGCGTACACCGTCGAGCAGTTGCGCACCTCCCCACCCCGGCACCGCTCGACGGAGCTGGCCTGGGCGATCGGCTTCGCGGTGGCCCTGCTGCCGCTGCTGCCCACCCCACTGCTGACCGACGAGCGGGAGCCGATCCCGGCGTTCATCACCTCCGGCAACTGGCGGCAGTACGTCTCCGACGGCAACACGTTGACCCCCGTGCCGCTGACCGTGGACATCTATCCGGACGGCCAGCGCTGGCAGGCGTACGCCCTGTCGCACCGCCAGGGCGAGTTCGCCATTCCGGGCGGCTTCTTCCTCGGACCCGGCGGGCCGGACGGGCGCGGCCGGATCGGTCCGGTGCCACGCACCCTGAGCGCGCTCATGGACCAGGCCGGCCGCACCGGGCTGGTGCCGATCATCACCGACGGCACCCGGTCGGAGGTCCAGTCCGACCTGCGGCACTGGCGGATCGAGACGCTGGTCCTCGCCGACGCGGTGCACGGCGCGAAGTTCGAGGTGGACGAGGCGGCGGTCCGACGTACCGCCACGGCGCTGTTCGGCGAAGCGCAGCGGGTCGACGACGTCTGGCTCTGGCGCATTCCCCCGGCCGGTCGGTAGGAACGGCGCAACCGGACGGGACACCCGCACAGACTTTCATCGCGTCTAATGGCCCGATGGGAATGATGGGCCGCCAACTGGGGCGCGGGGTCGCGGCGGCTGGCGCGCTGGCCCTCGTGGCTCTCAGCGCGCCAGGCGTTACGCCCACGGCCAGCGCTGCCGTCGACCCCACAGCCAACGTGGTGCCGACCCGGGTGCACAACCCCTGGCTGTGGCAGGCCACCGTGGGGCAACGGCCCGCCGGTCCGGCGGCGCTGGTGTTCTTCACCGACCGCACCCGCTACTTCGAGTCGACCGGGGTGGTGGTGGCCCGGGACGGCGCGTACCGGCTGATCCCGATCGGCATCGGCGAAGGGCACGGGCTGCTCTCCCCGGACGGACGGCACTATCTGCGGCCACAGTCCGGCGAGTTGCTCGACCTCACCACCGGCCGGCAGAGCCGCCCCATGACCGTCGGGGTGGACGCGCTGGCCTGGTCGCCGGACGGGCGGCGCGTATTGGGCACCCGCAGCAACGACGACGGCGTGATCACCTACGGGCCGGAGAACCAGCAGCTCAACGATCCGGAAAAGTCCGACGACCTGCTCGTCGTCGACCCGTTCCAGGGCGCCGAGCGGGTGGTCGACATCGGCACCTTCACCCAGCACACCGCGGCGGCCTGGTCACCCGGTGGCGACCTGATCGCGGCCACCGGCTGGCCGGACGTGCCAGCCCGATTCGCCGAACGCCAACGACTGGTAGTCGTCGACCCGACCGGCGGCGCCCCTCGTTGGCAGGTCGACCTGGGCGACAGGCGGATACTTGCCGGGCCGGCCGCCTGGCATCCCGACGGCCGGCGGCTCGCGCTGCTCGCCTTCGACGGCTGCGCCGGGCCCAGGTGCACGTCCGAGCAGATCGCGGCGCGCACCTGGCGAGTCGAATTTCTGGACGCGGCCACCGGCCAAGCTGTCGGAACGGCCCTGCCGGCGGGCACCTCGGTGAGCGGCATCCTCGGCTGGCGTGGTGCCGACCCCGTCGTGCGCTACCTCAGCGACACGGAGCAGGACACCGACCGGCGTGCCACCCTCGCCGCGCTGTCGCCCGACGGTCGTCGCGAGGTGCTGGTGACCACGCCGGGCGGGTCGACCGACCTGATAGTGCCGGGCGACCTGCTGATAAGAGCCGCGTTCGGCGGGCCGGAGCCACGGCCGTCACCGTTCGCCGCCTCGCTCTGGGTGTACCTGACACTGGCCGCGCCGACGCTGTTGGCGTTCGTCCTCGTCATGCGGCGCATGCGTCGTCGCCGCATTGCGAGCGGTCCCGCTTCGGCGTGACAACGACCTCCCGAGTGGTTCAGCGTGGGCCCTGGTGAGACGTCTCACCAGGGATTCGAACCGTGCGCGGGACTAGGCTGGATGCCGTGACGACGACGACCCCCGGCCTGACGGCCGTCCGCGCCGGCCTGCTCGACTACCAGGCTGCCTGGGACGAGCAGCGGCGCCTGCACGAGTCGGTGGTGGCCGGCGAGCGCGGCGACACCGTGCTGCTCCTGGAGCACCCGAGCGTCTACACCGCCGGAAAGCGCACCGAGCCGTGGGACCGTCCCATGGACGGCACCCCCGTCGTCGACGTCGACCGTGGCGGCAAGATCACTTGGCACGGCCCGGGTCAGCTCGTCGGCTACCCGATCCTGCGGCTGCCCGACCCGGTGGACGTCGTCGCCTACGTCCGCCGGACGGAAGACCTGCTCATCGGCGTGTGCGACGAGTTCGGGCTGACCGCCGGCCGGGTCGAGGGGCGCAGCGGCGTCTGGGTGCCCGAGGACGACCGGGGGCCGGCCCGCAAGGTCGCCGCCATCGGCATCCGCGTCGCCCGAGGCGTCACCCTGCACGGCTTCTCGATCAACTGCGACTGCGACCTGGCGTACTTCGACCGGATCGTGCCCTGCGGCATCCGCGACGCCGGCGTCACGTCGCTCACCGCCGAACTGGGCCGTCCGATCACCGTCGCCGACGTGCTCCCCGTGGTCGAGCGCCGCCTCGCCACCCTCGTCGAGGTCTGAGCCCGCACGGGCCGACGTCACCGGACGCCGACCCGTGCCCCCGCTCACGGCGTCAGGCGGTGCAGGTCCCGTGGGAACGCGGTGACCTCCCGGACGTTGGCCGCGCCGACCAGCCGGGCCACGAACCGTTCCAGACCGATGGCGAACCCGCCGTGCGGCGGCATGCCGTGCCGGAACGCGTCCAGGTAGCCGGCGTAGGGCTCGACCGGCTCACCCCGGGCCGCCAGCGCCGCCAGGTAGTCGGCGTGCCGGTGCAGCCGCTGTCCCCCGGTGACCAACTCCACGCCGCGAAAAAGCAGGTCGAAACCGTTCGAGTACGCGGGCTGCGCCGGGTCCGGATGGGTGTAGAAGGGCCGTTTCGCCATCGGGTAGCCGGTGACGAAGAGGAAGTCGGACCCGTGTTCGCGCAGCGCCCACTCGCCGAGTGCCCGTTCGTGGGCGGGCGCGAGATCCGGCTCGTCGGCGGGCGCGCCGGCGATCGTCAACGCCTCGGTGAAGTGCACGGCCGGGATCTCCGCCGGCACCTGCGGCGGCGTGACGCCGAGCGCGGCCAGCGCGCCGCCGGCCCGCTCGCCCGTCGTGCCCAGCATCTGCGCCACGGTGTCACGCAGTACGCGCATCACGTCCCGGTGGTCGGTCACGAAGCCCAGCTCCGCGTCGAGCGACGTGTACTGCGCGAGGTGCCGCACGGTGTCGTGCGGCTCAGCCCGGAAGACCGGCCCCACCTCGTAGACGCGCTCGAAGACGCCGACCATCAGTTGCTTGTAGAACTGCGGCGACTGGGCCAGGTACGCGGGCCGGCCGAACCAGTCCAGCGCGAACACGTTCGCCCCGCTCTCCGTGCTGGAGCTGACCACCTTCGGAGTGTGGATCTCCACGAAGTCGCGCGCGTCGAGCGCGGCACGGAAACCGGCCACCGCCGCCGCCGAGATCCGCAACGCGGCCGACCGGGTGGGGTGCCGCAGCGCGGTCGGCGCGTTGTCCAGCTGGGTGGGCAGGCTCGCGGTGAGCGCCGGCCGGTACAGGTCGAACGGTGGCGGCACGGCGGGCGGTCCGAGGGGACGTACCGTCGGGTCGGTCAGCTCGACCCCGGCGGGCGCCGTGGTGTTCGACGTGGCCGTGCCGACGACCTCGACGACCGTCTCCTCGGTCAGTTTCTCCAGCTCGGCGCGGACGGCCGGGTCGGTGACGACCACCTGGGCCAGGCCGGCCGCGTCGCGCACGATCAGGAAGGCCACCGACTTGAGCAGTCGGCGTCGGTGCACCCAGCCGGCGATCCGCACGGTCGAGCCGATCTCGGCGGCCAGGTGGTGGGACAGGGTTCGTCGCATGGCGGACTCCTCGGTCGTTCGCCACGCCGTCGCCGCCCGGGGGAAGCGATGCGTCGCGTCAGCCCCAGGGAGGTGTGGGCGAGCGGGAACCTCGCGGTGCCACCACACCTTCACCCCCGCCGAAGCGGAGGCCTCGTTCGTCGCCTGGTGACCGGGGCCAGCCGGGCGGGCTCTACTAGGCGTTAGGAAGGTGCCCTTCCTCTACCGCAGGCGTTAAGAAGGGGCCCTTCCTTACCGTTCTTCCCGCAGCTCGGGAGGGTCTTCACGCCCCGGCGCCAGACCGCCTCTCAGCACCGGCGGCTCTCTGCGCTGGCGGGGTCGGGGTGCTACTCGGCTCCGTCGTCGCTGTTGCCGGCGACGCTAACATCCCGACCGGGAGCGTGTGACGCCATTTTTCGGCTTACCGGTGTCCGGCGTCACAACGTCAGCGGCGTGATGCCGGTCGCCTGACGCACATAGACGGCCACCATCCGGCGTAGGCTCGTTTTCGTGACGATCGAGCACTCCGCGCCGACGACCGGCCAGGCAGCGCGTACCGCAACGGCCGCCCCCGAGGGGCGTCGCCTGCTGCGTATCGAGGCGCGCAACGCCGAGACGCCGATCGAGCGCAAACCACCGTGGATCAAGGTCAAGGCCAAGATGGGCCCGGAGTACACCCAGCTGCGCGGGCTCGTCTCGCGCGAGGGTCTGCACACCGTCTGCCAGGAGGCCGGCTGCCCCAACATCTACGAGTGTTGGGAGGACCGGGAGGCCACCTTCCTCATCGGTGGCGACCAGTGCACCCGGCGCTGTGACTTCTGCCAGATCGACACCGGCAAGCCGGCCGAGTTCGACGCCGACGAGCCGCGTCGGGTCGCCGAGTCGGTCGTCTCGATGGGCCTGCGCTACGCCACCATCACCGGCGTCGCCCGCGACGACCTGCCGGACGGCGGCGCGTGGCTCTACGCCGAGACGGTCCGGCAGATCCACGCCCTCCAGCCGGGCTGCGGCGTCGAGCTGCTGATCCCGGACTTCAACGCCGTCCCCGAGCAGTTGGCCGAGGTGTTCGGCTCCCGCCCGGAGGTGCTGGCGCACAATGTGGAGACCGTGCCGCGCATCTTCAAGCGCATCCGGCCCGCGTTCCGCTACGACCGCTCCCTGGACGTGATCCGGCAGGCCCGCGCCGACGGCCTGGTCACCAAGAGCAACCTCATCCTGGGCATGGGCGAGGAGCGGGCCGAGGTGTCGCAGGCGCTGCGCGACCTGCACGAGGCCGGCTGTGAGCTGATCACCATCACGCAGTACCTGCGCCCCTCCCCCCGGCACCACCCGGTGACCCGCTGGGTCAAGCCGGAGGAGTTCGTGGAGCTGCGCGAGGAGGCCGAGGAGATCGGCTTCGCCGGGGTGATGAGCGGGCCGCTGGTGCGCTCGTCGTACCGCGCCGGCCGGCTCTACCAGCAGGCGATCGACGCCCGCGCCGCCGCCACGGTCGCCACCGCGGGCTGACCCGCCGACAGCGCCGCACGGACCGTGCGGCGCCCGAGTGTCATGATCGTGCGATGACCGCCGGGGTACGCGACCAGCCGCGCGGCGCGGATCGACCGCGTCCGCGGCCCGGCGCGCGCCTCGGCCCGGTCGGCTGGCTCACCGGGCTGGCCCTGCTCGCCGGGGTCGGCTACCGGCTCTGGCTGCTGGGCCACGCCACTCCGCCGACGAACAGCGACGAGGCCACCATGGGGTTGGCCGCGCTGCACATCGCCCGGGGCGAGGACTTCCCGGTCTGGTTCTACGGCCAGCAGTACATGGGCACGCTGGAGGCGTACCTGGCCGCACCGGTGTTCGCGCTCGCCGGCCCGTCGCTGGTCGCTCTGCGGCTGCCCACGCTGGCGCTGTACGCGCTGTTCCTGCTACTGGCCTGGCGGCTGACGCTGCGGTTGACCGGGGACCGCTGGTTCGGCCTGCTGGTGGTTGTCCTGCTCGCCCTCGGGGCCGACCGGGTCGTCAAGAACCAGTTGATCGCCGGCGGCGGCTATCCCGAGATGAACGCCGTCGGCGTGGCGCTCGCCCTGCTCGCCGTGGACCTGGCCGCCGGCCGACCCGGTTGGCGGCTGACGCGCTGGGCGACCTGGGGATTCCTGGCCGGCCTGATGCTCTGGGTCGATCCGCTGGTGCTGCCGTACGTCGTGGCGACCGGAGCGGTGCTCGTCGGGTTCTGCCACCGCGAGCTGCGCGGTCGGGCCGGCGCGCTGGTCGGGGTGGGCGTCCTGCTGGGGGCCGCCCCGCTGCTCACGGACAGCCTGTTGACCGGCCGGAATCCGGTGCACGCGGTGCTCGCCGCGGGTGGTGCCGACGCCACCGCCGGGTGGGCCGCCCGGCTGCACGGCGGGTTGCTGGTCGGGCCGCCGCTCGGGATGGGCTTCTGCGACCCGGGCGCCTGCGCCACCTGGCAACTGTGGTGGGCGTACGCGCTGCCGGTGTTGCTCATCGTCGCGGCCGGCACGGCCTGGCGCGCCCTGCGCCGCCCAGCGGCTCCGGCCGACCCGGGCCGGGTGTCATCCCGCGTCGCGGGGGCGGTGCGACTGGCTCTCGTGTTGGCCGCGGTGGCGACGCTCGTCGCGTACACCGTGAGTAGTTCCTCCGGCCTGACCCCGGCGGAGAGCGCCCGGTACCTGTCCACCCTGCTCATCGCCGTGCCGGCGCTGCTCTGGCCGGTCTGGACGCTGGCCCGGTCGGGGTCGACGGCGGCCCGGCCGGTCGCGCTCGCCGTCCTGGCCGCCACGCTGCTCACCACCGCCTGGGCCACCGCGCAGGCGGCGCGGACGGCCCCGGCGACCCGGGCCGCCGAGACCCGGCACGCCGCGCTGGTGACCACGCTGCGTGACCTCGGTGTACGGTACGTGCGCGCCGGCTACTGGACCTGCAACCGTCTCACCTTCGCCAGCGCGGAGCGGGTGGTCTGCGCGGTCGTCAACGACGACCTGCGCCCCGGCTTCGACCGCTACCCCGCGTACCGCCGCGAGGTGGAGCGCGCGGCGGCGCCCGCCTGGGTGGCGCCGACCGGGTCGCCGCTGGCGGCCCGGCTCGACGCGCGACTCGGCGCGGGCCCGGACGCCCTCGACCTGGTCACCCTCGACGGCTGGCGGATCTACCTGCCGCGCGGCTGACGGTGGCCGCTGACGGTAGCCGCTGCCGTCAACGCTGGGTGGCGGGCTCGGCCAGCAGGCCGAGGCGGTGGGCCAGCGCGGCGGCCTCCCCCCGGTTGGTGACGTCCAGTTTGGCGATGATGCGGGAGACGTGCACGCTTGCCGTCTTCGGTGAGATGAACAAGCGCTCGGCGATGCGGCTGTTGCTGTGCCCCTCGGCGACCAGCCGCAGTACCTCCCGTTCCCGGGACGTCAGCACATCCGGGCCGGCCCCGCCCGCGCCCGCCCCGCGCAGACCGACCCGCCGCGCCAGGGTGGCGGCGGCCCCGGCCAGCGGCGTCGCGCCGAGCCGCCGGGCGATCTCGGCCGCCTCGGTGATCGCCGCCGACACCTCGTCCCGCTCGCCGGCCAGGGCGGCGGCCTCGGCCAGCGCCAGCAACGCCCGGCCCAGCGGGTACGGCTGCCCGTCGGCCCGCCACGCCCGCACCGCCGTCCGCCACGCAGGCAACGTCTCATCGTCGGCCGCCAGCAGCGCGTTGACCTGGTCGGAGTGCGCCCGAGCGGCCGGGTGCCGCGCCGGCAGGTCGGCCGCGAGCGCGGCCACGGCGGCGGCCAGCTCGACGTCACCCGTGCGGGCGGCGGTACGCGCGGCAGCGCTCAGCACCGGCCAGCCCTCGCGGGGTAGCTGCGGCAGGCTCCCGTCGGCCACCGCGACGCGAGCCGCGCGTACCGCCTCGGACACGTCGTCGGCGGCCAGCGCGGCCTCGATCCCCAGCTCGTGCAGGGGCAGTCGGTGGTTCGGCCACAGGTAGGGCCGGCCGAGGAAGGCCAGCGCGCGCTCGACCAGTTCGTCGGCGCCCGGGTGCGCCCGGGCCAGCCGCAGACCGGCGCACACCTGGAGCCAGTGCAGGCCGGTCACGCCGGACAGGTCGATCCGGGCCGCCTCGGCGCACACCGTCTCCGCCTCGTCCCAGCGGCCCAAGGCGATCAGCGCCTCCGCCCGGTTGGACAGCAGGTACGCCCCGGTCGAGCGGCTGATCCCCACCCGCCGCGCCTCGGCCATCCCGGCCTCGGCCGCCTCGGCGGACTCGGCGTAGCGGCCCGCCTCGCAGAGCAGGTCCGACTGGAACACCTTGGCGAGCACCAAAGCCGGCACGTCACCGGACGCGCGCGCCGCCGCCTCGGCGCGGTCCAGCTCCGCGAGCCCTCGTCCGTCGTCCCGTTCGCCCTGGCAGAGCAGCGCGATCCGGGTCGCGAGCAGGGCCGGTTCCGCGCCCAGCGCCTGGGCGTCGGTGGCAGCCTCGGCCGCCACCCGCGCGGCCTGCGCCGCATCGATCTTGACCAGGTGGGTGGCGATGTCGGCGAGCAGCCGGACCCGCTCGACACCGGGCGGACCGCCGGCCGCCAGGCGGTACGCCTCGTCCAACTCCCGCCTGCCGTCGCTCTTGCCCAGCAGGGCCATCAGTCGGCCCCGCTGGTTGAGCAGGCGGGCGGCGCGCAACGGCGCGGCGTCGGCGTCCACCTCGGCCAGTCCGGCGCGGGTCAACGTGATGGCCCGGCTGAAGTCGCCGGCCGTCACCGCCGCGTCCAGCGTCTGCTCCAGCAACGCCAGATGGTCCATGCCCAGCAGGTCGGCCGCGTCCGGCACCAACTCCCACAACTCCAACGCCCGCTCCAGCAGGCGGCGCTGCTCGGCGTAGGCGTACCGGTCGGCGGCGGCGCAGGCCGCGACCCGTGCGGCGACGAGGGCCCGGGGGTGGTCGTGCGCCGCGTACCAGTGGTGGGCGATCTCGGCCGGGGCGCGGCCGGCGACGACCAGGTGCGGCTGCGCCTCGATCGCGGCGGCGAACCGCGCGTGCAGCCGGGCGTGCTCGCCGGGCAGCAACTCGTCGTGCACGGCCTCACGGACCAGAGCGTGCCGGAACTCGTAGTCGCCGTCCCGGTCGGCCACCACCAGTTGGGCCGCGACGGCGGCGCGCAGCGCCTCCTCCAACTCGGCCTCGGGCAGGCCGGCGACCTCGGCGAGCAGATCGTGGGCGAAGCGCGTGCCGCCGGCCGCAGCGATCCGCAGCACCCGCTGGGTCGGCTCGGGCAGCCGGTCCACCCGGGCCAGCAGCAGGTCACGCAGCGTCTCGGGGATCGCCGCGCAGCCGATCGGGTCGCCGGCCACCGCCAACTCCTCGATGAAGAACGGGTTGCCCTGCGTACGCTTGTGCACGTCGTCGACGGCACGCGGTGCCGGCTCGCCGCCGAGCAGGTCGGCGAGGATCGCGGCGGTGCCGTCGCGGTCCAGCCGGCCCAGCTCGACCCGTTCGACACCGCGGGCCCGGTCCAGCTCGGCGAGGAACGGGCGCAGCGGATGCCCCCGCTGCAGCTCGTCGGTGCGGTACGTGCAGACCAGCAGCAGCCGGCCCGGCCGCGCGGCCCGGACCAGGAAACCGATCAGATCCCGGGTGGACCGGTCCGCCCAGTGCAGGTCCTCGATTACCAGCAGCAGCGGCCGAACGTCGGCGAGCCGCTGGAACAGCTCGGCGACCAGGTCGAACAGGTATCCACGCGGGGCGTCGGTCAGCGGTCCCGTTCGCGACAGGGTCGACGCCGTCGGCGTCCGGCCCAGCTCCGGCAGCAGACGGGCGAACTCCGCCTCGAAACCGGCGAAGACCTCCGGGCCGTCGGCCCGCAGCACCGCGCGCAGCGCGGCGGCGAACGGGGCGAACGGAAATCCCGCCTCCCCCAGTTCCAGGCACTGGCCGACCAGCACCCGGGTGCCGGAGGCGGTGGCCAGGGCCGCGAAGTCCTCCAACAGCCGGGTCTTGCCCACCCCCGCCTCACCACCCACCAGCACGGTGGCCGGCTCGCCCTTGCCGGCCCGACCCAGCGCGTCGTGCAGGGCCGCGATCTCGCGCTGGCGGCCGACAAGGACGGAACTCGCGGCACGGAGGGTCACGCGACCGAGCATGCCATGACCGGACGACACCGCGACCCCGCCGGCCGGCCCGCGCCATGGCGGCCCGGCCGGCGGTCGCGGCCCCGTCCCGCCGCCCCCGTTTGGCGACGGGACGGGCCGGTCGGCCGTGTCGGGTGGCGCGGTCGCGGTCACCGGCGGTCGTCGCCCGTGCGGCGGAC
This sequence comes from Micromonospora sp. NPDC049801, assembly GCF_040656575.1. Classification (NCBI taxonomy): domain Bacteria; kingdom Bacillati; phylum Actinomycetota; class Actinomycetes; order Micromonosporales; family Micromonosporaceae; genus Micromonospora; species Micromonospora sp. NPDC049801. The sequence continues at coordinate 3,354 of NZ_JBFAMS010000008.1, read as the reverse complement.
CGGCTGGCGGCGGCCGGTCCAGGTACGGCCGCCCCGGCGCGTCATCGAGCGGGCCAGTCGCTCCGCGGCGGCCTCGGCCCGCAGCTCGGCGGCCTGGGTACGGTGCAGGGAGAGCAGGAAGTCCACGTCGTTGCCGAACATGTCAGGCTCCTTCGTCGCGTCGTCGTTCGCTGCCGACAACTCTTCGCGTGAAGGCCCCAACCCGGCATGGGCACACCGCCTCATCTCTCCCAGCGGCACCCTCCTTACTCGCCCGATCCGGGCCGCTGAGGGGACGTAAGGTACTCAGCCGGGCGGCACCCGGACGCGGATCAACCCGGGCGACGGGGACCACTAGACTCTGCGGCATGGCAAAGCCCCAGGAGAAGGTCTCGTTCGGCCAGCGGCTGAAGCAGATCGGGATGGTGTTCCAGTTCACCGCCAAGCAGGACCGGTGGTTCGCGCCGCTGGTCGCCGCAGCGGTGCTCATCCCGCTCGCGCTCACCGTGGTCGCGGTGATCCTCTGGGGCTGGATCTGGCTGCCGCTGGGCATCCTGTTCGCCCTGCTCGCGGTGCTGATCGTGCTGAACCTGCGGTCCAATGCGGCGATGATGAACGCCGCCGAGGGGCAGCCCGGCGCGGCGGCGCAGATCATGGACAACATGCGCGGCGACTGGCGGGTCACGCCGGCCGTCAGCTCCACCACCCAGATGGACATGGTCCACCTGGTGATCGGCCGGCCGGGCGTGATCCTGCTGGCCGAGGGCAACCCCCAGCGCGTACGCGGCCTGCTCGGGCAGGAGAAGCGTCGACTGGCCAAGGTCATCGGCTCCGCCCCGCTGCACGACTACGTGATCGGCCAGCAGGAGGGCGAGCTGCCGATCCGCAAGCTGCGCAACACCCTGCTGCGGCTGCCCCGCGCGCTCAGCGGCAAGGACGTCAACGCGCTGGACAGGCGCCTCAAGGCGCTCACCGCCCGTCCGCAGATGCCCAAGGGCGCGATCCCGAAGAACATGCGCCCGCCGGGCGGCGCCCGTCAGCCGCGACGCTGACCTCGTACCCGAAGAGAGCCGGACCCCCACGGGTCCGGCTCTTTTTCGCACGCCCTCGGGCCCCGGGCCCAAGATCTGCGCACCTTCCCCGATGTTGCTGCCTCCGACGCGCGGGAAGCAGCAACATCGGGGAAGCTGTGCGGATCTTGCGGGGCCCGGCCGAGCCGCGTCGGTCCCGGGAGGCGGGCAGTGCTCGGGCGTCAGGCGCGGGGGGCGTCGACGACGACCGAGTCGACGAGCCGGTCGTGTACGCCCCGGCGGTGCTGGTCCATGATCAGCGCGGGGACGACGAGCGCCAGCAGCACGCCCCGGGCCAGCGCGCGGAGCACGCCGATCCGACCCCCGTCGTGCCAGTTCACGCAGCGGACCTTGGTGATGTACATGCCCGGCGTCTGGGCGAACAGGCCGAGGAAGAGGCCGTACTCCAGGATCAGCACGAGCACCGGCGCCCAACCGTCGCGTACCGGGTCGGCGAAGATGTTGGCCACCAGCAGGCAGAGCACCCAGTCCACGATCAGCGCGCCGAAGCGCCGGCCCAGGCTCGGCGGGGTGAAGGTCGGGTCGGTGGCCGGCGCTGCCGGGACGTGCGGATTGGTCACAGCGATCAAGGGTATCCGCGTCCGAATCGAGGCCACCGAGGAGCCATCGGGGAGCCGTCGAGGAGCCGTCACCACAGCGTGCCGATTCGGGCCAATGACCTCAAGTGTCATTACACTGGCACAGCCGGTACGACGTTCGCGCAGGCTGAGTGCGTGGACAGGAGCATCCCTGACGCTCCGCGAGGGACGTAACACGGCAGAAACACTGAAGACATGGCCGGGCAACTCCCCGGCCATAGCGTCCCCAGGACGCTAGCCACCCGTGGACGTGCCAGGAGGATGTGTGTTCGCCAATCCCGAGGAACTGCTGCGATACCTCAAGAACGAGGACGTGAAGTTCGTCGACGTGCGTTTCTGTGACCTGCCCGGTGTGATGCAGCACTTCAACCTGCCGGTCGAGTCCGTCAACGACGACCTCTTCACCGACGGCCTCGCGTTCGACGGTTCGTCGATCCGCGGTTTCCAGGCGATCCACGAGTCGGACATGCTCCTGCTCCCGGATGTCGCCACCGCGTTCATCGACCCGTTCCGCGCGCAGAAGACGCTCGCGCTGAACTTCTTCATCCACGACCCGTTCACCCGCGAGGCCTACAGCCGCGACCCGCGCAACGTCGCGAAGAAGGCCGAGGCGTACCTGGCGGCCAGCGGCATCGCCGACACCGCCTACTTCGGCGCCGAGGCGGAGTTCTACATCTTCGACTCGATCCGCCACGAGACCTCGGCGCACCAGTCGTTCTACTACATCGACTCGATCGAGGGCGCCTGGAACACCGGCCGCGATGAGGCGGGCGGCAACCTCGGCTACAAGACCGCCTACAAGGGCGGCTACTTCCCGGTGCCGCCGGTCGACCACTACGCCGACCTGCGCGACTCGATCGTGCGCCGCCTGGTCGACACCGGCTTCACCGTGGAGCGCTCGCACCACGAGGTCGGCACCGCCGGCCAGTCCGAGATCAACTACAAGTTCTCGACGCTGCTGCACGCCGGCGACCAGCTCCAGCTCTTCAAGTACATCGTGAAGAACGAGGCCTGGGCCAACGGCAAGACCGCCACGTTCATGCCCAAGCCGCTCTTTGGTGACAACGGCTCCGGCATGCACACCCACCAGAGCCTCTGGCTCAACGGTGAGCCGCTGTTCTACGACGAGACCGGCTACGCCGGCCTGTCCGACACCGCTCGCTGGTACATCGGCGGTCTGCTGCACCACGCGCCGTCGCTGCTGGCGTTCACCAACCCGACGGTCAACTCGTACCGTCGCCTCGTGCCCGGCTACGAGGCCCCGGTCAACCTGGTCTACTCGCAGCGCAACCGCTCCGCCTGCACCCGCATCCCGGTCACCGGCGCCAACCCGAAGGCCAAGCGCGTCGAGTTCCGCGTGCCGGACCCGTCGGCTAACGTCTACCTGGCCTTCTCGGCCATGATGATGGCCGGCCTGGACGGCATCAAGAGCAAGATCGAGCCGCCGACGCCGATCGACAAGGACCTCTACGACCTCCCGCCGGAGGAGTGGGGCGACGTCAAGCAGGTTCCGGGCTCGCTGCCGGCCGTGCTCGACTCGCTCGAGGCCGACCACGACTACCTGCTCGAGGGTGGCGTCTTCACCCCCGACCTGATCTCCACCTGGGTCGACTACCCGGTCACCCGAAGCCGACTGCAGCAGTGCTTGCTCAGCGATCAGATCGGCGTCGACGGCGACGGCCGCCTTGACCTAGTCGAGAACGGCG